>NZ_QVMH01000042.1:724-29083 GCF_010501035.1 Paludibacter sp. 221
TCTCTCTCTCTAACATAATAATGCTATTTACAAACATTTTAACGTTTGCAAGAGCATTTTTTTTAGGTGTTATTTGTAGAGAAAGATTCATTTTTCAATTTTCATTCTTCATTTTTGCTCGAAGAATGCAGATGCAAAAGTAAGGGCTTTGATTTTTTGAGGCAAATATTTAACGAAAGAAAGAATCTCTGAAATCTTTATACTAAAATATAAAACAAATTTATCACAATCAAGGGTGAAAAGAGTTTTACTTTTTCACCCTTGATTGTGCATGAAAAACATTAAAGTTTTTCATCAATCAGTTCTATTTTCTGCTCAATCAGCTTACACTCCTCTTTAAGGTTTTCAATTTTGCGTTCCATCTCTTTCAGCATATTGTCGGCTTTTTTCGAAGTAGCCGAGAAGAAACCGATATTATTTTCGTAAGTAGCTATTTCCGACTTAAGATGCTCATAAGTACGCACCAGCTTATCACGCTCACGGTAAAGTTTACGGTCACCTTTATCAGCCATATCTTCCAGGTTACTGCGGAACGACTCCATACGGCGGTTACTTGCATCTATATTCAACACATCAAACTTAGCATCTATTGCCGTACGATATGCTTTATAAACCTTGTCCTTTTCTTTAAACGGAACAAAACCTACGCTGCGGAACTCCTCCATCAAGCCTTTCAGCATATTATATGCTTCTGACGGATTGGAGGTATCCAAACCTTCTATTTTTGCAATTATTTCCTGCTTTTTCGCCAGGTTATCCGCTTCTACCGAACGCTGGTCGGTAACATTTTTGCCCTTTTGCTCAAAGAAATAATCACAAGCAGCAATGAACCGTTTCCACAATTCATCCGAATATTTCTTTTGCACAGGACCAATTTCTTTCCACTCACGCTGTATTTTCACAAACTTGTCAGATGTTTCTTTCCAGTCTGTACTATCTTTCATTGCCTCAGCCTGTTCGCACAATGCTTTTTTCTTTTCAAAATTCTCTGTCATTTCAGCTTTGGCGGCTTTATAAAAAGCTGCTTTGGCTGCAAAGAAAGTATCACATGCATTACGATAACGCTCGAACAATTTCTGATTAACTTTTCGGGGAGCAAAACCTATAGCACGCCATTCTTCCTGATAAGACATGACCGTTTCGGTAGCCTTATCCCATGCGTTGTATGTTTTTAGTTCTGAAGTATCTACAGCTTCTATCTTTTCGCAAACAGCTATTTTCAGGGTTTCGTTTTCTTCTTCACCTTTCTTCAAACCATCGTAATATGCCTGATGTTTTTTGTTTATTTCGCTGGTAACTTCTTTAAACCTGTTCCACACCGACTCACGCATATCACGTGCCACAGGTCCTATCTCACGCCATTCTTCATGTAGTTTTTGCAGTTGGCGCGAAGCTACTACTATATCGTCTTCACCAAGTAAACGCTCTGCTGCCTCACAAATGGCTGTTTTAGTTTCCAGATTCTTTTTGAAATCATATTCGCGAAGCTCGTTATTTATCTTAATCAAATCCCAGAACTTCTCTTGATACAGATTATATTGTTTCCACAACTCAGTAGACATGGTAGCCGGAACCTGACCGATGGTTTTCCATTTTTGTTGCAATTCTTTAAACTCATTTATATGACTCGAAACATCATCTGTCGTTTCGGTCAAAGTTTTCATTTGCTCCAGAATATGCTGTTTTTGCAACAAATTATTTTCCTTCTCTTGTTCAATACGAGCCTGAAGCGCAGCTTTTTTTGAGCGGAAGTCACCCAACAGGGTTTTCAATATACCTTCAAGTTCATCTTTTTTCGGTTTAAAATCAGCTTCTTCACCTCCATTTTCAATAAAAGATTTCTTTGCTGCTTCAATTTCAGCCTTTTGTCTCTTATAAAATAATTGTTTTATAAGCTCAACATCTTCCTTTATATCCTCTACCTCCTTTGCTAAAAGCTCTCTCAAAGCCTCTACCAATTCTTTTCTGTCGTACGAATTGTAATCAGACTTTGCCTTATTACTGTCCGTCTGAACCACTTTTTCCTCTTGAACAGGCTCTTGCACAGCTTCCTCCGAAGTTTTTTCACTATCCGGCGCATGCACTGCCTCATCAGAAGTCTGATTTTCAGCCTTAACCTCCTCTGATACAACTTCCGGTGATTTTTCTACTTCAACATTTTGCTGTTGTTCTACTGGTACCATTTCCTGTTCCTTGTTTTCTTCAAGTGAGTTCATTTTCAAGATGTTTTATTAGTTTTCAAGTTATTTTGTCTTTCAACAAAATAGTTCACATAAATACATTGTTACAAATATAGTTTATTTTTCAATATCTAATGGCAGGAGAATTAAAAAACTTTATTTTTACTCTCTGCATCATAATTACCGGATAAGTACATCGTCTTAATTAGTTTTTATTTTGTGCCACATAGGTTCAGTTAGTTCCCACATAGGTACACATAGCTTTTGTTTTCAAAACACGGAGATACCAAGACACGGATTTAAATTATTAATGTTTAATTATTATTCCCGTTTAGCGGATTTATCCTTTGCTCTCTTTTTATTTTATCGGGCGAAAAATCTTTCGTCCCTACAGATATTTTATGCTTGTAACTACTGACTATCTCTATATGTCATATATGTATTAGCCTGTTGCTTAGGGTTCAGCTGTATATCGTTAATGCTGACATGGTCGGGACGGGTTACTATAAATTCGAGCGTATCGGCAATATCCTCTGCATTTAAAGGAACTATCCCCTGATATACGGCTTTTGCCTTATCCTCGTCGCCATGATAGCGCACTATGGAGAACTCTGTCTCAGCCATGCCCGGCGAAATAGAACTTACCTTTATACCATATTTTACCAAGTCGAGACGGAGCCCTTTCGTCACGGCATTTACCGCATGTTTCGACGCACAATACACACTTCCGTTAGGATATACTTCGATACCTGCTATCGACGATATATTGACTATATGACCTTTTTTCCGTTCTATCATACGGGGTACAAGCAATTTGGTAATATAGATAAGCCCTTTCACATTCGTATCAATCATACGTTCAAAATCATCCAGCAAGCTCTCATCAAAAGGGGCTGCGCCCGCAGCCAGACCGGCATTATTCACCAGCACATCAATATCTCTGAACGACTCCGGCAACGAATTTACCGCCTCCACGCAAGCGTCGTAATCCCTTACATCAAAACAAAGTGATACACACTCACACTTATATTCCGAGCATAGTTTTCCGGTCAATTCATCCAAACGCTCTTTTCTGCGTCCTGTTATTACCAGCCTATACCCAAGCATTGCCATACGGTAAGCCATTGCTTCGCCAAATCCGGCAGTAGTTCCTGTAATGAATGCAGTTTTCGTCATTATAGTAATAATTCAAATATCAATAGTTCGCTATATTTTTTGTACGCCAAGACGCTAAGACGGAAAGGATAAAAAACACAAGGTGTTTTTTATAGCGTCTTTTTATATGTCTGATTTTCAAATAAGACGCAAGCTAAAAAGAGAAAAATGCCATACATTTTCTTTTTCGTAGATTCTTAGCGTCTTGGCGTACTATATTCTTAATCTATTAAGTTAAAAATCGGTTATTTAATTGATTTTACAACGAAGTGTTAAGTATAACATCCGTAGTTTATAATTATTTCACGTTTTCGGGCAAATGCAAATCGTGTCCCATACGTTCCTTTTTCGTTTTCATATAAAATACGTTGTATTTATTTGGAGTAATTTCCAAAGGAATATTTTCTACAATAGACAATCCATACGACTCCAAACCTACTCTTTTTTTCGGGTTGTTTGTCATCAGCCGGATTTTACTCACACCCACCGCCCTCAATATCTGTGCGCCAATACCGTAGTCACGCTCATCCGCTTCAAATCCCAAGTGAAGGTTTGCATCAACCGTGTCTAACCCTTCTTCCTGCAGTTTATAGGCTTTCATCTTATTCATTAGTCCTATGCCCCTTCCTTCCTGATTCATGTAGACAATAACGCCTTTTCCTTCTTTCTCTATCATTTCCATTGCCTTGTGAAGTTGCTCTCCACACTCGCAGCGGCACGAGCCAAAAATATCTCCCGTCATGCACGACGAATGAACACGCACTAAGATAGGTTCGTCGTCTTTCCATTCCCCTTTTATCAGAGCCACGTGTTCTTTGCCATTGGATAACTGGCGGAACGGAATAAGCTTAAAATGCCCGTATGCAGTAGGCATATCCACCTTCTCGCCTTCTTCTATTATCAGCGACTCATTTTTAAGGCGGTAAGCTATCAAATCTTCTATCGAGATAATTTTCAGATTATATTTTTTAGCTACTTCCATCAACTGGGGCAAACGTGCCATTGTACCATCCTCATTCATTATTTCAATCAGGGCACCCGCCGGATACAGCCCTGCAAGGCGTGCCAAATCAACAGCAGCCTCGGTATGCCCGGCACGGCGCAACACACCCCGTGTACATGCACGAAGCGGGAAGATATGCCCCGGACGCCCAAAAGTTTCCGGAGTGGAAGCAGGGTCGGCTAAGGCCTGTATCGTCGCAGCCCTGTCGGCAGCAGAAACGCCTGTAGTACATCCTTCCAACTTATCAATGCTCACTGTAAAGGGAGTAGCATGAATGGAAGTATTTTTTTGCGATTGCATCTCCAGTTGCAGTTCCTCGCAGCGTTCCTCAGTAATAGGTGCACAAACAACCCCCCGCCCGTGGGTTATCATAAAGTTGACCATCTCAGGAGTTATCTTTTCTGCCGCACAGATAAAATCGCCTTCATTCTCGCGGTCTTCGTCATCTACCACAACTACAAATTTCCCATCGCGAATATCTTGGATAGCTTCTTCTATCGAATTTAGTTTTATCGGTTCCATATTTTTAGTTATGCTTGTTTTGTTTCAGGTTTAGTTTTCTTATTTCGTTTTATTAAATTTGTGATTTTAGTCTTTATGTTTTCCCATACCTTTTTATACTGGTCGGAACTGAATAAAGTGGCATCCACCGCCGCCTTGTATGTAAGGAAAATACCTATCGGAAGAAGTACTGCCGAGCTCAACCACATCCCCTGATATACCTCCCACAGGCCTTCGCGTGCCATCTTGTACCCGGTATTATCTATTATATAGTAAACTACAAACATCAACACCGACACTACCGCCGGCATGCCAAGCCCCCCTTTACGTATGATAGCACCAAGCGGGGCACCTATAAAGAAGAATATAAGGCAAGCAAACGATAAGGTAAACTTACGGTGCAACTCTATCAGGTGCCTGCGCACGTAAACTATCGAATCGTTCACCATTATTTTATTGTACTGTATCTGCTCTTTCTTTTCCTTAGCTTTGGTAACCGCTTGCGTCATAGCCTCCTCCATTACCACCTGCTCAAGAGACATGAATAATGAATCCAAGCTGTATTGCTGTATGTCTATCCCCTCTTCAAATTTCAGTTCGTTACCATTATTTGTTTCTCTACCAAGATAATTGCGCTGAAGCACATCCCGCCCCTGCTGTTCCAATTTCTCATCCAAAACTTTCCCTACTGAATCAATCGAATATATAAGCTGGTTGACATTTTTACTTACATGCTGGTCTTGCAACAATGATTCGTCATAACGATTCAGTTCCGAATCAAAATCAATCAGAATTTCCTTCTGCTTGAATACTTCACGGCGATAAGGGATACTTGCGTCTTTGGAAGCCTTTTTTTGCTCCTTCAGGTTTTCAAAACTTTCGCCATCGTACAAGGTCAGCAACAAATGCTTATTGTCTGCCGTAAGTTGTACATATCCCGAATCGGCTGTCATTACCGTAGCATTATTAAATCCTGAAGAGAAATCATATATCATCAAATCTTTCAATATCCGTCCGTCTTTTCCCCGCACATACACATTAAGCCCATTTATCCCTGAGTAAAACTCACCAACAGGGATATCCAGCTCCGGCGATTTTTGCCTGAGTGAAAAAATCAATGCCCATAGCTTGGACTGTGCAATCGGTAGTACATTGTTGGAAAAATAAAAGGCACCAACACTTACAAATGCGATGAAAATAATAAGGGGACGCATGATGCGGAACAAGGATATTCCGGCCGCCTTCATCGCGGTAAGTTCGAAATTTTCACCCAGATTCCCGAAAGTCATCAGCGAAGCCAAAAGGATAGCCAACGGCAATCCCAAAGGAACTGTTGTAAAAGAAGCATAAAGAAAAAACTCGGCTAATATCGAGATGGAAATTCCCTTGCCTACGAGGTCTTTTACATGCATCCACAAAAATTGCATCAACAATATGAAGATACATATAAGAAATGTCATTACAAAAAGCGTAAAAAAACGCTTCAACATGTAGATATCAATCTTTTTCACACGTAGAGGATTGTCTTTTAAAGGTACAAAATTACGTCAAAAAGTTTAATAAAACATGCTTACATATGCGAAATATGCTTAAAAATAAAAGATATTGCATTGCTCCCGCGCAAATCCGTCGCGTGGAAAGACAAAAAAGATTAACGTCCTATTTTGCTGCGAAGGTCTTCTATGTGCTTATCCCAAAGTATGATCTCATCCTCCCGGTCGTCCGGTTCCACAAATTCAGTCACCATAAGCGATAAATCGCCCGAAAGCTCATGCTTAAGAATACGCATTTCAAAATAACAATCGGTATCAGCATCATCTTCCCATTGCAGACGTATATATTCCTGTGGTTTGACAGCTATTCTTTTAGCAATCTGTTCATAATCATCCCACGAAAATATATAATCCTCACCTTTCACATTCACATCGTTTGCAAACCATTCCGACAATCCGTAAGGAGTACCGATAGTATTCCATAAGATATTAATTGATGTTGATTTAAGAGGATATTCTAATTCCAGTTTTTCTTTCTTCATCTGTAGTATTCTTTCTGTTATTTTGCCTTTATATCAAGCCATAAGACACAAATATAAAGCCATTTATTCATAAAAAGAGAGCAACCTTTCCTGATTTGTATGTTCGCAAAATAAACAAAATAATTGAACCGTGCAAACTAACACCCGAAAGCAATACTCTTTTAGTTGTTATTTACAACAACCAAACAACAGTATTGTTCAGGTGAGAAAATCAATTCTTCACCTCACCACAACAGCAAACAAGTAATAACTTACAATTGTCATATTGATAAAATATCCGTATTTTTGTATTGACAAAAAAAATAAAAGGCTAAACAACTAACATGACTAACTCCGACATACAAGATATAAGGAACGATTTCCCTATCCTTACTGAAAAAATACATGGTAAAAACCTTATTTATTTCGACAATGCAGCCACTACGCAAAAGCCCCGCTGTGTAGTCGAAAAAATAGAAGACGCTTACTACCATTACAACGCAAACATACATCGCGGAGTACACTATTTAAGCCAGGTAGCTACCGAAGCTAATGAAAATTCGCGCGGCATTATTGCCAATTTTATCCACGCGAAAAACAATCACGAAATCATATTCACACGTGGCACTACCGAAGCTATAAACCTTGTAGCATTCTCCTTTGGCGAAGCATTTTGCAAAGAAGGGGACGAAATTGTAGTATCCGTTATGGAGCACCACTCCAACATAGTGCCCTGGCAAATGCTGTGCGAGCGCAAAGGAATGAAATTGCGCGTCATCCCGATGAATGACAGGGGCGAGCTGCTTATGGACGAATATAAACAACTGCTGAACGAAAAAACCCGCTTAGTAGCCATAGCGCACGTATCAAACGTATTGGGAACAATAAACCCTGTAAAAGAGATTATTAACATTGCACATAAAAACGAAATTCCGGTATTGGTTGACGGTGCACAGGCAGTACCACACCTTCCGGTTAATGTGACCGAACTGGATGCCGATTTTTACGTTTTCTCAGGTCATAAAATATATGCCTCTACAGGCATAGGCGTACTGTATGGAAAAGAAAAATGGCTGAACCTGATGCCGCCCTATCAGGGAGGTGGAGAAATGATTTCGACCGTTACGTTTGAAAAAACCACATACAACGAATTACCCTTTAAGTTTGAAGCGGGCACACCCGACTACGTAGGCTCTGTAGCACTTGCCGAAGCTATACAATATGTAGAAAAAATAGGGTTGCAGAATATAGATAACTACGAACGAGAACTGCTGAATTACGCTACTGCCAAATTATCAGAGGTAGAAGGATTAAGGATAATAGGAACAGCAAAAGAAAAAAGCGCTGTTATTTCCTTCCTCGTTGGCAACATACACCCTTACGACATGGGGATGCTGCTGGATAAACTGGGAATTGCCGTGAGGACAGGGCATCATTGTGCACAGCCTCTTATTGATTCGCTGGGGATACCCGGTACTGTCCGCGCTTCTTTTGCTTTTTACAACACGAAAGAAGAAATTGACACTTTTGTAGAAGCTGTAAAGAAAGTAAGCGAGATGCTTCGATAGACTTAGAGAGTCAAGAGTCAAGAGTCAAGAGCCAAGAGCCAAGAGCCAAGAGCCAAGACCTTTAGTATAAAGCAAATTTCCGAACGGCAGCTCCGTGCAGCTTGCCGGATGTAACTATTCAAAAAAAATTATTTCAGAAAAAAACAATATGACTATCAACGAAAGACAAGACCAGATTATTGAAGAATTTGCCCAGTTTGACGACTGGATGGACAAATATGCCTTATTAATTGATTTCGGCAACTCTCTCGACCCACTGGACGAGAAATACAAAACCCCGCAAAACATCATCGAAGGCTGCCAGAGCCGCGTATGGTTTCATGCTGAGATGCAAGATGGTAAAATCATATTTAAAGGAGACAGCGACGCGGTACTGGTAAAAGGAATAGTTCACTTGCTGATTGATGTGCTATCGGGACACACACCCGATGAAATTGTAAATGCAGACTTGTATTTCATTGAAAAAATAGGCCTGCGCGAACACCTCTCGCCTACCCGCTCAAACGGTTTGGTGGCAATGGTGAAGCAAATGAAACTCTACGGGCTTGCCTTCAAAGCAAAAGAAAACAAGTAAAAACACTAATTCAATTTTTTATCATGGAAATAAACGAAAACATCTTTTCAGGCCGCCTATACGACCTTTTCTTAAAATGGGGATTATCCGAAAATTGGTCGGCTTATCTCGACTTATTAATAAACCTCCTGATTGTTGCGCTTTTTGCTACCATTACCACAGCTTTGATAAGATGGCTGGTTAATTTTTTCATCCGGAAAACTACAAAACTAAAAAGGTTATCATGGCTTAACTACCTTACTAAAAACAAATTTCCCTTATATCTCTCGCTTTTCATACCTTATATCTTAGTTAAAAACTTCATTCCTATTATATTCAAAAACTTTTCCACTTGGATTATTCCACTGGATAAACTGGCTGATATTTGGGCTGTCTTGATATTCATTCAGATAATCATGTCGCTGGTAAAGACAGGATTCGACATCCTATCCCACAAGCCCAGCTTTCAGGACAAACCAATAAAAAGCTATCAACAAGTGGTAATGACTGTACTGGTTATTTTCGGTATAGTTGTATGTTACTCTATTATCACCGGAAAATCTGTCGGATATTTCTTTACCGCAATAGCTGCAGGGTCGGCTGTCATCATGCTTATTTTTCAGGACTCTATCAAAGGCTTTGTTGCCAGCGTACTGGTAACTACCAACGATATGATACACATAGGCGACTGGATTACCATGCCTAAATATGGTGCGGACGGAGATGTACTGGAAGTAAACCTTACTACCGTGAAAGTGCAAAACTTTGATAAAACCATTACAACCATTCCTACTTATGCGTTGGTTTCAGACTCGTTCCAAAACTGGCGGGGAATGGAAAAAGCAGGGGGAAGGCGTATCAAACGGGCAATCATGCTGAAACAAAATAGCATCCGCTATATTTCGGATGACGAACTTCCGCGTTTCAAAAAAATTCAGGGTATAGCCGATTATATCGACGCACGCCAAAAAGAAATCCAAGAACACAACACCCGCATTGGGGCAGACAGAAGTCTTGCCGTAAACGGACGAAATCTGACAAACGGAGGGCTTTTCCGCCAATATATCGAATGGTATCTTCACAACCACCCCGATACGCACAAAGGATTCACCATGATGGTGCGTCAGCTTGCCCCCACCCCAACAGGTATGCCGTTGGAAATATACGCCTTTACTAATACTACAAAATGGATTGCGTATGAAAACATCATGTCGGATATTTTCGACCACCTGATAGCGGCTGTAGAATACTTCGACCTCGAAATTTTCGAAATTGAAGCCAGCACCGATGTAAGAAAAGTTGATTTAAAACAAACTACAGGTTTCAATTAATCTTCATCACACGAAACACTAAAAAACTCCGATAGAAATTAATCTACCGGAGTTTTTCGATTTTATACTTTTTGAAAAAGATTACATCATACCACCCATTCCGCCGCCCATTGGCATTGCCGGAGCCGGGTTTTCTTCTTTCTTCTCAGTTATCACGCACTCTGTAGTAAGGAACATACCTGCAATTGAAGCTGCATTTTCCAATGCTACACGGGTAACTTTGGCGGGGTCAACCACACCTGCTTTAAAGAAGTTTTCGTAAACATCAGTACGCGCGTTGTAACCATAGTCACCTTTACCTTCGCGAACTTTTTGTACCACTACAGCACCTTCTTTACCTGCATTTGCTACTATCTGGCGAAGTGGCTCTTCGATAGCACGTTTCACTATATCAACACCAGTAGCTTCATCTTCGTTATCAGCTTTCACTTTCGACAGCGAGTCGATAGCACGGATATAAGCCACACCACCACCCGGAACGATTCCTTCTTCGATAGCAGCACGGGTTGCGCTCAAAGCATCGTCCACACGGTCTTTCTTCTCTTTCATTTCCACTTCCGATGCAGCACCCACATACAATACAGCAACACCACCTGACAATTTAGCCAAACGTTCCTGTAGTTTTTCGCGGTCGTAATCAGAAGTTGTAGAAGCTATCTGAGCTTTAATCTGTCCGATACGTGCATCAATATTAGCTTTCGCACCTGCACCGTTTACAATTACAGTATTGTCTTTATCCACTGTAATTTTGTCGGCAGTACCCAGCATTTCCAAAGTTGCATTTTCAAGTTGAATACCTTTTTCTTCCGAAATAACTGTTCCACCTGTCAATACAGCAATATCTTCAAGCATTTCCTTGCGGCGGTCGCCGAATCCCGGAGCTTTCACAGCACATATTTTAAGTTGAGAACGCAGGCGGTTAACGACTAAAGTAGTCAATGCTTCGCTATCAACATCTTCTGCAATAATTAACAACGGACGTCCTGTTTGCACAGATGCTTCCAATATTGGCAAAAACTCTTTCAGGTTAGATATTTTCTTGTCGTAGATAAGGATATATGGTTTTTCCATTTCTACTTCCATTTTTTCCGTATTGGTAACGAAATAAGCCGAAATATAACCACGGTCGAACTGCATACCTTCCACTACCTCGATAGTAGTATCAGTTCCCTTAGCCTCTTCGATAGTGATAACGCCATCTTTAGAAACTCTACGCATTGCATCAGCAATCAATTTACCAATTGAAGCATCATTGTTTGCCGAAACAGTAGCAACCTGTTCTATTTTATCATAATTATCGCCCACAGCATCAGCCTGAGTTTTGATGTTTTCAACAACAGCAACAACCGCCTTGTCGATACCGCGTTTCAAATCCATTGGATTAGCTCCCGCAGTTACGTTTTTCAACCCTACGCTAACGATTGATTGTGCCAACACGGTTGCAGTAGTTGTACCGTCACCGGCATCATCACCTGTTTTCGAAGCTACTTCTTTTACAAGCTGTGCTCCAAGATTTTGGAATGGGTCTTCCAGTTCTATTTCTTTTGCAACAGTCACACCATCCTTTGTGATGTGAGGTGCACCAAATTTTTTCTCAATAATCACATTGCGGCCTTTAGGTCCAAGTGTCACTTTCACTGCATTTGCCAATTCGTCAACACCTTTTTTCAGTTGGTCGCGGGCATCGATATTAAAAAGAATTTCTTTTGACATAACTCTATTTACTATTTTATTATTTACTATTTACTATTTTTTGAGCCCCTGTCAGGGTTCTGATTATATTATCGCCAAAATGTCTGATTGGCGCATAATCAAATACTTTTCGCCTTCCCACTCCAATTCGGTTCCGGCATATTTTCCATACAACACATTGTTGCCTACTGCAACAACCATTTCTTCATCTTTAGTTCCTTTTCCTACTGCAACAACTTCACCTTTCAGAGGTTTCTCTTTTGCCGAATCAGGAATAATGATTCCGCTTACAGTTTTTTCTTCTGCCGCCGCCGGCTTTACCAACACACGGTCTGCTAATGGTTTAATGTTCATACGTCTAAATTTTTTATTTGCCCCTCCAAAACCTCCCCCAAAAGGGAGGCTTCAAAAAAAGCTAAGTTATACTTCTAATTTTATTTTATTTTTTATTTTCCTTGATTATACAATCTTTCCTTTAGTCCCCCTTTTTGGGGGATATAGGGGGCTCTTAATTTTTCTGACTGCGGTTTTGCATATTCTGTGCCAAAACGGTTTCTGGTAAATCTGTCAGATTTAAACAACAAAACAAGGAAACGTTTTGTTTAGCGAGAGTGACAAGATGTCATTTTTGCCGCGATATATAACATAAAAATAATAACTTATACAAGTCATACACACGTAATGAAGGTGACGGCTCGCATAAACTCTTCTTCAATGTTTTTCTATTCATTCTGAAAAAAAGCGCAAATACGGCATTAAGCCCCATCCTTTTTATCAGGACAAAAGTGTGAAGCAACTTCGATTCATTGGCAAGAAAAGGATACCGTCCCGTTTTGTACAAAAGATATAAATTTTTCAACCCGCCTTCCGTTTTTTGCATGTAAACATCGTTCGTATCCAGTCCCTTATGAATTAAGGGGTTTTCGATATGCAAAACCTCATAACCATTTTCTACCAACTGATGCCCAAATACGGTATCTTCGTATCCATAGCTGCGGATAGATTCATCAAACCTTATTTTCTCAAATAGCGATTTGGCTATCAAAAAATTAAATGTAGTGAACGATTGGTATTTCTGCTTTTCCCTGTCTTTTGCCGAACGTGCCTCACGTTCCCTGCCATATTTCAACCGGAGACTATAATCCGGATTTTTTTCGTTAGGGTCGTAAGCCGTTCCCCCAACTACTACACACTCTTCGTGTACAAAACTCAAATACTTATTAACAAAGTTTGCAGAACAAACCTCAGCATCACAGTCTATAAAAATCAAATGACCATACTTAGCCAGTTCAGCCAGCTTGTTCCGGCCGGCCGAACGTCCTATATTTTCTTCCGAGGGGATATAACGACAAAATTTAAGGTCAGCCACCCTTCTGTTCGCATCCAGATACAATGTCGACCCATCTTCCATAACAATAATCTCAAAATCAACAAGAGTATCCAGAGCTTGCTGATGCAAGTCACTTACCAGCTTTGTAATATCGTAATTATATACAGGAATAAGAATGGAAAGCATCTGCTTTTGTACTTGTTAAGTATTCTGCTAAGTTTATATTTTTTATAATGAATTATCTAAATAAAGATACTTTTAACTCGCAATTAAGCGTTTGTAACTATTTACTTGCCCCCGTCCATTCCGAAATATCTTTTTTTGATACTCCAAAGCCTATATCCCATATTGTACCTTTAATGTTGCAATAACGGCAAAAGGGTACCGGCTTAGAAACAAAATCCAAAATTTCATCGCCGCTTTTGGCTTCATAAATATCAATATAATCTGCAGGCGAAACAACTAAGTCCTTGTTGAAATGCTTATTGAAGTATTTTACATAAGGAATAAGCGAACAGGTGTAAATCTTTCCACCATCAAGAGAAATACAGCGATTAGCCCTTGAGCAACGTAAGAAACTATCGCGGGCATCCTGCTTACCTTCAACATCCAAAGGGATACATTGCATGGTTTTATCCACTTTTTCGGTATTTCCATAATAAGAAAATGCCACCCCTTGGGCTCTTACGTGCTGTTCTATCTTTTTATAGTCGAGCTTTACCGGATATTTGGTTACAATAATGTGTATATCGTTTTTCCGGCAACTTTCCCAAAATTCAGTGGTTTGCTTAGGCAGCAAAAGACCGTTGCTAACAATGTTAATAGGAGTATTGGGAAAACACTTCCGTGTAATCTCCATAAAATCAATAATTTTAGGATGAAGCAGCGGTTCCCCGCCCAATAGCTGTATTTCGTCAATACGCCCCTCCATTAATTTTGCAATACGCGTACAGTCTTTTTCAAACACTTCAATATCAGCATAAGAAGTAGCCGGCGCCAACGGCGAAAAATTATCACATCCCCGACAATTAAGATTACAATGGTCGGTAAGATGCAGGTGAAGTATTGGAATAGTATCTTTACGCTGAGAGTTTTTTTTCTTAACCTTCCGCACAAAAGGAAGTAATTTGCGACGAAAAAGTATAAGGCGATATGGTATAAGTTTTTTTATTGTACTCATTCTTTATTTTTTTAATGTGCTTAAAAAGAGCTTTTCCAGAATTTCAGCACCTTTCCTTCTCGAAAAATCCATTCTTACAGTCTCATTCACAGTTCCATTAGTATGCCCTGTTTGTTTCCACTCCAAAAACTTTTGTTGCAGAAAATTCTCTACTTCTGAAACATCCGAACTTACCAATCCCGAATTTGAGTCTTTTATAAGTTTTGATAAATTATCACGGTTATCCGGAATACATAAAACCGGCCGGTTGACCCCTATCGCCTCAAAAAACTTGGTTGTCATTATTCCGAAATATCTCTTTTCAGTTTCGATATTGCACAACACCAAAAGTATAGAACTCTTATTCATTTCCGGCAACAACTTGTCCGGCTCCACAAAAGAATAGTACTGAATAAAGTCCTTCAAGCCATATTCTTCTGTTATCTTCCGTATTACTTCTTTTGACTGCTCATCAATAAACCATTTAACAACAGTATTATGGTGTGACAGGACACCGTTCTCTTTCAAATTACGAAGAGCAGCATACAGGAGCCTCGGATTACGCATTTTTTCATTATAAACCCGTCCGAAATAAGAAATAGTAAAACGATCCGCTTCCATCTTTTCAGGAACAAACACATTTTCATCAAATCCATTGTATATAAGGTGTGTATTAGGGTTGTATTGCAACAAAGTTTGCACGTGCCAGGGAGAAACAGTAGTTACCCCATCCGCTATCCTCAATACTTTATTCCTGCGTTTTACATTAATCTTTTTATAAAAATCAACAATCACATTCCCTAAGAATCCGGAAAGTTTCAAATTCAGATAGTGATTATCGTCGGGCGATTGCTCTGCAATATCCCGTAAATCGACAAATAAAGGTACATTCAACCTCTTTGCTGTTTTTGCAGCAGTAGTTAATGGGAAAGTAAAACACGAGCTACAAAAAACCATATCATACTGCTTGCCTTCGAAAAAATCTTTCGATTTTTTATAAAAATAGCGTCCTTTATAATCGCAAAGTATGCTTAAAAACGTCTTTATACCCCACTCTATTTTAAACTTAATCCCACTTTTGTATTTATAGTATTTTACAGGCAAAACAGAAACACCCTCCACAACATAAAGGTCTTCGTCCGAAGCCTCTGTCACTAAATCCACCTCCCAACCTTTTTCCAATAAATAAGAGCAAAAATACCGCACGCGTGGTATATATGCCGGTGGCAGAGCAAGCTCCCTGTATATAAGTATTCGCATTTCTCCTAAATTCTGTTTATTACACCGCTAAACGATGAATATACAAAGATAATACTTTATAACGAAATGTGAGTTTACGTATTGTATAAAGTTTTAGCTGTGAATATCGCGTATAAGGACAATATTTACTACCTTTGCATGCTCTAAAATAAAAAACGGATTTTGAATCTTTCTGATTTCCAGCAATTATACGCCCGTCACCCTCAAATAGCGAATTTAAATGACTGGGCAAAATCACTCGAACCAAATATAAAAATTTTAGGTTTGAGCGGGTCTTCATTTGCATTAATCGCCGCATCATTATTCAAGACACAACCCAATACGCTTATACTTATTGAAGATGACAGCGAAAAAGCGGCCTATCTGTACAATGACATAAAAACCTTTTTTTCGCCCGAAGAAGTATTTTATTTTCCCTCGTCCTATAAGCGTGCTATAAAGTTATCACAACTGGACGCTGCAAACGAAGTATTGCGCACAGAGGTGCTAAACCGGCTGGCAAACAATACAAATCCCTGCATAATAGTCACCTCGCCCGAAGCCGTTATACAAAAAGTAGTATCATCCGACCAGATACAAGAACAAAACCTGCATTTACAAACCGGTAAGGAAATCAGCATCGATTATATTGTCGAAACACTGATAAGATTCGGCTTCAACCGTGTTGATTTTGTATATGAGCCGGGACAATTTTCGGTACGTGGAAGCATTGTCGATATTTTCTCATATGCTTACGAACTACCTTTCCGATGCGACTTTTTTGGAGACGAGATAGACTCAATCCGTGTTTTTGACATCGAGACCCAGCTATCGAAAGAAAAACTGAATGAGATAAATATATTGCCGGACTTAGGCAAAAGCAAATCGGCAAAACTGATTTCCTTTTTTGATTTTATTCCCCCTCAAACGTGGATAAGCTATTCTAATCTCGACTTTACTGCCGAACGAATACAGCAACTTTTTGATACAGCCCTTGAAAAAGCCGGAAACGAGCAAGAAGACATACTGAATGTTCACCGGACACACATAAAAAAAGAAAACTTCACCCAACAGGTAAAATCATTCAGAACGATATTAAGGCACGAGAGCAATACGGTTAAAGCCCGACAGTCAATCGGATTCAACATCGTTCCACAACCCATATTTCATAAAAACTTCGACCTCGTAGCCGAGAATCTGGAAGGCCTCATTGCCGAAGGGTATAAAATTTACATCTTAAGCGACAGTACCAAGCAGACCGACCGTATTGTCAGCATATTTGAGGACAGAGGCGACAACATCACTTTTCAGGCTGTAAAAACCACGCTTCACGAGGGGTTTATCGACCGTGAAGTGAAAATAGCCTGCTATACCGACCACCAGATTTTCGACCGTTTTCACAAGTTTCAGCTTCGTACCGACAGGACACGTATAGGCAAGGTTGTGCTTACCTTAAAGGAGCTAAATCAATTTCAGGTAGGTGATTATCTGGTACACGTAGACCACGGAGTCGGGACTTTCGGAGGACTGGTACGCACACCCGTAAACGGCAAAATGCAGGAGATGGTAAAGCTTATTTACAAAAATGACGACTTTATTTTTGTCAGCATCCACTCGCTACACCGCATATCAAAATACAAGGGCAAAGAGGGCGAAAAACCTACTATCAACAAGCTGGGAAGCGGTGCTTGGGAACGCTTGAAAGAACGTACCAAGTCCAAAGTAAAGGACATAGCCCGCGAACTGATAAAGCTATATGCACAGCGTAAAGCCGAAAAAGGCTTCCGGTTTTCGCCCGACACTTACATGCAAACCGAGCTTGAGGCGTCCTTTATATACGAAGATACACCCGACCAGGTAAAAGCAACCGTTGACGTAAAAAAGGATATGGAGTCCGAAACGCCAATGGACAGGTTGGTATGTGGCGATGTGGGATTTGGCAAAACCGAAATAGCTATGCGTGCAGCTTTCAAAGCCGTAGCCGATAGCAAGCAGGTAGTGGTTTTAGTGCCTACTACAGTTCTGGCACTCCAACATTATCAAACATTTAGCGAAAGGCTGAAAAACTTCCCTTGCCGGATAGAGTACCTGAGCAGGGCACGCACTGCCAAACAAACCAAGGAGGTATTGGCTGACCTCGAACAAGGTAAAGTTGACATTATTATAGGCACACACAAATTAGTGGGGAAAAATATAAAATTTCACAATTTGGGCTTGCTTATAATCGACGAAGAACAAAAATTCGGAGTTTCGGTAAAAGAAAAATTGCGTCAGCTGAAAGTGAATATAGACACGCTTACCATGACAGCCACTCCTATCCCACGCACCTTGCAATTCTCGCTGATGGGAGCGCGCGACCTGTCTATTATCAATACGCCCCCACCCAACCGTTATCCGGTACAAACCGAGCTTCACACTTACGACGAAGATGTAATACGCGAAGCTATAACACTGGAAATGAGCCGGAATGGTCAAGTATTTTTTGTACATAACCGTGTGCAAAATATCGAAGGCCTTAAAAATACGATTGAACGCCTTATACCCGGTTGCCGGGTAGCTATCGGACACGGGCAAATGCCTCCTGAAAAACTGGAAGAAATCATCATCGACTTCATCAATTACGATTACGACGTGTTGGTAGCTACCACCATCATCGAATCGGGCATTGATATACCAAACGTGAATACCATTATAATCAACAGCGCGCACTATTTTGGACTGAGCGACTTGCACCAGCTTCGTGGGCGCGTGGGACGTGGAAACCGTAAAGCCTATTGTTATTTGCTTGCCCCCGACCTGAGCCTGTTGACATCGGAAGCCCGCAGGCGATTGCAGGCAATCGAGACTTTCTCCGAATTGGGAAGCGGATTTAACATCTCGATGCAAGACCTTGATATTCGCGGGGCAGGAAATATGTTGGGAGCCGAGCAAAGCGGGTTCATAGCCGACCTTGGATACGATACTTATCAGAAAATACTGAACGAGGCCGTAACCGAACTGAAAGAAGAAGAATTTTCGGAACTTTATGCCGACGAGGAGCAAGAAAAAAACAATAATACAAAATACATTACCGATTGCCAGATTGATACGGATATGGAACTGATGTTCCCCGAACAGTATGTAGAAAACGTATCAGAAAGAATCAGCCTGTATCGCGAATTGGACGACATTGAAACTGAAACAGAACTCGCCGACTTTGAAAAGCGTATCGAAGACCGTTTCGGAAAAATTCCGCCACAAGCCCAAAGCCTCATACTTGTAGTAAGAATACGCTGGATGGCAACACATTACGGTATCGAACGGCTGGTATTGAAAAATGAAAAAATGACAGCTTTTCTCGTATCAAACATGCAATCGCCTTACTATCAGTCGCAGGCCTTTGGAGCATTGCTATTATACGCAACTAAAAACCCTTATCGCTGTAAACTGCGTGAGCAAAATGGCAAACGTTCCATTGTTTTCTCCAACGTAAAATCGGTACAGGAAACCTACGCTATTTTTAAAGAAATAGAAAAGCTCGAAACAAATAGCCAATAAATAAGCGGGGAGTGTAAATCCGAAAGGACAAAGTAAAACATTTAAAATCAACTAATTTTATTATTTCATTCTTTCGTAGCCGTAGCTAACTTTTCCGCCTCAGCTGGTGAGCGTTAAGAAATTCAGCGTAACGCAGCGTTAAACAGGATTTGTTGTTTGACGAGCGCAGCGAGGAGTTTCAAAGCCTGTAGCGGAGTGTAGCTGAATTTTAGCGAAGCAGGTGTAGCGGTGAATGCACCGTTTAAGCGAANTTTACTTTTTCAGCTATAGGAAAAAGTAAAAGCCCGTCCGGCTTGAGGACAAAAGGCTAAATAGCGGGAATACCCGAACTCTCCCTAAATCCCTCTCTCAAAGAGAGGGACTTGAAGACTGTAGAACGGAAGAATCATATCTAAAAAATAGAATATCTTTAAATATAACTTTAATGTACTCACTCTGGGTTACAGCATAAAATCATTCCTTCGTTTCAAAAATTATCGTATTTTTGTTAGTCGATTAAAACAATCAGGGGTTACCTTCTGTTTTAAGACAAGTAACATGAAGTACAATTTTATCTATATCCTAATTATAATCTGCATGCCGGTTTTTGCACAACGGGCAGAAGATGGCGAACGCTTATTCAACAATCAGGAGTATGAAAAAGCAAAAGAAGTATATGCCGCATTACTGAAAAAAAGCCCCAAAAGCGCTCTGTACAATTACCGCTATGCACGCTGTTGCTATGAGCTGAAAGAGCCGGAAGAAGCAATCAAGCACTTCGGGCTGGCCGGCGAACGCTACGACCTTAAGAATTACTATTTAGGCGAATTATATTTCGACACATACCAATTTGACGAATCGGCGGCGGCCTATAAAAAATATCTGGCCAAATTACCTCAAAACGATTCCAGAATACCCGATTTACAACAAAAAATATCGCAGGCAGAAATGTGCGAGCGTTTCCTCGCAAGAGTCGAAGATATTGGCATAGTAGACAGTCTGATAGTAGATAAAAATGATTTTTTAAGTTATTATCGTTTCGGCAGTGAACTGGGCAAGCTGAAACAAGAGCGGATAAACCTGCATCCAAACAAACAGGAAGACAAAATAATATATACCACACAACGGCAAGACCGTGTTTACTTTTCGGACAGTATAGGCGGACGCATGAATCTGTACACATCGCACCGCCTGTTCGATGGGTGGTCGCCTCCGGTATACCTATCAAAAATTTTAAACTCCGATGCCGACGAAAATTACCCTTTCTTGCTACAGGATGGAGTAACCATGTATTTTTCGTCCAATGGGAAAAACTCGATGGGTGGATACGATATATTCATCACACGCTACGTGCCTGCAAACGACAGCTACCTCACTCCCGAAAACATAGGGATGCCTTTCAACTCTCCCTACAACGATTATATGATGGTAGTGGACGAGATAAATAACGTAGGGTGGTTTGCTACCGACCGCTACCAGCCTCAGGGCAAAGTAGCCATTTACATATTTGTACCTAACGACGAAAAAACAATAATACGTTCCGACGACAAAGACTATATCCGTAAAGCTGCACAATTAAAAGTATTCCGCGAGGCGGATATTACAGGGAATAAAAAAACAGGTACAAACTCGCATGCGGAAAATACAGCAGAAAATAAAATGGAATTTATTATAAACAATAACTTGGTTTATACAAACCCAAGCCAATTCGGAAGCAGCGAAGCCCGTAAGCAATGGGATGAGTTAAACAAGCTGATGGCAGAAGTACAAAGCATGCAAAAAGAACTGGAAAACCTCCGCATAGAGTATACCATAACAGCAAGTGCTGATAAACAATCGGCAATTGCACCCAAAATTATCGACCTCGAAAAACAAATACGCATAAAAGACGAACTGATAACAGAAAGAACGCTCTCAGTACGTAACGAAGAAATAAAATTCCTGAAAAATAATTAGCTTCCCCCTGTATCTCTATTAATTATCTGAAAAGCAATTATATAGAAAAGCAACAAAAAACACCTTGTGTTTTTTATTATTTGCGTCATCGCGTCTTGGCATACAAAAAACGGTTCAACGAACTTTTACTTGTAAAAATATCACAATAATTATTTTCTGTAAGAGCAACCGCATCAAAATATGTAGAATTGCTATTTTCTTCTTTCGCAGCCGGAGCTAATCTTTCCGCCTCAGCTGGTGAGCGTTAAGAAATTCAGCGTAACGCAGCGTTAAACAGGATTTGCTGTTTGACGAGCAAAGCGAGGAGTTTCAATGCCTGTAGCGGAGTGTAGCTGAATTTTAGCGAAGCAGGTGTAGCGGTGGCTTTTTNTTTTGTTTACTTTTTCAGCTATAGGAAAAAGTAAAAGCCTGTCCGGCTTGAGGACAAAAGAATAAAGCAATGAGAATATCAGAACTCTCCCTAAATCCCTCTCTCAAAGAGAGGGACTTTGAGAGCGAGAAACGAAAGAACAATATCGGATGAGTTTGGTATTCAAAGTATAATTTTGATACAGTTATCCTAATTTTCTGTTACTTAACTTGCAAAATGCAATCCAAAACATTACCTTTAGCACAAAATTATACGCTATATGGATATTGTTATCGTATGTACGTTACTCGTCATTGGGATTGTATTTTTTCTGGTTGAGTTATTCCTGCTTCCCGGCATTTCTATAGCGGGTATCGTGGGCTTGCTTTTTACCGGAGCATCCATTTACTACGCTTATGCCTTTGTAGGAGCTACAGCAGGCACAATTACGCTTGTTGGCGGTATCATTCTATTTTCATTAGCAGTTTGGTGGTTTATGAGGTCGAAAGCGTTGGATAAAATGACACTCAAAACAGATATTGACGGTAAAGTCGACCCGTTGCAAGGACTTGACATACAAGTAGGCGATAAAGGAAAAACCATGTCGCGCTTAGCCCCAATGGGCAAGGTAAGGATAAACGGTGCCGTAGTTGAAGCCAAAACAAACGATGATTTTATAGACCCTAACGAAGAAGTGATAGTACTCGAAGTGTATAAAACAAATGTGTTGGTAGAAAGAGCGGAAAAAAACAGCTAACCTGACAACAATATAAATGGAAACAAGCATAATTATAGGAATTGTATTATTAGCAATATTCACTCTTTTGCTTTTTTACTACATACCATTCATACCTTGGATAACCGCAAAAGTTGCGAGCGTTCACATTCCTCTTTCTCAACTGTTTCTGATACGAATTAGAAAGATACCACCTAACGAAATGGTAATGTGCATGATTGAAATACATAAAGCAGAATTGAAAGACATTCACATGAATGATTTACAAGCACACTATCTTGCGGGCGGAAATGTACAAAATGTTATTCATGCATTAATAACGGCTAAATGTGCCAACATCAATTTAACTTTCAGACTGGCTGCAGCTATCGACCTCGCAGGAAAAAACATATTGGAAGGAGTGATAAAACTGAGAAAAAAGAAAGAAGAAGGAAAAGAAATTGACATAAACACCTTATTACTTGACTGTTAAAACAAACACAAAAACTATAAATTTATTATGACAACAATTGGAATTATAGGAATAGCCTTACTGGTAATCCTATTACTTTTATTTTTTTACTATGTCCCGTTTATGCTGTGGATAAATGCAAAAGTTTCGGGCGTAAACATATCACTTATCCAACTGTTTCTGATGCGTATAAGGAAAGTGCCGCCAACCAAAATTGTAACCTGTATGATTGAAGCACACAAAGCCGATATTAAAGAAGTTACACGCGATGGACTTGAAGCACATTATCTGGCAGGAGGACATATCGAACGTGTAGTACACGCATTGGTATCAGCATCAAAAGCCAACATCGACCTTTCTTTCAAAATGGCAACCGCTATAGACTTGGCAGGACGCGATGTGTTCGAAGCTGTACAGATGTCGGTAAACCCGAAAGTGATTGACACTCCACCTGTAGCTGCCGTAGCAAAAGATGGTATCCAGCTAATAGCAAAAGCACGTGTAACAGTGCGTGCCAACATCAAGCAATTAGTAGGGGGAGCAGGTGAAGAAACCATTCTGGCCCGTGTAGGCGAAGGTATTGTATCATCAATCGGTTCGTCCGAATCGCACAAAAGCGTACTGGAAAATCCCGATTCCATATCAAAATTGGTGTTAAGAAAAGGGCTTGATGCCGGAACAGCGTTCGAAATCCTATCTATTGATATAGCAGACATCGACATAGGTAAAAACATCGGTGCGCAGCTACAAATGGATCAGGCACAAGCTGATAAAAACATTGCACAGGCAAAAGCCGAAGAACGCCGCGCAATGGCAGTAGCTACCGAGCAAGAGATGAAATCCAGAAGCCAAGAGATGCGTGCTAAAGTTATCGAAGCCGAAGCCGAAGTACCACAAGCTATGGCCGAAGCATTCCGCAATGGTAATCTGGGAATTATGGATTATTACAAAATGAAAAACATCGAAGCCGACACCTCCATGCGTGAGTCGATAGCAAAACCGGAAAAAAAAGATAAAAACAATAAATAGTTTTAACTGCACACTATACAAAAGCAACCTCGCAACAGGTTGCTTTTTTTATGCCCCTACCCCTCAAACTCATCCGAAAAAAATCAGAACCTTAAAGTAATTGAGCAATAGCACTAATGCTATTGTATTATCTATCAAGCACTTAAAAAAATATTTTTCGATAAAAACATAACATTTTAATTATCAACAAGTTAGCATTATGCTATTTAATAATATGTATACCTTTTGTAACCCAACCTGAACAGGCGTGATAATATTATCGCATCTGAAAATCTAATTCTGTATATCTCGAATAAAAAGCGTACTTTTGCATCAGAAATATTTATACCCACTGCCCGAATTTGAGAAAATGCGGACAGAAGTAAATAAAAACGAATTAAACTAAAAAAACAATGGGAAATATTGCAGCAATAGTAGGAAGACCTAATGTAGGCAAATCAACACTCTTCAACAGGCTTACCAAAAGCCGACGGGCAATAGTAAACGACGAAGCCGGAACCACCCGCGACCGCCAATATGGCAAAAGCGAATGGAATGGAAAAGAATTTTCGGTTATAGATACCGGAGGTTGGGTGGTAAACTCGAACGATGTTTTCGAAGACGAAATCAAGCGTCAGGTGGTTCTGGCAATCGAAGAAGCGGATGTTATTCTGTTCTTGGTTGATATACAGGGAGGAATTACCGACTTGGATATGGAAGTTGCCCAGATTCTTCGCAAAAGCACCAAGCCTGTGATGCTTGTTACGAACAAAGCCGATACATTTGATTTACAATATCAGTCGGCCGAGTTTTATAAGCTCGGACTGAATGGCGACCCATATATAATTTCAGCGATTAACGGCTTAGGCACTGGCGAACTTCTGGACGACCTTATAAACCTTTTTCCGGCAAATTCGTATAGCGACGAAGCCGAACTGGATATACCACGCTTTGCGGTAGTAGGACGTCCGAACGCCGGAAAATCATCTATCATCAATGCCCTTATCGGAGAAGAAAGAACGATAGTTACCGACATCGCCGGAACTACACGCGATTCTATTTATACACACTTCAACAAGTTTGGACACGACTTTTATCTGGTTGATACTGCCGGAATCCGTAAAAAAGCTAAAGTTAACGAGGATTTGGAATATTACTCTGTAATCCGTTCAATCCGTGCGATAGAGAATGCAGATGTTTGCATACTTATGCTCGACGCTACGCGGGGCATTGAAAGCCAGGATTTAAATATAGTATCGCTAATCCAAAAGAATAAGAAAGGACTGGTGGTTTGTGTAAACAAATGGGACTTGATTGAAAGCAAAGAAAACTCGGATGTAAAAGCCTATGAACATTCAATACGGGAACGTTTAGCTCCATTTGTCGACTTCCCTATTATTTTCGCATCTGCTACTACCAAACAGCGGATATTAAAAGTAATCGATACGGCTGTAAGCGTATACGAGAATAAGAAGAGAAAAATTCCGACAGCAAAACTGAATGAGTTTCTACTGCCGCTTATTGCCGCTTATCCGCCTCCTGCATTAAAAGGTAAATACATCAAGATAAAATACATTACCCAGTTGCCAAATACACAGATACCTTCGTTTGTGTTTTTTGCCAATCTACCCCAGTATGTAAAAGAGCCTTACAAACGCTTCCTGGAAAATAAAATACGTGGAAAATGGGATTTCGCAGGTACTCCAATCCAGATATTTATGAGAAATAAATAATAAGAATAGACGAAAAAACTAAACGCCGGATAAGTGAGAATTTATCCGGCGTTTTAGTTATAATCAAGCGAGGCTTATTTTTATTATTTGGCTATATTAGGTTTTTCCAGTCCGTAACCTTTAATCTTATCTTCGCGTTTCAGCAGTATTGCTACAAAAAGGGCTAAAACCCCAAAACAAGTAAAGATAACCATAGGGAGTGTAAAGTCATAAACCGGTACTTCTTTTCCCGATTCTGACAATTTAGTTCCGATAATGCAAAACTTATCAAGCACCCAGCCAATGAGTAAGGGCACTAAACTCAAGCCTATATTTTGTACCCAGAATATCAGCGCATAAGCCGTACCAAGTTTGTTCTGAGGAATAATTTTAGGAACAGAGGGCCACATAGCAGAAGGTACTAAAGAGAAGGCAATTCCCAACAAGACCATTAATGCCGCAGCAAACCACCAATAGTTCAGAACAGGAAGTGAGAACGAAGCATGAATCAAAATCAACATGGCAGCACCAATCATCATAATGGTAGCACCCTTCCCTTTTTTATCGTAAATCCCACCAAAAAGGGGGGTAAGCAGAATTGTTCCAAAAGGAAGAATGGCGGGTATATTTCCGGCAAGCTCCGGAGCAACATTGTACTTATTTATCATTAACGATGTGGCATATTTGAGGAAAGGGAATACCGCAGAATAAAACAATACACAAAGCATCGCAATAAGCCAAAATCCTTTACTTTGAATGATTGAAACAATATCCTTAAAACGAAACGGCTCTTCCGGTTCTTCTTGTATATTCACTTCCGAAGCATCTAATTTTCGATCCATCACACAGAAAACCAAATAAGCTATCAGCCCTATACACAATGCAGCCAATCCGAATAAGATAGGGGCCGAAAGATTCTCGAAGTGTTTTGCCAATGGTATTGTTGTCGACATTGCCAATGCCGTTCCCAAGCGTGCTACAGCCACCTGAATACCCATAGCCAAAGCCATCTCATAACCATTGAACCAACGTGCAATAACTTTAGTAACGGTAATCCCGGCCGATTCAATTCCCAATGCAAAGATGGCAAAACCCACGCTTGCAATAAACACTTGCGTACGCAGACCAAAAATTTCTCCTTCAAAAGCCTTTGAAACAGCATAGTACTTCAGCGCGCAACCTATAATCATCAACACGCAAGCGCCAATACCTGTTATACGGGCACCAAAACGGTCTAATATCATGCCGCTTATAATGAGCATGAAGAGAAACACATTCAGCCAACCGTATGCCATATTGAAAATACCATATTCCGTTGCACTCCACCCAAATTCATCTTTCAGCAAGTCCATCAAAGGAGCCATCACATCGGTAATAAAATAACCGCAAAACATTGTGAAGGCAACAACAATCAATACGGTCCAGCGTGCAACTTTAGAATCCCGTAAAGTCTTTACCAGTT
This sequence comes from Paludibacter sp. 221, assembly GCF_010501035.1. Classification (GTDB taxonomy): domain Bacteria; phylum Bacteroidota; class Bacteroidia; order Bacteroidales; family Paludibacteraceae; genus QVMH01. The sequence continues at coordinate 27,640 of NZ_QVMH01000042.1, forward strand.
TTTCTGTCATAATCTGTAGTTAATTATTTGAATTATATTTTTTGAGTTATAAAAATCGAAAATCGCTAAAATATGCACAAATCTACAAAAATTATCAATAACATACATCAGATGTTAAAACAGCAAGGACATCCGTTTTAATAAAGGACTTATAATCAACAAAAAAAGACAGAAGAAAACTTCTGTCTTTTTTTAATCACACTTGGATGTATCATTTAATCTTCAAGTTGCTTTTTTATATCTCTTATATTATTCTTAAGTCCCTTTAGCCTGAACGCCAGATAAATTCTAAAGATACCATACACAATTAATGCAAAACCAACCATATATACTGCAAACGAGGCAGCCAACGTAGGTACAAGCAACATGAGAATGGCAATTATAACACCGATAATAGAAAGAGCCAACAACCAGCCCCAACCGGAATCCCTATATCCTTTCAAATCAATGGATACACCTATTCCCCATACGGCACGGAACAATACCCAGAATGCAATAACATAACTGAACACCAATGGAGTTAAAGCCATATTCCGCATCAGTATAATTGCAAAGATGACATCTATAATACCCATCGCCAAATTCCAACCCCAACCCGTAATTATTTTACGGTTCGAAATAGAAAACGCTATTTCCAGAATACCTTCGATAAAAAAGGTTACTACAAATAAGATTGTCAGCGCAAAAAACGTTTCGATAGGAGTCACCAACGACCATATTCCTACTATTAATGCTAAAACACCAATAATAAGCGAGATCCACCAGTATTTTACAGTTCGCTTTACATTTTCAATTAAATCTCTCATAATTTTTTTTACATTTAAATTGTTTATACTATATATAACAATCTATTTTGCAAATAGTTTATAGCGACTCTGTTCCGGCACTTTTTTCAGGGCTGATAATAGCCGTTTTTATACGAAATACCCTCTTATAATTCTGAGATACACCGTACACTGAAGCCGTACCCACGGTAGTCAATGCGCGCAGGGTACACGGTACTACCATTGAAGTACAGGTTGAGCGAGTACGTACTGCTAAGGCTACCACTCCAATAGTTGCCGTTAGCACCTACGCTGTAGAGCTCGCCATTAGAGCGCTCGCGGTGGCCGGCGGCGGGCAAAAATAAAGTAGTGGTTTCGCCATCAGGTTTGATCTCGTAACCGGTAGTACCACCAGTAGAATACCACTCCCAAGTATTAGCTACAGCAGTAGATTTGGCACCGGGAGCTGAACCGCCACGGAAAATATCACTCCATTCGCCTTGAGCAGGAACACGCCAACCTGTAGGACATGGGTCGTAAGTTGCGTTTTTCTGGTTACGCCAGTTGAGGTCGGCAGTAGTAGCTTTTGTTACATCAACCCAATTGTAAGGGTAAGAAGGAGCTTTAATAAAGGAACCGGAAATATCGGCAGGAGCAGTAGCATCATTGTTAGTAGACAA
>NZ_QVMH01000043.1 GCF_010501035.1 Paludibacter sp. 221
AAATTATTAATACTTTTGTCTAATCAAACCTGTAACGGTTTTTTAGGACTAGTCAGAATTTTTCCAGAATTGTCGCTATATTTGTAAGGAAAGTTTATCACTAACAAGCCGTTTGCCGTATGAAAATACTGATAGTAGAGGATGAAAAAAAACTTCAGGATACGTTAAAACACTTTCTGGAGCAGGAAAAATTCGTTGTGGAATGTGCGTCGGACTACGAGTCGGCTCTGGAGAAAATATATGCTTATGATTACGAGTGTATTTTGCTTGATATTATGCTGCCCGGAGGTAGCGGGCTTGATATTCTGAAAGAGCTGAAAAAGATGCGTAAAAAAGAGAGGGTGCTAATCCTTTCGGCAAAAGATTCGATAGAAGATAAGGTGCTGGGCTTGGAGATGGGAGCTGATGATTATCTGGCAAAGCCTTTTCATCTGTCGGAGCTTAATGCCCGTATCAAATCCGTTATTCGTCGGCATCAGACTGATGGTAATAAAGACGTGCGGATAGAGAATTTAAGTCTCGACCCCGAAAAGCGGACTGTTTTTATCAATGAAAACGAACTTATCCTTAACCGTAAGGAATTTGATTTGCTGTATTATTTCGTAACCAATCCCGAACGGTTGATGTATAAAACAGCCCTTGCCGAATCGGTTTGGGGCGATAACATCGACCAGTCTGATAGCCTCGATTTTATTTATTCGCAGGTGAAGAATTTGCGTAAAAAACTGAAAGATGCCGGAGCCGGTGTAACCATCAAAGCTGTGTACGGCCTGGGATATAAATTATCTGTTTGCGACCCCGAACAAATTACAGAATGAAACTTATAAATTATATAAATAATAAGCTCACAATTTTAGTGCTGTTTCTTATAAGCTTGTGGGCGGTGTTGTTTTATTTCGCCATCACACACGAAATTACGGACGAGACTGACGATATGCTCAGAAGCTATCGCGATGTTTTTGTAAAAAGGGCTTTGCAGCATCCGCAAATGCTGGACTATTCGGAAGATGCTGTCTTCGACCGTTATTTTATCCGTGAGATAACTGAGGCTGAGGCCGAAGATTATGAAGAAAGTTTTTCGGACAGGGAAATTTATTTTCCCGAAGGGAATGAGACTATTCCCACCCGTATTTACAAGTCGATATTCAGGGCGTCCGACCAGCGTTATTACGAACTGGAGATAGAAATGTCTACTGTAGAGCGTGACGACATGCTCGAAACCCTGATTGTATATTTATCAGTGCTGTTCTTTTTGCTTTTAGTGTCGTTTGTAGTGGGAAACCGTATTATCTTGAACCGTAGCCTTAAACCGCTTGGGCGGTTACTCAGGTGGCTTGATACTATAGTGCCCGGAAAGCCTGTCCCTGAATTGAATAATGAGACTAATATTACAGAATTTGCCCGACTGAACGAGGCTTCGTTAGATTTCAGCCGGCGTAGTTTGCGGGTGTACGAGCAACAGAGGCATTTTATTGAGAATGTTTCGCATGAGCTTCAAACTCCGTTGGCTATTGCCCTGAATAAGATAGAGCTCCTCTCGCAAGATGAAGATGTTACGGAGCGGCAACTTTCTGAAATGGCAGAAGTGCAAAATACGTTGAGCAGGGCTGTAAAACTAAATAAGTCTTTGTTGTTTTTGTCAAGAATTGAAAATGAGCAGTTTCAGGATAAAAAAGTTGTTGATGTCGGTAATATGGCAGATGGGTTACTGCGTGATTTTGAGGAAATATATTCTTACAAACAGCTTCATATTGATATTTCAAAGAAATCGACTTTATCTGTGAGTATGAATGAAACCCTGGCGCAGATAATGCTCACAAATTTACTGAAAAACGCGTTTGTTTATACTCCCTCCGAAGGAAGGATAAATATAGAGATGGAGCAGAATGAATTTATAATAAAGAACTCGGGCAGCAAACCGCTGGATGAGAACAAGGTTTTTACCCGTTTTTACCGCATGCCGGACAACCACAATAACTCTACCGGATTAGGATTGGCTATTGTTAAATCTATCGCCGACCTGAATAGTATCAGGCTATCTTATTTTTATAAAGATTCAGAACATGTCTTTGTGTTAAAATTCGTCAAATAATTAAATATCAATCTTTTTTCCCAATTTATTCCCAAATTCAAATTGAACTTTGCTGTACGAAATAAAGTTATTATAATTGATAGTCAGAAGTCAATTTAAACTTTATATGAAAAACTGAATGTTTAATTTTAAAAAATAGAAAATTATGAAAAAGATGGTATTTTTTTTATTGGTAAGTTTATTTGCCATTAATTGCGCAGAGGCGAAAGATGTATTTACAAAAGATGTGGAGAAACTTCCTACGGCAGCAAAGGAATTTGTGGAGAAGCATTTTTCTAAAGAACAAATTTCTTATATAAAGATTGATGAGGAGCTTGTATACACTACTTACGAGGTGGTTTTTGTTAGCGGAACTGAAATAGAGTTTACAAGAGACGGGGAATGGAAAGAGATTGATACCAAGCTGAATGCGATTCCCGATTCGATTGTACCTGCGAACATCCTGCAATATGTGAAGAATAATTTCAAAGATGCTTCTATCAAGCAAATTGAAAAAAGAAAACGTACTTATGAGGTGGAACTATCCAATCATTTAGACTTAAAATTTGACATGCAGGGAAATTTTATACGCATAGATGACTAAGCGTTATAATTAAAACAAGGGGTATTTCATATTATCGAAATACCCCTTGTTTTTTATATGAAAATTACGATTTGTTACATAAAAGCAGCTAATGTGCCGATAAAGAATACCATAATAACAATCATAAATACGATGAATAATAGAGATAAAATAATCATCACACCTGTGAACAGGGACAGGTTTTTGAGTGATTCGAATGCTTTTGCCAGTATGTTTTCATCACGTTTCAGTATAGCATCTTTTGCTCTGGAACAGGCACGGGATAAAAAATAAGTTGGAAAGAAATAGATAATTGACATGACGAGATATGCTACTCCAATAATAGCAATGGGATATTCTCCAAAATCCTGATATTCCTGCAATGTTGAACTTAGGAATATCATTAGAATAGATACGACAGCCAAAAAGCCAATAGAAATAAAATTTATAACGGCTATAAACTGTCCCCATTGTGCCGCCGATTTCAAGAGCGTTTCTCCTACATAATTAATTTTTAAGGATATTTGTCCTATCTCGTTGGTTTCGATTTTTTCCGGATTTATGTTTTCCATGATATTCAGGTATTAATAATTAAAGTAAGAATCAGATATATTATTTATTTTTCTTCGGGAAAATGTTTGTAAACCTCTGTATACAAGGTGCTTTTTATCAGACTGAAATGCCTGTCGGCAAACCGTGGGTCGTTACTCATTATTAGCATAGGCAGTAAATTACCTGAGCCATCGTAATAAGGTTGTGCGTAACTATGTTGTAATACTTTGAATCCGAGTCTTTCGTAAAAACTTATACGTCGGATAGACTGAGGGTCTTCGGGCATTTCAACTTCAAGTACTACAGGCAGGTTGGCTTTCAGCAAGAACGCATTCATTGCTTCCGTACCTATGTTTTGCCCACGCAGGCTTGGGTCTACCGCAAAATGCTCTACGTAGATGAAACGTTCGAATTTCCAATAGGTGAAAAATCCTACGAAGTATCCGTCTATCATCAATACATCGGCTTCAAATCGCTTTTCGTAGTTCAGAATGGACTCAAGTGCACCTAAACTTCTCCTTTCGGCCGCCGGAAAAGCATGTGTGTACAAGTGGTACATCTTGTCAAACAGAGGGTCGGAAGAGCTTGTTATTTGCTGAAAATCAATCATACAGTAAAGGTAAAAATATAATTAAATATAAATGAACTGTCTTTTCTTATTGAAGAATTGTTCTAATAAATACTTCACGGAATAAATATAAGAAAAATACGCTTATTGCAAAAATACTAAATTAAACCTTTCAATTGTTTAGAAGTCTTATTAATGAAATCAATTTTATTTAATTTTGTAAAATTACAATAACCCTGCGCTAATGAAACGATATTTTACTACCATTTGTTCTTTGTTTGTCTGTATATTGTTTGCCGTTGCACAGCACAGCATACAATCGCGGGTGTTTGACGAAAAAAATGGACAGCCGCTTGAGATGGTAACTATCCAGCTTTTCAATTCATCCGATTCGTCTTTTGTAAATGGTGCGCAAACTGATGTAAAAGGTAGTTTCATTCTTAATAACATCAAGGCAGGACGGTATTATTTGTTGGTTACTTCCATTGGTTACCACGAGTATAAAACCAATGTAAGCATGGAGAATAAAAACATAGTGCTGAAAAATATACAACTGAAGGAAAACGCACAGTTACTATCTGAAATTGAGGTGAAGGGGACAGCCGCCCAAATGGTGGTACGAGGCGATACGCTGGAATATAATGCAACGGCATTTAAAACAGCTGAAAACGCGGTGGTCGAAGATTTGATAAAACGTTTACCCGGTGTGGAGGTTAGCTCCGAAGGCAAGATTACAGTAAATGGTGAAGAAATAAAAAAGATACGTGTGGATGGGAAAAAGTTTTTTGGAGATGATGTGGAAATGGCCACTAAGAATCTTCCGGCAGAGATGATAGAGAAAATTCAGGTGTTGGAAGAAAAATCGGACATGGCCAAGCTCACCGGATTTGAGGATGATGAAACCGAGCGTATTATTAACCTGACCACCAAGCCAAACAGGCGGAGAGGCTTGTTTAGCAATATCAACGGCGGGATAGGCCTTGATACCGAGAACAAGCTGCGTTACGATGGCAACGCTATAGTAAACTTCATGGAAGGTAACTCGCAAACTACCATTACCGGAGGCGCTAACAATGTAAACTCGTCACGAAGCTCTCGCGGACGTGGGGTAGGGAGCAATGGGGTTACCACTACACAGAATTTTGGTGTGAATAATAATACGATTGTAAACGATAAATTTAAGGTAGGAGGCAATGGCTCTTTCAATCACTCGCGCAATGAGGCGATAACTGAAAATTACAAACTGAGTTACCTCAAAGACTCTACTTATACCGATTCTACCTATACTATTTCGCACAATGAGAATTATTCGGCCAATATCCGTCTCGAACTGGAATGGAAGCCCGATACGCTGAATACCTTCATTTTTCAACCCAATGTGAGTTATACACGCTCTTTTAACGATAGCTACCGCGATTTTATATATCTGGTGGAAGATGATACTACCAGCATAGGTAATAGTATAAATTACGGTAATGGAACAAGTTTCAGCGGAAGGATGAATATAATCTATAACCGGAAATTCCATAAGAAAGGAAGGACTCTGACTGCCAACATACGTGGAGACTTGTCGCAGGATGAGAACGAAAGTTTTAATTATTCCTACAGGGAAATAAAAAAGCTGGATTCTATTAACCATATCGACCAAAATACGCTCAATCAGTCGAACCGTTATAACCTGAATGCGCGTGTGTCGTACGTAGAGCCTCTTTGGAATGTAAAGAATCTGCTTGAAATTTCGGCAACGTTTCAGACTACCGGCAGTACAAGCAAAAAGAATCAGTATGATAACGAGGACTTGAGGTATTACGATAATCTGGATAATTATACAAACTTTCAGCGGGAATATACCGATTTCAATGAGGAGTATAGTAATGATTTTCGTAACCTGTTTTTCCGTGAAACGGTGGAGCTAAACTACCGCTATACAGAGAAAAACTATAACCTGATGCTGGGGATGAAGGGAGAACCTTCGCAAACATATAGCTATACTACCTACGGAGACGGCAAAACGCGTAATGTGGATAACGAGGTGTTCAATTTTTCGCCTACCGGACGTTTTCAGTACAATTTTGGTAAAAAGGAATTTATCCGTATTGATTATAGGGGAAGCACCAGCCAGCCAAGCGTGAACCAGATGCAGCCGGTAAAGAATAATTCGGATATTATGAGCGAAACGGTGGGAAACCCAACGCTGAATCCTTCTTTTTCGCATCGTTTCCGTCTTTTTTATAGTACTTTCAACGACCAACGCTTTTCGTCCTTCAATGCCTCGCTTAATTTTAATGCTACCAAAGATGCTTTAGTGTCTAACACTATTTATGATAATTCGGGGAAGCGGTACAATCAGACTGTAAATTCGGAGAAAGCTCCTCTCAGTGCCAGTGCGAATGTAATGTATAATACCCCTATAATTCAAAAACGCCTGCATTTCAATACAAGAACAGACTTTGGGTTTAACCAACGTTATGGCTACTCTAAAAAAGGTTTGGAAGCTATAAATACCGATGTGGAAAAATTGCCTATGGGCGACCCAAGTTCGACTCAAGTATATAATGCAAGTGAAAACCTGTCGCTTACATTTACCCACGACATTGTGGAGGTGGGTGCACGTGGCAGCGTTAGCTACAGGCGAACGATAAACAACCTGAATCCGAACGAATCGGAAACATGGGACTGGACAGGGAGCGGAAATGTGGTTTTGCACTTGCCCTACAACATTAATATAAGCAGCGATATAAATTATACAACGCGTCAGGGGTATAGCAGTGGTTTCGACCGCAACGAATTGATATGGAATGCCTCGATTGATAAATCCTTGTTCAAAAACAAAGGTAATATTTCAGTCCGTTGTTTCGATATCCTGCGCCAACGCCTGAACATTCGTCAGACAGTAGGCGACAACTATATTCAGAACAGTAGTTATAACACGCTCACTTCTTATTTTCTGGTAAGTTTCAGTTATAAAATTAATAAGTTTCCGGGCGCAGGAAAAGGTAGTAACAGTTCGGAACCGCAAAGACCCGATGGGCGTTTCAGTCCGGGTGGCATGCGAGAGGGTGGTAGACCCCCAATGATGTAGGGTGGGCTATTCAGTAAATAGGCCGAAATAGTTCTATCCTTCGGGGTTCGCCTAATATAACATCGTGCCAGCGAAGCGGTTGTTTGCGAGGTGGCTATCATTAGCGGGCTGCGTTGGTTGTTGATTATAACAGCAAGGGCGCAAGAACTCGCCAAAGAAATCCAATGAGACAGTACACAAGAATAATTAGACTCTTAAATCTCGCTTAATTCTAACCAGCGCATCGTTTTTTCATCAATCAAATCGGCCAGCTCTGCAAACCTTTGAGAAGCTGAAATGATAGATTCGTTATCCAACACGCCCGAAGACAGTTGTTTTTCTATTTCAGCTTTTTCGGCTTCCAGTTGGGGAATTTCTTTTTCAAGAGCTTCAAATTCCTGCTTTTCTTTGAAACTCATTTTGCGGGGTTTATCTGCTTTATGGGCCGGTTGGCTCTGCGTTACAGATGTTTTTGGTTGAAGATTTTTCTTCTCTTCACGCTCTTGTTCCTCTTGCAATTCGCTCCACTCGCGATAGTCGGTATAGTTTCCGGGGAAGTCCTTTAGTTCGGCATTGCCTCTGAAAACCAATAAATGGTCGACTACCTTATCCATAAAATAACGGTCGTGGCTTACTACAATAACACACCCTTTGAACGACTGGAGGTATTCTTCCAATATGTTCAATGTAGCAATATCAAGGTCGTTGGTAGGCTCATCCAATACAAGGAAATTAGGATTACGCATCAAGACCGTGCAAAGGTGTAAACGCCGCTTCTCGCCCCCGCTCAGTTTATATACATAGTTATACTGCGTTTCGGGTGTAAAAAGGAAATGCAACAGAAACTGCGATGCCGACATCCGCTTACCGCTTCCCAAATCCACTTCTTCGGCAATATCGCGCACAACGTCAATCACTTTCATCTGCTCGTCGAAAGCAAGCCCATCCTGACTGTAATACCCGAAAACCACCGTTTCGCCAATATCGAACGAACCGCTATCGGGTTTCACCTCGCCAAGCAGCATTTTAAGGAAAGTAGACTTGCCTGTGCCGTTTTTGCCGATAATACCCATCTTCTCGTAACGGGCAAAGTTGTAGTAAAAATTATCCAGTATCTTCAAATCGCCATACGACTTGGATACATATTTGGCTTCAAATATCTTAGAGCCCAAATAGCTCGCCTTTACATCAAGCCTTACCGCATCATTATTCCGCCTTTCCTTGGCGCGCTCTTCTATCTCGTAAAAACGGTCGATACGCGATTTGGCTTTAGTAGCACGCGCCTGAGGCTGGCGGCGCATCCAATCCAGTTCCTTACGGTAAAGGTTGTTCATCCTGTCGCTCTCGGCATTGAAGGCATCCATGCGCTCCTGCCGCTTCTCAAGATAATAACTATAGTTGCCCGTATACTGGAACAAAGCCTGATGGTCTATTTCCATAATAACGTTACACACACGGTCGAGAAAATAACGGTCGTGCGTAACCATCAGCAATGCCATAGACGAACGCTTGAGAAAATCCTCCAACCACTCCACCATCTCCAAATCGAGGTGGTTGGTAGGCTCGTCCAGAATAAGCAAATCGGGCTCGCTTATCAGCACATTTGCCAGTGCAACACGTTTTAGCTGACCTCCCGACAATTCGCCTATACGCTGTTCAAAATTAGTAATTTTCAACTTCCCCAATATCTGCTTAATGCGTGTCTCGTAGTCCCACGCCTTGTACATATCCATTTTAGCCAACACCTCGTCCAGACCTTTCTGGTCGGCAGTAAGCATACAATGTTCGTACTCGGCAATAGTGCGCATTACCTCGTTATCCGATTGCAGACAGGCATCTAAAACCGTTAATTCCTTGGGAAAATCGGGGGATTGTTCAAGATACCCTACACGCAAATCGCGCCGGAATGAGATTGTACCTTCGTCGTAATCTTCCTTGCCCGCTATAATATTCAGCAGCGTGGTTTTACCCGTACCGTTTTTGGCAACCAAGGCAACACGCTGGTTGTCGGCAATCCCGAACGAGATATGCTCGAATAAAAGATTATCGCCAAAGGATTTAGTCAGATTCTCAACTTGAAGGTAGCTTATCATTTTTTATAATCAGTTTTTGTTTTTATTTCACATAGGTTAGAAGTATCTTCTATGTGTTTCTATTTTGCTTTCGTAGGTGTTCTTATGTGAGTAGAAATTACACAGGCAACAATTTTTCATTTATAATACGCTGAAATTCCATTTCGAAATTAGGGGTAAATATTCCTTTGCCAAGATTATAAAAAATTTCGGGAATAGCCCAAAAACGTCCTTCGGAGATTTCTTTCCCGTCAGGAACAGGCTCACCATCAAACACAGTATAAAAGCTATGTACCAATTCCGATTCCAGTTCCGAAGTATATTTGTATTTCAACATCAGCATCGGAGTAAAAACTTTGATACTCAGCTCCTCATGCGCTTCGCGACGTAAGGCTTCTTCAATACTCTCGCCATAATCTACATGACCGCCTACCGCAGTGTCCCACTTGCCGGGCTGGATATCCTTATTCATCGACCGCTTTTGCAAATATAATTCTCCCTGAGAGTTTAATACATGCAAATGCACTACAGGATGAAGCCAAAACGTACCCGAATGGCACTCTTTGCGCGAAGCCCGACCTGTAACTTCGCCTTCTTCATTTACTATCGGGAAATATTCCATCTGATACTTTTTTTTAAGACTCAATATAGCAGCAAACCCGCTACCCCTGCCAAAATAATCAACAATATAGGATGTAGCTTAAATTTGAACGAAAGTATAAAAGCAGCTACAAACAGGATAACGCTCTTATAATCGATAAAATTCTCCTTATTCACCAGCAAGAGAGCCGCAGCAGCAATCAGACCCACTACCGTAGGGCGCAATGCCGAGAGGGCATATTCCATGTACTTATTGTCCCTTACCGCCAGCATAAACTTACTTAGCGTAAGCATTATGGCAAACGAAGGCAGTACAATAGCAATAGTGGCTACCACCGCACCCCATACGCTTCCGGTAGCGACATAGCCCACATAGGTAGCGCTATTGATGCCGATAGGACCGGGAGTCATTTGCGAAATGGCGATTATATCGGTCAACTCGGCTTGCGTTATCCAGTCGTGCGACAATATCTCATGCTGGATGAGCGACAGGATAGCATATCCGCCTCCAAAGCCGAACAAGCCTATCTTGAAAAATGATATGAATAATTGTAAATATAACTCCATCTGACTGTGTCTGACTTCAATCTACTTTTTGTTTTCTTTTCGCATTCCAAATACCATATCCTATACCGCCCACTATAGCGCCAAGTATTACAATAACAGGCGACACGCCAAGCCACCAAATAAGCAAAGCCGCCACCACGGGGATAAACGCGGTTTTCCATGTCACACCCGCCGACTTTGCCATATTCCATACCGGAGCGGCAATCAGTGCAACAATAGCCGGACGTATTCCCTTGAAAATACGGTTGACCATTTCATTATCTTTTATATCGGTGAAAACAACGGCAATTAATAATATGATGATGAACGAGGGTAGTGCTGCACCCAGCGATGTAACAAGGCTGCCTTTTACACCTTTTATTTTGTAACCAACAAAGATGGCAGTATTGATGGCAATGACCCCCGGTGCAGCCTGAGCCAATGCGAGCATATCAATAAAATCTCTTGGTTCCATCCATTTTCTGTTAGTCACTATTTCCCTCTCGATAAGCGGTATCATGGAATAGCCTCCCCCCAGAGTAAAGGCTCCAATCTTAAAGAAAATGGTGAATAGCTGCCAGTAAATTTTCATACCACAAAGGTACGCTTTTTAACCGTTTATATCAAAAAAGAAAGCGACACTTACGTGCCGCCTTAAATGTTTTCACAACGGAATAATCCTTATTGTGACTAACTTCAAATTTGTAAAAGCAAAGATATATAATATTTTTTAATTAACAACAGTTTGTTAATTAATATTATATATTTAACTTTATGCCCACTCTACATGCATCTTATTTTTAATAAACAATTAAAAACAACTCATACATACATTAATACAACACTATGAAAAGAATATTAGGACTTGACCTCGGCACAACCAGCATAGGCTGGGCATTGGTAAACGAAGCTACCGGCGATGGAGAAAAATCGTCGATTATAAAGCTCGGAGTACGCGTAAACCCTCTGACAACTGATGAATTGAGCAACTTTGAAAAAGGGAAAAAGATTACAACTAATGCCGACCGCACGCTGAAACGCGGCATGCGCCGCAACTTGCAACGCTACAAACTTCGCAGAGACAACCTGATAGAGATACTTAAAGAGAATGGTTTCATTACAGAAAAAAACATCCTGTCCGAAGATGGTAATTGCACAACCTTCGAGACATACCGCCTGCGTGCCAAAGCCGCAACTGAGCAAATATCCCTCGAAGAGTTGGCAAGGGTGCTGCTTATGATTAATAAAAAGCGTGGATATAAGAGCTGCCGCAAAGCTAAATCGGCCGACGAGGGAGAATTAATAGACGGCATGGAAATAGCAAAGAAACTGTATGATGAGAATTTGACCCCCGGACAGTTTGTTCTTCAATTGCTGAAAGAGGGCAAAAAACATATACCTGATTTTTACCGTTCGGACTTACAAGCAGAACTCGACCGTATCTGGTATTTTCAGCAACAGTTTTATCCCGAAGTTCTTACCGGAGAATTTAAAAACCAGATAAATAACAAAGGCAAGCAAAATACCAGCAAGATATTTTTAAACAAATACGGCATTTACACCGCCGACAACAAAGGTGCTGACAAAAGAATACAAGCCTACCAATGGAGAGCCGATGCGCTAACCAAGCAACTTACAAAAGAAGAAATGGCTTTTGTAATCAGCGATGTAAACGGTGCTATAAGCAATTCGAGCGGCTACTTAGGTGCTATAAGCGACCGGAGCAAAGAGCTATATTTCAATCATCAGACTGTGGGGCAATACCTGATGTCCCTTTTGGACAACGACCCTAATACAAGCCTGAAAAACCAAGTGTTTTACAGGCAGGATTATTTAGACGAATTCAATACCATTTGGGAAACCCAAGCTAAATATCATAAAAACCTGACTCCCGAACTGAAAAGAGAAATCCGCGACGTAATTATTTTCTACCAACGCCGCCTTAAAAGCCAAAAGGGATTAATTAGCTTTTGTGAATTTGAAAGCAGAGAAATTGAGATAGAAATAGAAGGGAGAAAGAAGAAAAAAACAGTTGGTTCGCGTGTGTGTCCCAAGTCATCTCCCTTGTTTCAAGAGTTTAAAATATGGCAAGTACTCAACAATATACAAGTAACTGACAAAAAAGAAAACGAAATAAAATCCCTCACGCTTGAAGCTAAAGAAGCGCTTTTTGCCGAATTGTCTGTAAAAGAAAGATTATCAAAAGAAGAAGCGTTAAAGTTATTGTTCAAAAATCCGAAAAATTTTGAACTAAACTTGAAACACATAGAGGGTAACCGCACACAAGCCAGACTATTCGAAGCTTATCAAAAAATAATAGCTATGAGTGGGCATGGGGAATACGACTTTGCCAAGCTATCTGCAGAAAAAAGTATGGAAATAGTTTCAGAAGTCTTTAGCATGTTGGGCTACAACACCCATATTTTACAATTCGATGCTTCGCTTCGGGGGCAACAATTAGAACAACAACCGTTGTATCAATTATGGCACCTGCTTTATTCTTTTGAAGGTGACGACTCGGTAAGCGGCAGCGAAAAACTCGTTTCCAAATTGTCAGAGTTGTATGGATTCAGTAAGGAACATGCTTCAATACTTGCCAACGTTACTTTTCAGGACGACTACGGCAGCCTGAGTACTAAAGCCATGCGGAAAATACTGCCTCATATGAAAGAGGGGAATGGTTACGATGTGGCTTGTGTATATGCGGGATACCGCCATTCTAAAAATTCGCTAACCAAAGACGAAATAGAAAACAAGGAATTGAAAAAACGGCTCGACATCCTTCCTAAAAACAGCCTGCGCAATCCGGTGGTGGAAAAGATACTGAACCAAATGATTAATGTTGTAAACGGTGTGGCCGACAACTACGGCGAGTTTGATGAAATACATATAGAGTTGGCGCGCGAACTGAAAAAAAGTGCAGGGGAACGCGAAGAAATGACCAATAGCATCAACAAAACGACTGCCGAACACGAAAAGATTAAAACCATCCTCCGTAACGATTTCGGACTAACCCATATAAGCCGTAACGACATTATTCGCTACAAGTTGTATGAAGAGCTGAAAGAAAATGGGTATCATACATTATACTCCAATACGTATATCTCCCCCGGCATGTTGTTTAGCAAAAAAATTGATATAGAGCATATTATTCCTCAGTCGCGCCTGTTTGACGACTCGTTCTCCAACAAAACTTTGGAATTGCGCGATATCAACATCGAGAAAGGAAATAAAACCGCTTGCGATTATGTTTTAGAAAAATACGGGGATAAAGGTTTGGAGGAATACTTCAGCCGGATAGAAAAGCTGTTCAAATCAGGCTATATAAAACAGGCTAAGCTAAACAAGCTGAAAATGAAAGAGTCGGATATCCCCGATGATTTCATCGAACGCGACATCCGCGATACGCAATACATTGCCCGAAAAGCAAAAATGATATTGGAGGATATGGTAAAAGTTGTAGTATCTACCTCAGGCAAAGTTACCGACCGCTTACGCGAGGATTGGCAACTGGTAGATGTAATGAAAGAATTGAACTGGGAAAAATACAATAAACTTGGGCTGACGGAAATAATAGAAAACAAAGACGGTCAAAAAATACGGCGTATAAAAGACTGGAGTAAGCGGAACGACCATCGCCACCACGCAATGGATGCTCTTACCATAGCTTTTACAAAGCATGACCACATTCAGTATCTCAACAACCAGAATGCCCGTTCGGATAAAAATTCGAGTGTGTATGCTATCGAGAAAAAGGAACTCTATCGCGACGAAAAAAATAAACTGAGATTCAACCCTCCAATGCCTATCAAGGAATTCAGGGCAGAAGCAAAAAAACAGCTTGAAAACACACTTATCTCGATAAAAGCAAAAAATAAAGTGGTAACAAGCAATATAAACATTACAAAAACTGCTCAAGGAACAAACAAAAAGAAACAGTTGACTCCCCGTGGACAGCTACATCTGGAAACTATATATGGATGCAGCAAAAGTTATGTTACTAAAGAAGAAAAAGTGGGAGCAGGTTTCGACAAAGAGCAAATACAAAAAGTATGTAAGAAAAAATATCGCGAGGCGCTTTTGAAACGGCTTCAGGAGTTTGGCGGCGATCCTAAAAAAGCATTTACCGGGAAAAATAGCTTATCTAAAAACCCTGTGTATCTGGATGAGTCGCAAAGTTCTTTTGTTCCGGAAAAAGTAAAAACCGTACAATTAGAAAACACATATACAATACGCAAAGCAATATCGCCTGATTTAAAAATAGAAAAAGTAACTAACACAGGAATACGGCGCATTTTGGAAAACAGGTTAGCTGAACATAACGGAGATGCAAAGCAAGCCTTTTCCAATCTGGATGAAAATCCTATTTGGTTAAACGAAGAAAAAGGGATTAAACTCAAGCGTGTGACAATTTCGGGAGTAAGCAATGCTGAGTCATTGCATACTAAAAAAGACAAGTACGGAAAAGTTATTTTAGATAAAGAAGGAAAGACACAGGCTGTAGATTTTGTAAATACAGGCAACAACCACCATGTGGCGATTTATCGCGACGAAAACGGAAACCTGCAGGACGAAGTTGTATCGTTCTTCAAAGCTACTGTACGTGCTAATTTGCAACAACCTATTATAGACAAAGAATATAAAAAGGGTGAAGGTTGGCAGTTTCTTTTCAGTATGAAGCAAAACGAATATTTTGTATTCCCAAATGAAGAAACCGGATTTAATCCAAAAGAAATAGACTTGTTCGATCCTGAAAATTATAAATTCATCAGCCCAAACCTATATCGAGTACAGAAGTTTTCAAAAACATCAGCCAGAGACTATATGTTTCGTCATCATTTGGAAACAGCAGTGAAAGATAATAACCTGCTTAAAGAAATTGCTTATAAAAGAATTAGTGCTTTATCCATTTTTGATAAAATAGTAAAAGTCAGGGTTAATCATATTGGACAAATCGTTTGGGTAGGAGAATATTAAGAAATTATTTTGATTTTTTTCATAGGTCATTAACTTTCAAAATACAAGAATAATACCATGATTAAGAAAACACTTTATTTTGAAAATCCGGCTTATTTAAGCATGAAAAATAAGCAATTGGTAATAAAACTACCCGAAGTTGCTAAAAATGACACTTTGCCCGAATCATTCAAGCAAGAAGCTGTTAAGACTATACCGGTAGAAGATATTGGCGTCATAATTTTGGATAATAAGCAAATAACCATCACACATGGTTTGCTTGAGGCTTTACTTGGCAATAACTGCGCTGTAATAACCTGTGGAAGCAACCGTATGCCTATTGGCATGCACTTGCCATTGGAAAGCAACACTACACAGAGCGAACGTTTTCAGGCACAAATAGGAGCATCAGTGCCGTTGAAAAAGCAGTTGTGGCAACAAACAGTACAGGCTAAAATAACCAATCAGGCGTATGTGCTGAAAACATGCCGGAATGAAACAGTAAAAAATATGCTTGCATGGGTCAAAGATGTGAAAAGTGGCGATAGCGACAATTTAGAAGGACGTGCGGCAGCCTATTATTGGGCCAATATGTTCCCCCATATCGAAGGATTCCGCCGGGGACGCGAAGGCGTTGCCCCTAACAATCTGCTGAATTACGGCTATGCTGTTCTTCGTGCCGTTATTGCCCGTTCGTTGGTTGCCAGCGGGTTGCTCCCTACGCTTGGCATACACCACCACAACCGTTATAATGCTTATTGTCTGGCCGATGATATTATGGAGCCTTACCGTCCGTTTGTTGATAAACTGGTAGTTGAAATTACCGAAAACGGCGAAGACTTTCAGGAAATTTCAAAAGACATGAAAATAAAGCTACTCGGTATTCCAGTATTAGATGTTATAATCAACAACCAACGTAGCCCGCTAATGATAGCAGCCTCGCAAACAACTGCTTCGCTGGCACGATGCTACTTAGGCGAAACCCGAAGGATAGCATATCCTTCGTTTGAATAAATCCGGATTTATGGAACGTTTTAGTCAATACAGAATTATGTGGGTACTCGTATTTTTTGACCTTCCGACAGAAACCAAGCAAGAGCGTAAAATATCTGCGGACTTCAGAAAAAAGCTACAGGATGATGGATTTACTAGGTTTCAGTTCTCAATCTATCTCCGTCACTGTCCCAGTCAGGAAAATGCTGACGTACATATCCTTCGGGTTAAAAAACTATTGCCCAAAAAAGGTAGTGTAGGGATATTATGTATAACTGATAAACAATTTGGCAGGATAGAGTTATTCCATGGAAAAAAAGAAGAAACTGTAGCAACTCCCTATCAGCAGTTAGAACTATTTTAAAACACAAAAAATCCGCTATCAGAGCGGATTTTTTGTTAAATAACAGCTGTTTTTTTAATTCTAATATTCGATATAACAAACTGACAATCTCTTACTTATGTAGGTTGTGCTGTTATAATCAAGTCAAAGATACAAATTTGAAAGTCGGTCACAACTAGAGTATAAACGTGATGTGTTTTGGTATGCTGTTATAATCAAGTCAAAGATACAAATTTGAAAGTCGGTCACAACATGGAGATACCGTTTTTGTAGAAAAATTTAGCTGTTATAATCAAGTCAAAGATACAAATTTGAAAGTCGGTCACAACGCTTCTGTTGCTCGCCAAGAATTTAATACGCTGTTATAATCAAGTCAAAGATACAAATTTGAAAGTCGGTCACAACACGAACCTTGTGCTTAACAAGGAAAGACTTGCTGTTATAATCAAGTCAAAGATACAAATTTGAAAGTCGGTCACAACACATAGTAGAATTAAAAGGAAAATCAAGAGCTGTTATAATCAAGTCAAAGATACAAATTTGAAAGTCGGTCACAACAATCTTTACGTTCATGTTGTTTCCTATTGGCTGTTATAATCAAGTCAAAGATACAAATTTGAAAGTCGGTCACAACTGATTTGTCTTTTGGGAAAAAGTTTTGCTGCTGTTATAATCAAGTCAAAGATACAAATTTGAAAGTCGGTCACAACAGTATGATACGGATGTTATACAGGCTGCACGCTGTTATAATCAAGTCAAAGATACAAATTTGAAAGTCGGTCACAACAGGCTTAACAATGGCTATTCATGGGTACTCGCTGTTATAATCAAGTCAAAGATACAAATTTGAAAGTCGGTCACAACCTAAGGTTCTTAGTATCTGACCGGAAGTGGGCTGTTATAATCAAGTCAAAGATACAAATTTGAAAGTCGGTCACAACAGGATAGAGATAGAATAAGAACAATCGAAAGCTGTTATAATCAAGTCAAAGATACAAATTTGAAAGTCGGTCACAACGAACTGGGCGTTTATCAATGTTTCAAACAGCTGTTATAATCAAGTCAAAGATACAAATTTGAAAGTCGGTCACAACAATCTTTTACTTCTCTTTCAAAAACATTTTGCTGTTATAATCAAGTCAAAGATACAAATTTGAAAGTCGGTCACAACTCTATCTCATCATAGTCTATAGCCAAGTCAGCTGTTATAATCAAGTCAAAGATACAAATTTGAAAGTCGGTCACAACAAACCGAGGTTTGTGTGAAAAGTAAGTAGCGCTGTTATAATCAAGTCAAAGATACAAATTTGAAAGTCGGTCACAACTGTCTTCTCTTTTATTCATATTTTATTTGGCTGTTATAATCAAGTCAAAGATACAAATTTGAAAGTCGGTCACAACAAGCTGCTGGATCTGTTGGGACAAAGACAAGCTGTTATAATCAAGTCAAAGATACAAATTTGAAAGTCGGTCACAACAGAGTCAGTCTGTGTGCGTCTTCCTCATCGGCTGTTATAATCAAGTCAAAGATACAAATTTGAAAGTCGGTCACAACTTGTAGGGTTTACAGGGGAAATGTACACGGGCTGTTATAATCAAGTCAAAGATACAAATTTGAAAGTCGGTCACAACTGATGGCTTATGCTAATACCGTGCTTGAAAGCTGTTATAATCAAGTCAAAGATACAAATTTGAAAGTCGGTCACAACACCATAATGGCACGAGGAGATAGCATGGAGCTGTTATAATCAAGTCAAAGATACAAATTTGAAAGTCGGTCACAACTAAGCAAGCAAGAGGAAGAAAATAACGAGGCTGTTATAATCAAGTCAAAGATACAAATTTGAAAGTCGGTCACAACGAGGAACGTGATTTCGTTAGCTTGCGAAAGGCTGTTATAATCAAGTCAAAGATACAAATTTGAAAGTCGGTCACAACTTTAAATAAAAATAGGTGTAAATATTCGGTGCTGTTATAATCAAGTCAAAGATACAAATTTGAAAGTCGGTCACAACAGCATGATACCTATTCCGCTTTCAATATCAGCTGTTATAATCAAGTCAAAGATACAAATTTGAAAGTCGGTCACAACGATAAACTCTTGCATGATTAAAACGAATACGCTGTTATAATCAAGTCAAAGATACAAATTTGAAAGTCGGTCACAACCGGCAGCTCCGGATACTGATGTGGTAAAAAGCTGTTATAATCAAGTCAAAGATACAAATTTGAAAGTCGGTCACAACGGAATAGAATAAACATATTTTCTGATACCGCTGTTATAATCAAGTCAAAGATACAAATTTGAAAGTCGGTCACAACACCAAGCGTAGGGATAGCATAAGATTGTCGCTGTTATAATCAAGTCAAAGATACAAATTTGAAAGTCGGTCACAACAACAATGACCTCATAGCTGCTTTTTTCAGGCTGTTATAATCAAGTCAAAGATACAAATTTGAAAGTCGGTCACAACCCGTCAGCTTATCTTGTTTTTCTACTAAGTGCTGTTATAATCAAGTCAAAGATACAAATTTGAAAGTCGGTCACAACATACCAGCGAAATGTCAAAATTGTAGATAAGCTGTTATAATCAAGTCAAAGATACAAATTTGAAAGTCGGTCACAACAATAGTAGGAGTTCCAACCGCGCAAACAAGCTGTTATAATCAAGTCAAAGATACAAATTTGAAAGTCGGTCACAACTCCAGCGTGCCACTGAATGTGAATTTAGGGCTGTTATAATCAAGTCAAAGATACAAATTTGAAAGTCGGTCACAACTCCAGCGTGCCACTGAATGTGAATTTAGGGCTGTTATAATCAAGTCAAAGATACAAATTTGAAAGTCGGTCACAACATGTTTTTTACTATTGTTGTATTTTTAAAGCTGTTATAATCAAGTCAAACTTAGATAAAAATATGCTATTTATAAGCGAGTCTGATAAAAGAATAGCTTATTTTATTCAAACAAGACCAACAATATGTATCTTCGATAAAAAAATTTTAACCCAATTCTTATGAATCAATATTGTGGTCTTGATGTACACAAAGATAGTGTCTTTGCTTGTATAATCAATGAGTCCGGGGTATTAAAAGAACAAAAGTTTGGCACATTAACCTCTGA
>NZ_QVMH01000044.1 GCF_010501035.1 Paludibacter sp. 221
CCACTATCTGCCCATGTGCAAGGTATGACAGTGTACAATACAGCAACAAGTGCGGAAGGAACACCCGATGCCGAAGTTGTAATGCCGGGCATGTATTACAACAATGGAACAAACTGGATAAGGCTTATCTCGCAATCGGAATCGCAAAGCCTTACAAACGTATATATTGACACCAATACTCCAACCGACACAGGTGCTAAGTTCTCTATCAATCCGCCATTTGATGACGAGGGCGATGCAAATGCTGATTTTGTGAACGACGATAGCCTGAAAGGTAAAACCGGAGTACTTTACATCGCTTTGGATGGCTCTATCTGGAGCTACAATGGAAGTAGCTATGTTACCTATACAGCTCCGGCTACGCCGGCTACTACAGCATGGTATCTTGCCGGGACTACAACGGATGCGGGAGGAAGCAAAACAGCGACGATTGAAAGAAATGGAGGTCTTATAATAAAAAACGGCAATATACTTCAGGAGAAAAAAACGGGAGTCTCAGGTACGGCTGCTGCTCGATTTTATGTGAATACTCCCGAGTATCAAGGTGGGGCGATTAATCCTATATCAATGATGGTAAGGATGGAAACAAAGGTTGCTAATGGGAAAACAAATACAGGAGTCGCAGTGGGCATTGGTGTTCGTACCTATTATTCTGGTGCTAGTAATAATGTAGGAACTGGAGGTGGCATAATGAACGTAGCGAAAGGAATTGAAGTTCTTTATGGTAGTTATGCTGCAGATGCAAAGGGAACTCTCAATGAAGCTCATGGATTATATCTCAGGGCATATAAAACTTCGAGTAATATGAAGATAAAGGTACTTTATGATATTTATACAGCAGGGGGTGTGAATGCTTA
The DNA here is from genome assembly GCF_010501035.1 of Paludibacter sp. 221. GTDB lineage: Bacteria > Bacteroidota > Bacteroidia > Bacteroidales > Paludibacteraceae > QVMH01. The sequence goes on from NZ_QVMH01000044.1 coordinate 858, forward strand.
TAATGATGATAATAAACATTATGGGCTTTATATAACAGGACAGGGAAAGAAAAACTATGTGGGAGGAAAAACTCTTTTTCAGCAGGGTATACAGTTATCTCTTTCGGTTGACGAAGCATTTAGCGGAGATGGTCTTAAATATACTTTGAGAGTGAGCGGAGGTAAACTTCAATTTCACGATGGTACGAGTTGGAAAGACGTTGTTTTACAATAGCGCTATTTTGTAATTCGAAAAACAATGAGGCAGGAATCAACTGATTCCTGCTTCTGTTATAGTTCGTTTAATCTTTGCTTTATAGTCTTACAAAGATTCCTGCGTTTAAAATTCCCCTGTATCCAAATCCTACTTCGAGAAATCCTCCGAACCTTTCTCCATACCGTATGCCGATAGGAGTTACCTGAAATGTGAAATAGGGAGTGGTATTATTGTCTTTTTCTCCATTTATAGCACTTGTATATGTAAGTCCGTAAAGCGTGGCTCCAACACCTGCTAAAGCATACATTTTAAATCGGTCGAAGTTCAGGTAAATAAAATCAGCTTCGGCAGCCAGTGTATAATGCCTTTTTTTGAAGTCGCCTATTTTTATATCATAGCGCATGGCTTCGGCGGTAGAATAGTCGAAGGCAAACAGTCCTCCAACGCCTATCCTTTCTCTGATACGGTACTTGTACGCTGCGTGTACCGACCCGTATGAGCTGCTGTTTTCCATTGTAGTACCTGTAGGTACTGATGATATGATTACATCGGATGTAATGTTGATAATCTCGTTGAAATTGAAGATGCCAACCCCAAGTTCTATTTCGTTTTTCTTGTATTGGGCGTTTGTGCTTATAAGGAGAGACGGAATCAGAAATAATGCTGAGAATAAAAGTATTTTTTTCATAAATCAAGCTTTTAGAGTTTTAGATATAAAACAATGGACGAAACAGAAAGTTCATTTCTCCTTTGTCGATATTTGTTTGGTTGAATCTTATCCATGTGTTTGACAAAATAAAATAGGTTTTTCTATACCATCATATTTATGTACCTTTGCAAACTATTTTATGGGACGGATTTTGGCAATTGATTACGGACAAAAGCGTGTGGGACTGGCTGTTACAGACCCTTTGCAGATTGTGGCGAATGGTCTTGATACCATTCCGGCTAATGTTGTGCTTGATTATCTGCAAAAATACGTAGCCCGCGAACAGGTTGATAAGATAGTGATAGGATTGCCTAAGCAGATGAATGGGCAGGAATCCGATTCGATGAAATATATCCGTCCTTTTGTCGAAAGGTTGAAACAGGCTTTTCCGGATATGGAAATTGTATATGTTGACGAGCGGTTTACCTCGGTTTTGGCACATAAAGCTATGCTCGACGGGGGACTGAAAAAGAAAGACAGGCAGAATAAAGCGCTGGTGGACAAAATAAGTGCTACTATAATACTACAAAGTTATTTGGAATCGGTAAGGTAAAATACCGATTGTACAACTCAACATTTTTTTAACGGCTAAAAAAACAAAATAAAATATATGATATTACCTATTTATACATATGGGAGTCCGGTTTTGAGGAAACCGACCGAAAAAATCGCTCCTGATTATCCAGAACTGAAAACGCTGGTCGACAATATGTTCGAAACAATGTACCATGCCGATGGAGTAGGGCTTGCTGCGCCGCAAATAGGCTTGCCTATACGTTTGCTGGTGATTGATTTGGTGCCGTTCAAAGAACAGGACCCTGAATTGGCCGCTTTTAAAGTGGCGATGATAAACCCCGAAATGCTGGAACTGAGCGAGGAAACAGAATCGTGCGAGGAGGGCTGTCTCAGTATTCCCGGTATTCATGAGTCGGTAGTTCGTGCGCAGAGAATAAAAATTCGTTATTATGATGCCGATTTCAACGAGCATACTGAGGTGTTTGAAGGGTACAAAGCACGTGTGGTACAACATGAATATGACCACTTGGAGGGTAATCTTTTTACCGATAAGGTAAATCCCTTGCGTCGTCAGCTGCTTAAATCTAAACTTACCAATATAGTGAAAGGTAAAGTCCGTGCTAGTTATAAAACGAAAAACGCGTAATTTACTTACGATTTACAGGGGTAAGAAACAAGAGGTAAGAGGTAAGTTTTTTATTCGCTAAAAATCATTAGCTTCTTGTTTGTCATTTTACTAAAAGCAACATTGATTCTTATCAAATACTTAATACTGATAATTCCAACAATTAAGCAATTCAACATTTAAACAGAAAATTATGTCTGACGATAAAAAGGTTATTTTTTCGATGGTTGGTGTGAGTAAAACATTTCCACCGCAAAAAAAGGTCTTAAGTAACATCTATCTTTCGTTTTTCTATGGTGCGAAAATAGGTATCATTGGTCTGAACGGCTCAGGTAAGTCCACGCTTTTGAAAATTATAGCGGGAGTGGAGAAATCGTATGATGGAGAAGTTGTTTTTTCGCCGGGCTATTCGGTTGGTTATTTGGAGCAGGAGCCTAAACTCGACCCTAATAAAACTGTAAAAGAAGTGGTACAGGAAGGGGTGCAGGAGGTTATGGATATGTTGGCCGAATACGATAAGATAAACGAACAGTTTACCGACCCCGATGCCGATTTTGATAAGCTGATAGCCCGTCAGGGAGAGTTGCAGGAATTGCTTGACCATGCCGATGCGTGGAATATTGACAATAAACTGGAGCGTGCTATGGACGCATTGCGTTGTCCGCCGGAAGAAGCCTTGGTTGCAAACTTGTCGGGAGGGGAGCGTCGCCGTGTAGCTTTGTGTCGTCTGTTGCTTCGTCAGCCCGATATTTTATTGCTCGATGAGCCTACCAACCATTTGGATGCCGAATCGGTAGAGTGGCTCGAACAGCATTTGCAACAATATGCGGGTACTGTTATTGCTATTACTCACGACCGTTATTTCCTTGATAATGTAGCAGGCTGGATATTGGAGTTGGACAGGGGAGAGGGAATACCTTGGAAAGGTAATTACTCGTCGTGGCTTGAGCAGAAAACCTCACGTATGGCTATGGAGGAGAAACAGGCCAGTAAACGCCGTAAAACTCTGGAGCGTGAGTTGGAGTGGGTACGTATGGCCCCTAAAGCCCGTCAGGCTAAAGGTAAAGCCCGTTTGGGTGCTTACGACCGCTTGCTGAACGAAGACCAGAAAGAAAAGGAAGAAAAACTGGAAATATTTATCCCGAATGGTCCCCGCTTAGGTAATAAGGTAGTTGAGGCTATTGATGTGGCAAAAGCTTATGGTGACAAATTGTTGTTCGAGCATCTTAATTTTATGCTTCCTCCCAATGGTATTGTTGGCGTTATCGGGCCTAACGGTGCGGGTAAAACTACGCTTTTCCGCTTGATTATGGGGATAGAAAAGGCGGATAAAGGAACATTTGAAGTGGGCGAAACTGTAAAAATAGGCTACGTTGACCAAAGCCATGCTGATATAGACCCTGAAAAAACGGTATTCCAGGTTATTTCCGGCGGTACTGAATTTATCCGTGTAGGCGGTAAGGAAATAAATGCGCGTGCTTACCTGTCGCGTTTTAATTTCACAGGTGGCGACCAGGAAAAACTGTGTGGTGTGCTGTCGGGTGGTGAGCGTAACCGCTTACACTTGGCTCTTACTCTGAAATCGGAGGCTAACGTATTGCTGCTGGATGAGCCAACCAATGATATTGACGTAAATACGTTGCGTGCTTTGGAGGAGGGGTTGGAGAGCTTTGCCGGCTGTGCTGTGGTTATCTCGCACGACCGTTGGTTCCTCGACCGGATTTGTACGCATATTATTGCTTTCGAAGGCGATTCGCAGATTTTTGTGTTCGAGGGCAGTTATTCCGAGTACGAAGAGAATAAGCGTAAACGCCTTGGTGATGAAACTCCTAAACGTATACGTTACAAAAAACTGATGGAGTAAAATATACTTCTTGCTTATACAATGAAAGGTGAACCGCTTTGGTTCACCTTTTTATTTTGGAATCATTACCTTTATTTGGAAAAATGTTTTTGTTCTGATTTTTATTGTCTGTCGAAGAACATGCGGTTTAGTCTGCCTGTCCATACATCCGAATATATCTCTCCGGTAGTTTTTCCACCTATCAGATAAATTCGTTTTTGGTCGTCCTCCATGTTTACAAATACCGACTGGTACGATCTTTTTTCGAACTCTATAGGAAGATAATTATATGTACTGTCAGGTAAATTCCAGTTGAGCCCCTGATTTGACGATTCCATGATTGGGATATATTCATTATCCACCGTTTGTGCTCCAAATATGAATAATTTATCGTCGTATTGAGCCAGTGCTGCACCTTCGGTTGAGCCAAGTATATTATCGCGGTAAGATACCCAGTATGTGCCGTTTTCGGTGCTCCAGTTTGTTTGTTTCAGCTTTCCGTCTTTATTATAACCTCCTGTGATAATAGCTTTAGGTTTTCCTACCTTGGTTTTGAACACCAAAGCAGCATATTCCGTCACAGGGAAACTGTCGTCTATCGTTTGGTTATTATCAGTCCATACACTTCCGTCGGTAGAGCTTTCAATGTAATATGCTCCGCCAGACTCCATAATAGCCCACAATTTGTTATTCAACGAGAATAATAAACTGAATAGTTTTTTGGTCGAAGTGTAGTTTCTTTGTTGCCAGTTGATTCCATTTTCCGAATAATATATATTTCCGCTATTATCAGTTACATACAGTTGGCTGTTATGCTCTGTCATATATCTCAGATTGAGCATAGTAGCATTTGCGGGCACAACTTCCATTGCAGTTTCAGCCCAATCGGCTTCGGGGGTGGTGGTAGTGTACAGGTAATTACTGTTTCCGGTCGACATGTAATAAAAATACTTGTTGCCGAACAATACGGCTTTTTGGTTACTCTCGGCCTGTGATACGATATTGCTTTTTATTTTATCCCAGATATATAATTCCCCTTCCACCTGATGCACATTTACTTTTATATGGTATATTCTGGTCGAGTCCCCATCCGATGAGGTATTCTGCAATTTGGTTTTTCTCGAAAAGTCGATTGTATCTTTTCCGGTAAGATAGATAGTATCAAGACCTCCTTCTGCTTTTTCTTGGTAGAGTAGGGCTGAAGAAGAACTTTTGAAATAAAAATTGGGGACAACGCTGTCAATCCGTGTTTTGTAAGCAAGCGAGTCGAGGTTTACAATTATAGAATCATTCAACTCACTATCGAATTCCAGCGTAAATACGGCGTTTTCCAATCCCGGTACACTATCATTTTTTGTAAACGTTAATGCCACAAAGTCAGGAATGCCTGCTACTTCTTTATCGTCCGTGTCGTTGCTGCCGATACAAGAAACAAATAATGCTGTAAGTATGAGTGAAAGTATAAAATGAATTGGTTTTAATTTCATGTTTTTGAGTGTCAATATATTATTCAGCAGGCAAAAATATAAACATTTTAGGGTATAATAAAGCTATTTTTTTGCTTTTATTGTTTTTTAATGAAATGAAAGCTATTTGTTTAATGCGTTTTATATCTCTATTTCCACAGAAACAGGACAGTGGTCGGAGTGTACAACATCCGATAGTATAGAAGCCGATTTTAATTTGTCCTGTAGAGGTGTAGTAACCCAGTGATAATCAATGCGCCAACCGGCATTGCGTTTGCGTGCTCCGGCACGGTAGCTCCACCAGCTGTATTTTTCGGGGCTTGAGTCGAAAAGGCGAAACGAATCTATCATACCTGAGCTTTCGTATCTGTCCATCCATTCCCTTTCTTCGGGCAGAAATCCCGAAACTCCTGTTTGTCTTTCGGGATGGTTTATATCAATAGGTTTGTGGCATATATTGTAGTCGCCGCAGATAATCAGGTTCGGACGTATTTTTTTTAGATTTTCCACAAAGGGGAGAAATGCATCCAAAAATGTCATTTTAAATGCTTGCCGTTCGTCGCCCGACGAGCCCGAAGGTATGTATACGCTTACAACCGACAAATCGCCATAGTCGGCACGGATAACACGCCCTTCGGCATCATAAAGCGGATTATCCATCCCAATCGTTACTTTATCAGGCTTCTGCTTGGTTATAATTGCTACACCACTATATCCTTTCTTTTGGGCTGAGTGCATATATACAGTGTACCCAAGTTCGGCAAATGCAAAAGTATCTATTTGTTCCGGCTGTGCCTTTGTCTCCTGCAAGCACAAAACGTCCGGACTTTCGGTTTTAATCCATTCCAGCAAGCCTTTCGACATGGCTGCACGTATTCCGTTTACGTTATATGATATTATTTTCATATCCTACTTTTGCAATGCGGTTAATGATGATTCAATATCTTCTCTTCCTGATTGTTTGCTTTTTTTACCTTCTTAAATAAGTCCGATGCAAAAACAAAATCGTTCAACTCCTTGCATTTCGCATGGAATATATTCTCTTTATTCCCCTGCCACACTTTCTCGCCATTTTCTATGAAAATAATGTTATCGCCGATTTCCATGATAGAGTTCATATCATGCGAGTTTATGATGGTAGTTATATCAAACTCGTGGGTAAGCTCATATATCAGTTGGTCGATAATGAGCGATGTTTTGGGGTCGAGCCCGGAGTTTGGCTCGTCGCAAAAAAGGTATTTCGGTTGCAGGGCAATGGCTCGCGCTATTGCTACCCGTTTTTGCATCCCTCCGCTTATTTCGGATGGCATAAGGTCGAATGCTTTTTCGTCGATATTAACGCGCGACAGGCAGAAGTTGGCACGCTCGGTATTTTCTTTTACACTGTCGGGCGAAAACATCTCTAAAGGAAACATTACGTTTTCGAATACCGACATCGAATCGAAAAGCGCAGAGCCTTGAAATAGCATACCCACCTCGCGGCGTAGTATTCTCACTTCTTTTATCCTCATATCAGGCAGATTGCGTCCGTCATACTCTATCCGGCCGCTATCAATGCGGTGAAGCCCGATGATGGATTTCAGCAATACTGTTTTACCCGAACCGCTTTGTCCTATAATCATATTTACTTTTCCGGGCTCGAAAACAGCCGAAATCCCTTTCAATACGGTTACATCGTCAAACGATTTTACAACATTCTTTATTTCTAACATAAGCTATATATTAACGCTTAATTGCAGGAATCACATTTTCTAGAACAAAAGAACAATATGGAATAATGTGGAACAAAAGAACAATGAGTACATGCCTACAACTCTTGTTTTTCAACTTCTTTTTGTTCTATTTTGCTCTATGTTTATCTATTTTGTTCTGATTCATTCTCGTAATCCACTAATTTAGCATCAATCCAGTGATTATCAGATTGAAAAACAGAATCAGTACGCTGCTGTTCACAACGGCGTTTGTACTGGCTTTGCCCACGTCCAAAGCTCCGCCTTTTACATAGTAACCGTAAAACGAAGCTACCGAAGCTATGATAAAGGCAAAAACAAGCGATTTTACCAATGAGTAAAATATATAATAAGGTATGAAGGCGTACTGAATCCCCAATAAATAGTCGGACACCGTTATTATATCGGTAAAAAGCCCTACGCAGTAACCTCCTATAAGCCCTATAGCCATACTGTAAATAACAAGAACAGGCATCATCAGAACAAATGCAGTAATACGGGGTAATATGAGGTAGCTTGCTGAATTTATACCCATTATCTCAAGTGCGTCGATTTGCTCTGTAATGCGCATTGTTCCTATCTCCGAAGCAATGTTAGAGCCTACTTTACCCGCAAGGATAAGGCACATGATGGTAGATGAAAATTCGAGAAGCAGCGTGTCGCGTGTAACGAGTCCGGTGCTGTATGCCGGTAGCAGAGGGTTTTCGGTATTGAGTTTGGTTTGTATGGTCATAATGGCTCCGATAAATACGGAGATGATTATAACAATGGGCAGCGATTGTACTCCAAGTTTATTAATCTCTTTTGCAAATTGCCGGAAAAACATGCGCCAGCGTTCGGGGGTGGAAAACACTTTGTTTATCAATAAAAAGTACTTCCCTGTAGTTTGTATTGATTGTGTTATGATGTTGTTACTCATGTTTGTTTTTATTACTCAGGCTTAGAAAATATGCGGTATTTTTATGCCGAATTGGGATTCGTATCAAAGTTTGCAAAGATACATTTTTATGAGCAAGGTTTGGTTTTGCAAATAAAAATAAATTATAAAATAGCTGTAGTAGTTATAAAATAAACTGAAAATATGATTGAAACTTTTTGCCTACAGTTTGCAACCCCTGCTGTATTTGGCACAAGTTACGCTATATTAAACTTGCGCCAGCGATTGAAAAAAACTAATAATTAAACATTGATAATTATTCTTCGTAGATGCTTAATCTAACAAGGTCGATGCGGCTATTGGTTATTTTGGTACATTTGAGCGTAAAGGCTCCGATGCGGATAACCTCATTCAGCTTTGGGAAATGCTGATAATGAAAAAGGATAAACCCGGCTATTGTGTCGTATTCGTCCGATTCGGGTATGTTCAGGTTATACTTCGAGTTTATTGTTTTTACTTCGAGCCTTCCCGAAAACAGATATTCACTCTCATTTATTCTTTCCGAAATATACTCATGAGTGTCGTGTTCGTCCTCAATTTCGCCGAATATTTGCTCAATGATATCTTCGAGGGTGATAATACCTGCAGTTCCTCCAAACTCGTCCACCACTACAGCAATGCTTTTTTTCTCTTGCATGAAAGTTTTCATCAGCTTTTGGGCGGCCATGTTTTCGGGCACAATCGGTATTTTATTGATATGTTCTTTCCAGTTGTTTTGGTGGGTAAACATTTCCGACGAGTGTATGTAGCCTACCACATTATCAATATCCCCTTTGTAAATGATGATTTTTGAAAGCCCGGTTTCGATAAAAGTTTGTTTCAGCGTTTCCACATCCACGCTATGGTCCAGTGCTATTATTTCGGGGCGTGGCACATAGCAGTCGCGCAGCTTTACATTGGAAAAGTCTAGCGCGTTTTGCAATATCTTCACCTCATTTTCAATTTCCTCTTCGGTATTGCTCCCGTCAAACGATTCTTCTACCAGATAATTGAAGTCGATGCGCGAAAAAGTATTGCTTTCGGCTTCTTTGTTTCGCTTTATCCCGAATATCCTTAATATCAGGATAGAAAGCCATGTGCTTATGCTCGAAATGGGATACAGCACGATGTAGAAAATAAGCAGGATAGGAGAGAATATGTTCAGCCACAGGTTAGGGTTTGCCCTGAAAATGGTTTTGGGTAAAAACTCGCCCGTAATCAATACTATAATAGTTGCGAGAATAGTTTGTGCCAAGGTTATGAGAAACTGGCTTTTCAGGAACAATAGGTAAGGTGTCAACATGTTGGCCATCAATATACCATATACTACCAAACATATATTGTTGCCCACCAGCATGGTAGATATGTATTGCTGGGGATGCTTGTAAAATATGGAGATGATGGAAGATGCCAGCCCTTTTTGTTTCTTATCCAGTTCGAATCGCAGTTTGTTCGAGGTTACAAACGCAATTTCCATTCCCGAAAAGAAGGCAGAGAAAACTAATATTATGATAACAAGCCAAATAGTACTCAAAATATCCGAAATATTGATGAATAAGTGCAAAGATATAACTTTTTAATATTTCTTGTTTGTTTTTTCTTTACCTCTTGATAGAAAATAAGTGTCTGACCAATAAATAAAACCGAGGTTATAATTTTTTCTGTAAATATTCGTTTATTATTGAGTCAGAAAATACTACTTTTGAGTTTTTATTTTAAATGTAAAGTGTCTTGAACATGAAAATATCTTTTCCTAAAACCGGTTTCTTATTGTATTTATCCGTATTTCTTTTGTTTTTCGCATCGTGTGACAATAATAATGAGCCTTCGGATGTTACTACAGTAACTAAAAAAGTAAACAATTTTATCCACAGCACATTTAAAGAAGTTTATTTATGGGATAAATATCTTCCTTCTATCAATCCGAATAAAGAGGCCGACTCGTTTGCTTATTTTGATAAGTTGGTTTACAAAGACGATAAATGGTCGATGCTGACTGATAAAATCAGCGATTTGCAAGATAGCTTTTATGGGGAGGATACCACATTCGGTTATTCGCTGGTGATATACCGCTTTTCGAACTCGGATACATACTTCGCAGTAGTTCAGTTTGTGTACCCCGATTCTCCAGCCGACAATGCGGGGGTGAAGCGGGGAGATATTATCATGACTATCGATGGTAATGACATAACAGCCGCCAATTATCTTGATTTATACTACGCCTCGTCTATAAAATTAGGAATTGGAGAAGTTGGCAGCGACAGAAAATTATCGTTGGCAAAAACCGTATCGTTGAATGCGGTTAAGCAATATATGAATCCTGTTATGATTTCGAAAGTGATTGAAGCGGGTGGCAAAAAGGTCGGCTATTTGCTCTATACCAGCTTTTTGCTGAAATCTCACCGCGAATTGCAGGAAGCTATTACCGGATTTAAGAACATGGGTGTGACCGACGTAGTGCTCGATTTGCGTTACAATGGGGGAGGTACAGCCGTTACCTCACAGTTGCTTTGTAGCATGTTGGTTAACGAGGAGGCTTTCAGGAACAAGTCCGTATTTCTTCAGCAGGTTTGGAACGATGGTTATATGGAGTACTTCAAATACAGGGGCGAAGAGACAAATGAATATTTTGTGCATGAGTATAAGTCTCAGAATGCTGATGAAAGTGTGGTTGTAGATAACATTAACCTTTCCACTATCTACATACTTACGGGTAATGGTACGGCATCGGCCTCCGAAGCTACTATTATCGGCTTGAAACCCTATCTGGACGTTGTACTTATTGGCGAAACAACATCGGGCAAGTATTGCGGAGGAGTTTTGCTGGAGCCTGAAAATATAGGAATAAAAGATAGCGACCTGTACGACTGGGGAATGTATATTATGGTATATCGCTTTGCCAATAAAAATGGTTTCCCCGCGCTTACAGATGTAAGTGGGATAGCCCCCAACTATTATGTTGAAGAAGATATTATAACCAACCCTGTTGCCCTTGGCGAGCAAAACGAGCCTTTACTTGCTAAAGCTATCGAACTGATTACAGGACAGTCCGGCGTACAGCAGTCGCCAAGTAAGACACGTATGCTGGACAGAAAACTTGTTCCCGCTGATTTGAAAATACCGTTGAAACCGTTGGACGAAAAAATGATTGATACCAAAGCAGTTGTTATTCCTTCGGCGAAGTAAAAATATCCAAGTGGAATTGTGTGTGTGATGAAATAACGACGGGGGAGGTTTATATTTTTCTGTCTATAATAAACTCTGCATTGGCTATCAGAGCGTCTTTTATATCGCTTTGCGGGAAAGTGGCAAGCTCGTTAATGGCTTTTTGCTTATAAAGCTCCATTTGTTTTTCGGCATAGCGGATGCCGCCGTTTTCGTGGGCAAAATTCATTATCTCGCGGATATTCTTCTGCGAAAAGTCTTTGTTCTTAATCCAGTGGCAAATTTTTTCTTTTTCCTTTTCGTGGGCATTCTGCAATGCAAAAATTAGAGGCAGGGTGACTTTCCCATCGCGAATGTCGTTGCCGGTAGGCTTGCCTATATGGGCATTTTCGTAATAATCAAATATGTCGTCTTTCAGCTGGAAGGCGATACCTATATATTCTCCGTAATTACGTAAATGCAATAATTCCTCTTTGCTTGCATTTACAGACAAAGCGCCTACTTCGGTACATGTAGAAAACAACAACGCGGTTTTTTTACGTATCACATTGAAATACTCTTCTTCGGTAATTTTTGTCTGGTCACGGTTGGAGAGTTGTAGCAATTCCCCATCGGAAAGCTGCATGCCTATGTTGGAGATGGAGTATAGAATGTCTATTTTTTCAGTTTTGGTGGCATAGTACAATGCATTCGACAGCATATTGTCGCCTGCCAGAATTGCTATCTTGTTGTTCCACCGTGCGTTTACTGATTTGCGGCCGCGCCGTTCGAAGGTGTCGTCTACCACGTCGTCGTGTATGAGGCTTGCCGTATGCAGCAACTCCAGAGATACAGCACTGTCGATTGTGGATTTATTTATCTCTCCAAATATCTTTGCGCTTAATATCACCAGTATAGGACGTAGTTGTTTTCCTGTTCCTTGTCCTATATGTTCGTTTATGTTGGATAGCAATGGATTGTCCGATTGAAGAGCGGCTGCAAATCTTTCTTCAAAGAGATGTATTTCTTTTAGAATAGGTTTTTTTATGTCTTCAATCAGAATCATGTAATGTGATAGTTTTTTTTTAACAAGTTGCAAAAGTACATAATTTTATGTTTTCTTTTATGGTCTGACCTTTAATTCTGTGTATTTTTTAATACTTTTATACCCGAATTCATTTATATCTGTTTTATAACGGCAGGAAAACGGAAAAATGGATTTATACAAAAGCATTCAAGGCAGAATAATAGTTCTGTGATACTCCAATAAAAAAAGATGATTCATGAAGAGATTATTGTTATTAGACGCTTACGCAATTATTTACCGAGCATACTACGCATTCATAAAATTTCCACGTATTAATTCGAAAGGGCTTAATACATCTGCAATATATGGGTTTGTAAATACACTGGAGGATGTGCTGAAGCGCGAAAATCCTACTCACGTGGCGGTTGCTTTTGATCCACCGGGTAAAACATTTCGCCACGAGGCATATGAGCATTATAAAGCCCAACGCGAAATGACTCCCGAAGATATCCGTACGGCGGTTCCTATTATAAAGGAGATAATTCGCGCTTACAATATTCCGGTGCTTGAGGTTGCGGGTTTTGAGGCAGACGATGTTATCGGAACAATAGCAAAAAAGGCTGAGAAAGAAAGTTTCGAGGTTTTGATGGTAACGCCCGATAAGGATTATGGGCAGTTGGTTTCGGAACATATTTTTATTTATCGCCCTAAACATTCGGGGGGGTACGAAGTGATGGGCCCCGAAGCAGTAAAGAAGAAATTTGAGATTGAAAGTCAGGAGCAGGTTATTGACTTGTTGGGCTTGATGGGCGATGCTTCGGATAACATACCGGGATGCCCCGGTGTAGGGGAGAAAACTGCGGTAAAACTGCTCAAGCAGTTTGGTAGTATTGACGAACTGTTGAAGCGGACTGATGAACTAAGCGGGGCTATCAAAACAAAGATAGAGGATAATAAAGAGTTGATAGAGTTTTCACGTTTTTTGGCTACTATTAAAACAGATGTGCCTATCGAGTTTGACGAGGAGGTGCTGAAAATGGAGCCAATTAACGAGGCTAAATTGAGGGAGATATTTGAAGAACTTGAATTTTATTCGTTATTGTCGCGTATCACGGGAAAGGACGAAAAAAATCCGTTAGAAGCTGCTAAGAAGAAAAAGAAAGTTGGCGGAGAACAAATGTCGCTTTTTGGGGCGGATGAAGTTGCGGTAAAGAAAAAAACGGAAGAACCTATTGTGACCAATATGAAGTCGCTTGCTGATGTTCCTCACAATTATGTTTTGGTAGATACGAAAGAGAAGCGTGCCGATTTAATAGATAAATTGATGAAACAGCCATCCGTTTGTTTCGACACCGAAACAACAAGTGTGGACGTGTTCAGCGCAGAACTGGTGGGGCTTTCGTTTTCTTACTCGATAGGCGAGGCTTATTTTGTGTCGCTTCCGGAAGATACAGAAGAGATAAAAAATATTGTTTCGGAGTTCAGCGCTTTTTTTGAAAATGAGGGAATCGAAAAAATAGGTCAGAATCTTAAATTCGACTTGCTGATGCTATCAATGTATGGCATCCAACTGAAAGGAAAGTTGTTTGATACGATGATTGCACATTATTTGGTTCAGCCCGAATTGCGTCATGGGATGGATTACCTTGCTGAGATTTATTTGAAATACCGTACTATTCGTTACGAGGAGCTTGTAGGGGCTAAGGGCAAAAATCAGGCAAGCATACGTACGGTTGATATTAACGCACTGTGTGATTATGCGGCAGAGGACGCAGATGTTACTTTCCAACTGAAACAAGTGCTTGAGAAAGAACTGAAAGCAAACGGGCTGGAAAAACTCTTTTATGAAATAGAAATGCCGCTGATGCGTGTGTTGGCTATTATGGAAGAAAACGGGGTGCGTATTGATAGCGAGGCATTGCACCAAAGCTCGGAAGTGCTGACGGGCGAAATGCTGAAACTGGAGAAAGAAATACATGAAATGGCGGGGACTGAGTTTAATGTCAGTTCGGCAAAACAAGTGGGCGAAGTCCTGTTTGTAAACATGAAGATTGACGAGAATGCCCGAAAAACCAAAAGTGGGCAATACTCAACATCAGAAGATGTTTTGGAAAAGCTTCGCTCGAAGCATCCGATTGTCGGAAAGATATTGGAATATCGTGGTCTGAAAAAATTGTTGAGTACCTATATCGACGCATTGCCTTTGCTTATTAACTCTAAAACGGGTAAGGTACATACTTCGTACAACCAAACAGTGACATCTACCGGAAGGCTTAGTTCCAGTAATCCTAATCTGCAAAATATACCTATTCGCGATTCGCAGGGAAAAGAAATAAGAAAGGCTTTTATTCCGGAGAAAGACTGTATGTTTTTCAGTGCCGATTACTCGCAGATAGAACTGCGTATCATGGCGCATTTGAGCGAAGATAAAAACATGTTGGACGCGTTTAATAGTGGATACGATATTCATACCGCTACGGCTGCCAAAATATTCAAAGTTCCGTTGAACGAAGTAACTTCCGGTATGCGGCGTAAGGCTAAAACAGCCAATTTCGGGATTATTTATGGTATCTCCGCATTCGGATTGGCCGACAGGCTGAATATATCGCGTACGGAAGCAAAAGAACTTATTGACGGGTATTTTGAAACCTATCCTTCGGTAAAGCTATACATTGAAAATACGGTAAAGAAAGCAAAAGAAAATGGCTATGTGGAAACCCTTTTAGGGCGGAAACGTTTTTTGCCCGATATCAATTCCCAAAACAGCATTGTACGCAATTATGCTGAGCGAAATGCTATCAATGCCCCGATACAGGGAACTGCTGCCGACATTATAAAAATAGCTATGGTGCGTATCCAGAAGCGGATTGAAACTGAAAAAATAAAATCGGAGATGATTATGCAGGTACATGACGAGTTGAACTTTAATGTACTGAAACCGGAGCTTGAAAAAGTGCGTAAACTGGTGATAGAGGAAATGGAGCAGGCGTTTATGCTGGCTATACCTCTTGTTGCCGATTGTGGAGTAGGGGATAACTGGTTGGAAGCGCATTAATAACTTCCGGCATATGTGGTAAAAGAAGAATTCTTCTGAAAAAAAGTTATTAAGCGTTTTTTATTCTAATTGTTTTATCCTAAAAAAATAGTTCCTGAAAAAAACGATTATCTTTGTCCCGTTTTATAAATTAATGTATCGAAAATGAAGAATACTTTCCGGTTTACACTTTTTGTTTTTATTCTTACGTCGTTTTTTACTCTTCAGGGGCAAACTTACCGCATCGAAGCCGGTTATTTGCAGCCGGTTCGTTATTCCAGCGAAGCGAGTAACCGCAATTTTAATGGGGTTCGCATAGGTGGTACTGTCGATTTTAAAATACCTAAGGTTGATTTTATGACCATTCATACCGGACTGTTGTATTCGTTTACATTTGGTAATAATACGCAGAAATATGTATTTAGTTCGATACGCGATTCAGTTAACTTCAATACACAAGGGCATTATATTGATATCCCGTTGCACTTGACGGTTTCGCATGAGTTGTTTAAGAATAAAATAAAAGTATTTGCTTTTGCCGGGCCTAATTTTAATATCGGACTGTATCAGCCGGAGAAGGTGAAAACAACGATTACGGATGAGAACGGGTTAAATACCTTGAAAGAAACGTTTGGTTATGTTGTTGGCGAAAGTAATTTGTATGATGGTCGCCTAAACCGCTTTAATTTTCAATTGGAAGCCGGCGCAGGTATCCAGTGGTGGAAACTGATGGTAAAAGGGGGCTATAGTTTCGGAATTAATAATTTAAGTAAACAGGACTATCACAGGCTGCAACAGGGTGGATGGTATATAACCGCTGCTTATGAATTTTGATAAATTTATAAATAATAAAGATTCACTAGTGTCCCATTAAAATGAGACGATTAAATAAATCTAGTCCACAAGAACCATATTGTACTTTGCTATACTCCTGCCTGAAAGGCAAGACAGTAGCTTTCAGTCCTGCCTTTCAGGCAGAGGGTGCTGTTTGTTTTTCCTCCGCAGGCCACATGCCTGTGGTGTCCGATACATCGGACTGTTCCATATGATAGTCTGACTTTTCAAGTCAGCATACTTTTTAAAATACATTCAAAAAATTTACCTCTAACCTCTCGCTTCTTACCTCTGTAACTTGCAACTACTTAATCAGTATTATGAAGAAAAACAACTTGTACGCTGTATCGCAACGCCTCAAGCTCATTTTCATAGCAATAGCCGTTCTCATAGTTTCGGCTTCTACCTTTTTTACCAATCGGTTGGCAAAATCACTGGCAGAGGAGGAGCAAAAAAAGATAGAGATATGGGCCGAAGCCACCCATTTTCTGTCGATGAGCAATATTGATGATAATATGGTGAATGAACTAGTATTGAAAATAATTAAGGGAAACACTACCATTCCGGTGATTGTAGGCTATAAAGACAAAATAATAGAGGTACGAAACGTAAAGACACCATCCGAAGAAAAAGAAGATGAGTATTATGCCAAATGTGTAGAACGGTTCAAAGAGAAGCACGAGCCGATTGTATTACAGGTAATCGACGAAAAGATGTATGTTTATTACGACGATTCGTCGCTTCTTAAGCAATTATATTATTTTCCATACGTCCAGTTAGGCATTATTCTTATTTTTATACTGATTGCTCTTTTTGCATTTGGCAGCACTAAAAAAGCCGAGCAAAACCAAGTATGGGTAGGGTTGTCAAAAGAAACGGCACACCAGCTCGGTACGCCTATTTCATCGCTACTGGCATGGTCGGAATTACTGAAAAGTAAATATCCAGACGACAACCTGCTAAACGAGATGGAAAAGGACGTAAACCGCTTGAGGATTATCGCTGAGCGTTTTTCCAAGATAGGCTCCATCCCCGACATGCAGTCGGTAGACCTGAAAGAAGTATTAAAAAATGCGGTGCAATACGTAAGTAACCGTTCGTCCAAAAAAGTGAGTATGCAATGTCATTTTCAGAACAACGTACCGCTTTATGTAGAACTGAACGTACCGCTTTTTGAATGGGTGATTGAAAACCTGTGCAAAAACGCCATAGACGCAATGGATGGCGAAGGCAATGTTGACATTTACGTAGAAACAAAAGACAACGATTTATTTATCGACATAAAAGACACGGGAAAAGGATTGGAAAAGCGACAATTTAAAGCCATTTTCACACCGGGCTATACTACCAAAAAACGTGGTTGGGGACTGGGACTATCGTTAGCAAAAAGGATAGTAGAAGAATATCACTGCGGAAAAATATTCGTAAAACAATCGGAAATAAACGTAGGAACAACCATACGGCTTAGTCTGAAACTGAAAGGCTGTAAATAGGCCAAGTTAGATGAAACAAATTTCATCTAACTTCTATTTTATCTCCTAATTATCAGGTTGTTATTCTAATTTGCAGCTGTCCATTTTGGCATCGTTACCCCAAATTTAGCTCTGTTCCATCAGATTTGTAATCAGTCTTGATGCTCGTCTCCCGGTTCTAAAATCTTGGCATATTACTGAAAAATAGTTGGTAAAATCTCCATAAGCAATTGTTATTCATATTTTTACAAAAGTTTTATGAAAGTGGTTTCATAAAACTTTTTCTTTGTATTAGAAATGGCAAAAAAGCGTTGCTGGGGGGGCTGGAAGTTTAGAGGTAATTCGTTGGGGATTTCAGAATAATAAGCAACGTTTTAAGTGTAAAAATTGTGGATTATTGTTTTGTAATAATCGTCCAGAACAGCGGGTAAAAAAATAGATTTGTTTGGTTCAAAAAATGGGGTTTGGAGCGGCAGACATATAAAACACTCTGATTTTTCTAACGAAAAATAGGTTTTTTAAGCCATCTGAAGATACCCGAAATGAAAAAAGGAGCAGAATAAACTGCTCCCATTTCGGTATGTCTTGAAGTCTATTGCTAATAGGTTGCTCCTCAGCAGAGCCTATGTCCTCTTCAACTTCGCACAAACTTAGATAAAAATATGCTATTTATAAGCGAGTCTGATAAAAGAATAGCTTATTTTATTCAAACAAGACCAACAATATGTATCTTC
>NZ_QVMH01000045.1 GCF_010501035.1 Paludibacter sp. 221
AGTCTCTCTCTCTCTCTCTCTCTCTCTCTCTCTCTCTCTCTCTCTCTAATAAAATAGAGATAACTGCAAACATTTTAACGTTTGCAAAAACATTTTTTTGAGGTGTTATTTGTAGAGAAAGATTCATATTGTATTAAAAAAGATAAAAGGACAAGGCTTATAGCTTGTAGCTGATAACTTGTAGCTATCTAAATCAATTTTTATTCTTCACTTTTATTCGAAGAATGTGAGGACAAAAGTAAAGGCAATGCTGTTAAAGTGCAAATATTTAACGGTAACTGTCTTTCAGACTGTTTCAGTAAAGTCAATCTTAACATTCTATCTAAAACACTTCACCCCATTAAAGCAACAAAAAAACACAAGCTCAATCACCTGATAATAAGACACATACATCACGCGGCCACACAATTAAAAACCCACATACACCTCCGAATTATGTAGACCAAACATCACATTTATAAAGTCAGATTCGGATGAAGTTTGGTTTTTGCCATGTACCATAAAATTATTTTGCATACTTTTGCAAAAAACAAAAACAAGCACAATAAAAATGAGTATTGAAACACTAAAAGCATCGGTACGTAACATCCCCGATTTCCCCATACCCGGAATACAGTTTAAAGATGTCACCACGCTGTTTAAAACCCCTGAAAACTTACATGAGTTATCAAAAGAACTGAAAAAGCGATATATAGGTAAAGGAATTACAAAAGTTGTGGGAATCGAATCGCGTGGATTCATCATGGGACCGATTATGGCATTGGAGTTAGGAGCAGGATTTGTTCCTATCCGTAAGCCCGGAAAACTGCCTGCCGAAGTAATAGAAGAGAGTTACGAGAAAGAATACGGCATTGACACCATTCAAATACATGAAGATGCGTTGTCGCCCGACGATATAGTACTGATACACGACGACCTGCTGGCAACCGGAGGCACAATGCTTGCCGCTTACAATCTCGTAAAAAGGATGAACGTAAAAAAGGTATATATTAATTTCATAATAGAATTATCCGACCTGAAAGGAAGAGATATTTTTTCGGACGACGTTGAAGTGGATGTACTCATTCGGTTTGACTAGTCAGAGGATTCTCTTGATATTTGCGGCAAAGATGACCATAGCACCTTGTAGTTGTATACAAGAGCTTCCATATGACAAAGCCTTGTCATATCCGAAGACCTGCTTTAGTTCCGTATTTTTCGCCTCAATCTTGTACGGGACTTAGTCCTAAATTCTTAGATTGAAATCCAAATTTCATCTTGAATTGATGCAAAAAAATAAGACATTGAAATTTTCAATGTCTTATTTTTTTAATTATATCGCTTTTGGTTATTGAGCAAAAGTTACTTTATCCAACTTATCCCATGCACCACGTGTAAAGTCCGGAATTTCGACCGGAGCAGAGTTATTATCCAAAGATAATTCTGTCAACGGAATCAAGCAACACCATTCGGCCAAGTCGTACACATCCATATCCAAAGGCAAACCACGTTGCAAACAATAGATAAGGCGATAATCCATGATGAAGTCCATACCACCATGTCCTCCTACTGTTTTCGCTTTTTCTTCGATATCTTTCACAATAGGGTGTTTGTATTTTTCCATCAGTTCCTTACGTACGTCATTAGGAACGAAACTATGTGCATTCAAGTTTTCGTGATTAGCCGCGATTGCAGGGTCAATGCTACCGGCATCAAGAGCAAAACCTTGTACCGGATATTTATTGGCAAAACCCTTAGTTCCGGTCAGTTGATACATACGGCTATAAGGACGAGGAGAAGTTACATCATGCTCTATCAAGATGGTTTTTCCTTTTTCAGTACGAATCAGAGTAGATGTATGGTCACCGTTACGGAAATCGGTTACTTCCTTACCCATTTTTTCTTTAATAAAAGCCGGGTTGCCTACTGCTTTCGTATCCACCGATACTAAGAAGTTCATTTTATCACCTCTGTGGATATTCATAGCTTGACAAACCGGTCCTATACCATGTGTAGGATATAAGTCGCCACGATGTTTTTTATTATAATCCATTCTCCAACCAAGACTGTCTGCATCATTTTTCCAATACGAATTCCAATATGGTTGAAGTCCGTGAATATAAGCACCTTCGCCATGCAGTACTTCACCCAACACACCTTGTTGTACCATATTTAAAGTGGTCAGTTCAAAAAAGTCGTAACAGCAGTTTTCCAATGGCAAACAATGTTTACGTTTTTGTTCCGACAGGTTGATTAGCTCCCATATCTCTTCCATATTCATAGCCGATGGCACTTCAATAGCCACGTGTTTGTCATCTTTCAAAGCCTGAATACCTATTTTAGCATGGTGCAACCAGTCGGTAGCAATGTAAACAAGATCCACATTAGGCAATTTTGTTACCTGACGCCATACAGATGTATCGCCATAAAACTCCTGAGCTGCAGGCAAACCTTTGTCTATTAATTTTTTGTTTACTTTCTTCACATTCGATTCTACCACGTCGCAAAGTGCTACAATTTCCACACCGTCAATATGCGTCATACGGTTTACTGCTCCGGGACCACGCATTCCCAGTCCAATAAAAGCTACTCTCACAGTAGGAATTGGGTCTGTACGAAGTTGTAACACATCCGTTTGACCAGCAGGACGTACAGGCACCTTGGTACGGATAACATGGTCTTGCTCCTTGCAACAGCCTACCAACAACAAGCATGCTGCAACTAATGGTAAAATAAGTTTTTTCATGATTCGATTTTTATTTTATTATTGATAATATATATTTATCAGAAATTATACTTTATCGCATTTGGAAAACAAAATTAGCCTTTTTTGTTGAAATTAAGAGCACTTTACGCAGAATTTTTATAAATAAAAAAGAGAAGCGTAATGTTTCTCTTTTTCATTATATTTTGGCAATATTATCTTGCTCCATATACCAGAGTACGGGTGCCGTCCCAAGCCACAGCTTCGATACGGGTTGCTCCCTCCGGATAACGCACAAGTGTCGACGTACAATCGGGCGAGTCGGTTCCTACCATTGCCACTTTTTCCAAAGTATCATTCACATAGGTTTCAAACACAGTTGCATTTTTCCACACCTTATGGTCTATAACGCAATATCGCTTTTCTGAGTTAAATTCAACACCTTCATTATAAGTTCCTAACACAGGCAATTGTCTTTCAAAAGCCTCTACGCTGTTACCTGTTAAATAATTAATGACAGGGCTTACCGGTTTTGGATATTTTTTCGCATATTCAATCAAATTATCACATTCTTCTTGTGTAATCTTCAACCAGCCACGTGTATAATCGTCCAGTTCTTTATCTATGGGCTTCAGCATACCTGCTTTTACAAAAAAGTCGGTCAAATCCTCCTTTACAGCGTCGCATACATTCTTCATGAAATTAAGTTGAAGTTGTCCGTTCGACAAATTCTTTTCATTTGTATTTCTCACTATCTCAGCCACATCGCCATACCAATCGGGCTTACGCCACGGGGTATCATTGGCCACCCTGTAGTAAAGCATCAACTGCCAAAGCGGACACAGTTTCACAAAATGGTCGCCCCCATTCTGATAATCTTTCATCCGGTCGGGTCCCCGCTGGCACAACCATTGCTCCCCTTTTACCACTCCGTAATTCAGGTAAGCATTGAAACGTCCTCCGACAACATTATTACCATCCCCGTCGTTAATCCGTTCATGCTCCAAACGCAGGTTATGAGGAGTGTAAAAATGCTGGATATAAGCCGAATAAACATTATTGGTCACTTCGGTAGTAGAAACCCATTTCAATCCCGGACGAATCTGGTTTACATGTCCCAACTCGTGAGCTATAGCCCATGTTCCATTAAAAATTTTATCAGGGTTAGCCAACTCCCTCATATATCCTTTTGCAAAGCCGGCACCAATTCCATCGGCAAAAAGCCCTCCTTTGGTTGTACGGGCAAACATATGATTTTTCGGTACTTTATTGTACTTGAACAAACCCATTAAGTCATATTCAAGTTCTACCACTTTGTCATAGTAATTAATCAGGTAAATACCGTTCTGACAATATTTCGCCAAGTCATCCACCGTGTAGCAAAGGTTTATATAATGCCCCTTTATATCGATATAATTAAATACGGTATTATCCAAAATGCGTTTCCAATCATCATTCGTATGCTTGCTTTTATCAAAGTAGCCATTCACCTTTCCTCCTAAGATATGGATTTTTACAGGTTCCAGTTCTTTGTAATTATCGGTATAGTAAGAGATATAAGCAAGCCCTGCATTTTTTATTTTGAAACTATTATAACCTTCTTTCAATGGGTACGAATCATTAGTATTAGCCTCAAAATTGTTGACACACAACGACAATGACTCTCCGGCTGTGTTGCCAACCATGATGATGGCTTCCGAATCCGAGTCGAAAAACACCCCGGTAGGGTTTTCATAGCGGTTATATCCACTTAGCTTCAGATTTTTCGCTGTTGTCTCCAATTTCGGATATGCATCGTAAGCCTGCACCCTGTATTCAACAGGATAAGTTTTGTCAAGCATCTGTAATGCTGCATCACGAAACAAAGGGTTGTTGATTTTCGCTATTTGTTTTGACGATTTTATCTTAGGCGACAACTCACTGTATAAGTTGTCCGCGAAAATGTTATTATAAACTTTTTCCTGAGAAAAAGCCGTATTCATTGCCATTATTACTAACGACAGTATTACGAGTTTTTTACACATGGTTGCTTTTACTTTTTATTATTAATGGTTAAAAAATAACAGGATAACTTCCGTCATCCTGTTATTTGTATGTAAAAATAGCGTTTTAGCTTATCTATAGTCCGTATTTTTATTATTATCTGTTATACGGGTAAAATTCTTTGGAGGTTTCGGGTACCCCTTAGCCGCAATATTTGCTTTGGTAGTTGCTATCATTGCTTCTGTAACAGTAAAATTTCTCTTTCCATAATCATCTATTGTTATATCAACAGGAGTAAAGAAGCCCCAAGCTTCAAAAAATTCAGTCAAATCCAGATTAGCCGATTTACATGCAAATTCAACAAACTGCATCTGATATGCACCATGGTTAGTAGCATCGCTAAAATCAGGAGTAGTTCTTACCATCTCATAAAGATCTTTATAAAACTCTGTTNCTGTTTTTCCCAATATATCAATCAGATACAACTTTAATTGCCAGAAAGGAACTAATTTACAGAATGGATCTGTATGTTGGCTATGAGCTATCTTAGCTTCTATTATTTGCACAAAAGCTTTTTCGTAACGATTGGTAAAACCATCACCCGACATGTTTTCTTCCTGAAGCCTGCACTTTCCGGTCCATTTTGTCTGGATATAAGCTGAGTGTATATTGTTAGTTACCTCTGCCAAACCTTGCCATTTCAATCCCGGACGGGTTTGGTGCGTATGCCCAATTTCGTGAGCAGGTCCCCATGCCGCTTCCGAATAATCATATCCATTACCGGTCAGTTTATCAACATCCAAAACAGTTTCCTGAGTATAAGCATTGTATCCGGTATGAAAACTACTTGCATACATAAATGCATCACCATATACAACCTGAAAGTGGGCACGGTTTTTATATTGCTTTTTGTATTTTACCAAGCCCATAAATTCTTGTTCGTCATACACCAACTGGTCATATTGATTTATCAAAGCCAAACCATCAGGAACAAGCTCGCGATACGCACTCGTCTCGAACGTCATTGTTGCATACTTTCCTTTCATGTCGAAATGCTTGAATGTAGCAGTACTCAAAATTCTGCTCCAATCTTCTTTCGTATGCTTTTGATTATCAAAATAACCATTTACATTACCTGTTACAATATTTATTCTAATATCCGGCTCTTCGCCCGTTTGTGTATAATACATGATATACATCAAGCCTTCGTGAGCAGCTGTTATTTTATTTATTCCTGTATTCAGGGCATAACTTGTACCACCGATTCCAGATGTTGGTTTTTGAATAAAGAGTGATATGTTCTGACCATGCGTATCTCCAACTAAAATAACTATCTCATCCCCATTATTTGCATACATCCCGGTAATATTATCTCTCAGTCCATAAGTACTTGTCTTATTCTTTTTTGCATCAACATCAGGATGCTGGTAAGAAGAATAGAACTGAGTTCTAAATTCGGTATCATAATATCCTTCGTACAGTTCGGTAGCCAGTTGCTTGAAAAATTCGTTTGATATATTATCAATATCTTCTGCCGTAACACCTTCTTTCAGTTCAGAGCAGGTTCCGTCTGTAAATATAGCATCATAACCTACATTTTCAGGATTGTACTCATAAAACTCCATTTCGGCACAACTTGCAAAGTTAGATGAACCCGACAATACTTTTATTTGTATTTTAGTAGGCTCTTCTAACGGAGTATCAAAAGTTACACGCGATGGAGAAGAATTTCCCTGAAAATCATATTTCTTATACAAGGTCAAAGAAGGATTTGATTTTGTAGCATAATAAACTTCTACTTCTTTGAAATTTCCATTTGAGCCTTCTTGTCTTGGATGATAGATAAAATAGTTCATTACAGAAATATTCTCGAAATTATATGTAAGAGTCACAGGAAAAACCGTGCTAGTACTATATGTAGAATGATATATTGTACTCATATCACCATCAAAAGATTTTTCAATTCCTTCTCCTGATTGTTGCGAAGTAGCAGTAGCACTTTTAACTGCCAATTTAAAATCTTTTCCTATTACGCCTGTATTTAAATTGCGAGGGTTTTGAGATACTGAGATATTTTGTTTTGCTTTTCCTCCTCTTATTAAGATATTTGCAACTCGTGGAATTGAATTATTATTTGCTAAAACAGAAACAGTCAATACACCATCTTTATATTCTGCTTCACACCAATCACCAGGTGCTATTTCCGTTGTAATGTTGTCTGCATTAGAAGTCACTTGTATTGTTGCCGTTGCTCTTCCTGCATCAAAAGAAAGTCTTTTTTTATCCAACTGTATATAATCCTCAACACCAGGCTCTTCAATTTCAGGCTTACAAGAAGTAACGAGGGTAGACAACAATAAACATAAAAAAACACTTAAAATACTAAATAATTTATTTTTTGTTTTCATCATTCTTTTTATAAATTTTTCATTTATATTCTATAATTTGTCACGTAAATATCACAATCAAATACTGTACCAAATTAAAAGAAACAATTCACTTCTATCAAATAGAATTGGTATTGCTCTAAAAAAAGCAATACCAATCTATTATTAATTATTTATTTCAAGAAACTAATCTTCATCAGGAACCATATTATACAATGCAAATTCGGCAACAGCAGCATACTTACCTTCTCCTTTCGCTCCATCTTCTTCTCCAAAGTAAACCTTTATAAATCGTATCGGCTTCTCTATTGATATCAGATATTTTTGTTCGTCTGCGCTTTCATTATTAAAATCATTGTATTGTATATTATTCCACAACCAATCTTCCGGTTTCCAAGTAGACTCTGCACCACTAATATCTGCATTTTCTTCCGTACAAACATAGATTCGTTGTCCCTTTTGGGTTTTCTTTCTATTTCCTTCATCTTCTCTACCCATAATCGAATATTGAGTGAAAGATGTAGGTTCTTTTAAATCTATAATAAACCAATGTGGATAATCTAAATCCGGATTAGAATAGCTAGTATGCCAAAATGATTCAGATTTACCATCAAGTATTGCAGTTATCTTACCATCTTTCGTTCCACCCTCATTAGTTGCCTGCGAACTATACCCGATAGTTGCACTATTTGAATTTGCCTTATAACCGGGGAAAGTCCAAGTTGAACTATCCAACTTTATCAACTTACCTTTCATCGGTAAAACGTCAAATATTTTAGGCTGAGATGAATTTGAATACCTATCACGAACATAAACATTTAGTACATATTCTACTTTGGGTTCCATATCTTCTGCATACATTTTTCCTTCAATAGCTGAAGAAATCACCTGCATATCTTTTGCAGTAGAAGGATCCGAACCCTTTTTATAATATTGTGCAAAAATGGTTACTTCTCTTTCATACTGGTTAGTCCATGTGATATAAGCTCCATTGATAGCATTTTCAACTTCTACAGTGTTTACAACAACATCAAATATTGGGCTATCCGGATTAAAACTCTTTATCACAGGATCGGATGAAGCTCCATTATTATTACATGCATATACTTTAAATTCATATGCATCTGAGTTTGGGAAACCATCTATCTCAACTGAAACAAAACCCTCTGCATCAGCCTCTACAAATTGTGACACCGTTTTAAGCATTTCAACCCCATTTATAGTATACTCTATCTTCACAAATGAAAAAAATTCATCCGTAGGGTTTTTCCATTTCAAAACAATAATACCAGGAGCTTTTGATGCATCTAACTCCGTTACTTGTCCCGGAGGTGTTCCTAAATCTTCTTTTGTCTTACAAGAAGCTATTCCAACTATAACTAATAGTATAAGGCTAATAATTTTTATTATATTTTTCATAACATATCACTATTTACAGATTAATAACCTGGATTCTGTTTCAAATTCGGATTCCGCTGAATATCCGATATTATTATTGGCATTAAATAATTTTTATACTCAAAACTACGAGTCACCGATCCTATTGTTTGGGGAGTAAAGAATTCATCTCCATCCTCGTTAACACTTAATCCTCTTGGCAGTGTTTTTAAGTATTTGGTACCTAACAACCAACGTCTAACATCCCAAAAGCGCTGATTTTCAAGATATAACTCAATCCTACGTTCCTGACGAACTATTTCTCTCAATTTAGCCTGATCTAATACTACTCCAGGTACTTTACTCCATGCTTCTGTTACACCCGGTATACCTGCTCTTGTTCTCACTTTATCAATATAAACGATAGCTTCATCTAAATTTGCTTGGCCACCTACCTCTATTAAAGCTTCTGCATATCCCAAATACAAATCGGCTAAACGAATAATAGGCCATGCATATTGTATTACTCCTGAACCTCCTGATAACTTTTGGTTATATAAAGGATGAACACCTTTTTTATTTAAATATCCAGCCGGAGAATAATTATTATCTGGAGATGCTTTAAGTCCTTGCTTTCCAGAGTATTTAAAATTACACAATACACGTCCACCGGTATTCTCTCTCTTTATCTCATAATATCCATTATGATAGTTTACCCATGCATAAAATCGAGGTTCTCGATTTAAATGAAAACGACAAGTTTCACCTCTTCCATGAGAAAAATCCGTTTGAAGTATCGGAGCATATGGATTTTCTTTATACTGATAATCAGGATCCACATCAAAAGGCAAACCATTTTCAGTATAAAAAGCTTCAACCATAGATAGAGTCGGCGACACCCCATTCCAATATGAGTCTTTTGGGCCATCTATACGAGGTACCGATTTGTTTTGTAAACTATAACCTCCTTCCCTTCTTGTCGAAGGGAATATTATTTCTGTTGTAGACTGGTCTGTTATAGTCATTCTTAAATCTCGCTCAACTGGATTATCCGGCCATGGTTGTTCATCCATGTTGTCTTTTCTCGAAATGAACAATGATTTCCCATTAGCTTCAGCAACCTCTATAGCTTCCTTGAACGCTTTTGCAGCGTCTGTCCATTTGCGAGGATCATACTCAAGGCTTACAAGCAATTCACCATCTTTACTTCTGAAGTTCTGGTCATAATAATCTCTCAAATCATCAGTACCCTCCACTTCCGAATAAGCTCCGTTGAATAAAGGAGATGCTGCATACAACAACACACGAGCTTTCACTGCTTTCACAATAGGTAGTGTCGCACGCCCATAATATGATGTAGTAACTGCATCTGATTCCGGCAATACATTTAATCCTTCTACATCATCTAATTCTTGAATAATCCATTTCACACAGTCATCATAATGTTCACGAGCTAAAAAATCCTTTGGATTTGTATCAATATCAGTTTCTCCTTTCACTAAAATAGTAGGTCCATAATTTTTCAACAACAATGAATGATAATAAGCTATCAAAAATCGTGCTTCTGCTTTATATCTTACCTTTTCTTCAAGACTTAAATCTGGAACTTCATCAACATTTCTGATTAATATGTAACATTGACGTATACCTTGAAAAACAGTATTCCAAACAGAAACGCTCAATAATTCTCTTGATGAAGACCCATAAGTACCTTTTGCAAAGTTGGCAAAAGACTCGTGTTCATAAGGGGTAATAACCTCATCTGCTGTTAAAAGGTCAATACCTGTAGCATCACTTCGAGGATCTGGCAAATATGCATAGCAAGAATATAAGAACCTTTCTACAGCAACTCTATTCTTAAAAGCATCTGCCTCACTTGAAATTTCATCTGGCACTACATCTAAAAAATTACATGACTGTATTGCCATCAAAAGAATAAACGTGAATAAATAATATAATATTTTTTTCATAATATCTTATTTTATATTTAATTGAACACCTAAGCTAAACAATCTCTGGGTCGGATATTTCAGACCACTACCTCCTCCTTGTTCCGGGTCCCAATGTTTAAATGGAGAAAATGTCAATAAGTTAGCACCACTCAAATAAACTCTTAGTCCTTTATAAGAATACCCTAACTCAAGGTTCTTTAATTTCAAGAAAGACGCATCTCTGTACCAATATGTTGAAGATTGGTTGTTATTTGGATTATCAACCTGAGTAAGGCGAGGATAAGCAGCAAATGGATTTTGATTTTGTTCACTCCAGTAATCATCAGCTATGAATTGAAGTACATTTTTGTTTTCCGAAGTTCCAAATGGATGGAATTCTGACATCATTAAACCGACACGAGCTGTTCCCTGAAAAAAGAAAGAAAAATCCCAGCTTTTCCATGTCATAGAAGGTCCAAAACCATAAACAACTTCAGGTACATCAATTGGATAGCCATAATAAACCATATCATTATCATTAATTCTATTATCACCAACACCTGTAAGTTCATTCACGATATCCTTGTATTTAATATCTCCCGCTTGTGCTTCAAATCCAGTTGCTATAGGAGTTTGATCCGGGCTATTTAACACATCTTCGTCATCTATAAACAATCTCTCATGTAGATACATCTGCTTCTGATTAATAGAATGACCTACTTGCGATTTATTTGGATAGCCTTCATAAGGAGGTTCATCGCGATCTACAATTTTATTTGCAGCATAAGTAAATGTTCCTTTAAAAGAAAAGAAAAAATCTTTTGTAATACTTTTATTATAATCTAATGACAAATCAAACCCTTTGTTTTCTACCTTTCCTAAATTTCCATAAACAATAATATCGGCTGTTCCCATATAATTAGGGATCGTCCCCCGTTTTAAAAAGATATCACGTCTGTTTTCTTTAAATACATCAAACATTATGTTTATGCTATTAAACAATTGCAAGTCGATACCGGCATTTATTTTTTCTCCGATTTCCCATGTCAATTTAGCATTTTCATACCTTTTATATTCCGGCCCTGTCATACTTTCACCCAAATCTCGTCCTGTTGTATAGTTTGTCTTAGAACTGCCATCAATATTGATTTCTGACAAATAAACAAATCTGGTTCCACCTATTTGGTCATTACCTACAAGCCCCCATGAACCTCTTAATTTCAAATTCGACACTACATGCTTTATTGGCTCCCAAAATTTTTCTTGACTAATGTTATAACCTAATGCAAAAGATGGAAAAAATCCCCAACGTTCGCCTTCGGCAAAGTTTTCGCTACCGTTGTAACCAAAATTAACTTCAGCCAAATACTTATAATCATAACTATAAGTAAGACGTCCGGCAATACCTTGCTTCCTTTTAGGCAAAGAGTTGAACAAAGTGCTAGGAAGATTGGTATTATATTCATCCTGACTGTATAAAGCCATAGCAGAAACATTGTGAACATCTGCAAATGTTCTATTATAATCAAGCATAGCTTGCAAATAAATACGTCTGTCTCCTGTAGTAGAACCACTTTGACCCAATCTCGGATTCTTATCATTACCTTGTAACATCAAATTATATTCCGTTAATAATTTCGATTGATCATCAAAAGCATAATCTGAAATCACGTATTGATTATAAGCCGTAGATCTTGTACTGCTACTACTAGTCCAGTTTTTAAACGAAGCTAAAGCTTTGAAAGAAAGACCCTTTGTTACAAAATCTAATTTTTGTTCAACATCCAGATTAGCTATAACTGTACTTTCAAACAGATTTTTATAACCACTTGTCATTATAGCCATTGGGTTAGGATACCCTCCTCCCCCTTGTCGTCCTCCGTCTTTTCCACCCCAGAGCACTCCATTATACGGAATCTCTGTCTTATTTCTAGTATCTGTTCTAGAGTAAGCTATAGGAAAATCAACAGGGTTAGAATTCATTACATTTTGAAATATACTTTCTACATTAGTACTTGGACCTGTATAATCATACAATTGTGTATTAATACGCAATGCAACTATAGTAGTTGGAGATACATTAATCTTAATATTATTCTGAAAATTATAACGCATTAAATTAATGTTATTATCAAAAGAATAAAACTCTTGACTCCGACCTTTTATCATTCCCGATTCGTGATTGATAGAAACATTCATGAAATAATCCAGCTTTTTACTTCCTCCCCGAATATTGAATACAAATTTTTCTTGCATTGCAAAATTCTTAAACATTTCTTCATACCAATCTACATTAGGATACAATAATGGATCCCATCCATTTTGAGTACCGGTTATTTTATTTTCACTATATAACTTGTTAACATCCGGATTACGACCCATTATAGCTTCATTATACATTTTCATATAAGTAGCACCATCAACAGTTTTAGGTCTGTTTGTAGGCGTAGTTATCCCCATCTCAGCTCTCATGTTTATAACCGGCTTATCCAAATCTGCACCAGTTTTAGTTGTTACAATCATAACACCATTAGCACCACGGGTACCATATAGCGCAGTTGCTGTAGCATCTTTCAAAATAGAAAAACTTTCAATCACCTCTGTGTCAAGGTTATTCAAATCTGAACTTGAAATTTCGACACCATCAAGAATAATTAAAGGGGAAGTTACCCCACTAAAAGTAGAAATACCACGAATCCAAAAATCAGTATCATTAGCACCGGGCTGTCCTGATTTCTGAACAGCTACAACACCAGCCAAACGCCCTGCAAAGCTATTTGACAATCGTGATTGTGGAACTTGTAATTCGGTAGGACGTACTGTTTGTACCGAACCTACAACCGATTCTTTCTTTTGAGTACCGTAACCTACTACAACTACGTCTTGCAACTGAGTAGCATCTTCGTACATTACCACACGGATATCTTGCTGATTTGTAATCAACACTTCTTCGTCTTTATATCCTAAATACTTTATACTTAAAGTAAGACCGCGAGATACCCTGATAGAAAATTTACCATCAAAATCAGTAATAACACCTTCTGTAGTACCTTTAATCATGACATTTGCACCAATTAAAGATTCTCCGGCATTATCTACTATCGTACCCCTAAGAGTATATGCCTCTGAAGCCTGAGTAGAACTTGCAGGCGCGCTCGATTTTGTATCTTCAACTACAACTATTTGATTTCCATTAACGTGGTATTTCAAACCTATTGCAGGAAGCACTTGGTCTAATAATGCTTCAACGCTAAGATCTTCAGCGTCAATTGAGACATTTTTGTTATCTACAATTCCTCTCTCATAAAAAATAGAATAATTTGTTTGTTCTTCTATTTCCGAAAAAAGTTCTTTGATACTTGTATTAGTCGATTTCAAAGTAACGCTGGCTGATTGAGAAAAGGTTTTTGCAGCCGACACATTACAAAATAGACTTAATACTACAAATAAGACATTTAATTTAACAACTTTCATGAAAAAACTTTTTTTATATTTTTCATGATTAATTTTAGAGTTTTTCGTCATACATTTGGTTTTTAATTCAAGATCATAATTTAATTAAAAAGCTTTCATTAAATAGAGTTTTCTATGTTATTTGAATAACATTTTCTTTTACTCTTTCATGTTTTCATAGGCATTAATTTACATTCAGTATTATTGTTTTTATTTCTTAATTTCAAATACATTTCCATTTTTTTCAAACCCAAATCCTTTAGACAAAGATAAGATATTAAGTACATCTTCAATCGAATCTTTCAAATTCAAATTGCCCTCAAAACGTAAAGTGTTCAAGCTTAAATCGGCATTAATCTCAACACCATAATATCGGGACAGCTTTCTCAACAAAGCATCGAAAGGCTCATCAACCAACTTCATTTTTCCATCTTTCCAACACACATATGGATATGTGTCAACTTGTTTTATATACACCAGCCCCGACTCATCGAAAAAGCCTTGACCCGGAACTAATTTATCGCTCAAATCTGCTTTCTCTACTTCAACGGAACCTTCTAATAAAATTACCGAACTGACATTTTCTTCACGGTAAGCACTCAGGTTGAATTTAGTGCCAAGCACGTTTATATTCATATCGTCTGTATATACATGAAACGGACGTTTTTCGTCTCGTGCCACTTCAATATACATCTCGCCGTCAAGCGAAACACTTCTTGTTCGTTTGCCAAATTCTTTTGGATAAGTCAGTTTTGAACCGGAGTTTATCCACGCAACCGTACCATCACTCAACACTACAGTAGCCCGTTTGCCACGAGGCACGACTACTGTAATATAATCGGCATTAATTCCGGTGATTCGCTCACCGCCTACCATTATATCACCCCCATCTACGCTTGTAACCGAAACATTACCTGATACCACTTTCTTTGCATCACCCCAAACAATACTAATATCATTTAATCCATCCAAATTCGCAGAATCTAACGTAGACAACAGTTGTTCTTTATAATTCACGTTACCAACCCAAAAGAAAACAGCAATAAAAAACACTGCTGCAACACCAGATATCGACAGAAAAGCACGACGAAAAGAAACTTTCCTTTTATCTGCCGTTTTTATTTTCCGGTCCACATCAGCCAATATTTCCTTTTTTAGCTCACACGAAATGCCCGATGCTTTAAACTGAACATCTATTTGCGCAAAAAAATTATCCAACGGATAAAAATCTTTATCGCTTTCACCGCCAGTGTTACCCAACCTGTAATCTTTATTATTCATAAATATTTAATATACACCTATTTACGACACCTAATACCTGAAATCTAATACTTTACACCTATTTATTTAGTACTAACAACATGGGTAGGATACAAAAAGCTTAATTTCCGTTTAAAGAAATTATGCTTTTTTTAGTTAGATATAACCAATGTATTTTCTTCTCTTTTTCGACTAAAAAATAAGACACTCTATCACAAGCAAATAGACATAAGAAAACAAAAGAATTGTAACTAAGAGGTTGTTTAAATTTTACTCGCAAGATAAATTTTGGTGATTTTTTAGGGNGGCTAAATGAGTAAAATGAGAGGTGAAATTTCACAAAAAAGGACATAATTTATTGCGAAAAAGACATATGTAAAACTATAACTGTTTCTTTGTGAAAAATTTAAACAACCTCTAAAACTTAAAGTGTTTTTTTTTCAACGGAAACTAAAGATAATTCTATCTAATAAGCTGTAGTCATTTATATCTCCTATACACACAATTACTGCCACCTGAAACCAAGTGGCAGTAATTTATAATGTGGAATATAAAATAAATTATCTCATCAAGTTTATTCTATATCACCAAGATTAATAATCTGGCTAGCGGTCAAAGCAACATTCCAGAATGCTATTTCGGCTACATCAATAGTGTCATCTTCTCCATTATCATCAGCAAACAACAAAGTAGCATTTGCAGCAAGTTTCCACCTGTCGTTTACCCCTGTTCCTACTTTCACCAACGAGCCATTGATATAAGAAGTCGGAACTCCATCTTTCAGCACTAAAACAATACGGTACCAAGTATCTTTTTCTATCTTGCCTCCATAACCCCATTCCGACACAGACAATCCAAGCTGAGCACTTTTGTTGATAAAGAAATCACCATCACCCTTATTGTCAAGAGCCGTTTGCAGCAAGCAATGATATTTAGTATTATCACTTATTCGCACATCATACATTATAGTATAAGTACTGACCTGACTGCTTATGCCATGATTCAATTTCAACAAGCTCAATTTAGGAACAGTGATCGCTTTATTCGCCGCACTTGGACCCTCTATAGATACGAGATCAGCTTTGGCCGCAGTGCTCTTTTCTGTAACACCACCACTTGCAGTTTCAGTTGCAGGGGTTAGTGCTTGACCTACTGTAGCTTTTAATAAATCAGTGGCATCATTAAACAACCATGAGCCATTACGAGCCGGTGGCTGGTTAGCAGGGTCGTTGTCTTCCTGTGTTTTAAAAGGCGCACTTACCAAAGCCGTAGAAGCATTTTCGTAAGAATCATAAGCTATAATCTCAGCAGTATAGGTAGTATTAGATTTTAAACCGGTCATATCAACCGAGAGCGTTTTAGGCATATCAACAGTTAAATAAAACTGTGAAAACTTACTGAAAGTTTTTACCACGCTGCCAGTTGTATTTTTGATATTAATAGTATAACGGAAAACATTTTCATTATCAGTAGCCTGTGGGAAAGTAACCTTTACAGAACTCATAGAAACGTCGCTAATAGTAACAACCGCATTTTGAGCAAAAACCGGAGCCGGCAGTCCATCACGCAAAGTAAAGTTATTCACGTTATCGTCTTTATCGCGTATATCAGCGTACTCAAACATAGAACCATCATGAGGAGCTTTCAAAACCCAAGGTTTTTCAGGATGCATTTCCTTATTGCGATATGTATCATATCTCTGAATTTTAATATCGCCATTAGGCTGTGCTGTCAAAATCATCCCC
Organism: Paludibacter sp. 221; assembly: GCF_010501035.1. GTDB lineage: Bacteria > Bacteroidota > Bacteroidia > Bacteroidales > Paludibacteraceae > QVMH01. The sequence continues at coordinate 16,820 of NZ_QVMH01000045.1, forward strand.
TCTGTTACATAATCATATTTCTCAGGGTGAATACCGGCATCTACAGACGGCTTATGAATTTCGCTGTAAGTAGTACTTCCGGTGTTGATTCCGGTAAAAAAGTTCTTTTTATCCGATTCAGGGTTAACTCCTTGGTGAATAGAACGAGGATCGCCAATAGGGAAGTGACTGTGTCCACCAAAAACTACTGCTTGTGGGTATTGATTTACAATAGGATTCAGCACTTTCATACTCCATGTAGGCCAAGAAGTTCCATCACCCTCGCCCGGCCACGAACTGTAACAAGTATACTTAAGCGGAACGTGAGTGAAAACAAATATTGGTTTCCCAGGACATTCGGCAGCAGCTCTGGCCATCCACGAGCTCAATGTATCCTGCACTTCTTTCGGATACGATTTCGGACCGTTTGCTTCAGTGGTAGCATCTGTATTATCACCAGTGCGCTGACTGATTGTGATGAAAGGATACCCTTTGATAACCATATACTGATCGAGCGGATAAGCCTTACCATCATTCAAAGGTTTCAGCCCGTTTATATAGTTGTCTCTACTCTTATAGTTATCATGATTTCCCAACATATACACTTTACGGGTTACGGGCTTAATAAAATTATCATCATCACCAAACACTTGTACAAATTGAGTGTATTGCGCAGGGTCCCCACTTTCAGTTAAGTCTCCCACTACAAAAATAGCGTCCAGTGGTTTTTGAGAAGTAAGATTTTTTAATGCTTGAGGTACTTTTTTCATAGGCCCTTCTCCTTTTGAATTTCCAAAATGCACGTCAGAAATAACAGCAAAGGACAAGTAGCCTTCGTGAGTTAAAGTAACCGGAATTATGACATTCGCAATTACAGCACCCGCCGGTTTAATAACAATATTGCCTTTTCTTTCACTTTCAGACAACTCAATAGGGTCAGCCGAAAATGTATATTCTTTGAATCCCAAAGCAGGTGCTACCGAAGTTTTAATCCAAGCCGGAAGTTCAAATGTAAAATCCACATTGCTTGATATCCCAATTGAGAAATTCAAATTGTAATGAGCAATATTAATGCTTTTCTCACTTACCAATATGTTAGGAGTTTTTCCCAATTGTGTTACATTTATCTGCACCGAAAAACCGTCTTTAGCCTTCAACTCAACCACTGCCGTACGAAGCGGATCACCAGTATTTTGCTCTGCAGTTATTTTTAATACCTTTTCTAAATTCTGAGTTATAATTGCAACTTTACACCAATTGGCATTTGACTTAACTGAGTAATTCAAATTCGACTCTACGGTTACAATTTTATCGCCACCCGCCTGTAGAAAATACTGATCCTGATCAACCTTATCTACATTTAAGTATGTAGCTTCTTTTGCGGCAACTGTCGACAAAACATAGTTTTGCCCCAAAACCGGCATTGTTGCAAATAATATTGCAACGAATGATATAAGTATATTTATTTTTTTCATGATAGATACGCTAATTTATTATTTAACTAAGACTTTGATTGTTTTCTTCCCTATCGAGACCAGATATATGCCTACAGGAAGTTCCTCAGTTTTATTTACCTGCAACCCCTGAATGGTTCTGACGGTATAATCCTCAGTACCTTCAACTACAATTCTACGATTTTCGGTATATACTGTAAATTCTCCATCCGATTCAACTTGTTTCAGATCTGTTCCGGATCCATTCGCTTTCTTTATTCTCCATGCAAAATCAGAATACAATATATTTCCCGTATCGTATTTGTCCGGCACCTGATTATCCAAAGTCATTCGCCAGTAACGGGTATTGCCATCTTCCTCTACACCCGAAATCACATACTGAGCACCATTGTTGTAAGCCAAAGTCCAGCCATTAGTTTCGCTATCGTTTTTAGTAAATTGGGTATAATTGTAAAATTCGCCTGCCGTTGAAGTTGTACTCATTATATTTCCAGTAGCCTTATTTACAAAATCAACCTTATCATCAGTTCTCTTCACAAGTTTCCACTGTTGTGCCGAATTACTTGCATCTATATCTGTAATAGTATAATTTGCCAAAGAAGCAGTAGAAGCCGTCACGTCTGTCACGCACTTGTTTTGGTAAGCAGGATTAGCACTGGTAATACAATACCATGCTTCTGTACTTGAGTCGCTATATGTCAAGTTCACTTCATCATAAGCCACAAAAGAGTACTTCGAGTTTTCGCCACGATAATAGCTAGTACCTGTTAATATAATATGGTAAGAATAACCTGAGTTTCCTTGGTGAGCCCATTTTTCTCCACTCGAACCACCTGTAGGAATTCTGGTTGTTTCCAGATTATAATAATTAGTATTTGGGATTTGAGCTATAATAAAAGAGGTACCACCACTGCTAACCGTCAAACGGGCATCCGAATCTTTTATCACATCTACTATTTTTTCTGTCGACTTGTTGATAATAACAAAATTATTACCACTCATCTCAAAACGAAACAACTGCTTGTCTACATTCGTCTGAGTTTCCATCGGACGTCCATAAACATCTGTTCCTTCTACTGTCCATACACGATTTGCACGGTCGCTTCCATCTCCTACAACTTGAATATAGTACCAAATCGGTTTGGAATCGGTACTAACTTCCGGTAGTTGCCCCCTCAGCAGAAAGGCGGCAGTTGCCATAACAAAAATCAAAAATCCTTTTTTCATTTTTTTGGGTATTAGTATAAATTAAGTTTATAAATTCACTGTATTTCAATATTCACAAAATGAAGAATTGCGACACATTTTGAAATTTTTCAATAAATTTCTATAAATTCAGAACAAATGTATGAAGGTTGTTTCATTAATAAAAAAATACAACTACATTTTTACTACTGTAACAACTTGTTTTAACAACGACAATACTACGTTTTCAGTACTTTAAAAAAAAATAATGCCTTAATTTTCAAAACATTAAAAACAGAGTATTTCTAAACACAGAAAAACAGTTCAAGCAAAAACCAAGCCACAGTAAAAGCATCCGGATTTTAACACTCATTACATTCAGGAACAACATTCTGCATGTACTTTAATTCGCAACTATCTTCTTTGTTTCAACACTATTATCATTGTATCTAATGCTGACAAGGTAACACCCTACAGCTTGAAGCGAGAAATTAAAATCAGACAGTTTCGTATCAATCATTTGTCCGGTAATTGTATATACGCTCACACTTTTCACATTCACACCCCTAACAATCAACATCTTATCTTTCACTATCAAAGTAGCTCCGTTTTCCGCAAACGGGTTGCGAACCGAAGTGCCCAAGTCCTGTTTCACAAATACGAGTTTACCATTGCCTATGGCCGAATAATAATCATCCTTAATTTCCTGATCAGGCCCTACTCCCATCTGAGTCATACCGTGACCGGCAACCCCGCCTTCGCGCTCAATACCCCAATGAGGTGCCAATTCATTAAACTTTAGATTAACAGTAGATGTTGAACTTACTTTATAGCGCGAAGCCGTATTATCCCAAGCTATTTTTCTGCCCGATTTGGCTATAATCTGATATTTGTAATCGCCATTAGGAGTGGCCAGTTCTGTAACTTTCCAAAGCTGTTCACTTTTACCAGGCACCGAATCTTTCGTCATAACAGGAGTATCATCACCCATATCCTCCAACATTGCCTTTGTGTTTGCTTGTGAATCTATAAACCTGATATAATACCAGATTTCACGCGATTGGTCTTCCGAACTGATTTCCGGCATTTCGGCCCGTATAATCTGAGCATCGTCTATTGGTACAAAAACCAATGGATTACCATCATCGTTTTTATTCCATTCACTAATCTTCCCATTTACACCCGCAGTTTTATACTGGTTCATGTGTCGGTTGGAGCCCTCGCGATGCAACTCCAAAGCCGGAGAATACTTTGTATTAGTCGATTTCACTATATTGATATTCACTGCTTTGCTTGCAGTAGCCGTTGTTTGAAAAAAACCATCAGCAGTTTCGGACGAAGCCGCATGCGATATCCTCCGCCCGCTTTTATTCACTATCTGATAAATAAACGGCTCTGTATTCGACACTTCCACTACCTTCCAGTATTGCGAGCCAGCAGTTGCAATACTTTTTGTCATCAGGTCAGCATTGTCGCCCATATCCTGCAGCACCCCGTTACCGTTTTTAAACTGAATATAATACCATTTCTCATTGCTATCAGTACTTATTACCGGGAAACCCTCAATCGGGTCATTAAACCCCATCTCACTTGGCAAAAAGAAATTCAGCATATTATTGCCATCGCCCAGATTCCACTCGCTAAGAGGTTGCCCTGCATTTGAACTTTGATACTGGTTCAGACACTTATCAGTCACACCGTTTCGTTGCAGTTCCCATGCCGGAGCCCAGTCCTGATTGGCTGTGAAAACAAGTTTAAATAATTGTTCTCCAGCCCCTTTAGTGGCTTTATAGAAACTTTCCGAATAGGTTATTACCCTGCCGCTTTTGTTTGTTATCACATAATTATCTTTTGTTCCTGTAACTTTCCAGAGCTGCTCGTCTTTCCCTTCTTTAGCTTCCTGAACCCGCAAATCCTGACCAGCTCCCATATCCTGCAATACATTTTCACCTTTCTTGAACTTAATGTAATACCACACTTCATTATCATTGGTGCTTATTTCCGGCATAAGATTCACTTCGGCCGCACTTGCTATAAACAGCAACACATTACCTTGGTCACCTGCTCTGAATTCAGCAATTTCCTTACCTAAGCCCGCGCCTCCATCCTGATTAATACTCAGGTCACTTCCTTCGCGCTGCACTTCCCAACCCGGAGAATGTTCGCTATTCTGAGTCGCAAGTATTTTCAGCTTTACCGAATTGGTAGAGCTTGCCTGAAAACGTTGATTGGCAAAATTAAGTTTCCTGCCATTCTTGTTCACAATAGTGTAATTATCAGCAGTTCCGGTTATTTTCCAAAGCTGTTCGTCTTTATAAAACATTTTGGCCTCTGTTTCTATATTCTCATTATCTCCTTTGTCAACCAAAACCCCGCGAGGGCCTGCCGATGGATTTTTAAACTGAATATAATACCATATTTCATTCGAATTGTCTTCCGAACTAATCATCGGAAATCTATAATTATTTATAATCTCCGTATCAGGTTCGTACTCTTCATCTTCCTCTGCCACATTCGGGTCCAGTACATGTATTTTGTCAATATCGGGAGCCCAGCCTGTAGGATTTCCCAAACGGATTACGTTATAACCTGCATTCAACTCAATATCCTGATAAACAACTCCGCGCGCACTGCCCGAATTTAAATCATTCAATTTATATTCCGTTCCATTCACAGTAACCGTAAGAGAACGGTTTGTGTTGGAATAATAATATACTTTTAATTTATACGCGCCTCCATCTTTGCTGTATACTCTACGAAATTCAGCCCAGTTATCGGCAGAGTTGCCAAGTTTGGTCATCACGTAACCACCCGAAGCTCCTGCTAATTTTTCAAAACGGGCATCATTCGGCTTCTGTAAATCATCTGCTTTAAACAGGTTCATAAAAGCGTCTTCACCTTCGTATTTAATCTGCTCGATAGTAGTAGCCCCTTCCAACCTAAGCATAGCAGTACCATGAGCAGGAACATTCACTTCATAATAATTTTCGTACTCGCCTATATCTTGCTTTGCCCAAAGGTCTCTTACCTTCACTTTACCTCCAAGCTGAACATCTTTAAATGTAATACGCATTGTAGCCGCCGTGCTTTCTCCATTAAAAAGAGCAACCGCGCGAATCTTACCTTGATCTTGTTCTATCTGCTTAGCCAGAACAATGCGTTTTCCGTTCCGTTTCACCACCTGCGCCTGCAAGCCTAAAGCATCCTGGTTCAATGCAATTACTTCCGGATTTGTAATAACATCCAATGTCCTTTGCGGAATTGTACGCAAATCGCAACCTATCAACAACGGAGATTTCATGATACACCAAAGTCCGAAGTGGCTTTTTTCTTCCTCTACAGTCATCGTATTACGGCCTATCTGCATCATGTCCATATCGTTGAAATGCCCCGGAGCGGCATAAGCCGAAAGGTATAAATTGTGTTCCAAAACACCACGTACACCACGGTCAGTATCAAAATCATTCAAAATATCATGCGAAATACGCCACGAACCGGCTACATCCAGCGCCCATGTGCCCGGAAACATCCAGCGGCATATATTCCAGCGAACGCTTCCTCCGTTTTTCACCTTATCCGTATTTTTAATTGCATTCCATATTTTGGTATATTGTGTTTTTTCATCCAATCCTTGAACCGAAGCACCACAATAGTCTACTTTAATGAAGTCATAATTCCAGTCATCAAAATACATTTTAGCATCCTGCTCCTCATATCCGTAAAAACCTGCATCAATACCATTTATGTCGCTATCATACTGAGAGCCACATGTATTTTTACCTGCTTCGGAATATATACCTGCCATCAATCCCTTGTCATGAATATAGTCGGACACTACCCTCATACCATCAGGAAAACGAGTAGGATGTACTATCAGCTTGCCGTCAGTGCCACGTCCTCCAAAAAAGCCATCATCCACATTAATAAAAGTATATCCTGCATCTTTCAGGCCTTTACTCACCATTGCATCAGCCGTTTCTTTTATCAAACTTTCATTAATGTCTATACGGAAAGTATTCCACGAACTCCATCCCATCATAGGAGTATTAGGATTTTGCGCAAATAACATGCTGGCGAACCCCACGAAAGTGAATAACAATAGTTTCTTTTTCATTTTCGATATTTAATTTAGAGTTTTTGTGATAGATAGTATTTTAAAATTGCAAAACGATTTTATCGCGGATATCCATTGGCTTTGTGGTAACACTAAAACCGTTTAAATCCTGCCTTTGTACTGTTTTTACTTTTTTGCCATTAATTATTACATGCGATGGCAGGTTCGGTTGCTGCGGAAGTTCAAAAGTATATGCACGTTTTTTCAACTGCCCTTCAAAACTACCTGCTGCCGGATAAACCGTTATTTCAGTCAAGCTGCTCTGAATTTTGTACTCCATGCGTGTGGTAGCGTTATGTCCTTTTTCATAATCTCGCGTCAGCCCGTCATCTTCATAAAGCGTATAAACATTCGAATCGCCCTCCTTGCCCGGATAACACCTTACTATCAATTCAGCAAGAGGCGTTGAAGCCATACGAGGAGTATAAGGCTGCATCGGGAAAGGATAACCTCCTTTTATATAAAGCGGAAAAGTATTTAAGTCACAAGTTTCTGTAATTACCTTACCTCCTTCTTCGGCCTTCCCTGTAAAGAAATTATACCATATATCCCCTTCGGGTAACCATACCTGCTGGCTGGCAGTTTTATCTTCGCCTTCGCCTGCGGTAGTGATAGGAGCGCCTATAAGCAAATCGCCAAATAAAAACTGCTGAGGGTGCTGATATGCTTCTTCCACATCCGGATATTCAATATACATAGCCCTGTTCAAAGGCAGCATTTCAGAGTGGCATTGCCATACGGAAGAATAAATATAAGGCATAATCCGCGACCTAAGGTGATAAATATCTCTCATCGCTTTTTCAGCTTCTTCTCCCCATAACCATGGACGCCTGTCCAGCTTGGGGTCGTATACCGAATGGATACGAAGCGAAGAGTTCAACAACCCGAACTGTGTCCAACGTGTATAAAGCTCCGAATCATTTCCACCATAAAAACCGCCTATATCATGTGCCCAGAAAAAGCACCCGACGTTTCCGCTTGTTGAGGTCATTTCTATTTCAAACTTCAGCATATCCCAATTACCTACAGCATCGCCCGAAAACTGGATTGGATGGCGATGATCTCCCCAGCCGCCCCAACGGCTAAAGCCTGCTCCACGCAGATTACCCTGTGCCGAATAGTTATAATATATGTGATTAAGCCATGGCAAATGCTGCATATTTGTTCCCCTTACAAGCGGATAAATATAATCTTGCTGCCAATCGAGCCACCAGAAAGCGACTCCCATATCATCCGACTCTTTGTGGGCATATTCCATAAAATTATCCATGTACTTACGACTACCCGCATCAAAAAGTATTTCTTTCCTTCCCGTCGTATCTGTTCCCATAGCATTCATAAAACCGGAGTAGGAATCCTCGTGAGCACGTATTCCGTCATGAGGGTGCTCATTCAGAACAACATATATCCGGTCTTTTTTTAAATCGTTTATGAGTTTCTGCGGGTTTGGAATCAATTTTTTATTCCAGCTATACCCTGTCCAGCCTCTATTACCCGCGTGTCCGGTTCCCGTAGTAGCTTCTTTCTGGGTATGCCATCCCATATCAAAAACTAAAATATCGATAGGAAAGTCATGTTCTTTATATTCTTTTATCAACTGCATGTATTCATCAGCTGTGTAATCCCACCATCGGCAGTACCACGAACCGTGAACATATTTTCTTGTCATTGGCACCGAACCACTGATTTTTTTTAAACTTTTCAGTGCCGATTTATAATCATTTCCGTAAACAAACAAATATACGTCTTGCAGGTGCTCTTTAGCACGTGGTTGCACCCAACCATCAACCAGTATCTCTTTTCCGGTATCGTGAATAGCGTACCATCCATCGCGGCTTAATAAGCCTTCTGACAGTGGAACCGGGGCACCCACAGCGTCTAATGTGGGTATCGTTCCCCTTAAATTTCTTCGTTGTGTACTGGCCATGTACCACATTTTTTCTTTCCCCTCGTGTTGGAAATAAATGCGTAAATTCATCTGGCCGAAAGGAAATCCATCATCATAGTATTCCAGCCTCATCAGAGGGGTTGTTATTGTATAATGATTTTTTTTAGTTTCTTCTGTTTTTATATCTATAAAATCAAAACTGCTGCGTTCCTGAGCAAAAAGGGTGGGATTGTTTACAAAATCAGCATTCTGGACATACTCTAAACGCACTAAATTGGGAGTAATAAAAGTAAAACGCGCATTACCAATCACGACCGGGTTTGTGTTTTCGGCAAATGCAATGGAAGTAATCAATACAAATAGGATGAAAGCAATATGCTTCTTCATGTTTTCAGAATGGTATTTAGCAAGGTTGAGAATCGGGTAATATAGAAAAAAAATATTTTCATTACACCCCCAAAAGCATAAAACAAAAAACAAGATTACGACCATAGTTTTATGGTCGTAATCTCAAGTTTAAAATAAAATAATTTCTTCTTTTACAGATTATCTGATTACAAATTTGATATTTTCAGTTTTGCCATCATTGTAAACTACAGATAAAACATAGTAACCACTTACAGGCATAGTATATTCAAACGATGCATTAGCTGCAGTAGAAACTACCTGAGTTCCTGTAATGTTGTAGATAGTAACCTTAGCCATATCTTCAGCCTCAACAGTGATAGCTTTACCTTCGATAGAAAGTTGTGCCCTTGGAGTAGCTTGAGTTTGTGATACAGAGTTCACTCCATCAGGCACTATAAATTCAAAAGAACTTCCTGGATCTGTAGTTGAGTACAAACCTAAAGCTGTACCTTCACCTTTAAAATCATTCAATCCTTTATTCTCTCCAACATGCTTTATAGCCCAAGCTTCCTCTGAGTTAGCATATTTTTCAAATTTAAACAATTCACCGTCACTATCAACAGCTGTAAATTCTATAAGTTCTGTTGATGCATTATATATTAATGCACCCGAAAATCTATTTAATATTCTAAAGCCATCATAATAACTTCCTTCAAAACGGAACAGCTGTTGATCCAAATCAGCATTGTCTGCCTCCATAATATCTGCTTGTGTAATTTCGTCCGAATAAAAATCTAAATTAATTACTTTTCCGCTTCTAGTATTCTTTATTTGATACCACACTGGAGCAGCTTCGATACTCATTAAAGGCGCACCCTCATATGGGTTATAACTTGTATCTTCAGATAAAAAGTCGAATGGAGTACCATCATCTCCTAATGAATAAAGAGTAATTTCGTCCAAATTAGAATTATGCATATTCAGATACTCTAGCTTATATTCACCCTTATCAAGACATTTCAACGTCCATTTATCAGTTCCGTATGTAGTATTTGTAGACAACTCAAACTGATATTTACTTCCCCCTGTCGATTCTATAGTAAAACGCCCTGTAGTCTCATCAAATTTCAGCTCACCATCATTGCAAATTACCTTAAAACCATCTTTATATGTACCTTCGAACCAAAACAATTGAGCTGTTCGGGCATCGCCTTCTTCATTCACAAGTTCCTTTTGAACAGGAGCACTTCCTGTTCCTTGTGATGTAAGCACGCGATTCGCCCTACAGTTTTGAATGAAATACTTTTTAATATCTGTAGACGTACTAAGCTTTGGAGCATTTGCATATTTTTGATCCAAATCATCAAGACTTTGTATCGCACTGAAAATATTTCCAGCATCTCCATCTACAGAATACAGACATATTTGGTATGGGTATTTTTCATCATCATTAGTATCATTCCTCATATCTACAAAACTAGAATCAGCAACACTCCAAATCTGGAATCTAAAACCATTGTCATCATTAAATTTTTTGAACACATATTTATCTCCAGAACCAGCTTCTCTTGCAAAAATTCGATCTATTTTAGTATGAGTACCTTGATCTTTACCCAGATATTCGTACTCTCCTGTAACAGGATCATAGCTATAATCACCACCGATTTCAACATAATCCCCATAAGAAAACTCATATCCCGTTGACTTTGATACAATTTTAAATGTATCAGCCTCCACACGTTCAAATTTCCACTTCAAATCATCATTAGTTTCATCAAACGGAAGTGACGATATCACAGCATCTTTTTCATTCACTTTCAATACTCTATTCGCTCTATGTGAATAGATGCTATACCAAGTTTCATTAGCACCCTCACTGATAGTAGGAAAAGTCTGAGCCTGTAAGCACCAAGGCATCAATAACATAACTGCGAGTAACAGTAGTACATTTTTTTTCATAGACATTTAATTTTAATTATTATATTTAAGTAACATTTTTAAGGCGATATAAAACTTCAATTCCATAATATAGGATACCATCCGTTTATATTTCGTTTAAAGAAAAACCGTTTTTTTCTTCCCACTTACTATTTCAACTGTAAAAGTCCATCAAACTCCAAACTAATACAAAAATACAAAAAAATTATCCTGATTCAACATAATATGACAGAATCAGGATAATTTAATACTTTTCTACTTGAGGATAATCCTTATCCCAAATAAGACTTTAATAATTTACTTTTTGAACTCGTTCTCAATCGGCGAATTGCTTTTTCCTTAATTTGGCGAACACGCTCACGTGTCAAACCAAATTCATCTCCTATTTCCTCCAATGTCATTTCGGGCACTCCGATACCAAAGAATTTTTTTACAATTTCGTGTTCTCTTTCAGTTAATGAAGACAAAGCACGGTCAATTTCTTTTGAGAGTGACTCGTTAATCAGGACACGGTCGGCATTAGGCGAATCATCGTTGACCATCACATCCAACAAGCTATTGTCTTCTCCTTCTACAAACGGAGCATCTACCGAGATATGGCGTCCGGATACTTTCATCGTATCGGCTATTTTGTCAACCGGAATATCAAGCTCTTCGGCTAATTCCTCCGGCGATGGACGACGTTCATTCTCTTGTTCGAATTTAGAAAATGCTTTGTTGATTTTGTTTAATGATCCAACCTGATTCAAAGGCAAACGCACTATACGCGACTGTTCGGCCAAAGCCTGCAAAATAGACTGGCGAATCCACCAAACTGCATACGAGATAAATTTAAAACCACGTGTTTCGTCAAATTTTTCAGCAGCTTTAATCAGCCCCAAGTTCCCTTCATTAATCAAGTCGGGGAGACTAAGACCTTGGTTTTGATACTGTTTAGCTACCGAAACAACAAAACGCAAGTTAGCACGGGTAAGTTTTTCCAATGCAGCCCTGTCACCGTTACGAATACGTTGAGCCAATTCAACTTCTTCCTCTACAGTGATAAGGTCTTCGCGACCAATCTCTTGCAAATATTTGTCGAGCGACAAACTTTCGCGATTCGTGATTGATTTGGTAATTTTTAGTTGTCTCATTTCTAATACCTCTAATTAGCCTGCAAAAGTACTTCTTTTTTTCTTTTCTTCAAATTAAAAACATATAATTTAACAGGCGGGTGTAAACAAACAAATAATTTTTCATACAATGATTGGTACTAACAAAATCAGTACCAATCTTTAGCTTCCTGCTAATGTCTGATTACTAAAATCGACATTATAATCTACCGAAACATTACGATTCCACGGTTTTACATTTTAGCATTTATGCAATTTCACACTTTATTCGGTAAGATTTATTGCATAATGCGCTACTTTTCCGTTCGGATAAGCGCCTGCAATAAACAAGACTTGCTCCTGCTCATCGTTATTCATAGCCTGGTCAAGTGCTTTTTGCACATCTTCGGGCGTACGTATAGTCTGGCTGTTTATTTTTAAGATAATGTAACCTTGTCTTATACCATTATCATAGAATTTGCCTTTGGATACAGATTCCACCTGCACACCATAATTCAGCCTTAGCTTTTCCGCAGTTTTCTGGTCTACTTCTTTAAACTTCGCTCCCAAAATTTCGGCTACCACCTGCGGGCTTATTATATCTGTATTACCTTGGCGATTTTTCAGCTCCACCTGCAATTTCTTAGTTTTATTATCGCGCAACACTTCCACATAGATAATATCACCCGGACGGTAACGTCCAACCTGCTCTTGCAATTCCGATGCCGAGTTCACCGCCACTCCATTTACGTTGGTAATCACATCTCCTTCTTTTATTCCGGCATTTTCGGCAGCACTTTTTTCCATCACACTTCCTACATAAGCCCCTTGCATGGTTTTCAGTTTCTTCTCCTTAGCAAGTTCATTATTAATATCACTTATGCTTACTCCCAAAATAGCCCTCTGCACAACACCATATTCTTTTATATCCGAAACCACTTTGCTCACAATACTCGACGGCACTGCAAACGAGTATCCTGTAAAAGCCCCTGTGCTCGACGCGATAGCCGTGTTAATCCCCACCAACTCGCCACGGGTATTAACCAATGCACCACCACTGTTTCCGGGGTTTACAGCGGCATCGGTCTGGATGAAAGATTCTATTTTCATCTCGGCGTTCAATATATTGATGTTACGGGCTTTTGCACTCACAATACCCGCAGTAACAGTCGATGTCAGGTTGAAAGGATTACCTACTGCCAGCACCCACTCACCTACTTTCAGGTTGTCCGAGTTTCCAAAAGGAATAGTAGGCAGGTTTTCTCCATCAATTTTAATCAGGGCAATATCCGTATTCGGGTCGGCTCCCACTATCGTTGCCGTAAAAGTACGTTTGTCATTCAGGGTAACTTCTATTTCGTTAGCATTGCCTACCACATGATTATTAGTTACGATATACCCATCGGGCGATATAATAACGCCGGAGCCTGCCCCCTCCTGCATAGGCATTTCGCGCTCTTGCCCTCTGCTTCGTGGGTTTCCGAAAAAGAACTCAAGGAAAGGGTCCATCGAGTACATCTGAGTCATTTTTGTTTTGGTCTTTACGTGCACTACAGCATGTACCGAAAGCTCGGCAGCCACCGTAAAGTCTGTTTCCATCGCCGAAGTTGCACTTGAAAACCTCGCATACGCATTAGGCATAGTATATTCAGGCTGATAAGCAACCTGTTTGTCCTGTTTCTTATTATAATTGTTTATCATGATGGTTGTAGTTGCCACACTCAGCCCCACTACAACCAGCACAAGGCTCAATACCTTCCAAAAATTTGTCCTATTCATCTTTATCTTCTTTTTTAGTTAGTAAATATCTATGTATTATCTGATACTCCCACTCTGCTATATTGTAATTAATGGATATGTTTAAAAAGCATGCTGTTATAAATACTTAGCTATCCATATAAAAACCTTATTTTTTGTATTAAACCTTAGTAATAGTAACAAAGGTCAGCAACCTCAACCTTATTACCTTATTTATTTGTTATTCAATAAGCTAATAAGGTTTAGCTTTAAGAGATATTGAAGTTACTAAGGTTTATTTTCGAAAACAAGGTTTCATGGTCAGACTAACCTGCTGATAAAAAATATTGCATAAGCATATTTTTAAAGTATCTGCTGTAATTATCATCAACATCCGTTTCAAAAAAAACGGGGGCTCTTTTTATACCAACAGATTTCCGGCATCTTTTGTTTCACTAAATTACACAAAATACATACCCGCAGACATTTAACCTCACAGCATTTGAAAAAAATTAACATTCGGAAAAATATGCTTAACGCGTATTAACGACAAGAAAGTTATTTCTTAAAAAAACAAACAAAAAGGGATACCTGTGTGTCAGATATCCCTTTTCGAAACAATATTTTGTCAGTTTATAAAACTGTCAACTTGACATTCTTATTTCAGACGTTGGACTTTTTTGTAACCATATACAGCCAAATCGCCCAATTCTTCTTCAATACGAAGCAGTTGGTTATATTTAGCCATCCGGTCTGAGCGGCTCAACGAACCTGTTTTGATTTGTCCTGAGTTAGTAGCTACTGCAATGTCGGCAATAGTAGCATCTTCAGTCTCGCCCGAACGGTGAGAAGTTACCGAAGTGTAACCGGCACGGTGAGCCATTTCGATAGCATCCAAAGTTTCAGACAACGAACCGATTTGGTTTACTTTGATAAGGATAGAGTTGGCACAGCCAAGCTCGATACCTTTTTTCAGGAATTCAACGTTAGTTACAAACAGGTCGTCGCCTACCAACTGGCATTTGTCACCAATTTTGTCGGTCAACATTTTCCAGCCTTCCCAGTCGTTTTCGTCCATACCATCTTCGATTGAATCAATCGGATATTTGCTTACTAACTGAGCAAGGTATTCAGCTTGTTCGGCCGAAGTACGTTTTGCACCGTTAGGACCTTCAAATTTACTATAATCGTAAATAGATTTTTTATCGAAAAATTCAGAAGAAGCACAGTCTAATGCAATAGTAACATCTTTGCCCGGTTTGTAGCCGGCCATTTCAATAGCTTTCATGATTGACTCCAAAGCATCTTCAGTACCGTCCAGTGCAGGAGCAAAACCACCTTCGTCGCCTACAGCAGTGCTCAAGTTACGGTCGTGAAGCACTTTTTTCAAAGCGTGGAATACCTCAGCACCACAACGCAAACCTTCTTTGAACGAAGGAGCGCCAACCGGACGGATCATAAACTCCTGAAATGCGATAGGAGCATCAGAGTGAGAACCTCCGTTGATGATATTCATCATAGGTACAGGAAGTGTATATGTGTTAGTTCCACCAATATAGCGATATAATGGCAAGCCTAAATATTCAGCAGCCGCTTTAGCCACAGCCAACGAAACACCTAAAATAGCATTTGCACCTAATTTAGATTTAGTTTTTGTACCATCCAATGCTATCATCATTTTATCAATAGCGCGTTGCTGCAAAGCACAAGTTCCTATTAAAGCAGGAGCGATAACGTTGTTTACGTTTTCTACCGCTTTTTGTACACCTTTACCTAAATAACGTTTTTTGTCACCGTCACGCAATTCAATAGCTTCGTTTTCGCCTGTAGATGCTCCCGATGGAACAGCAGCACGGCCCATTACTCCACTTTCCAAAATCACGTCTACCTCTACAGTAGGATTGCCTCTTGAATCAAGAACTTCGCGGGCAACAATTTTTTCAATTTTACACATTTTAGTTTGATTTTATAAAGATTTATTGATAAGATACTTGTTTTACTAAAATACGGTGCAAAAGTACAATATTTTCTTTTTTCGACCTAATAATTTCTGCAAAGAAAATATAAACCAACACAATGCTAAAAACTGAATTACTTTTCTACTGGTGCGTTTACACGCATAGATATCACAAACTCTCCTCATTACACACCAAAAGGAGAGTTTATATTACAGACCGTTTGATAATATAGTATCAAAAGCATTATCCAACAAGCAGCAAATAGTTTCTATTTGGATTATTACGTACAAGCTCTAAGTTGGCGGATAGCGGCTTTTAGTCCGCTTTACGCCTAAGCCTATTCAACCAAACAATTCATAATTTACAATTCGGTTATAAGAGTACACACCCAATATGTACCAGTACCAAGAACAATAGAATGACCCGGATTACCAAAACTTATGGTATAATTTCCCGCCGCCGGAAAGACGCACAGTGTAACATCCCGATAAAAAGATGATGAATCAGATGATGAATAATCGCCTAAAGTAGCTGCACCCAAGCCTTTTCCATCACTGTTCAATATCGAATACCACCAAGTAAAAGCACCCGAAATCGTACGAGTCATCTGCACCCTACATTGAACAAGATAAACTCCGGGAACAAGGATATTGACAGTAGCCACGTCTGACGACGAGTTTGCATCAATAGAAACTTCGGCTGCAAGCGCTGCCCTTGTTGCCACACCAACTCTCCCACTACTCAAACCGGGCTTAACCCAAGCGTTTCCATTCCACGTATACACCCCCTCGCCGATAGTTGTGTTTGTATTATACACTTGCAAGCCTTTCAGTTTCGACAAATCAGTTATCGCCGATTTGTCGGTAAAAGCGGTTGGCATCGAAGTCAAGTTATTTAACGACACATTAGGCAACTTCAACCCACCTACATAGCCGCCCAAAGGACTTAAATCTAAAGTTGCTCCTTTAGCAGGCTCGGCCTCTCCGCCGATAGTTACCTGTGCAGTTGCACTAAAAATGAAAAACGAAAATTGAAAAATACAGAATAAAACTAAAGCCTGTTGTAAAAATTGTTTTCTGTTCATGATTACTTAATTATTAGTTATTAATGTTTAATTATTACTTTTTTAAAACACGGAGACACTAAGACACGGGGTTAATTATTAATGTTTAATTATTAGTTATTATTTAGTTACGAGTTAGAGATAAGAAGTAGGGAGTAAGAGGCAAGTAAGTAACTTTATACTTTCACCTTTTTCCTTTTTCCTCATTCTTATTCTTATTCTTATTTCTTTCATCTTGATTCTTGGCTCTTGATTCTTCAATCTATTCTAAGTCCCTTTGTCCTTTCGGATTTGCAATCCGAAAGCTGTTATCTGCGGATTTTAAATCCGCTATTAGCATATCATCGGATTACCGATCGAACTTGTTCGCACCGCAAAGCGGATTGTTCCATTGGCTTGCCAAGAAATCCGATGAGACAGACATCTTTTCCTTTTATCCGTAAAGCGGACTTTAGCCGCTATACGGATGAGAAAAAAACATTCCACAAAGCCACACAAAGAAAAACACGGAGCAACGCAAAAGAGAATAACTCTCTGCGAAACTCCGTGAACAACTCTGTGTGGCTCTGTGAAACACACAACCAACATTCATTAAATTAAATGAATAGAAAACAAGGGAACACGAACGACCATAGGGGCGAAAAATCTTTCGCCCTATAATAGATAAAGAATAAACTGTAGTTATCGTCTCAGTGGATTT
>NZ_QVMH01000046.1:0-16327 GCF_010501035.1 Paludibacter sp. 221
AGATAAAAGAACAAAAAGGACAAATGATAAAGGACAAGACTTATAGCTTGTAGCTGATAACTTGTAGCTAACTAAATCATTCTTCATTTTTGCTCGAAGAATGTGGGTGCAAATGTAAAGGCTTTGATTTTTTGAGGCAAATATTTAACGATAAGGCGATAAAAAACAAAACAAGAAATTACTATTTTTATCCTTTATCTTTTGTTTTCATTCTTTTATTCGTACCTGATAATTTTAGCAGGAGAAATTTTTGTTATCAGGTAAGAAGGCCCTACCATCATTAAAAGCGAAGCTAATAATGTGCCGATATTCAATAAAAGTACAAAGCCCCAATTAAAAGCAATAGGAACAGTAGCTGTATAATACGATTCGGGGTCTAACGGAATTATTCCGAAAAAATACTGTAAGGCACAGATAGTTAAGCCTATCAGATTTCCCCAAAGCATCCCTTTGAGAATAAGAAAGAGCGAGTGATATAAAAACACTTTCCTGACCGACCAATTACTCATTCCGAGCGACTTCAATATACCAATCATATTGGTACGTTCCAAGATAAGAATAAGCAACCCTGAAATCATAATAAACCCTGCAACTGCCAGCATTAGAAACAGAATAACCCATACATTCATATCAAGCAGGTTAAGCCAGCCAAAAATCTGTGGGTTAAGTTGTTCAATCGTACGTGTGAGATACGTTTCGCCACCTTTACTGAAACGGTTTGCAACGGTCATATAAACGTCATTTCCGGCTTGGGCAAGGTGGTCAAAATCATCAATTAATATCTCCAGTCCGCTAAATGCCGTGTCGTCCCACATATTTAACTGCCGCATGTGACGGATATCGGTCAGCAAAAACATTTTATCGTATTCTACAAAATCGGTAGAATACAATCCGGTTATGGTAAATTTACGAGCACGGATGTTATCCTGAATAAAATAGGTAAAAAAACTGTCGCCCAATTTCAGACCAAGCAGATTAGCCAAATAGCTTGAAATAATTACATTGTTTTGTAAACTGTCAGAAACATTCAGTATATCACCTTCCAGTAAATTCGACTTAAAAAAATCCCAGTCAAAGTCCTCTCCTACTCCTTTTAGTATTATCCCCTGAAAGTCCTCGTCGGTCTTTATAATGCCCGGCTTTGTTACAAATTTTTGCACATGCTTAACATGCTTAACAGACGAAATTTTATCTATCAAACCTTGCTCCATGTGTATGGGCTTCATTTCATAAGTATTGTTATTATCAAAGTTCGTAATCTGGATATGCCCTCCAAAACCGATTGTTTTGTTCTGAATTTCCTCTTTAAACCCTGTGATAACTGCAATAGCTACAATCATAACAGCCAGTCCGAGTGCCATTCCCACAATGGCAATACGAACTGCAGGGCGGGATACATTTTTCCTGCCCTGCTGAAAGTGTATGCGTTTTGCTATAAAATACTCGAAATTCATTATCAAGAAATCAGACTTTATAAATCTGATTTATGCCTTTTTCTAATTTGTTCTTCCCGGATAAACCTTCAGTGCGTTTTCTAAAACAACAAGTGCCTTTTTAAGGTCTTCCTTTTCAAGAACATACGCTATACGTACTTCATTCTTGCCCAACTCTTCGACCGTATAAAAACCCGATGCAGGCGACAGCATAACTGTTTGCCCTTCGTACTCGTAATCAGAAAGCAGCCACGCGCAGAATTTATCTGCATCATCAATCGGAAGGCGTGCCACAGTATAAAACGCCCCCATTGGTATCGGAGAATACACTCCCTCAATACGGTTCAGCCCATCTATCAGAAATTTACGACGCTCAAGGTATTCGTTATACATTTCAAGCATATAATCATCGGGAGTATCCATCGACGCCTCAGCAGCTATTTGCCCTAACAGCGGAGGGCTTAAACGTGCCTGACAGAATTTCATCACATTTTTCCGTACTTCTTTATTCTTGGTTATCAGCGTACCTATACGAATACCACATTCGCTGTAACGCTTCGAAACCGAATCAATCAAAACTACATTTTCCTCAATACCATCTAAATGGAAAGCAGAAATATAGGGTGCATTGGTATAGCAAAATTCACGGTAAACCTCGTCCGAAAACAGATACAAATCATATTTCTTTACCAGGTCACGAATTTTATTCATCTCGGCACGGGTGTACAAGTAGCCCGTCGGATTGTTTGGGTTACATATCAGGATTCCCTTTGTACGGGGAGTTATCAGTTCTTCAAATTTTTCAATCGGAGGCAGCGCAAACCCTTCTTCGATAGTAGAAACTACAGCCTTAACTACTGCTCCCGCTGCTATTGCAAATGCGGTATAGTTGGCATAAGCAGGTTCAGGCACTATTATCTCATCGCCCGGGTCAAGACAACTCATAAACGCAAAGTTTACAGCCTCCGAGCCTCCTGTGGTGACAATTATATCCTCGTCAGTTACATCAATATTAAATTTACGGTAATAGCCGGCAAATTTTGATTTTAAACTGCTTATCCCGTCACTGGGGCTATATTCCAATACTTCGCGCGAGATGTTATGAATAGCATCCAAGGCTACCTGAGGAGTTTTCAAATCGGGCTGTCCGATATTAAGATGATAAACTTTAATTCCACGAGCTTTAGCCTTATTTGACAAAGGCACTAATTTTCGGATTGGAGACTCCGGCATAGCCTGTCCACGCTGCGAAGTTTGCGGCATATTCTTACAATGTTACTGTTTTGTTTAAAACTAAGAAATTGAAAATAAAGCTACAAAAATAACAATTAAAATAATATTATAGTACCCTATATCATATTTTACTCCGTTACTTTAATATCGCGAACCATCAGTTGCATATTAGAGCTACCTCCAAAGTTATTTTCTTCTACCGTATAACAGATATCCAACGGGGTAAGAGCCTTTAAATGCTCATTATATTCGTACATACCAAAAGCAATACCATTCATCACGTTTTCTGAACTGGAATCTATCAGTTCCATTTTCAAGTGTTCTTGCTCACGCCCTACGAGCCGGCTTGTACCATAGTCAAAAACCCGTTTGGATACAAAAATCGGTTTCATATTGCCCGGTCCAAAAGGGGCAAACTGCTTTAACACCCTGAAAAACTTGGGAGTAATATCTTGAAATTGAAGAACCGCATCAACATCTATCTGAGGAAAAGTTTGTTCTTCCAGAATATTTTCGTTCACGTATTCTTCAAACCGCCTCGAAAACTCCGGTATATTTTCCTCTTTTATGGATAAGCCCGCAGCATACATGTGCCCACCGAAATTTTCCAACAAATCGCGACAGGATTCAATCGCCTTATATAAGTCAAATCCCTGTACCGAACGCGCCGACCCCGAAGCTACCCCGTTCGATTTGGTAAGTACGATAGACGGACGATAAAACTCTTCGGACAAACGTGAGGCTACAATACCAATAACGCCTTTGTGCCAATCGGGATTGTAAAGTACAATGGATTTGCGGTTGTTCAGTTCCTCATTTGTTTTAATAAGTGATATTGCTTCGTCGGTAATATTCTTATCTAAGCCCTTCCTGTCGTTGTTATACTCATTAATAGTTTCACCTTTTTCCTTTGCAAAATTATAATCGCGCGAAACTAATAGCTGTACCGACTCCGATGCCAGCTTCATACGTCCTGAGGCATTTATACGGGGGCCTATTTTGAATACTATATCGCTGATAGTAATATCCTTATCGCTCAGTCCGCACACATCGACAATAGCTTTTACCCCTACACTCGGACTTGAGTTGAGCTGCTTCAGTCCATAATATGCCAACACACGGTTCTCGCCCGTGATAGGGACAATATCAGACGCAATACTCAACGCAACTAAATCGAGCAACGGAAGTAAAAGAGAAAACTCAAGATTATTTACTTTGGAGAAACCTTGCAGGAGTTTGAAGCCTACCCCACAGCCTGAAAGGTGCTTATAAGGGTAGTTGCAATCATCACGCTTAGGGTCGAGCACTGCAACTGCCGGAGGCAATACAGCGTCGGGGGTATGATGGTCGCATATTATAAAATCGATACCCAGACTGGTTGCATACTTTATTTTTTCAACAGCTTTTATGCCACAGTCCAAAGCCACTATCAGAGAAAAACCATTCTCTGCCGCGTACTCAATTCCCTTGATAGAAATACCATAACCTTCGGTATATCTGTCAGGGATATAAAAATCGACATTGCTTATAAACTGCTTAAGAAACTTATAAACCAACGAAACCGATGTTGTTCCATCTACATCATAATCGCCATATATCAGTATTTTTTCGTTATGCTGCATGGCCTTTGTCAGGCGCTCTACAGCCTTATCCATATCCGCCATCAAAAACGGGTCATGCAAATCGGATAAATCCGGACGGAAAAATTTACGTGCATCCTCATACGTAGTAATGCCACGCTGCACTAATAATTGTGCTAATATAGGGCTTATGCTTAAATCTTCTGCTAATCTGTTTCGTTCTTCTTCTTGTTCTTTAGTTAATTTTCGGTATACCCACTTATTTATCATTATTAAAAACTTTTTCGCTTCAAATACCAACTGCACTCATCCACAAAACATCATCAATAGCTTATCGTTCAGCCTCATACAAAAACAATAAGAAAGCACGTGCAGCCTCTCAATGGCATTTTGTAAAGTTACGAAAAAAAAGTGACTCGTCAATACTATTTATATTGATGCTAAAATAAGGAGGAGTTTTTCTTAATAAATCAAGCTCTTTTCAACAACGACCTATCATACCACGAACGTGGTTTCTTGTCGATGATATAGAGTGTAACAATGGTCATTACCACCCCAATAACGGAACCTGCAAGAACATCAGAAGCAAAATGTTGCGAAAGGTAAATACGCGAATATCCTGTAAGCATGGCAAGTAAAACATACAGAAAATGAAGTTCTTTTCTTTTTGTAAGGAAGGCAAGTGAAAGGAAAAGCGCAAAAGCAGACGTAGTATGCCCCGAAGGAAAGCTATGGGCCGAGTGCATCCTTACATCCAAAACCTGCTGAAGGGTAATATCAGGAAAATGTTCTGCAAAGAAACTTTTGGGGCGTGGCATATCGAATATCCGTTTTAATATCTGTGCCACTACTCCTGCGGCAATCTGTGCCCCCAAAACCAACAGAGCAGCACGGTATTTATAAAACAATAATCCTGCCCCAACTACAAATGGCACCCAGCTACCAACTTCTGTAATAATTCTGAAAAACACATCCATAAAAGGCGTATGCACCGAATTAAGCCACAGATGTAATTCAGCCTTTTCGTTCAGAATAAGCATAACAGCCAATGCTACAACAAAAACTCCGTAAGGAATCCAGAACGCCCAGTATTGCTTCAAATTTTTCATCAACTTATATAGATAAATTTATTAATATCATTTTTTAATAGCACGTAAAATTTCCCTTTTGCCGGGAGGCCCCGGTAGCCGCTCTACAAAAAAGCCTGCAGCCTGCATAGCACGCCGCACTATGCCTTTGGAGCAATAAGTAGTAAGTACAGCACCTTCATTTGCATGCCGGTAAAGCATATCGAAAATCTGCTGACTCCACATTTCGGGCTGTTTTTCGGGCGAAAACGCATCAAAATAAATCAAATCATACGAATCAGTTAGTTGCAGTTTTGTAAAATCTGCCTGTATTTTCTCCAATGTAAAAAAAGGAGTTATTGATTCTCGCGTATCCCATACAGCCTCATGCAGTTTTTTAAAACAACATTCACTTTCTGCATCAATTTGCTGCACATAGTTCAATTTATTCAGAATATCTCCCCCTACAGGGAAATACTCTACCGAAGTGTAAGAAACACTCTTGCCCTGTTCTTTTGCTTTTAGTAAAGTTAAGAAAGCGTTCAATCCCGTACCAAAGCCAACTTCAAATATTTTAATGTCTGTTTTATCGCAACTCTCCCACCCAGCTTTTATGAAAATATGCTCGGACTCCTGAATTGCTCCATTTTCAGAATGGTAACATTCCTGTACCATAGGAGAGAACAGGGTATGAGAACCGTCTTTTGTTATTTTAAGGCTATTTTCCATAAAGGGAATTTTTGAAGTAGGCAAAGTTACTTATTTGACACAAACAAAACAACCGTCGCTTTCGTAAAAAACGACGGTTGTCCATATTATAAATAACCCGGATAGATATTATCTACCTGTATGCAATTTAATAGTTTTGTTTTTCTACTTCGAAATAGGCTTGAGGGTGAGCACAAGCAGGACATGCCTTAGGAGCTTCTTTGCCTGTATGAACATACCCGCAGTTGCGGCATTGCCAGTCGGTTTCTTCCTCGCGCGAAAAAGTTGTACCGTTTTCAAGACGTTCCAACAAACGGCGGTAACGGCTTTCGTGATGTGCCTCTACCGATGCTATTTTGCGGAAAGTATTCGCGATATTAGGAAATCCTTCTTGGTCAGCCACTTCTGCAAAACGGGGATAATCTTCCGACCATTCTTCATTCTCGCCCATTGCTGCTGCCAGCAGGTTTTCGGCTGTAGTTCCGATTACGCCGGCAGGGAAAGAAGCTGTAAACTCTACTTTACCGCCTTCAAGATATTTGAAAAATTTCTTAGCATGCTCTTTTTCCTGCTCTGCTGTTTCCAAAAAGATAGCAGCAATCTGCTCATAACCTTCTTTTTTTGCTACGCTCGAAAAATAAGTGTAACGCATACGAGCTTGACTCTCACCTGCAAACGACTGAAGCAGGTTTTTTTCTGTCTGTGTTCCTTTTAAACTTTTCATTGCTTGTAATATTTAATTTGTATTAATATTTATTTTGTAATCATTTCAATTGTATTGCAAAGGTAATAATTTTATCGTGATTACAAAATTATTTTATTAACAAATTCACTTTATAAAGATAATAAAGAGGTTATTTTCACAATTGAAGCAACTATATTGAACCATTAAACAAACGTCCCTGCCAAGTGTTTCTCTCTTGTAAACGTTTCTTTATCCTTGCTGTAAATTCAAAGTTTTTCAAGCCCCAGTCAGGAGCTATTAACAAATCTGCGGGCGATTGCGAGACAAACCGTTCAATTGCAATACGGGGATTCAGGCGTTCGACAAAATCTACTGCCACATCAATATACTCGTCTACCCCGAACAACTGAAACCATTCGGGATTTTCTACATACTGTTGAGCCATCTTTGTACCTTTTATTATCTGCAACTGATGCAGTTTCAGAGCTGTCAAAGGAAGTTTTGATATTTTATCGGCATGCGAAATAATTATCTCCCGCGACTCTTTAGGCAAGCCCAAAATCAAATGCGCACCTGCACGAATACCTCGTTCCGAGGTTTTAACAACTACCTCTTCGCAACAAGCATAATCATGTCCGCGATTGATTAATTCCAATGTTTCATCATTTGTCGACTCTATACCATACTCTATCATTATATAGTATTTTTTTGCCAACTCAGCGAAATAATCAAGCAGCTCGTCACTCACACAATCGGGGCGCGTGCCTATAACCAACCCTATAACTTTAGGATGCGAGAGGGCTTCGGCATACAACGACTTCAGGTATTCCGTATCCCCATAAGTATTAGTATAGGACTGGAAGTAAGCCAAGTAACGTTGCGTGCGGTATTTGTTTTTGAAAAACGCTATCCCCTCCTCCACTTGCTTCGACACACTGCTTGTAGGCTTGCAGTATTCGGGACTAAAGGTTTGATTGTTGCAATATGTGCAGCCTCCAACTCCCTTGCTTCCATCCCGGTTGGGACAGGTAAAGCCCGCATTTACAGATATTTTCTGGATTCTTCCCGAAAATTCTTCTTTCAGCACAAGATTATAGTTCAAATAGCGTTCGTCCATATATCAAAAAAATGCTGATGCATTAAATAGTGTTCTGCATTTTGTTCACCAAAAGCTCCGTAGGAGCATAAGTTTGGTAATAAGATGTTATAGCAGGTATTATTTCGTGCCATAGGTACGAAACTTTTGCAACAAGTAGCGTACCTACGGCACGCAGATGGCATATTACGAATAGTTATTACCCAACTGTCGTCCCCTACGGGACTTTAAGAGTTGAAGTAAAAATTCAAATCAAGAAATATTTTTGCATATTGCTATAAAACAAATAGTTGACAAAAAAACTTGATGCAGCCCTTAAATATTTTTTTTGTTACGTATGGAAAGGAAACGCCATTCTCTATCCCAAGAACGGCGTTTCTTCACAAATAATCAGATTTACAGTTATCAAAAAAAGGCTATACACCCAATGATTTGCGCACTGCTTCTATTTTAGCATCAGCTAAGGCTTCCGCTTCCGCATATCCCTCACGCGATTTCAATTCGCCGCGAACTTCAACGTAGAACTTAATTTTAGGTTCGGTACCCGAAGGGCGTACTGATATTTTCGTGCCGTCTTCGGTAAAAAACTGCAATACGTTCGACGTTGTAGGCATATCCAGTGCTTCCTCTTTTCCGTTAAGAGTTTCTTTCATTTTAAGCGTTTGATAATCTTTTATCAAGCTCACTTTAGAGCCTGCTATTTCCTTTGGAGGATTGTTGCGGAAATCAGTCATTATAGCAGCAATTTCTTCTGCACCCGATTTACCTTTGCGCACTACCGAAATGCCTTTTTCTCTTCCGTAGCCATACTCCAGATAAATATCCTGTAGCAATTGGTATATCGACTTTCCATTGTCTTTAGCCCATGCTGCCATCTCGGCCATAAGCGTACACGAGGATACGGCATCTTTATCGCGAACGAATGTTTCGGGCAAAAATCCATAACTCTCCTCGCCTCCTCCTATATATTGTTTATTGCCTTCGTTTTCGCGCATTACTGCTGCAATCCACTTAAATCCGGTATAACAATCGTAAAGCTCTACACCATTTTTTCGGGCAATGTCTTTCACAATCTCTGTTGTTACAATGGTCTTTACCACATATTCATTTCCTTTTATTTTGCCCAATTCTTTCCAACGTGTAATCAGGTAATAAATAAACATCATACAAGTTTGATTGCCATTTACCAGTATCCACTCACCCTTGTCATCTTTCACCGCAATGCCCAAACGGTCAGCATCGGGGTCTGAAGCCATTACTATATCGGCATCTACCTCTTTCGCTTTATTCACAGCCATTGCAAGTGCAGCAGGTTCTTCGGGATTAGGCGATACAACTGTCGGAAAATCACCGCTCACAACATCTTGCTCCGGTACGTGGATTATATTCTTGAAACCATATTCCTGCAATGCCTGAGGAATAAGTTTTACACCTGTTCCATGTATCGGAGTGTAAACTATTTTTAAATCACTGTTTCTCTTTATCGAATCCGGCGAAAGAGACAATGTTTTTATTGCATCAATATATACTTTATCAATTTCTTCGCCAATGATTTCAATCAGTTCCGGATTTCCTTTAAACCTGATGTCGTTTACATCCGTAATTTTCTCAACCTCTTTTATCACATTCACATCGTGCGGAGCTATCATTTGCGCCCCATCGTCCCAATATGCCTTATAGCCATTGTATTCTTTCGGATTGTGCGATGCAGTGATGATAATACCACTTTGGCAACCTAAATGACGAATGGCAAACGATGCTTCGGGAGTAGGACGAAGATCATCAAAAAGATATACTTTGATACCGTTGGCCGAAAAAATATCGGCTGATATTTCAGCAAATTTACGGCTGTTGTTACGGCAGTCGTGCCCGATAACTACACTAATTTGCGGCAGTGTAGCAAATTGGGATTTCAGATAATTACTCAAACCCTGTGTTGCAGCACCCACTGTATATATATTCATGCGGTTTGTACCCACACCCATTATTCCACGCAAACCACCGGTGCCAAATTCCAAATCTTTGTAAAATGATTCTATCAGTTCTGTTTTATCCGGCGCATCCATCAGGCGGCGAACTTCTTTTTTTGTTTCATCATCGTAGTTCCCATCTATCCAAAGCTGGGCTTTAGTCATCACTTCTTTCAGTAAATCATTGTTTTCCATACAGTTATATTTTCGTTATTTTCTTCATTTTGGATTGTTAAAGATAATTTTTTTTTCGGATGGAGAAAAATATATTTAGAATGAAGTAGTAAAATACGTAGATTTTTTCGAATGTTTTCATATATTTGTTTCGCATACAATAAAAAAACACAATATGAAACTTTTGCTGATAAGTAATTCCACCAATCCGGGAGAGCCTTACCTTGATTACCCGAAGTCCGAAATTAAAAAGTTTTTAGGAGCTGAAAGCGTCGAAGCCGTATTTATCCCTTATGCGGCGGTTACGTTTTCGTACGACGAGTATGAAGCTAAAGTCAATAACCGTTTTTCTGAAATTGGGCACAAGGTTAAAAGCATACATCATTTTGCCGACCCTGTCGAAGCTATAAGAGAGGCCGAAGCCATAGTTGTAGGCGGTGGCAACACATGGAAACTGGTACGAATGATGCACGATAACGGCATTATCTCCGAAATACGGAAAAAGGTATTGTCCGGAACTCCATATATAGGATGGAGCGCAGGCTCCAATGTAGCATGCCCTACCCTACGCACTACTAATGATATGCCTATAATCAACCCCATGACATTTGAAACATGCAATCTGGTTCCGTTTCAAATCAATCCGCATTATTTGGATAATAACCCTGCAAATCATGGAGGCGAAACACGTGAGCAACGAATTGAAGAATTTATTACCGAAAACCAGGATGTATATGTAGTAGGACTACGCGAAGGAACTATGCTACATTATGACAACGGAAACCTTAAGCTTATAGGCAACCGCCCTGTACGTGTTTTCAAATATGGGGAAACGCCTTTAGAACTAACGGCTACAGATGATTTAAATTTTCTGTTGAAATAAACGTTTTTCGGAAAGGAGAACCCAATGCAAAAAAAAGTACTGCTACACACATGTTGTGCACCTTGTTCGGCCGCTATCATCGAGTGGCTGTTGAACAACGGCATGGAGCCTGTACTTTTTTATTACAACCCCAACATTTACCCTGATAACGAATACGAAATCAGAAAAAACGAATGCACAAAATACGTCAACAAATTGAATATCAAGATAATAGACGCAGATTATAATCACAAAGACTGGCGTAAAAGCATAAGTGGCTTAGAGAACGAACCTGAACGTGGAAAGCGTTGTTTGCAATGTTTTAAGCTAAGACTATATGAAACGGCAAGGTATGCCTCTGAACTTGAAATAAAATTATTCGCCACTACCCTTGCCTCCTCGCGCTGGAAAGACCTGAAACAAATTTCAGAAGCCGGCATGTGGGCTGCAAGCCAATTTCAGAACACCGAGTTTTGGGATAAAAACTGGAGAAAGGAAGGACTAAGCGAACGCAGGAAAGAGTTATTGCTGCAAAACGGATTTTACAACCAAAACTACTGCGGCTGCGAGTTCAGCATAAAAAAATAAAATACTGTATACCTTTTATAATATTATGCGGCTTTAGGCTCTTTAATCAGTCATTTTTTCAAAACCATTTTTTCCGTTTGAAATACCACAACATACCAATCACTACAACTGCCATTACTACCCACATAGCTATATAACCGTATTTCCAACCCAGCTCCGGGATGTATTCAAAGTTAGTACCATATACCCCCACTATAAATGTTATTGGAATAAATATAACGGATATGATGGTCAAAACTTTCATGATATCGTTCAGCTTTGTGCTTATGCTTGTGTGGTATATATTTACAAGGTCGTAAAGCATTTCGCGATAAGTATCAGAAATGTCGTTCGCATCCTTCATGTTATCCAGCAACTCTCTGAAATGAATGTTATTCTCGTCGTGTAAACAGTCAGAATCAAGTTTTACGAGGTTTGCTATCATCTCTCTTGCCGGCTTAATATGACGGCGAAAATAGCTCAACTCTCTTTTATATACATTCACCTTTTGCAATATATCTTTATCAAAATCCTCGTCCTTATCATATAGGTAATCCTCCAGTATTTCTATTTTATCGCCAATAATTCCCATTATATATATGTAATTATCGATAATAATATCGAGCAGTGCAAATGCCAGATAATCGCTTCCGGCTGTACGTATTTTCTTATTATACTTGCGTATACGCTCGCGTACGGGATTGAACATTGTGCCCGGCTGCTCCTGAAAAGATATCAATGTGTTCTCAAAAATAATCAGGCTGAAATTATCTACCGAAAGCCGTTTCTGTCTTTTATGATACTGAAAGGTTTTCAGTGTGATAAAGACCCCCGTTCCAAAATCCTCCAGTTTCGGGCGAATGTCCGGATTCATCACATCCGACATGATATTGGCAGGTATGTCAAATACCGAAGCTATATTTTCCATCACGGCAGCATCATGCAATCCGTTCACATTCAACCATGAGAAATCCGAAGAATCTTTTATTTGCCTCAAATCATCTACCGACTCCACCTCTGTTTCCCTCACATCATTGGTGTTATAATCAATAAGCTGCATGCCCACTTTATTAACCTTCTGTTGACCTCTGAAAACCAAAGCATAGGGAGACAATCCGATATCTTCCCGTTTTTTACGTGTGTACCTCGCCATAATAAACCTTAATAAAAATAATTTACATTTATTATAACAATACCCAATACAAAAAGTTAGAAATAAGAAAAATTATATACAAGAGAAAAGCCTCCCATAATTATTTATGGAAGGCTTTTCTCTTGTTTTATTTTAATTTATGTACGTATGGTTTACATGTTTGATTCCTGATTCCAGCTTGGAATTAAGTTACGGTCGCCAAAAGCATTATCCACACGCGCTACATTTATCCAGAACTTATTTTCGGCTATCCAATCGAGCGGATAAGCTGCTTTAGCCCTTGAATAAGCGTGAGTCCATTCGTCCGCAGTTATTACATACTGAGGGTGCGGAGCATTTACAAGCACATTGTCTTCTTTGTCTGCCGTACCGTTTTCAATCTCTTTTATCTCTGCATAAATTTGAAGCATCGATTCTGCAAAACGGTCTAACTCCGCCAGCGATTCACTCTCGGTAGGTTCAATCATCAATGTACCATGTACAGGGAATGAAAGTGTAGGAGCATGGAATCCATAGTCCATCAAACGCTTGGCAATATCCGTCTCGGTAACACCGCTTGTAGCCTTAAAGTTACGACATTCCAGAATAAGCTCGTGCCCTACCCTTCCGGTAGCCCCTGAATACACTATTCCATAGGTGTCTTTCAGTTTGTTTGCTAAATAGTTAGCATTCAGAATAGCAATTTTTGTAGAATGTGTCAATCCTTTTTCGCCCAGCATACGAATATAACCGTAAGTTACAAAAACGATTCCTGCACTACCATAAGGCGAAGCTGAAACGGTATTCAGCCCAAAATCCAGACTTGGTAAAAATGGCACAAGATGCTCGGTAACACAGATTGGGCCTTCGCCGGGACCACCCCCACCGTGTGGATTGGCAAATGTTTTATGTAGGTTTAAGTGACAAACATCCGCGCCTATGAAACCCGGATTTGTCAAACCTACCTGTGCATTCATGTTCGCCCCATCCATATATACCTGTCCGCCACACTCATGAACAATCTCGCACATCTCGCGGATACAAGTTTCGAATATACCGTGTGTCGAAGGATAAGTAATCATACAACCCGCCAGTTTATCTTTGTTTTCCAAAGCCTTTTCTTTCCAGTCGTCCAGATTTACATTTCCTTTTTCATCAGTCTTTGTTACCACAATATCAAATCCCGCCTGTATCGCACTTGCCGGGTTGGTACCATGTGCCGAAGCCGGAATAAGAATAATATTACGATGTGTTTCACCTTTCGAGCGAAGGTATTCACGTATAGTTACCAGTCCGGCATACTCACCGGCTGCACCCGAATTGGGTTGGAAACTGCATCCTGCAAATCCGGTAATTTCGGAAAGGTATTCTCCCAGATTTTCGAGCATTTCGTTATAACCTTCGGTTTGGTCGGCCGGAGCAAATGGGTGGATACCTGTAAATTCAGGTCGGCTCAATGCAAACATCTCTGACGCAGCATTTAGCTTCATTGTACACGACCCCAATGCAATCATCGAATGTGTAAGCGAAATATCACGGCGCTCAAGTTTTTTGATATAGCGCATCATGTCGGTTTCGCTACGGTATTTTTTAAATACCTCGTGTGTAAGGTAATCCGATTTACGTTCGAAACCTTCGTCAAAAGCCTTCAAGCCTTCTATATCCGATGCCTTGGCGTATGCAGGCATATTATCTGCTGCAGTTGCAAATATCTCAATCAGCGTATTTACATCTTCAATGTCGGTTGTCTCGTCAATACTTAACCCAACTTCACCTGTCTCGAAGTAATGAAAATTAACTTCGCGCTCTAATGCTTTAGCACGGAACTTATCCAACGATACAGTTTGAGGTAATGTTATCTTTAAGGTATCAAAGAAATTCTCGTTTTCCTGTGCATAACCATATACAGGCAATATCTCGTTAATATACGTAGTAATAGAATGAATACGCGATGCAATAGAACGGATGCCGTCCGCTCCATGATAAACTGCATAAAATCCTGACATAACAGCTAATAAAGCCTGAGCCGTACAGATATTTGAAGTAGCTTTTTCGCGTTTAATGTGTTGCTCACGGGTTTGCAGCGCCATACGCAAAGCAGGTTTTTCGTTAGCATCTTTACTGATGCCAATGATACGTCCCGGCATATCGCGTTTATATTCGTCGCGTGTAGCAAAATAAGCTGCCGACGGGCCTCCGTAGTACATAGGCGTACCAAAACGTTGTGCCGAACCAAATGCAATATCTGCTCCCCATTCTCCCGGAGGAGTAAGCAGGGCAAGAGCCATCAAATCAGCAGCTACAGCAACTTTACAGCCAGCCTCATGAGCCTGTGATACAAATGCGGTATAATCTTCGATATTTCCGTTTGAGTTCGGATACTGAACGATAGCTCCAAAATGTTTCTCGGTGAATTTAACGGTAGAAAAATCCCCTGTTTCTATTTCGATGCCTTGCCCCGTCATGCGTGTACGGAGTACAGCCAAGGTTTGAGGGAATGTGTTATTATCCACAAAAAGCACATTGGCTCCGGTTTTTACCTTGTCGCGGCTCCGTAAGTTGTACATCATGGTTGCCGATTCGGCTGCAGCAGTAGCTTCGTCCAATAGTGAAGCATTGGCAAGCGGAAGACCCGTAAAATCGGAAATAGCTGTCTGAAAGTTCAAAAGAGCTTCCAAGCGTCCTTGCGAAATTTCGGCCTGATATGGGGTGTATGATGTGTACCAAACAGGATTTTCCAACACGTTGCGCAGGATAACCGCAGGCGTACATGTATCGTACCATCCTTGTCCGATGTACGAAGTATAGAGCTTGTTCTTCGAGGCTAACTCGGCTATGTGCTCCGAATATTTACGCTCAGTAAGCGGCTCGGGCAAATCAAGAGCCTTTTTTAAACGGATATTAGCCGGAATAGTCTGTTCTATCAGTTCGTCCAACGATTTCACTCCGACTGTTTGAAGCATTTTAACTTCATCTTGTTCCGAAACGCCAATGTGGCGGGGTTGTAAAAAGTCCATATTATATAAATGTGTTTAAAATAGTTTCAAGTAATTAGTTCTTAAAGGTTTTGTTCACCTTCTGATTAAATGCCAAAGTTAAGGCATTCTTTGGAAAAAATACGACTAAAAATCAAAAAAATAATGAATTTCGGAAAGTTTCAGAACACTGATTTTTTTAACTATTTTTGCCCTGAAATATAGACGTACTTATTTTATAAATACATAATATGAAAAAAATAATCAACCCCTGGCTTAACCTGGATGGCTACATGTGTTTTGCTTGTTCGCCAAACAACCCTTCGGGGCTACACATGGAGTTTTATGAAGATGGTGACGATATTGTTGGACTTTGGAAACCGGATAAGCATATGCAAAGCTGGCTAAATACGCTTCACGGCGGTATTCAAAGCACATTGATGGACGAAGTGGGAGGCTGGGTTATCGTAAGGAAATTGCAAACTACGGGAGTAACATCACGGCTTGATGCCAAGTTTATAAAAAACATTTCAACAAATGAGCCACAATTGACTGTAAGGGGAAGAATAAAAGAACAGAAACGGCATGTAGTGTTTTTAGAGACTGAAATATACAACTCGCAAAACGAGTTATGTGCCAGTGCAAACATTGTTTACTTCACCGTAAGTAAGGAACGGGCGTTAAACGAATTTGGTTTCGAAGGCTGTAAAACCGAAGGTGAATGAAGCTAAATTCTTTTAGTACATGGCAATAAACTGAATCGCAATCAGTATTTTGCTGACATTAAATAATTTTGTTTAAGTTATCGACTTCCTTTTGCCTTGATGCAAAAGGAACAAAAACTA
>NZ_QVMH01000046.1:16367-51129 GCF_010501035.1 Paludibacter sp. 221
CTGCTCTTATTTTTCGGCTCACCGGACAAGGTCAAAAGAGTACCTATAACAGATTGAAGATACATTCGACATTTTTTGTCATGTACTGAGATAAATTCTATTGAAAACAAAAATGTTGTCATATAAAAAAACGATAGATTGCTGTAATCTACCGTTTTTTGGGGATTTTATAAACTTTCACCAAAATCTTCTTTGAATTTTGCCATCAATTTTTCGGGCCAATCGTTAACAGGTTCCAAACCTCCCATGAAGAAACGCAATACCGGTGGCTCGTAAACAAAGCGTAAGCCTCCAATAAGTTCCCTGTTATTATACAACCAAGTCATACGGTCTTCCACATACTTGATTTGCGATAATGTAAACACCCTTCGCGGAATAGCTAAACGCACCAATTCCATATCGGCATAAGTTTCGTTTCCATACTCATCACGTTGGTTCGAAACTGAACCACGCTCCATACCGCGAACTCCCGAAATAAGGAACAGAGCCGCCGCTAAAGCTCCTGCAGGGTATTGACTTTGCGGAATATGCGAGCAAATTTCCATTGCATTAACGTGTGCTCCCAACACTCCTGCCGGTTTTACTACCGGCACACCATTTTTATCCAACGCGTTTACAAGGTATTCGATAAAGCTGGGGCTTTGGCAAATAACCGTTTCATCCAAAGTTTCGTACAAACCTACAGCCATAGCTTCAATCTCGCGAACTGAAATTCCGCCATAAGTTAAAAATCCTTCGAACAAAGGCACCAATGCCTCCAAGTCACGATAGATTGTAATATCGTTAGTACAGATACCACCTCCGCGTGAAGAACTTAGTTTACGTGCCGAGAAATAAACAATATCGGCCGTATCGGTCATTGTTTTGATAATTTCGCCTAAAGAAGAATTCTGGAATTCTTTTTCACGTTTCAGCACCAAATAAGCATTTTCGCCCAATAAGCTGGCATCTAAAACCAAACGGATTCCATATTTATCGGCAATAGCACGAACATCACGCAAATTCTGTATAGAGAAAGGTTGTCCGCCTATCAGGTTGGTAGAAGCCTCCATACGGATAAATGGAATATTTTTGGCACCATGTACCTTTATAACTTCTTCCAGCTTCTCTATATTCATGTTTCCTTTGAAAGGATGGTCTGAATTTAGTTTATAAGCTTCGTCGTAAAGCAACTCTACTATTTTACCACCATACTGCGTAATGTGAGCCATAGTAGTGGTAAAGTGATAGTTCATCGGAATCAGGCTACCCTTGCGTACATAAGCATTGGTAATAATATTTTCGGCAGCGCGTCCTTGGTGAGCAGGAAGAAGGTATTTTTTTCCTAAAACATCTTCTACCGCTTTTTGCAAACGCACAAAACTTTGCGAACCGGCATAAGCATCGTCAGCCTGCATCATTGCAGCCATCTGATTGTCGCTCATAGCATTAGTTCCACTATCAGTTAACATGTCCAAAAAGACATCTTTCGTGCTTAAACGAAAAGTGTTAAATCCCCCTTCATACAATGCTTCTAAACGGCGTTCGATAGGGACTAAGTGTAATTTCTGTACCACACGAACTTTATGAAGCTCTAAAGGGATATTCTCTCCGTTATAAAATTTAATTTCTTGCATGGTTCAATATAAAATGAATATAATTTTTACAATTTATCTGAATAAATATACCAATGTCTTACAAAAACACATCAGAATGGATGCAAAGATAATTATTTTTTGAGTAAACGAAGTATGTTGAGAGAAAAATGCTCCTTTAAAACTTTTAAAAAAGACAATAATATATTCTCCTTTTTTTCCTTACTTTTGCACATCTATATTTTAGTTACAAAATAAAAATACTTAATTATGAATCATACGGTCAATATAGCATTACAAATACTTCCAACCTCATCAACCAAACACCCCTACTCGCTTGTAGACGAAGCTATAAAAGTGATAGCCGACTCGGGCCTTAAATACAAGGTCACTCCTTTCGAGACTGTTATCGAAGGAAATTACGATGACGTTATGCGAGTTGCCAAGCAAGCACAAGAGGCCTGCTACAACGCCGGAGCCGATAGCTTAATGGCTTATATAAAGATTCAAAGCTCCTCTAAAGATGTTAGTATCGAAGACAAGATGAAAAAATATGAGTAGTAATACTCGTGAGATAAAAGATGTTATATATTTGGTTGCATTACAGGGGATAAACTATGTAATGCCGCTTGTTGTTTTTCCGTATCTGATGGTAACGTTAGGTGCTGAAAAATTTGGATATATCGGATTTTCGGTATCTATCACTCAATACCTAATGCTTATTGTTGATTTTGGATTTAATTTTAGTGGAACAAAGCAGATTGCCATACACAAAAACAATCCGGAAAAGCTTCAAGAGATATTTTGGTCGATATTAATAGCTAAAATAGGGTTATTAATAATAAGTTTTATTTTTCTTTTAATCGTCGCCTTTGCAATCCCCCAATTTAAGATATATCAATCTACTTTGCTAATCTTTTTTCTTATGGTGGTTGCAAACACTTTTTCCTTCGTGTGGTTTTTTCAAGGTATTGGTAAAATCAGAATTATCTCCATTGTAAACATTATATCCAAGATACTGATTCTCCCACTGACTTTTCTTTTTGTTAACAAGCCTGACGATTACCATGCTGCAGCTTTAATTCAATCTTCTGTTTATATTTTAGGCTCGGCTATTACCATTTTTATTCTGATTTATAATAAGTACATCTATTCATGTAAGCGGCCAAAAAGAAAATCGGTATTGCATGAAATAAAATCAGCCTATCCTATTTTCTTGTCCAGTGTAGCCTCAAGCGTTTACGTTGCTCTATTTGCTATAATTTTAGGTTATTTTTCAACACCTGAAGAAGTGGGAAAATACACGGCTGCCGAAAAAATAGTCCGTTCGTGCTGCTATTTAGTATTTATACCTATTTCTCAAGCCTTTTTCCCGAAAATAAGCATTATGTCGAAAGAAGCTCCAGACAATGCAAGAAGGCTTATAAAAAAAATTGCATATATTGTAGCAGGGATAATGTTTGTAGTTGCTGTCATTCTTTTTTTCTTTTCAGACAAATTAATGATCTTTTTAGGCAAAGATTATATTGGAATAGATTTAATCTTTAAAATCATGGCAATTATACCTATGTTTGTAGCATTAGGAGGCATATTCGGTCAATTAGGCTTATTGGCCTTGGGCAACGAAAAAGATAAAAAGAACTATCAACGTACTTATTATATTGCTGCTATATTATCTGTTGTAATGATATTTGTTTTTATACCCAAATTATATTCGACAGGAGCATCTATAGCACTATTGATAACAGAAGTTATTGTTTTTATTGGTATTTTTGTGTCGTACGTAAAAAGAAAGCCTTAATATACTTTCTACTATACCGGTATTAATAACCAGAGAAGTATAAAAATCAAATTCGGATAATACAAACATTCATACATGGTAGACGTTTCTATTATTATTGTCAATTATAATACTGTAAATTTAATCGTAGATGCGATTAAATCCGTAATACAAATGACAATGGATATCAATTTTGAAGTTATTGTTGTTGACAATTGCTCTTCCGACAATTCAAAAGAAATACTCCAAAACGAGTTTCAAAATAAAATAAAACACATTGCTCTACCTGCTAACATTGGGTTTGGACGTGCTAATAATGAAGGAATAAAAATAGCACAGGGCAGGAATATTCTGTTTTTAAATCCAGATACCATTTTACTTAACAATGCGATTAAAATACTTTCTGACACATTAGATTCGGATGAGCAAATTGGCGCATGTGGTGGAAATTTGTATGATGAGAACAAAAAACCGACACATTCATATAGAATGATTTTTCCATCAATATATTGGGAAATAAATGATTTACTAAGCCGGATACCTGAAAAAATCATCTTGGGGAAAAATTCTGAATTTAATCATACATATAGAGAAAAAAAGGTTGCATACATTACCGGAGCCGATTTAATGATAAAAAAGTCGGTTATTGACCAAGTAGGCATATTTTCGCCTTTATTTTTCATGTATTATGAAGAAACTGATCTGTGTTTTAGAATAAAAAAAGCTAATTTTAATATAGTCTCTGTTCCTAATGCGAAAATTATCCACTTGGAAAGCAAAAGTTTTGCAAAAGAAACTATCAACACTACACAGATAAAAATGTCGGAAGAAAGTAGATGTACCTATTATAAAATACATTATTCTGCTTTATACAAAAAGATTGCTGATGCAATATATTCTATTCATATTCATTCGAGGATAATTATATTTTTTCTTTTTTACAAAAAAAAGTATATTTATTGGAAAACGGTATTAGACATTTTTAAAGCAGCAAAACAAAAATGTGATGGGAATCGAATTTAGCTATACTTACTCTATTCCATACATAATTTATTTTTTGTTCTTGTTATTGGTTCTATTTTATGAGTTTGAACTGATAAACAGGGGTAAAAGTGTAAATTCTGCCCGGATTTTATGCATTATAAGTTTTTTATTCTTCTTTGGACTCCGAGGGTTTATTTATACCGACTGGATTAACTATTATCCTTTTTTTGAAAATCTGCCAACCTTATGGAATGCTGACTTATTTTCCATAATTGCAAGCAGCCAATCAGATGAACTGATGGAAGTAGGGTTTAAAGTTTATTCAATACTTATAAAATCAATTTGTCCTGATTATCTTTTTTGGCAGTTTACTTCTACCCTTATTGATGTTGTCCTATTAAACTATATTTTCAAAAAACATTCAAAATATTATACATTAGGCTTTATTTTTTTCGTACTATTCGGAGGGCTTATTATTGAGATAAATTTATTACGAAACATTAAAGCCATTCTATTATTCATATATTCGATAAAATTTATCGAACAAAAAAAGTTCCTTCCCTATTTGTTAATCAATTTATTAGGGTTTACATTTCATTTTACGGCATTGTTATATATACCACTGTATTTTGTACTCAACAGAAGGTTTTTTATTTCCATATACTGGATTGTATTTATTGCTGGCAATATAGTATATCTGTTGCAAATTGAGTATATCCGCCCGATTGTATTAAGTATGGCAGACATAATCGGAGGTAAATTTCAGGAAGTTGCCGGAGCCTACTTGAGTCATGACGATTTCGGAAGCAGCTACGGTATTACAATAGGCTATATTGAACGTACTTTTTCTTATATTTTATTCTTCGCTAACTATAAAAGCATAGTCAGAAACAATCCTAAATATGGAGTGATATTTTTAAATTCATTTTTCATCTATTTTGTATGCTTCTCTTTCTTTGCAGAGGCATCTATCCTGACCGACCGGCTCACAATATTATTCGTATATTCATATTGGATATTATATCCGGAGATATTCTCCATTTTAAAAATAATATCGAATAAACTGATTTTTATTATCATCTTATCTTTATATGGTACCTTGAAATTAGGAATAGGCAATAATAACATTTTAAACAAATATGAAAATATAGTCTGGACAAAGAGTACTTATAACGATAAACTAAAAAATTATAACAAGCATAAAGATATAATTTTCAAAAGATAATTCGAATGAAAATTCTTTACGACCATCAAATTTTTTCGTACCAAAAATATGGAGGTGTTTCCAAGTATTTTTGTGAATTATTAGCTCATATTCCGAGAGAAGAATGGGACACTACAGTTGTCTTTTCGAATAACGAATATATAAATGAAAAAAAATTAATAAAAGTTAGGCATATCTTTCCGAATAAATGGTTTCGAGGACAAGGGCGACTTATGAATGAGCTGAACAAACCTTATTCTGCCTGGAAAATAAGAAAAGGAGAGTTTGATGTTTTTCATCAAACGCATTTTGAAACATACTGTTTGCCTTACCTGAAAGACAAGCCTATGGTTACCACCTTTCACGATATGAATTTTGACACTTACAACAAAAACGAATATCTTGTCAAAATTCAAAAAGAGTCGGTGGCAAGGGCAAATAAAATCATTGCGGTTAGTCACAATACAAAAAAGGATTTGGTGGAAATGTGGAATATTAATCCACAAAAAATAGAAGTAATACATCATGGAGTAGACGCTCCATTAAGCGATGCACTTATCGGCAACAGAATTGTTGAGCAACCATACATTTTATACGTTGGCAGAAGAGAAGGTTTCAAGAACTTCAGCCGGTTAGTAACAGCCTTTTCGATACTAAAAAAAAACAATGATACAATCAAGCTTGTTTGCACAAGCGAACCACTAACCAAAGAAGAAGTTGATTTTCTGAAAACTAATAATTTATACGATGACGTCATACACATTTCGGCTAATGAAAAAGCCTTAGCTAATTTATACAAACATGCCGAACTTTTTGTATATCCATCTATTTATGAGGGATTTGGGATGCCCATTCTCGAAGCAATGTCGTATGGATGCGCCACAGCCATTTCAAACACCAGTTGCTTTCCTGAAGTAGCAGGCGAAGCGGCTGCTTATTTCGACCCTCATAACGAAGAAGATATGGCCGCTACTATACTCAAATTATTAGAAGATAATGAATTAAAAAAATCTTATATCTGCAAAGGATACGAAAGAATCAAATTATTCACTTGGGAAAACACTGCCAAAAAACACATTGATGTTTACAAATCATTAATTTAAGGGTCATTATAGCATGTGTTGCAACACATAATTAGTGACAAATAACAACAGCCGCTTTTATCCATAGTGTACAACAAACTGAAATGAAGGACGTATTAGCCATTGTGGTATTATACAAAACACAGATTAACGAATCTAAGAGCATCAGGACGCTAAACGAATTGATGAACAGCTCCGATGATTTAGATAATATAGATTTACTTATTTACGACAATAGCCCTGTCTCGAATCAGGCG
The DNA here is from genome assembly GCF_010501035.1 of Paludibacter sp. 221. Classification (GTDB taxonomy): domain Bacteria; phylum Bacteroidota; class Bacteroidia; order Bacteroidales; family Paludibacteraceae; genus QVMH01. The sequence goes on from NZ_QVMH01000046.1 coordinate 23,249, forward strand.
GCACCCTCATTCAATAAAATTAATTCGACATACGTATCCGACGGACACAATTCCGGATTGTCTACCGCTTACAATTATGGTATTTCGTTAGCCAAAAAGCTATCAAAAACATGGATTCTGCTTTTAGATCAAGATACCTGCTTAGAAACAACTTATCTCACCGAATTGAAAAACACTTTATATTCTGCAGTAAAGCCCGACACTGTAGCTATTGTTCCTAAACTGATAAAAGGAAAGAGACATTTGTCTCCTATAAAAAACCGTTCGGAGAGCAATATATGGTGGTTTCAACAAGACATAACACAGTCCGGATATTATTCCGGAGAATTTATTGTAGCATTCAATTCGGGTACCTTGCTCAATGTCAGTTTTATTGATTCTATTGGTGGTTTTTCTTCCAAATACTCTCTTGACAGGCTGGACTATTGGTACTTTTATCAAATATATTTACAAAAAAAGCAAATATATGTTTTGAACACAACAATGGAACATGATTTGTCGCTTCTGAATTACGATGAGTATATGACTGCCGACAGATATAAATCGATATTAAAATCGGAAATAAGTTTTGCTAACGAAATTGGATTTTATTGTGTCCTGTTGTATAAGTTATCACTTTTATTTCGTTTCTTTAAACAGTTATTTTTATTTAAAAAAAAGCAATATGCTTTCCTAACATTTAATCAACTTTGGAAATTTAGATAAATTATGGTTTCAGTCTGTTTAGCTACATACAACGGAGAGAAATATATCAAAGAACAGCTTCAATCCATACTCTCCCAAATTGGAGACGAAGATGAAGTTATCATCTCCGACGATGGTTCGATAGATAATACCCTTTCGATAATAGAAGGAATAAACGACGCAAGAATAAAACTGTTTCATAACACAGGTGAACATGGTTTTAGCAAAAACTTTGTGAATGCATTAAACCAAGCACAAGGAGAATATATTTTTTTATCCGATCAGGATGATGTTTGGCTCCCCGATAAATACGAAATCGTTTTACCTTTACTAAAAGAATACGATTTGGTTGTAACCAACTCGAGTGTTACCGATGAAAACCTGAATATAATAAAACCATCCTTTTTCAGTTATTATAATTCAGGGAAAGGAATTTTAAAAAACATAATATACAGTACTTATTATGGTTCGTGCATGGCTTTCAGAAAAACGGTTTTTGAGGATGCGTGTCCATTCCCCGAGTCGAAGGAAATCGGATTCGACGTATGGATTGGCTTAGTAGCCGAAATGACAGGGAAAGTTTTTTTTCTCGACAAGCCATTGTTGTTATACCGAAGACACAGTAATACTGTCACTTCCTCCGGAAATTTATTAAACCGAAGCAACCGAACTCTATTTCAGAAACTAAGAGGGAGAATAATCATGCTAAAACATGTTATTTCTTTCTATTTAAGATACAAATTCTCATGCAAAAAGGCTTAGTATCCATAATAACTCCACTATACAACGGAGAAAAATATGTTTCCCAAACTATCGAAAGTGTATTGGCTCAAACTTACACCGATTGGGAAATGATAGTTATTAACGATGGCTCGAAAGATAGCAGCGAAAAAATTGTAGAAGAGTACACAAAAAAGGACAATAGGATAAAACTCTTTTCGCAACCAAATGGAGGCTCTGCTTCAGCCCGCAACAACGGCATACGTAGAGCACAAGGTCAATACATAGCATTGCTGGATGCCGATGATGTGTGGGAACCTTTTTTTCTGGAATCGCAGCTAACACTGATGAAAGAAAAAAACGCCCTGTTGGTTTATGGCTCGCACAAACGTATCGACGAGAACAACAATGAGTGTTTAAAACCCTTCATAGTACCCGAAAAAGTAACTTACAGAGATTTGCTCAAAACCTGTTCCATATCATGCCTTACCGGAGTATACGATATATCGGTACATGGCAAAATATACTTTAATGAAGAACTGAGAAGCCTGCGCGACGACCATCTTTACTGGCTCGAAATTCTGAAAAAAACAGGTATTGCTTATGGCAATCAAAACATTATAGCTTCGTATCGGATTTTAGGAAACTCAGTCTCCCGAAACAAGAAAAAGGTAATTATCCCACAATTCAAGATTTACTATAAGTGGGAAAAACTTGGGTTAATCCCCAGTTTATACTATCTTGCCAACTGGGCTATTAACGGATTTGTAAAATATCGTAAGTAGAGTTTTTTATGAAACAATATGACTTTTTGATTGTCGGAAGTGGTTTATTTGGGGCTGTTTTTGCATATAAAGCTATGCAACAGGGAAAATCCTGCTTGGTTATAGACAAACGCAACCATGTGGGAGGAAACACTTACTGCGATAAAGTAGAAGATATAAACATCCATACCTATGGCGCACATATCTTTCACACCTCAGATGCTGAAGTCTGGAAGTTTGTAAACCAATTCGTTAAGTTTAATCACTTCGTAAACAGTCCTATCGCTAATTATAAAGGCGAACTTTATAATCTGCCTTTCAACATGAACACCTTTTACCAGCTATGGAAGGTAAAGACTCCTAAAGAAGCCGAAGATAAAATAAAAGAACAGCAGGGGCAATATGCTGATATTGACCCGAAAAATCTTGAAGAACAGGCTCTGAAACTCGCTGGAAAAGATATTTACCAAAAACTGATAAAAGAATATACCGAAAAGCAATGGGGTTGCAATGCAAAAGACCTTCCTGCTTTTATCATTAAGCGGCTACCTTTTCGCTTTACTTTCGACAACAATTATTTCAACGACACATATCAGGGTATTCCCATAGGAGGATACAACCCCCTGACGGAAAAGCTATTAAAAGGAGCTGACATTTTACTGAATACCGATTTTTTTGCAAATAGGGACGAACTAAAAAACAAGGCCAAAACGATAGTCTATACAGGGATGCTCGATACCTATTTTGATTACTGCTACGGAAACTTAGAATACCGGAGCTTGAAATTTGAAACTGAAACGTTGGATACAGACAATTTTCAGGGGAATGCTGTTATCAACTATACCGATGCCGAAACTCCTTTTACAAGAATTATCGAACACAAACATTTTGAATTCGGCAGCCAGCCAAGAACTGTTATAACAAAAGAATACCCACAGAAGTGGGATAAAACAAAAGAAGCATACTACCCTATAAACAACGAAAAAAACGACAGTCTTGCAGAAAAATATAAAGACCTTGCCGGCAAAGAAAAAAACGTAATTTTCGGAGGCAGGCTTGCCGATTACAAATACTACGATATGGACAAGGTCATCCGGCTTGCATTAGATACTGCAAACAAATACCTGAACAAATAGGACACTTTTTTACTTCCGGCATATAAAAGAACAATGGATATTACATCAAATAACATTACATTCCTCATACCTCCGGCAATTGACGGTAACCCGCCGGCCGAACGCACATCGGGTTGTACACGTGTGGTATATGCAACACCTAACATATATGAATTGACCGTAGCTGCCGTATTAGAAGAAAAAGGATACAAAAACATTCAATACAAAGATTTTGTTTACGACAAAGGTACACGGGAAGATCTGATAAACTTCTTGAAAAAAGACAAAAGCCTCATTTACTATATATGGACAGTAAACCTATCACTGGAGAATGATTTGCTTGTTTTAGAGTTGATCAGACAATATTCGCCCGGAACTTTTGTTGTGTTTTTAGGGCCCGGAGCCACTTTTTATACAAAAAAATGCTTGAAAAGCGAGTGGGATATTGTTGTCAGAGGCGAACCCGATTTAACGGTTGGTGAGCTAACAGATGCCTTAAGCAACAATAGCGATTGGAGCTCTATCGAGGGGATTTCTTTTCTTAAAGATGGTAAGATCGTAAATAACAAGCCACGTGCACTAATAAAGGATTTGGACACCCTGCCTTTCCCTGCACGTCATTTTGTCAAGGATAAGACATACCGTAACCCAAAACTCAAAGTCACGCCATACACTACAATGGTTACATCGCGAAACTGTCCATACAAGTGTATATATTGCGTACCAAGTTCGCTTACTTTTGCCCGCGAGATAGAGTATAGAAACGAGAATAATAAAAAGCCACCTATATCTTTCCGTTCAGTCGAAAGCGTAGGAGAAGAACTAAAACTGCTTCATGAGCAAGGCTATAAGGCTATCGGGTTCATGGACGATGAATTTATCTGGAACGAAAAAAGAACGCTCCCTATATGCGAATTGCTGAAAAAATACGACTTCAAATGGGGTTGTCAGGCACGAGTTGATGCCATTACCGAGAACACAGCTAAAGCATTGGGAGAATCGGGCTGTTTGTATGTGGATTTGGGGGTGGAGTCGTTTAACGACGAGATTCTAAAATACATCAAAAAAGGCATTACAAGTGAGCAAATATACGAATCCATCCGGTTGCTAAAAAAATATAAAGTCCCTGTAAAATTAAACATACTTATAGGCACAAGCCCACTCGAAACACGAGAAACGCTGAAAGACACCTTGCGCAAAGCTAAAAAACTGAAAGTAGACCAGATAATGTTCAACATAGTGTCACCTTTTCCGGGTACTGAGTTTTATCAGATGGCAAAAGACAATGGCTGGATTGAAACGCCAACCGGCGATTACATTCCCACCGACGTACAACGGACATCTATCCTGTCTTATCCGCATTTATCAGCCAAAGAGATGGAAAAAATACTATATCGTAGCAACTTACAGTATTTTTTCTCTCCGTATTTCATTTTCAGCCAGATGAAACGGTTTAAGAGCTGGAAAGAATTTACATATGCTCTAAAAGTATTGAAAAACAAATTATTCGGTTAGCCCTGATGAATATATCCATTATTATAATTACATGGAACCAGCTTCCCGTTCTGCAAACCAGCCTTACATCGTTAGAAGAAACGATGCAGCGCAAAGATGTGGAACTTATTGTAGTTGATAATGGCTCGAAAGACAACACTATCGAATTTTTGAATACTAAATACCCTGAAATAAAAACAATAGGGCTGAGCGAGAATAAAGGTGTTGCCTTTGCACGCAACAGGGGACTGGAAATAGCTACCGGAAAATACTTGTTCATACTGGATAATGACACCGTAGTATCCAAAGAAGCTATCGAAGGCATGGAATCATTTATGGACAACCACCCTGAAGCCGGAATGTGTGGCGTTAAGCTGGTAGATGGCAACGGCAATGTACAAGAGAGCGGCCGCAAATATCCGGGATTGAAAGAAAAGGTAGCCAACATTCTGAAAGGTAAAGAATACCGTTACTCTTATAGCGAGGAAACGCGCTCTAATGTATTTGAGCCTGTGTATCTAATTGGTGCATGTCAATTTGTACGCCGCGAGGCATACGAGCAAGTGGGAACTATAGACGAACACATTTTTTATGGCCCCGAAGACGCAGATTTCTGCATCCGGATAAAAAACGCCGGATGGCACATATATTACTTGCCTCAATACTCCATCACCCACCTATGCCAGCGAATGACAAATAAGAAATTGTTCTCCAAAATGGCATTAAAACATACTTTGGCATTATTTTATTTTTACCGGAAACATAAGAGATTTTTTTAGCAAAATAATTTTTATACCAAAAACATACAGAAATTCAATACAAAGCAATATCTTTGTAAAAAAACACAAATCCGGTATTTTATGAATTTCAGCATTACACAAATAGCAAGTGCCTTCATGGTATTTTTTCCTATAATTGACATTTTAGGCTCAATTCCTATCGTACTGAAAATAAAGGAAAAAGACAAAATAAATGCTTTTCAGACTTGTACTGTTGCTTTTATTATCCTTGTTGTTTTTTTATTTGCAGGCAACTGGATACTCGATCTGTTCAACGTAAATATTGAATCGTTTGCGGTGGCGGGAGCATTGGTCATTTTTATATATGCTATAGAAATGCTCCTCGATATTGAGATATTCAAAAATAAAGGCCCGGAAGGGAGTGCCTCTATTGTGCCCTTAGCATTTCCGCTGATTGCAGGTCCGGGAGTCTTTACCACATCCCTGTCGATGAAAGCAAGCTACGATGTAGAAAATATTATTATAGGACTTCTTTTAAATATTATCTTCGTTTTCATCGTACTTAAATCGACTGATAAAATCGAAAAAATATTCGGGCAAGGAGGTATTTATATTATCCGTAAATTCTTTGGGATTATCCTGTTAGCTTTCTCTGTTAAACTGTTTGCCGAAAACCTAAGTTCGCTGCTACACTAATCAGGCAATACTTCAACTAACAACTCTTTTTGGCATGAGATACCATATTGGTTGGTAACACATACCAATATTTTTTTCTGCTCCGAAGAATCGAACCAAACAACACTTATAGCATTCCCGCTATTCTTAACAACCAGTCCGCCTTCCACTTTCCATTGTATATTCAATGGAGTGCTATTGTCGATATAATATACCGGAGGTAAGTCTGTTTGGGGTACACTCTCAGTTCCTATTATATTATACGGAAGCGAGTGGGCAGAAACACAGGAGTATAGAAAATCGCTTGACTCATCCAGAATTACTGTCATATTATCATTATATGCTCCATCCTCGTCCACTTGCGGCTCGTGTCCGCAGCCTTCGAAAGGAACATACTTTACAGGCATATTATGCTCACTCATATGGCTGTAAATAGAAGCAGAACCATGAATTTTCCACGAATCAGCTATTTTATTATAAATATGGTTATTCAAAGCATCCTGAAATGGCAAACCCGACTCGCAATACACTATATCATCACTCGTACCATGAAACAAAAGAACCGGAATATCAACATCCCGCTCGTCAATAATCCCCACATCTACTACCCCGCCCCACATGGATATCAACCCCGCGATATTAAACTTATCCGTATCCGAATTGCTGGCCTGATGATACATCCCTAAATCACTGCGGTCTATTCTTCTGTCCACGCTTTTAAAAATCTCATCTTCATCCATGAATGTCGTATTCAAGGCTATGATAGCACCTGCACTGCTCCCGCTCAAATATATTTGCTCCGGGTCAATTCTTAATTCTTCAGCATGGTCTATCAAATACCTCAATGCACTGCGCGTATCTTTCATCCCGCGATAAATTGTTTTTTCGATAGCCCCCGTACCCCATATGGTACTTCCCAACCGATAATTAATAGAAGCAACAACATACCCCCTACGTACCCAATCATCGGTCAAAGCGTTCTGCAACAAACACTGCTTATCGCCAAAGAAAAAAGCCCCTCCGTGTATGAACAACACCAGCGGGCGTTTCGTCAAACTATCATTTTCAGGCTCATATACATCCAGATGTAAAGGCACTTCCACCCTTCTGCCGGTAGCCCTTTTTAGCCCCGCCATTATCACACCCCGTATCTGCTCCATATCCTTATTCGGGATAGTATCTACTCCATACGAAGTGTAATAACCCATTGCCTTACCATACTGAATGTCGCAATGCGAAACTATATTTTCAAAAACAGGCTCTTTAAACCGCTGCTTACATTCGAGGTGGTCAACCCGCATGTCCGAATATTTGAGTTTTATTTTACCCCTTTTAATGCCTAAATCAGGATTTTTTTTAACCGATATTATTAACTGCTGCGACAAACTCTTTACCGAAGCCTCTGCCGTATAAACACGGTTATCAATAATGAAATCAATATTTCCAAAAATATCAGCATTGTACGAGAATGTATCAACCACTGCCTTACCTTCGTAAATAAATCCAAATCCCGGCATATTATCCACAGCACCATCTTCACGGATAAGATATAAAGTACGCCCGTCAGCTAATTGCCCTTTCAATATGCTATTTGCTGGAAAAACAGCATAATCAACTTTTCGCTTACCGCACGAAGTAAAAACAAATAAAGCTAACAACGAGAATATAAGAAATGCGTTAAGAAAACAAGATTTCCTGCCTGCTAAAATGCCCTTTAATTCCAACATAGAAAGATAAGTTAAAAAAAAACACTACAGCTAAGTAGTTACATGAAATTAGTTGCGAGTAACAAACCTTACTTTCTCATAATTGAGAACATATGACATCTAATTTCAATGTAATACTTCAATATCTAAAACATGTAACAAAAATAGCAACTACTTCTGAAAAAAAGGAAAAGACAAATGAATATCTCACATTTTTTAAACAAATACTTATTAACCTGAGTTCTGGATAATATTTTTCTATAAAAAGAACGTTACTCTAAGGCATGTCGATTCTGGTCAATATGAAATTATTGTTCAGAATTTTCATACGTAAATTATAGTTGTGCTCCCCACTGTCAGAGAGCGTTATACGATATTTTTCTTTAATAAAAACAAAAGAGAATAAAGCACTTATCGAACGATAAATGCAGGAAAAGTCCTTCGGCATTATATGTAAACAGCTGAGAGTATTAAAATTTTAGGTTCAAGATTAGTTAAGTAATCTTGAACCTTGATTTATCATAACTGTGTTTTTTGATGTTATGATACAAAGGTAAAATATTAAGAGACTTGTTTAATGAATGGAATATAATTTTGTCTCGTTATTGTCCCGATTAAAAAGCAAAAACAGCAAGAAACTTACTGTTTCTTACTGTTTATCAATAATTTAATCTATAAAGTGCGGCTGAAGGGACTCGAACCCCCACGCCTCTCGGCACTAGATCCTAAGTCTAGCGCGGCTACCAATTACGCCACAGCCGCATGTGGTTTGCGGGTGCAAAGATAAATACTTTTTTCTATTATACAATACTCTTGCACAAAAAAATATAATTATTGCCGCCATGTTTTAGCCAAACGTTTCTCAGAACTAAGAAATGATTCATCTATCCAGTCATTATGCGATACCCGTAATGGGTTTATATCAATTCCACCCCTACGTGTGTACATTGCTGCAATCATCAATTTATCTGGCTGAAACGCATCTTGAAAACGTTTATATATCATTTCTACAACTTCCTCGTGAAAATGATTCTCCTTACGAAATGACACAAGATAACTAATAACCGAAAGTAAATCAATATCACAACCGGAGATAATATGTACAAACAAATCACCCCAGTCGGGCTGATTCGTTACTCTACAATTTGAGCGCAGTATGTCCGTCCGGAATTTATATTCCCGAGGTTGATTTGTCTTTGTACTTTGCAGTAATTCAGGTGATTCTTCAAAATGACTGAAAATGACATTTTCCAATTCTTCTTCGGGTATGAAGTTTCGAATATCCTCAAATTCGGGGAAAGCTATATCTTCTTCACTCTCTCTGTCGAAAAAAGCTAATTCTATTGACGTTTCCAAGAGCCGTTCCAAATCCGCTTTTATTATTCCTTTTACTCGTTCTTCTGATTCAGAAATACCTGCTTCAAACCGCTCCATATTGAAGGAATTGAGGTATAGCTTAAGCGATTTCGACTCTACCAGATAAGGGCTGTCAGCAGGGTATATAAGTTTGATGATTCGAGAAACAGGAAAGCCATTTTTAGTCAGAAAAGAAAACTCATAACAGTTCCAAACATCTACACCTACAAAAGGGAGAGAGAACTCCGATATGCCGTATTTCTCCCTGTTTTCGGAGCGGGGAATACGAAAAAGAAGAGAGGCATCGTATCTCTCAGGATTTGATGCCTGCTTTCCTAATAAAGTATCGTTTATATCAAAATTCATTTTCCAATATGTTACAAAAGGTCTACATAAAAAACAATATTATCCTATTTTTATAGGAGCACATTTTTTTGCTAGCCAGTCTCTTTCCTCTTCGCTAAGCGCAGGCGACAAACTATCGTAAACCATTGAATGATAACCATTTAACCACTCTATTTCTTTTTCACCAAGCATCTCTATATCAATCAGTTGCTGGTCGATAGGGAACAATGTTAACGTTTCAAACTTAAGGAACTGTCCGAATTCTGTTTTCTCAGCAGGCACCACCAATATCAGGTTTTCGATACGGATACCATATTCGTTTGCACGATACAAGCCGGGCTCGTTCGATGTAATCATTCCCAACTGTAGAGTGGTTGAATTTTCGTCCATACGGATGCTTTGAGGCCCTTCGTGTACATTCAGGAAGTGCCCGATACCGTGTCCTGTACCATGCCCATAATTTACACCTAAATCCCACATTGCTTTGCGTGCCAGAATATCCAGTTGAGAACCACGCGTACCTACAGGAAAAATAGCAGTAGCAAGGTTGATATGTCCTTTAAGCACTAATGTAAAATCAATTATTTGCTGTATGGTAGGTGTTCCCATTGCCACTGTACGGGTAATATCTGTTGTTCCGTCAAAGAACTGCCCTCCCGAATCCAACAGCAAAAGGTTTTCTTCTTTTATCACAAAATTCGACTCCGGCGTTGCCCTGTAATGCACAATTGCACCATGAGCCGCATATCCTGCTATAGTGTCAAAACTTTCTCCTACAAACAACTCTTGTTCGGCACGGAAATCACGTAACTTATTCGAAATCGACATTTCCGACAATTCCCCTTTCTTTACATTTTCTTCGAGCCATTTAAAGAATCTTGTGAGCGCTACGCCATCCTTCACCATTGCATTACGAACTCCCTTTATTTCTGTCTCGTTTTTAATGCTTTTAAGTTTGAATACCGGCGACATAGTGTTGCGCACAACACATCCTTGAGGTATTGCCTCGAACAGTGACCGGTTTAACTTAGCTCCGTCGATAAGCACAGCTTTAGAACTTGGAATTTCGTTGATATATTCATATATATCAAGATAAGAAGCAGTTTCTACTCCCTGAGCCTTCAGATATTCTTTTCCTTCGGCAGGTATTTTTTCCGGCTCAATAAACAAAGTAGCCTTTTCGTCGCTTACCAACGCATAAGCTATCACTACGGGATTGAAACTTACATCGTTTCCACGAATATTAAAAAGCCATGCAATATCATCAAGTGCCGACATGACAAACACATTGGCATGCGCTTTTTTCAATTCGGCGCGGAGTGTATTTAATTTTTCCTTTGCCGATTTGCCATTATATTTGGTATCAAACACAAAAAACGGATTTGATGGTAAAGCAGGACGGCCGTTCCAAACCATATCTATCAGGTCGATTGAAACTAATTCAATACCACTCATACCCAGTTCGGCTTTCATCGAGCTGTATGCGTTGGCCGAAAACATTTGAGGGTTGACCCCTACCTTATCCCCTGCCTTTAGCTCCACCGACAGCCACGGAATAATCTCCAAAGTTTCGGGAAGCCCCTGTTTCATCAGTTCAATACCAGTACCTTTCAGCTGTTCTGCCCCCTGCAAAAAATAACGTGAATCAGTCCAAAGTCCGGCTTTAGTCAATGTAAGAGCCACCGTTCCTGCCGAACCGGTAAACCCTGAAATCCACTCACGTTCTTTCCAATAGTCAGCAATATATTCGCTTGCATGCGGGTCTGTTCCGGGAATAATGTATGCTGCGATACTATTCTTTTTCATTACATCGTGCAATGCCGATAGCCTCTCTGGTATTTGTTTCATAATATTTTATTTTATAGTTTATATGTAGTTACAAGTATTTAGTTACGAGTCTCATTATCTGATAGGTTTGGAGAAGCTAATTACCGAACAAAATAAGGTAATAAGGTTATTATTGTCAAACTATATCAGTTACTAAGGTTGTTGGCAGAAAATAAGGTTTTTATCAAGTACCTTATTTTACATTACTCCTGCTGCTCCCGCTGCCGCACGAATCTTTCGTGTGGCTTTTAAGACCATCTTCTATCCTACCACGCGAAAGATTCGCGCGGTAGCGAAGGCATAAGTTACGCTCTGCTATGCTTGTGCCAATGATGTTTTTTTAAGGGGCTTTGCCCCTGTAACCCCACTTCATTTTTGCCTTGATGCAAAAACGAAGCAAAAAAATCAAGACTCTGCCCGCTTCGCACGAAAAATTAGCGTTTGCCGGCTAAAATCTTCCAAACTCGCTNACGAAAAATTAGCGTTTGTCGGCTAAAATCTTCCAAACTCGCTCCTCACGTCGCTCAAACAGGGAAGATTTTTTAACGCCGACTGCTCTTATTTTTCGGCTCACCGGACAAGGTCGGTCGGGCGAAGAAAAAGAATTTAGGTGCTAAAACAGACATTCATTTTAAGATATATCCGAAAAGCTGTTATGTCAAAAGCAATTTGCTCTCACGAGCAACCACCTTACCACGCAAAAGATTCGCGCGGTAGCGGAGCACAAGTTGCGCCAATGATGTGTAATAAAGTCCAAACATATACACTCCGTTAGGAGTGAAAGTTTGGTAAAACAATATCTTTAAATATAAGCAGGCGTGCCGTAGGTACGCCAGACAATTTGATAATCCACATATTACCAAACTTATGCTCCTACGGAGCTTTTGATTTACACATCACTGGCGCAAGTTTAGTGTAGCGTAACTTGTGCCGAAAACGCATGCAGTTTAAAACTGCAAAATATACAACTACAAGTCATAGATTTACGCTAAATATGCATATATTTAGGTGCAGAGCACCGCAATATCTTGAATCAAATAAGTTTAAACAGTTTCGATTATTGTATATTATAATTCAAGTTACGTTTATTCTTGCTTTCTTCCTTCTTTTCAAATACTTTTCTGAAATACTTTTTACCCAGCCCCACCCTTTTCGAGTAAGATTCAAATGTATCTTTTTCAATATCAAAATCACTCTCCCATATACCACGGGGCGAGATATTGATATAGGTTTGTTCTGCTACCGAGATTTGGTCGTTTGTCTCCTTTATCAGGTCGTTACGGTCGGGTGCCAAACACACAATATCCCGTTCGGCACACGATTGTTTTACCAACTGTATAACCCTGTCGTAATCCTCATAAATTTCAGTCCACGAAAAATTATTGTATTCCGAATTACCCATTTCTACAATCGGCCTCATTTGGATTATATCGAAACTATACTTTCCAAACACATCAAAGAAACTACTTAATTCTTGTAAGTTATCCTTGTTTATCGTATAGTTTATTCGTATTTTAAAATCAGGATATTTCTTTTTTATCTCGCTCAATATATTCAATACATTACAAAAAGCCTCGTACGATGCTCCTGTCATAAAATACTCATACGTTTCTTTCGTTACCCCGTGAAGCGAAAGGGTAATCTCATTAAGCCCTGCTTCGACAAAGCTCCACAGGTCTTCTTCGGTAAAAAGCACCCCATTTGTAGTCATGGATATATAGGGTACCTTCTTCGATTTAGCGAGAAGTATCAGTTCTCTGTTGTATTTAAAAAGCGACGGCTCGGCTCCACAGCCAATTTGCACTTTCAGAGCCCTGTGAAAAAAAGCACCGGCTATAGTTTGCAATTGTTCGATACTGAACTTGCCTTTTAATGTTTTTCTTTTCTCCTCGTCGCTAAAATAGCACATTTTACAACGCAGGTTACAGGCTAAAACCGGATCGAGAAAAATCCCAACATATCTTTTGCCGAATATATGGAGAAAATATATTCCCAGATTTTTGAGTCGTCTGCTCTGAATATAGCGGTTCAACTTCAGCAAATAATAAACTTTATTCATCTTAAGCACATCGTCTTAATTAGTTTTTATTTTGTGCCACATAAGTTTAGTTAGTTCACACATAGGGCTTTTGTTTTCAAACACGGAGATACCAAGACACGGTGTTAATTATTAATTATTAATGTTTAATTATTATTCCCATTTAGCGGATTTATCCTTTGCTCTCTTTTTATTTTATCAGGCGAAATATTTTTCGTCTCTACAGATATTTTATACTTGTAGCTACTAACTGCTAACTGCTAACTTATAGTAGTCCTATGTGAGCTAAATAATATAAGTGAATTTGTAGTAAATATTTAGAGCTTGTCTAAATTTAAAATAAAAGCCCAAATAACGGTGCTCTGCACCTTTTGAAGCAATTAAGATATTCAGCTACAACTATAACGCAACTCTGTCGCTTATTGCTCTTTCAGGTGCGTAGCACCGATAATATTTGTAGCAAACAAATGCAATTATATTGAAGGTGCAGAGCACCGAAACATTTAAACTAAACAAATTTAGACAACCTATTAAAAATATTGCTTCCTGCATGTGTTTTAAAAAAGCATGCTGTAATAAACACTTAGCTATCAATGTAAAGACCTTATTTTTTTGCATTAAACCTTAGTAATAGTGACAGAGAGCAGTAACCCCAACCTTATTACCTTATTTCTTCTCTGTTATTCAATAAGCTAATAAGGTTTAGTTTTACGAAACATTGAAGTTACTAAGGTTTATTTCTGAAAATAGGGTTTCATTGTCAGGATAACCTATTGATAAAAAACAATACATCGGCATACTTTTTAAAACACATGCTACTTTCTTTTGCAAAGATAATGTTTTCAATAAAAAAGTCCCATTCTCTTTTTTATTGAATGGGACTTTTATATCTTTTTAATGATGTAGCAGATTAAAACCCGCTATACAGCATATTTATTTTCATTGGCCTGTTTGGGTCTTTTCCACTGCGGATGGTTACCCCATTCATCAGCACCTGCTGTTTTATTGCACTTACGCTTGTTGTGCCCGAAGATGAATTTGTTGACAAGGTAACCCTTACAGGCACCAACACCATTTCGAGTTCGGCATCTTCGTCAGGAATGTTTATTTTTCCATCATCATCTTTCAGGTCGTAAGTAATGTATTTTGCAATATCAAATACATAGCACGAATCCGTTGATGAATATGCACTATATACAATACCGGCAGTGTCGGGCGGAAGAGAATTTTCTGTGAAAAATTTATCAACTTCTTCTTTTGCCATCAGCAGCATATTGGCAGGAACGGGAAGCGGCAGGTCTGATCCAGTATTCTTAGCCTCCACAGCCTCCACCCTAAGTTTTGCGCTGTTCACAATCAAGTTTTTGTTATATCCTACCGACTGTTGCATACTTTCTACAATCCGGCGTATAGGAATGTTTACCTGAGCATACATATTGGCCGGCGACGAGATATAATGTATCTCGGGATGTTGCGAAAGATGATTTTTTATCTCGGTAGTATCCGGATGCTGAAAACGGTTGACCTGTGTCACACTGCTATTGGCAGGCATAAGGATTGTGTTATAAAACGTTGTGTCATTACCGTTAACTTTTGCATCATAGCGGTAACGAAGGTATAAGTTCATTGAGCCTTCCCGCACATAAATCATCGTTTCGTGTCCAAAATTAGAGGTAATATATACACCTTTAAACTTGTCAAGAAAGTCCTCGTGACTTTCATAAGTCTTAACTATTTCAAATATGTCTCTTGTAAAATCATCCGATAATTTTATCCCTATCGTAGCCGAGTCGCTGGCTGCAAACACATTGCGCCCTAATATGGGGTTAGCAAAATCAACATAATCTTCGGGCTTTATATCGCTTGGATAAAATTTATCATATTCAAATGTCGACTTCGTCATCTCGTAAGCACTAATCTCCATACTTGCATCTTTGTTTCCAAACCAGCTCTGATACGATAAAGTGATGTAAGCCGAGTCAGCCACTGCACCTTCGGGAAAGCGGAAAACATTCGGATTTTCGTCCACATCAAAAGGAGCGTCGAATTGGGTTAGGATATCAGCATGTGTAGAGCCATAGCGCGAATCATAAAAAGTCCCTATCAGAAAAGAGTCAGGACGGTTGTACATCTTCTCTACAAACAGGTTTTCTGTAGAAACGTAAAATGTATCAGTTTTTATTATTATTTTGTCACCTTCGGGCTGAATAGCTGTCCCCATGTCAGTCACATCATCTTTACACGAAACAAATGGAAGTAGTACCAACAGGAACAAGATGGAGAAGTGAGATAATTTCATATTATATATATAGTATAATCTATCAATTTTTCAGGGCACATAGTTACGCATATATTTACAAAAACGGTATATGTATAAAAGATAATTTTAAGATTTTATTATTTTTTATATAAAACCATATTGAATTATGCTTTTAAGTGTTCTTTTCAGATTTTTGATTTTACCCTGAAATTCAGTTCTGATTTATCACCTAACAGCCTAAATCAAAAACCACATGCTTTGTTTATATGACACTGAAAAATATTTTATATCAAACTATCATAAAACTCAACATACGCGTCAGCATAAGTTTCGGCCGATTGATAGCCCAGCACCTTTTTATTCTTCGTATTAGCATATTCAATCACGTGTGGATTTACTTCGGGGCTTGCCTGAATAACGGCATCGGAAAAATCAATTGCCAGTTTCGATAGCGACAGATAATCAGGGTCTGCTTCTTTAAATCCATTTAGGTGAGATGCTTCTACCCCATCTATCAAAACTTTCTGCTTAAAAGAGTCGCGCAACGGTTGTTTGAAATCGTCATCGAATACGGAGTACACTATTTTCGACTTGTTGAAAAACGGGTCGTCGCTATAAGCCTTTTTGATATATAAAGGAGCCAAAGCTGTCATCCAGCCCTGACAATGAATAACATCGGGTGTCCAACGTAGTTTTTTCACAGTTTCGAGCACACCGCGGGCAAAGAAAATAATACGTTCATCATTGTCTTCATATTCTTGTCCATCCTCGTCCGCAACTGTATTTTTGCGTTGGAAATAATCTTCATTGTCGATAAAATACACCTGAAGGCGTGCCGACTGGATAGAAGCTACTTTGATAATCAGCGGATGATCGGTATCATCTATTATCAAATTCATCCCCGAAAGGCGTATAACTTCGTGAAGCTGATTTCTACGTTCATTGATGGAGCCGAATTTCGGCATAAAAGTACGGGTTTCGCGACCTCGCTCTTGAACTGCCTGCGGAAGAAATCTTCCCATGTTAGACATTGGTGTCTCTGGTAGGTAGGGGTATATTTCCTGCGAAATATACAATACTTTTTTTACTTTCTTCATGTTTGATTTTAGTCCTCCTTAAAAGGAGTTTCAATTTCCGTTTGCAAAGATATAAAAAAAAAACGGGATATGAGCAAGACTTTTACCTGCTAAAAATTAAAAATACTGCTTCATCAAACTATTTGTAATAAGGCTTAGTTCTGTTTCGCCACCTTATTTTTGCTATTATATTTCAACCAATGTTTAATTGTTGACCGAGTTTCACCTTTTTTTTGTAATTTTGCCAAAATTTTGATTATACAAGCACTATGAGTATTGAATTAAGCGAACAGGAAATATTCAGACGTCAGAGCCTGAGTGAATTACGCAATATGGGTATTGATCCATATCCCGCAGCAGAGTATCCTACCAATGCATTCTCAACTGATATAAAGTCGGAATTTAAAGACGAAGATACCTCGAAACAGGTATGTGTAGCAGGCCGTATAATGAGCCGCCGTATAATGGGAAAAGCATCTTTTGTAGAACTGCAAGACTCTAAAGGACGTATTCAGATATATATAAGCCGCGACGATATAAACACCGAAGAGCAGCCTGAAATGTATAACGTCGTTTTCAAAAAACTGCTGGATATAGGCGATTACATCGGTATAAAAGGATTTGTTTTTCGTACTCAAATGGGCGAAATAAGCATACATGCGCAGGAACTGACAGTACTTAGCAAGTCGTTGCGCCCACTGCCTATTGTAAAATATAAAGATGGTGTGGCATACGACTCTTTTGACGACCCCGAACAACGTTACCGCCAACGTTACGTCGACTTAGTGGTAAACGAAGGAGTAAAAGACGTTTTCTTGCAACGTACGAAAATGTATCAATCCATGCGGAATTATTTCAACTCTTTCGGTTATGTGGAAGTTGAAACTCCCGTATTGCAATCAATACCGGGCGGAGCTTCGGCGCGTCCTTTCATAACGCACCACAACGCGTTGGATATTCCGTTGTATTTGCGTATTGCTAACGAATTGTATTTGAAAAGATTAATCGTTGGTGGTTTCGAGGGGGTTTACGAATTTTCAAAAAACTTCCGTAACGAAGGTATGGATCGTACTCACAACCCTGAATTTACGGTAATGGAAATATATGTAGCCTACAAGGACTACAACTGGATGATGAAATTTACTGAGCAGATGATGGAAAAAGTATGTTTGGACGTAAGAGGCACTACCGAAGTACAGGTAGGCGATAAAACAATCAGCCTAAAAACGCCATATGCGCGGGTAACCATGCTCGACTCTATTAAAGAACATACGGGTTACGACCTGAATGGAATGAACGAGGATGAAATAAGAGAAGTTTGTATAAAGCTCGGTATTGAAGTCGACGAAACGATGGGCAAAGGTAAACTGATTGATGAAATTTTCGGCGAAAAATGCGAACACCATTATATCCAGCCTACGTTCATTACAGACTACCCTATCGAAATGAGCCCGCTTTGCAAGCGTCATCGCAGCAATCCGGAACTGACTGAACGTTTCGAGCTGATGGTAAACGGCAAAGAACTGGCAAATGCTTACTCGGAACTGAACGACCCTATTGACCAGTTGGAACGTTTCCAGGAACAACTGAAACTTAGCGAAAAGGGCGACGATGAAGCTATGTTTATTGATATGGATTTTGTCCGTTCGTTGGAGTATGGCATGCCTCCTACCTCAGGTATGGGAATCGGTATGGACCGCTTAGCCATGTTGATTACAGGACAGACTACAATTCAGGAAGTATTATTCTTCCCGCAAATGAAACCTGAGAAAAGAGCTAAAAAAGATAGCATTGAAGCGTTCATTGCTATCGGTATCCCCGAAGAATGGGTTGCTGTAGTGCAGAAAGCAGGTATCCAGACTGTAGAAGCATTGAAAGATTTAAATCCTAATAAATTTCATCAGGATATATGCGGGCTGAACAAAAAGCATAAAATGGAACTTAAAAACCCAACAAAAGAAGAGGTGGCCGAATGGATAGCCAAAGCAAAGTAAACCGGGGTTTAAATTATGCTAAAAAATTCACGTTACACGGCGAAAATATATAAATTTGTAAACTTATGGGCTTTTTATATTGTTTATTAGTTATAAGAACAACGTAAGTTTGCTAACAACAACATTATGAATGTAGGAGGAAAAATTGCTATAATTGGAGGAGGAAGTTGGGCTACAGCCATAGCTAAGATACTATTATCCAACGAAGATAGCATCAACTGGTACATGCGCAGGCAAACTCAGATTGATGAGTTCGTTCGCTTAGGTAAAAATCCTTCCTATCTGACCGGTGTGAAATTCGATGTAGAACGCATCAATTTTACCAGCAACATTAATAAGCTTGTAGCATCGTCAGATGTATTGATATTCGCTACCCCCTCGCCTTTCCTGAAACAGCACCTGAAGAAATTGCGCCGAAGCCTGACAAATAAGTTTGTGGTATCGGCTATAAAAGGGATTGTTCCGGACGACAACATGATTCTTTCCGATTTTTTCGAGCAGGTGTATGCCGTGCCTAAAGAAAACATTGCGGTATTGGCAGGGCCTTGTCATGCGGAAGAAGTAGCGTTGGAGCGTTTGTCATACCTTACCATAGGTTGCAGTTCGCGCGAGAATGCCCGTGTACTGGCACAACGATTGAGCAACAATTATATCCACACCTCAATAAGCGACGACATTGTGGGCATAGAATATGCTTCGGTAATGAAGAATATCTATTCCATTGCCGCAGGTATATGCCATGGGCTGAAATATGGCGACAACTTTCAGGCAGTACTGATTGCAAATGCGCTGCACGAAATGAAGCATTTTTGCAATGCAACCAACCCATTGCACCGCGATATAGTAGAGTCGGCTTATTTGGGCGACTTGCTGGTGACGGCATATTCTAAATTCAGCCGCAACCGACTTTTCGGAACGATGATAGGCAAAGGCTTTTCGGTAAAAACAGCCCAGATAGAAATGGAAATGATTGCCGAAGGCTATTATGCTACTAAATGTATATATGAGATAAACGAAAAATATCAGGTAAATATACCTATTGTAGATGCAGTTTACAGGATATTGTACGAGCGTATCTCTCCTACTGTCGAAATAAAAAAATTAGCAGAAAAGCTGAAATAAAACAGCAGGAATTTGAACGGAAATAAAGACGAGGAAAAATAATATCCGAACAGAATATTATCCTTGTCTTTTTTATTTGTACTCAAATAAAAGATGAATATAGAATAAAGTTGAACAAAAGAATTTTGGATGTATTTTAGGTATTCATTGCTCCTTTGCTCCATATTGCTCTGTTGTTCTACACAAAAAACTGAAGATAAAACTAAACTAATAAACAAAAACTATAAAACAAATGGAAAATATCAAACTATCAATCGACAAGGCTTTCGGATTTGTATCAAAAGAGGCTGTTGCCGGTTATCAACCCAAAGTAGAGGCTGCTAACAAATTATTAGAAGACGGGACAGGTAAAGGGAATGATTTTCTTGGCTGGCTGCACTTACCTTCGTCTATTGACAATGCCCACCTGAAAGACATCGAAGATACAGCTAAAATTCTGCAAGAGAATTGTGAAGTTGTTGTAGTTATAGGCATTGGTGGCAGTTATTTAGGAGCAAAAGCGGTGATAGACGCACTTTCGAACAGTTTCGACTGGCTGCAAACCGAACGTAAAACTCCCGTAGTAGTATATGCAGGGCAAAACATAGGCGAAGACTACCTTTATGAATTGCAAGAGCTGCTGAAAAACAAGAAGTTCGGAATAATCTCTATATCCAAATCGGGAACAACTACCGAACCAGCTTTGGCATTTCGTTTACTAAAAACCCAGCTGGAAGAGCAGCAAGGCAAAGAAGCTTCGAAAAAACTGATTGTTTGTATTACCGACAAAGCCCGTGGAGCACTGCGCACATTGGCTACTCAGGAGGGGTATAAAACCTTTATTATCGAAGATAATATCGGAGGACGTTTCTCTGTGCTTTCTCCTGTAGGGCTGCTACCCATTGCCGTAGCCGGATTTGATGTCCGCAAATTAGTGGAAGGAGCTGTTACGATGGAAAGACTATGTGGCATAGACACTCCTTTTGCCGAAAATCCGGCAGCACAGTATGCAGCAGTAAGGAACGAGCTGTATAACAAAGGAAAGAAAATTGAAATTCTGGTAAACTACCATCCAAAGTTACACTACATTTCGGAATGGTGGAAACAACTTTACGGCGAAAGTGAAGGGAAAGAAGGAAAAGGTATTTTCCCAGCTTCGGTTGACTTCACAACCGACCTGCACTCGATGGGACAATGGATTCAGGATGGCGAACGTACCATTTTCGAAACTGTAATATCAGTAAAAGAATCGAACTACAAAAAGATATTCCCTAATGATGACGCTAATCTGGACGGGCTGAATTTCTTGGCCGGAAAACGCGTTGACGAAGTAAATAAAATGGCCGAATTGGGTACAATGATAGCCCACATAGATGGTGGCGTACCTAATCTTAAGATTGAGCTTCCAAAACTTAACGAATATTATTTAGGTCAACTACTCTATTTCTTCGAAAGAGCCTGTGGAATCAGCGGTTATGTATTAGGAGTAAATCCATTCGACCAACCGGGAGTGGAAGCATACAAGAAAAACATGTTTGCTTTGCTCGAAAAACCGGGATACGAAGAAGAAACCAAAGCTATAAAAGCAAGAATATAGTTTTTACGATAATCCGTTATTTTACCTATTTGATAAATAAGTATTTTTTAGGGGCTTTGCCCCTATAACCCTACTTCATTTTTGCCTTGATGCAAAAATGAAGCAAAAAAATCAAGACTATGCCCGCTTCGCACGAAAAATTAGCGTTTGACGGCTAAAATCTTCCAAACTCGCTCCTTTGTCGCTCAAACAGGGACGATTTTGTAACGCCGTCTGCTCTTATTTTTCGGCTCACCGGACAAGGTCGGTCGGGAGAAGAAAAGACTTAGGCACTACTAAAACGGATATTCATTAAAATTTTAAAGAGCAAAAATATAATGCCCGGAAAAGTTGTTTTATCAGCTATTTCCGGGCATTTTGTTTTATGCTCTAAATGATTTTCAGGTACTAAAAACTTTCTGTATCATCGGATTTGCAATCCGATGAGATTTTAATGACGGATTTAAAATCAGTCGTGGCCGGAAAATTTTAGGCGTTAGAATAATCCTGATTTTAAGGGATGTAAGCCCAAGTTAAGTTTAACCTGCGCTTTCAGCGTGCCGAATGGTTAATTTGATTTAACCCAAGGCGACGCTTCGCTTTGCCGTTGGGCTAAAATAACCTGCCACTTCGTGGCGAAAAAATCTTCCGACCACAACTGATTAAAAAAAAATCCGTAAATAATAACTTTCGGATTACCGCTCGAACTTGTTCGCACCGCAAGCGGATTGTTCCATTGGCTTGCCAAGAAATCCGAAAGGACAAATGACATTTTATTTTGTAGTTTATTGTAGAAGTTGTTCAGCCTGTTTTATAGCAGCATCGGTTATTTGGTCGCCGCTAAGCATTTGCGCTATCTCTTTTGTACGCTCTTCAGTGTTCAGTTGTTTTATAAATGTCTGAGCATGGTCGCCGCTCTCATCCTTATACACTTTATAGTGGGCATTACCCTTTGCGGCTATCTGTGGGAGGTGGGTAATGGTAATTACCTGCATATCAGCACTCATTTGCTTCATAATCTCGCCCATACGGTGTGCTATCTCGCCGGACACACCTGTGTCTATTTCATCAAATATAATAGTAGGCAGTCCCGCACGGTTGGCAATCAGCGATTTTATCGACAACATCAGGCGCGAAATCTCACCTCCCGAAGCTATTTGAACTACAGGTTGCATACTCTTGTTTTTGTTGGACGAAAACAGGAATACTACACTGTCTTTCCCATTTTCAGTATAATCGTCCAGAGGTTTTATCTCAACCTGAAACCGGATATTCGGCATACCCAACTGCGAAAGCTGGTTTATCAAAAATCCCTCAATAGGCTTTGCAGCTTCTCTCCTGCTCTTTGTCAGTTCATCGGACACTTTACTCAGCTCTTTCTCCGAAACTTCTATTTTTTTCTCCAAAGCAGCTACATCATCATCAAAAGATTCAATTCGCTGTAAGCGTTTGTCAAACTCATCACGTATATTGATTAGTTCGGCTACTGAATCAACCTGATGTTTCTTAAAGAAACCATACAAATCGCTCAAACGACTTTCGACCCTCTCCAAGCGTTCCTGATTAAATTCGATATGCTCTTCTATTCCGCTTATTTCGTCGGCAATATCTTTCAGTTCGATATAAGCAGACTGAATACGCCCAGCCAACTCTGCTCCTC
The DNA here is from genome assembly GCF_010501035.1 of Paludibacter sp. 221. Lineage (GTDB taxonomy): Bacteria > Bacteroidota > Bacteroidia > Bacteroidales > Paludibacteraceae > QVMH01. Next base: position 46,380 of record NZ_QVMH01000046.1, read on the forward strand.
CGGCTATGTAATCTTTTATCTTGTTTACAGCATTTACCGATTCTTTAATGAGCGAGAGCGACATTTGTTCGCCCAAGAGCAACTGCCCCGCATTCAGCAATTCTGTTTTTATTTCTTCCGCATGGCTAAGCGTTTCCAATTCCTGCTCCAGTTCTTGCTGTTCACCGTCAACGAGTTTTGCTTCCTCCAATTGCTGAAACTGAAACCGTACATAATCCAAATCGGCAGTTTGCTGTGCTGCCTGTTTTTTGAGCTTTGCAAGTTCTTGCTGCAAGTTTCGGGTATCTGTATATTTGTCTTTATAAGCAGCCAGTAATTTTGAATTTTGAGCAATGGTATCAACCACATTGAGTTGGTAAAGCTCATTCGAGAGTAATAAATTCTCATGCTGCGAGTGTATATCTATAAGCCGGCTGCTTAGGTCGCGCAGTTGGGTTAATGATACGGGCGTATCGTTTACAAATGCCCGCGATTTTCCGTTAGCAGTTAATTCCCTGCGGATAAAACAGTTATCAACATCATAATCAAGCTCATTTTCCACAAAAAAAGGTTCAAGATTATAGGCTTTTATATCAAAGTAAGCCTCTATAAAACATTTCGGTTCTCCTTCTTTTATCACCCTGCTATCGGCACGTTGCCCTAAAATGAGTGATAGTGCCCCGATAATAATTGACTTTCCGGCACCAGTTTCGCCCGTGATAACGGAAAAACCAGTGGAAAAATCAATTTCTAAATCCGAGATTAAAGCGTAGTTGGAAATATGAAGTGACTTGAGCATTTTACGATATTAATATTCTATTAAAAACGAATGTTCTATGTTTTGTTCTCAATTATCAGATAATCTGTCTTGATTCTTGGCTCTAAAATCTTTCTTGTAACTATTTATCTTATTTCATGATTTTCTCCCATTCAGCCGAGCGTGTGGGGCTTACATCGGATAATATTTCTACCGCACGTTGCTTTTCTTCCGTCGTAGCTTCGGAAAATATATTAATCAATTCATCTTTCTTTGAATCAAGAAATGTATTGATAACTACGGCTGATGGGCGGGCGCGGTTGGCTTCGCGCAATACCGGAAGCCCTTCGGCAATTCGTGCGCGTGCATTCGTCACATTTGCACTCATTTCGTCCAATCCCAAGCGGTGATACTCGTAAAAATAGTTACGGTATTTCTTGAAAGCCTCATCCATCAGATTGTTGACCAGCGCGTAACGGTTTTTTGAGTTGGCAAGCTCGGCACGCCAGCCTTTAAACTCGCTCGACTGTGCAGATAGGACTATATTCTCCGCCGCCTGAAAAAATGGCGTTCCCCCAAGGCGCGAGTAAGAATCCATATCATAACCTATGATAATATAAGCATAGTAAGCCAGAACGGCAGTCAGGTTCGACACAAAAGTATTTTCTACCAGTTCGAGCTGGTCAAATTCTTTGTAGTCAATTTCTATTTCCGTATCACGGAAGTTCAACAAAGTAGAGTTGTAACCTGAGTTATAAACCGGACGGCTCGACTGTACGGTTAGCTCCATATTCATTCTGTTTGCCGCCTCATCGTACGATTTTACAATAAATGTCATGTTGCAGACAATCCGTTCCTGAGCATTAAAGTTCATTTCTGTCCAGCGGCGGGTATTCATAAACTCAGTTATTGAATTTTGCAAGGCAGTAAAAACAGCCTTATTGCTCCCTTCTATCTGGTCTGATTTTACTTCTACCTTACAATTCAGTTCTTGCGTAAACAGGCTTCCCGATACAAATAGAAAAATAATTATAATAATGTTATATTTCATGTTGAATAATACGTCAGCAACAATTCTGACTTTAGTAAAATTTATGTTTTTAAAATAAAGACTCTATTTCATCTACTATATCCTCGGCAACTTGTACTTTCGATTTCAGATCGAACTGTTTTCGCGAACCCGAACGGTTTAATATCGTAATTTTATTCGTATCGTAACCAAAACAGCTCCGGTCGTCTTTCAGCGAGTTAAGAACGATAAAATCCAGATTCTTGCGCTCCATTTTTTCCAACGCGTTTTGCTCCTCATTATTTGTTTCGAGTGCAAAACCTACCAAAAATTGATTGTCCCTCTTTGTTGTTCCCAAGTGGGCTGCAATATCCTTAGTGGGTTTCAGTTCCAGTTTCAAGGCATCTTTTCCCCGTTTAAGTTTTATATCCGAATTCTCGACCGGAGTAAAATCGGCAACTGCCGCGCACAACACCGCTCCTGCCATTTCATTAAAGCTTTCGGTTACAGCATTATACATTTCTTCCGCCGATTGTACATCAATGCGTGTAATGTTGCGGTGAACGGTCTTTAGTTGTACCGGACCTGTTATCAAGGTCACATCAGCACCCCTCCTACCCAATTCCTCTGCAATAGCAAAACCCATCTTGCCCGACGAATGGTTACCTACAAAACGTACGGGGTCTATCTTTTCGTATGTGGGGCCGGCAGTAATTAGTATTTTTTTTCCGGATAATGTTTTAGGAGTAAAAAAATCGTCGAGATAACGCACAATATTTTCAGGCTCTTCCATGCGCCCCTTGCCGTCCAATCCGCTTGCCAACTCACCCGCAGCAGGCTCTATCACATGATTCCCCACGTCCAACAACGCCTTTATATTGCGTTGCGTGGCTGTGTGTGCAAACATGTCCAAATCCATAGCAGGAGCTACAAACACAGGGCACTTTGCCGACAAATAAGTAGTAAGCAGTAAATTATCAGCCACTCCGTTTGCCATTTTGCCTATGGTATTGGCTGTAGCAGGAGCTATGACATAAGCATCGGCCCAAAGCCCTAAGCTAACATGACTGTTCCAGTTTCCATTGGTAGGGTCGAAAAAATCAACCAAAATCGGATTCTTTGCCAATGTAGCCAAAGTAAGGGGTGTAATAAACTCCTTAGCCAGTGGGGTCATTATTACTTTAACTTCGGCCCCTTCTTTCACAAGGAGCCTTATAAGTTGAGCCGATTTGTAGGCGGCAATACTGCCTGTTATACCTAATATTATCTTTTTTCCTCGAAGCATATTGTTCTTATTTTATTTTTATAGGGCGTAACAACATACACGCCGAACATACAAAAGTACAAAAATGTATCAAATATAAACGATTCTGAATTACAATTAAATTTTATAATTGTAAACTACTACCGATGCGTTAAAACGCAATTGTTTTCGGTAATTATCTATTTCATAGCAATATACAGAAAGATATCGTTTATTCGATTTAAATATTATTTAAAGTCCCATAGGGACGAGAGTTTGGTAATGGCTGTTTTTAGCACTGCCTCTGCGTACCATAGAGTACGACGCTACTTACAACAAGAGTTTCGTACCTACGGCACGAATAATGCCCGTTATTATATACTGTTACCAAACTTATGCTCCTACGGAGCACATGGACGACATTTCAATCTCCAAAAAAACATTTAACGCACTTATTAATTTAATCATTGATAATAAAAAACACTCAGTACATGACAAAAAATAAAACTCGTTTGATGACTTAAATTCACCAAACGAGTTTTGCAGAACAAATATATTTTCGGAATTAGCTTATATCTTTCTTTTTTCTGAACAAATAAGATATTATAATTCTGAGATACACCGTACACTTAAGCCGTGCGAACGGGAGTACTGGGTCGCAGGGGACACGTTACTAGCATTGAAGTACAGGTTGAGCGAGTACGCACTGCTAAGGCTACCACTCCAATAGATGCCGTGAGAGCCTACGGAGTAGAACTCGCCATTATAATGGCTGCGGTTGCCGGCGGCGGGCAAAAATAAAGTAGTGGTTTCACCGTCAGGTTTGATCTCGTAACCATTAGTACCACCAGTAGAATACCACTCCCAAATATTAGCTACGGCAGTAGATTTGGCACCGGGAGCAGAACCGCCACGGAAGATATCACTCCATTCACCTTGAGCAGGAACGCGCCAACCTGTAGGACATGGGTCGTAAGTTGCGTTTTTTTGGTTACGCCAGTTAAGGTCGGCGGTAGGAGCAGATGTCCAGTTGTAAGGGTAAGCAGCAATTTTAAGGAACGTATTCGTTCCTGCTGTCAGACCAGCAACCGGAGCAGTTGTAGTTGAAGCCGTACTTGCACGTTTTTCGTGACCGTCAGTTTTACGACCCCATTGGTATAAGTCACCGTAAACAGGAGAAAGCTTCATATTATTGGGAGTTGCACCACTACCGCCATAACTATATACAACACTTGATGTTGCTTTTTGAGCTGCAATAGTTGTAACTGTAGCGCCAAGATTGTAGCACATAAACGTACTCCAACCACCACTTACGGTTTTAGCACCACAGCCTACAGCCACTTCGGCTATATCGCTGTTTACACTGTTGCCATTAGCATCGGTAACCTGGCAATAGTAACGGCGCATACCCGAAGCAGATAAGTCGGGAGTAAAGGTTGCGGCTGTTGCACTAGTTATAGGAGCAGGAGCAGTATTGGTGTTAGCAGTGATTTCGTACCATTGGTAAGCAAGAGGAGCTATTCCGGTAGCAGTTACGCTTATGGTAGCTGCGTCAGTACCTATACCTAATAGAGTACCTGCGCCAGCGGTTTCTTTCCAGTTGAAAGCACGAGGCTGAGTAGTAATTTGTGGAGCTACGTTATCACCACAGTTCGAAATCCATGCAGTACCGTTCCATGTGTCGGTACAGTTAGTGGTAGTGTTGTAAATAGTTAAACCCTTAGCTAAATCTTTACCACTTACCGATAAGGCATTACGCTGA
>NZ_QVMH01000047.1:0-18764 GCF_010501035.1 Paludibacter sp. 221
AAACAATAGGTCTAATCTATGTTAGACAGCTACTGGTGTAACTTTCACGTCACACGAGTTTTAAATCATAGATAACTCCCGGCTTTTCATTCCCGTTGGACAAAGATAGGGGATGAACTTCGCTTATACACAACAGAATAAGCGGACAGAAACGGTCAGTCAGTGCCACTTATACTTGATTCCAAAATCAGCTTTCTTTTATCGTTTTCTTTGTGGCATGAAAGCAAAAATGCAAGTCGGGATACAAGAAAAATTGTCTGTTTGCCTATTTGGCGATAAGTATGCAGATAGACAGATGTGCAAATGTTCAAGTAATCAGAAACAGATACCTGAATAGCTGATTAAATGAATAAAAGGAGAATTGTATAAATATGGGTAATCATAAAATCATTCATATATGGAAGAAGATAATCAAGTAAACAAAAAAGCAGGTGTGAAGATAGACACAAGTGCATTTATCCGTCAAGTCGCGGTTGCAGGTAGCAATGAAGAAATGCCTAAATCCACACAGGCAGAAAATCGGTTGGAAGTTGCCGGAAACAAAACGAACGCAGAACCGGAAATCTCCATTGAAGAAAAAACAAAAGAACCGCCTAAAAAGAAGCGGGGACAATCGGTAGATTATGAATCGGTATTTCTTTCCCGTAATGAACTCCGTAATCGGCAGGGATTGTATATCGGCAAAGACAACTACGAAGTTCTTCAAACCCTTGTCCGCTCAATACGCAATGAACGGATTAGCGTCAGCGGATTGGTTGATAACATCATCAGCCATCATATCGAACTCTATGAAGATGAAATCAATCGTATCTACGAAGAGAACATCAAAAAGCCCATAAAAAGGAGCGGTAAGTAATTCATTTCAGAAACAGTATAAACTAAAAAAAGAGCATCATGATCAATTCAGAGAATCAAAAGCAAACAAGACCTGTGTATCTTTCTTTCTGCACACAAAAAGGAGGAGCAGGCAAATCCGTCTTCACAACTTTAATAGCCAGTTATCTGCATTATTTGAAAAACTATAATGTTGCTGTAATTGATTGTGATTTCCCACAATGGAGTATCCAGAAGATGCGGAGGCGGGAAGCGGAACAATTACAAACCAATGCTTTTTATCAAAGGAAAGCGGAATCTCTGTTTACAAAATTAGGTAAACTGACTTATCCTATCGTTCCGACCGAACCAGAACAAGCTCTCGCAAGAGCAAAAGCATTTTTGGAAAACGAATCGGAAGAATACGATCTAGTATTATTCGACTTGCCGGGAACAGTGAATAATGAAAATGTAGTTGAGATATTCTTTCAGATGGATTATCTGTTTGTTCCGATAACAACCTCACGGATCAACATGGAGAGCACGTTACCTTTTATTATTTCCATTAACGAGATGATAACCATGAATCCGCAGGTCAGATTGAAGGGTATCTATCCGTTCTGGAACAGAGTAACGAATCGGGAAAGAAAAGAGCTATTCAATTATTACGAAGAAGCCATTTTAGGATTAGGCATTTCCATTATGGAGAGCCGTATCCCGCAAAGTGTCCGTTACGACAGGGAGCAGTCCATTGAAGGAAATGACTACCTGTTCCTCTCAACAATATTCCCACCCGATAAACCACTCCTGAAAGACAGCAGTTTGGATTTACTGGTAGAAGAGATAATCAAAACGATCAAGCTGTAATCATGGAAGCTGAAAAGATAAAAGCAATTCTATTGGCGACGGTATGTTTTTTAATGGCATGCCTGAACCTTTGGAATATCTTCAAGGATTGGTTTGATAAAAAGTATCAATCAAGGAAAGAACATAGCAAGAAAGGGATTCCACGCAAAGATCCTATACCTGATATTGTCGGGAAGTCGAAATTTAAACTGAAAGAAAAAAGTATCTCTAAACAAACAGAACCGGAACCAATAAGACCCGAAGACCCACTAAAAAAGGAAATAGCCGAACTGAAAGAACTAGTGCTGCAACAATCCAAGATGATAGAAGAGAATAAACCTTTCATGTCTATCCCGTTGGAGAAAAAAGAACCTTCCGATATTGATTCGGACACGATAGATGAGGAGGCGATTCCAGTTCTGACAGAAAAGGAACGGTCGCAATTCAGTTCGGGAACAAGCCTTGACGAATTTGAATTGGTAGTCAAGACACTGCAAGGGAAACCTATTACGAAGGAAGAGGAAACGCAAGTTGGTTATATCATCCCGAAAATTGAAGGTACTGATATTTACAACCAATTTACCAAACAGATTCATGGTGCAGAGGAGCGGGCTATGGCAATTATGAATAGGATTGAAGATAATAGGCAGGCCTTATCCAACAAAGGAAATGAGAGGTTTGATTTTAGGAAGTTTGTTAGGGAATAAAATGGGAATGAGTTTTGTGAGGATACGTCTGATTAGTCTATTAGCTGCGTACGAGTTTAGGATGTGGAATAAAGAAGTATTGAGCAAAAGCTCTCATCTATAAGATATGGTCATTTAAAAAAAGGAAGTGGTTTTCTATATCCATAATGCAGATACTGCATGCCAGTTGCTTATACGACAAAATGTATTCGATTAAAAGTTAGTCAGACAGTAATCGCTTTACGTAAATGACATTTTGTCAGACTTGATAATTGGAACGGTAATTGTATAGAGAATAGTGACATGTTTAATTAAATTTGGAGATAATGGCAAAAGAAAACATTTTTAAGATTATGGTTGACCAGAAACCATTTGATGTAGAAAACCAATTCATTACAGGTTTGGAAATCAAGAAACTGGTTGGTGCCCCTACAAATTATGGTGTTTGGCTAAAAGTTAATGGTCCAAATCCAGATAAAGAAATTGCTGATAATGAGCCAGTTGATTTGAGTCAGCCAGGTAGAGAACATTTTTTTACAGGGGCAAAATCCACAACTGAGGGATAAATATGTTCTTGCCTGAATTTGACAGAGATTACTTAACAGAAAAAGGATATACCTTTGAAGAAAAAGTAGAAGGTAATCAGAATGGTTTAATTATACGGAACTGGGGTTTACCTGAAGGCAAGTATAATGTTGAACAATCTGATTTATTGATATTAATTCCCAAAGGTTATCCTGATGTCAAGCCTGACATGTGGTATTTTTATCCTGCCATCCTGCTTAAGCCAAACAATAGCCAAGCAAGACAAACCCAATGTAACATAACTTTTGAAGGTAAATCATGGCAAAGATGGTCAAGGCATTTTCAAGAATGGAGAAGCGGCATAGATGGTATTCATACTTATTTGCAAAAAGTTATAAACGCTGTAAAAATTGCACAATGAAATATACGTTAACCATACAAGAAAGCCATTATTCAGAGTTGAAAAATCATTTATTGAATGAAGATTTAAATGAACATGTGGCTTTTGTCATATGTAGCCGTTCTTTGGTTAATGGAGTAGAAGAACGCCTACTATCAAGAGAAGTCATTACCTTATCGAATGAAAAACTAATCATCTCAGAGCCGACCAAAGTTAGTTGGGATAATCAATACTTTATAGAAATATTGAAGAAGGTGGAAAGTAAGAATTTTTCCATTATTCTTGTTCATAACCATCCAGAAGGATTTAATCAGTTTTCAGAAATAGATGATAAAGGAGAAAAAGAACTATTCCAATTAGCATTTAATCGTAATGGTTACAATACCATTCACGCTAGTCTTATCATGCTACCAGATGGGTATTTGATTGGTCGAGTTTGGAAAACAAATTTGTCAAATGTACAAATATCGCTTATCAGAATAATTGGGAAAAGAATAGTACTGAACTATCCTGATAAGACAAGCGATTACGAAACTCCAGAAGTTTTTAATAGGCAACAATTAGCCTTTGGCAAGGCTTTGGTTCAAGACTTGTCTAAATTAAAGATATCTGTTGTTGGAGCAGGGGCTACTGGATCCGCAACAGCTCTTTTATTAACTCGTTTAGGAATTGGCGAGTTATGCCTTATTGACAAAGATACTGTTGAGCAATCTAATTTAAATAGATTACATGGAGCCAAGCTATCTGATGTTGGCAAGTACAAAGTGGATGTTTTGCAGCAGTATATTAAGGAAATTGGTATCGGAACAAAAATATCAGTAGTAAAAAGTTGGGTCTCGGACAAAGAATGTATTGACCATTTGAAAACTAGTGATTTGATTTTTGGATGTACTGATGATGATGCAGGAAGAATTTTGCTAAATCGTTTTGCTTATTTTTATCTTACCCCAGTTATAGACATGGGGCTAATAATTCAAGTGAAAAAAGACATGAATGAAATACAAGATTTACAAGGGAGAGTATCTTATCTCTATCCAGGTAATGACTGTCTTATAACAAAAGGAAACATAAACACACAACGAGCATACGAACAAGATTTGAAACGAAACAATCCTGAAAGTTATAAAAAACTAAAGAATGAAGCATACGTCATAGGAGAAGGAGATCCTTCTCCTGCGGTGGTTACATTTACAACTCAAATAGCCTCAATATCGGTGAATGAATTGCTTAATAGAATACAAGGTTATAATCCAAGTCTTTTAGATTTTCCACATAAACAATTTTTTTTCCATAGATATGGAGATGGCTCCGAAATTTTTCCAGGTAACATATCCAATAATGAATGTCGAATATGTGGGCAATCAAATTATTGGGGGCGAGGTGATATGCAACCTTTTTTAGATATGGCATAATGAAACAGTTAAATTTTATCATGAAAAAAGTCAGAGATGTTTTTTGGTCATATAAAAAATTTCAATACAAAATTGAAATAATCTCAGACAATCCTAATCCTGATACATTGAAAGACAATATTGTTTATGTTGTTGGTGGTAAACAATACATAAAATGGGCTTATCTTAAATGTCCTTGTGGTTGTAATGATATAATTATGTTGTCATTAGATCAAAAAAAATATCCTTCATGGTCTGTTAAACAAGGTAAATTAGGACAAGCTACTATTTCTCCCTCTATAGATAAATTAGATGGTTGCCACAGTCATTTCTTTATCAAGAAAGGGCGGCTAATTTGGGCGCAGTATTCAAGAAATTTTTAAGTAATTATTGATGATATTTTATTGATCACAAGACCAAATGATTTCAATTTTAGCAACTTAATGACAACAGAGAAGAATGACATAAAGCAACAAAAGTGTTTTTTTAATATCATTTGTTGCTTTATGTGGTTTGTTTAGATAGTTTCGCATATATTATATGCTCAATTTTAATTTCAAATGAGAGGATGAAGGATAGCAAAATCTTTTCAATACATCAATAGGAATATGAAATGCACTTGCCATTTCTTCCTTCGTGTAGTCCAATTCCTCTTCGTGAAGTCTGATTGATTCTGAAAATATTTTAGGGTTATCAATGTAAACATTCACAGGTTCTTTCTTTTTATATCCCTTCCTACTCAACTCTATATTGAAATATTGGTATTGGCTTTGTGATATACACCTTAAATCTTTAGCCCTTCTTATTATCGAAGCCATTGATGTTAACCAATACCGTTTCAATTCTACTGAGTAGCTTAGCTTAAACCCACGTAAAGATTTCGATATAATTTCAGCAGGCATTAGGAATTCAGAGGCGAATCGATTAGCTTCTTGCTCTTTGTCTCGATAATCAGGAATTAAAAAATCGCCTGATGAGTGCATAATCAAATGTCCCAGCTCATGTGCAAGAGTAAACCTTTTATGATCATTGCTAAAATTCTTATTTATAATTATAATGGAATATCCCTCATCAGTAACAAATGAAACACCGTCAAACAAATCAACATTGTAATCAAACTCCACAATTATCACGCCATTTCGCTCAAGTAATGAAAAAACATCTCTTACAGGTTCATCTTTTAACCCTAAATATTTACGTGTGTATTGTGCTGCGTATTCAGGGCTATAACTATCTTCAAGGTCAATTAAACGAATAGATAAATCTGGAAATACTATTGACTCTGCCATTTGATCAATGATATAACCAATTAATTTATTAGAGTATTCTATTTGGGAACGTTCTTTTTTTGTCATCCCAGATTTTCTTCGAAAATGTGCATTTTCCACTTTGTTTGAAATCTTGACCTTATAAAAAGATTCAGGAAATCCCAGAAAGTCAATAATTTTACTTAACACATCATTAGATAGCGTTCCAAGTCCCTTTTCGAATTTGGATAAATTGGACTGTGATAGACCTGTAATGTTAGAAGCCAACTCCGTCTGAGAGATTCCTCTATACTCACGGGCAAAAGTTAATTGCTTATAATTAATTTCCATGATGCTCTTGGTTTTAATAATAAAATTCTCAGTGATGCCTTTTTATTTAATTATTAGTACCTTCTCTTTTTTTGTTTTGACGAACAGAAAGTGGTGTATCTTTAACCTGAGATACAAGAGAAATATTTTTTCTCTCGATATCTGATTCTGTTATAGTCCAACTGACCTTACCTTCATCTATATATACCAATTTTGGATTGCATATATTCCCAAATCTATCTTTATTATAACCAAAAAATAGTATTGGTTCTGTACCGTCATCACTTATGTCAAACAATTTCCCCTGTTCTTGATTCTGTAAAGAAGAAGAAAAACGCGTTTGGATATTCATTGGCATATCTTTGTTATTCAGTTTCTTGAAGAAGACAATATAACTGTTTATTCTAAGCATGAAACGTTTATATTTTCCAAATTTCCACCCTTCTTTGAAATTAGACTGGACGCTTTGCAAAATTTTAGAGTTCAACAAGGAGGCTTCAAAGCCTCTGCATCTGGCCTCTATAGGAGTTTGAACAACCTCTTTCTCATAATTACACACAGCTCCCCAAAAGGATTCAAAAAGACCTTCCAGATAGTCCTTGAGGTCGTTTTCACATTCTTTAGCGTTTATTATACGCTTTCTTTTGGCTCTAAAAGCCTTTTCTTTTAATTTTGTCATTGCAAAAATTTTAATTTATTTTCGGGCATCACCGAGAAATGAAGATTATCTCTGCGCCAACAGAGATATTCTTTTGCCGCAAAGATATATAATTTTTAGGAAATCTTGTAATTTGTACTATATAATATTAAAAAATAATTGTAAATCCGGCTTCCACCCACCTTTAGGTAGACTTTCTTTATCGGTAATATATGTATTCTGCAATGCCATAGGAAATAATTTACATTAGGATACTATGATAAATATAAGCAAGTGAAGGATCTGTTTATTGCACAAATCGTTAATATTCAATCAATTTAGCTTCTCCTATTGCATGCCAATAAGCCAGCTTAACAACCTTATCTCTCTCTTCAGTCGCTAAATTCATAAAATCAACAATACAATCCTCTTTCGGAAAATAGGAATGACAATAGACAGGTATAATACCCTCAGGTACAATTCCAATATAATCCGTACCGGATACCATAGCTAAAATTTCTTTGGCATCCCACAGCTTGAAAGGGATATTGTGGTTATACAAAGCTATTGCAAATCGTACAGTTTCAGCTACTCGGTTACGGCTTTTTCCAGAAAGAGATAATCTCCAACCATCTGCTCGCTTGTCAACATACAGCGAAATATGTGTAGAGTTACCACCTCGACAAACTTCCCACGGATGACCAAATTGCCATTCTCGTTTGTTAAACCATTCTTCAAATGCTTGGGGAGAGTCAGGATTCAGTTGGGTAAGTCCGAAATCTCTTCCATCTGCAAATTTACGGTATAAATCTACTGGTTTCATATTTGCACTCTGCAAATAGCTATTAGCGTCATATCCAATTTTACAGCAGTCAAAGAAGATACCGGAAGTCATTTTCTCTGGAAAGATAGTCTGTTCATCATCTTCGGACAATTCTACAATAATCTTTAGTATATCTATATCAGTCGTTGTCAATCCCTTCAGCATCCACTCTTTTTCTTTCGGGTCAATGTTCCAATAATCCTGCCGAAGGATGCGACCAGTACGTTTTGTATAAGGAAGATGTTGATTGATATACTCATTATAGCCGGACATATCTCTTTTGAGCCAGTCAATACATTTGCTAACGGTTTGATCAATCCATGAAATAAGCTGGAGATTAATGGATTCCGTAATATTCGATGTTTCCTTCTTTATGTGCAGAGTAAGTTTACTGTCAATGAAAAGAAAACAAGCTTCATTATAACGTTTTACAGAGAGAAGATACCATTTTATTGGATCCGGATATTCTTCTTTCCATAACTCTTCATACTCATCTTTGCTACTTACGATCTCATTCTCCAAATACTCATCATAATCTCCGAAATCCTCTATAGAGCCACGTTCTATGATTAACCAAAGTTCACGACATTCATCATTACCACAGATTGCAACACATTGAAGTTTCTCTATTATACTTAACAAAGCATCTTTCTCCTCCTGACTGAGTAAATCAGGATGGTATTGTGCCCTTTCAATGAGATTATCAAATACAGGAGCAGAGAAAGTAGCTATGCCATTTACTTGTTGCATCCAACAAAAGTAGTCATATTTTAGCCGATATATCTCATAAAAACAAGAATTGACTAGATAATAGTGGGGTAATTTACTCAGCAAGTGAATGAGAAAAACCTCTTTTGTTTTGTACGCAAAATAAAAAGGCCTCATTTTCGTCTTGTCGATAAAACAGAAATGCTCTTAATTCATCTCAATACCTTTATTTTGTTTCCATAATGCGCTATTTTTGCTGCATAACAGAAACAAAAAAAGGGCTAATTGCTTTAATTGAGGGCAGGCAGGTTTAATATGATTCCATCCTTTGCAAAAATAATCACGCTAATAACGAGCAGAACGATGAAAGATAATCATCCTCACTCCCTCCTTTTTTTGTCCGAAAAAAAGCAGTAATTTCAGACAAATTTTAACCTCCCTCTTGTTTTGTCCGAAAAAAAGCAGTAATTTCGGACATAATTTAGTAAAACAAGAAATATGGCACATGTTTTATCCAAGGAAATTAAACACCGCATAATGCAAAACGGAGAAGGAAGGCTTTATGTGATAAGTGATTTTGCTGATTTGAATAATGATGCGTTGGTTACTAGGGTGCTATCCCGACTTGAAAATGAAAAATTTCTGATACGTCTCTCGCAAGGCATCTATTTGTATCCAAGCCGTAATCGTTATGGGATACATAAACCATCTATTGACACAATTGCAAAAACGATTGCTGAAAAAGACAAGGCGCGTATTATCCCATCAGGCTTAACTGCTTTGAATGCTTTGGGGCTATCAACTCAGGTTCCAATGAATGCTGTATATCTAACAAATGGCACTCCAAGGTCAATTACAGTGGGTAATCGCAAAATTATTTTCAAGAAAAGCGTCCCCAGAAATTTTGCTTATCAAAGCGAGTTGTTTTCTTTAGCTGTATCAGCAATGAAAGAAATCGGCGAAAATAATATTGATGACAATACAATACTAACAATAAAAGAAGTACTTGCCAAGGAGCCAAATCAGGAAATGATTAGGCAGGATTTCCTTATAGCTCCACAGTGGATTCGCAAGAAATTAAATATAATCTGATTATGGGAACGACGTTAAAACAGAACTGGATACATCTACCTTTAGAGGAAAAACAAACCATTCTTGCAAATGTTGCAGAAGAAAAAGGTATTGATGATAATGCCGTAGAAAAAGATTTTTGGGTAAGCATGGTTCTGAAAGCAATTTTTGGATTAGCTTGCAGCAAAGGAGTCGTTTTTAAGGGTGGAACGAGTCTTAGCAAAGGTTGGGATTTAATAGAGCGATTCTCTGAAGATTGCGATCTTGCCATAGATAGAGCTGTTCTTGGATTTGGAGAGAACCTAAGTAAGAAGGAACGTACTGAATTAAGAAAAGAATCAAAACGATTCGTAGATAACACACTTGTTCCAGAGATAGAAAAAGCATTGGACGCATTGGGGTTATCAGGACATTTTAAGTTGGTGAATCCTGAAACAACAGTATCGGATAAAGATCCTGTTGAGTTTTTCATCGAATATACCTCTATATTGCCTGATAAGAATCCATACATAGCCGAAAGAGTTAAGGTTGAAATGAGTTGCCGTTCTCTAATCGAACCATTTGAACCTGTTGAAATGCGATCTATGATTGAAGAAGCATACCCGGATGAGCCTTTTAGTGAATCACCGTTTGTTGTGCCAACAGTTTTTCCGGGGAAGACGTTTTTAGAGAAGATTTTTCTTCTCCATGAAGAATTTAATCGAATAGGAGGCGGTAGAAATATCGATAGACTTACTAGGCATCTTTATGACATAGAGAAGATGATGGATAAAGAATTTGCCATAAAAGCGATGAATGATGAGTTCTTATACTCTCATATTGTTGAACATCGAAGCAAATTTACCGCATGGAGTGGATTTGATTACCAAAGCCACCATCCTTCAACGATTTCTTTCTTACCGCCGAAACCCTTGGTTGAGACACTTAAGGATGATTATAAAAAGATGCAAGAAGGGTTCATTTATGGAAAGAGGCTATCTTATGATGAACTAATTAAACGCGTTACCATTTTACAAGAACGGTTCAGAAAACTAACATGCAATACTCCGTTCTTTAGCCCTAAGTAAAAAAATATAAGTATCAGGGCATTTATATTTTTGAATAACCAATACCATATCATCCGCAATAATATACAGACTGTGTATATTGTTGCGGATGCATTGCTTATATAAAATTCTATTGGGCTCTCTTTTCTATTTTTATCCTACCTACAGAACGAAAATTGCCATAGTCCATTAGTTTATTGTGTTGTGCTGTTATTAGTTTATTATGCAGAATCTAATATAGTAAACTGTCAATCAGTATATTATAGCACTATTTCAAGATAATATTTCGAAAAAATCCTTCATTGTTATAGATATTTTCCCTACCTTTACAACAGAAATCATGCAAATAGCGAGCAGAACGATGAAAAATAATCGTGTGCTAAATCGTGTGGGATTCCAAATTTAAGAAAACATAAAAGGTTGACTATCAATAGAGATACAGTAAAGGTTCTCTTTCTGGTGGCACCACCTCAAAATCAAGCAGTTACAGTAAATGTAGCTGCTTTTTTTATTGTTATATAGTCTGTTTTTACGTGGTTTAACGCATGTTGTGTAAAGCAGTTCCCTCGGGCTAAATCGTGGTCATTTTTTAAGCCGCGAAAAATTGACCACGAATGACACTGTAAGTCACTGATTGTCTTGTTGTTTAAGGCACTCTATTAAGCATGGTTCAAGTATCTTTAAACCATTAATTTTTAGAGTATGAAACAGACTTTTAATGTGCTTTTCTTTATTCGGAAAACACGAGCGTTGAAATCAGGAGAGAATCCTATCATGTTGCGAATCTCAATCGCAGGGCAATTATCGGAAATGCAGCTAAAGAGAGCTGTAAAACCTAACCTTTGGAATCAGAACAAAGAACGTTGTACCGGTAAAGATGCCGCTTCACTGGAAATTAACCGTTATCTTGAATCGGTGAAACTTCGCCTATTTGAAATCCATCGGAAGATGGAGGAAGAAGGAAAACTAATCAATCCAATGGAAATAAAGCGGAAATTCCTCGGACTGGATGAGGAACACAAAATGTTCTTTCAGGTATTTCAGGAGCATAACGACAAGTGCCGTGAACTTATCGGCAAAGATTATGCAAAAGTTACGATCTCTCGTTTTGATACCTGTTTGAAGTATTTTCGGGAAATGAGTATAGCCCAATATCAACGAAAAGATATTCCATTAAAGGAAGTTGCCAACGGTATGATTCATGATTATATTCATTTCCTGAAAGCTGAAAAGGGATTGCAGGAGAATACGGTTATCCGCTACATGAAGGTAGTAAAGAAGGTGTTAAACATTGCGGTAAACTATGATTGGATACAAAAGAATCCATTTGGCAATATCCGTTTCCACGAAAAAGAAGTAAACAAAGAGTTTCTGACTAACCCTATCGCAAGAACGATATACATTGGTGAACTTATGACGAAATAACATGCTGTCATCAGTCCAAGGATATTTTTCATTATTGTACCTTGACCAAAAAATATCCATCCGTTTTTCCATAAAGTTGAAATAGTATCTAAATGCCTCATCTCGTACTTTTATCATTATTCTAAGAATTGAGTTGTTAATATAATTGTTGATCAAAACATTTATTGCATAAATAAACAAAATTCTACATCTCCTCTAACGACAAGCAAATCTCTTCAATCTGATATTTAGACAGCAATTTATTCTTAAGATGCTCTACCTTTGCTGCCAATAACTCTGGTTTAAAGTTCTTCTTTTGTCGCTTTACTTCTGCTACTACTGCTTGATTTTTCTCCAATTTCAGAGCAACAATATCAATTTCGTTCTGATTACCTTTAGGTTCCCACCATGAACCAATGGCTCTGTACTGGAAACTTTCGGCAAGCTGTTGTTTGAAGTATCTTTCCAACATAATACCCGAATAAGTCGGATAGTCAGATTTAATGATAGCCTGTAAGCCGATAAAGTTCTTTATCTCTATCAGCGAGCGATGGCGGTCGAAATAGTTGAACCAAAAACGGATAAAATTATCTTGTATTTCGTATCGCACGGCTTGACTTCCTTCTTTAGCCAGTATAGGGCGTTGGCGAACAATAATATTGTAATCCTCAATCAATCGTTTGATTTGTCCGCCTATACTTTTATCTCCTAATGCAGCTTCTATTTCGGGTTGTGTATTGATACCTCCCGAGATAGCACTTAGGATAGAGAAGTAGGTAGCATAGTTTTTTCCAAACTCTTCTATCAATAGATTTCTTCCCTCATCGGTAAATGGAGAGTTTTCCCGAACCATGAAAGAAATCATTTCATCTATGCTCAATGTAATATTATCACAGAACAACTCAACATACTTAGGAACTCCACCTGTAAAGGTATATAGCGCAAGTAAGTCGTCATTGGTGTAACTTGGATTGTAATCACGCATAATTTCTTTCAGCGTGTTTAAATCAAAAGCCGATAATTTGATGATATTGTCTGCTCTGCCGAATAGAGGCTCTTTATTGTTCTGGAATATTTTCTGCATCAGCGAATAAATAGAGCCGGATACTATCAGATTCATTTTTGATTTCTTTCGATAGGTGTCCCATATATTCTGCATATCGCTATACACAGATTCGTTGATGTTGTAGAACTCCTGAAATTCGTCAATAACGAGATTAAACGATTTCTGTGAAGCCAATTCCATTAAATATTGGAACAATGACCGGAAAGTGCGTATTTCAGTAGGGATAAAAGTATCAAGCGATTGACTGATGATTGGAATAAATTCAGAACAGAGCGTTGCTTCGCTTTTACGACCAACAAACAGATAGACAGTCGGCAAATCCTCAACTGACTTCATAATAAGGCTTGTTTTGCCAATCCTTCTTCTTCCTGTTACTACAGTCAGGCAGGAGTGGTCGCTGAACGATAAGTTTTGTATCCGTTTCAACTCTGCCAATTCGCTTGTTCTGTTATAAAACTTCATACTCTTTGTTTTTGTTACGTCCGTAACTGTTACGGCGGTTACAAAGATATATAAAAGTTTGGATATAGCAATCTTTCTAATTTTTAAGTTTATAGATGCCGATTTCAGAAACAATAATACCTTTCTACCGCGCAAGTCACCATGCTAGTCAATGCGCAAGAACCGCGCAAGTCACCTAAATGAGTAGAGGAATATATTGGGAATGATTTGCCTAACAAGTGAGTGATAAAAGCCTCTTTTGTTTTGTGTGCAAAACAGAAACAGTGTATTTTCGTTTTGTTGACGGAACAGAAATATCCTCAATTCATCTCAATACTCTGTTTTATTTTTATTGTAATGTGGGGCGGCAATTCGTTTAAAAATCAGTATGGAGATGCCTACCGACAATGTACCGATGAGGTAAGATAATGGCAACCCGCCCGTGGTATCGGATATCCGCCCACCTACAACCAGCCCCAGCCCTACACCAATATCCCAACTGGTAAGATATGTAGAGCTTGCTGTGGCACGCCTGTTGTGTGGTGCAAGGTTTACAAAGAGCGTATTGTAGGCAGGGAATAGCATGCCATATCCTACTCCCAACAACACGGCTATGGAATAAAATAGCACTGTGATTAACACTGTATTATCGGCAAAAGCATTTATCCTATTAAGGCTTGATAAGGTGAAAAAAGCTACTAAGCAGATGATAGTTCCGCAAGCGATAACCCACGTGAGCTTTCCACGGTCTACCATTTTTCCGGCAAACAGGCGCGACCCTATTAAGCCTACAGCCATCAGCGAAAAGAATATACCCATACTGCTTTGTATGCCCAATTCTTTACCATAAATAGCTACGTACGTAGTCAGCATGCCGTACGGAATGGCTATAAACATAAAGCTAATGCCACCGCTTAGCCCTTTGGGTAGGAAAAAGCGGTCGAAAGCAAGTGGCTGTTTCAGGCTTTTCTCTATTTTTTTCTCTGTTTTTATTGTACTTGCCACCAGAAAGCCCAGTAAGCCGCTTCCGATGGCAATATAGAAAATAATGTTGAAACTATAGAAATCGTGTAGAAACAGGCTGAACATCGGGCCTGTAGCCATAGCCAGATTGTTGGCAACTCCAAAGTACCCCAATCCCTCGCCACGTCGTGAGGAGGGCATGATGTCTACTACTAAGCTGTTGCCTGCCGTGGTCACCATGCCGAAAGTTAAGCCATGCATGATACGTACAATTACGAAAATGCTAATCAGGTTGGCAAGCGTATAGCCTGCGAAGCAAGCCACAAACAAGATGTAGGCAATCAGGTATAGCGGTTTACGGCTGAACATATCTAAGATAAATCCGGCTACGGGACGGATGGCTAATGCAGCAAGGGTATAACACGAGAGGATGATACCGACCGAAGAACGGTTTGTGTCGAATACTTCGATAAGGTAGAGAGGCAGGATAGGCAGCAATAGATAAAAAGCGAAAAACAGCAGGAAATTACCTATGCATGCACTGATAAAACTCTGTGTCCAAAGTTTGTCTTTTGGTTGAGGCAGGCTAATATTTTGTTCCATTTCTATTTTGTTAAAATTCAGATTATAATATATATAGGGCGTATAGCGGCTTTAAGTCCGCTTTACGCCTAAATTTAGATGTCAGCGTATTTTATCTTTGTCTGACAAGCGGCGCTAAGTCGCCGTGTGTACAGATTAATTTCATCACAAAAAATCGTCGTCTGTCTTATCTTGAATCAGCTTATATGTAATATTATAAATATCTTCTTCTTGCAGATTCAATATAGCTAACCCTAATTGTTTGTTTATCAAAGTTCCGGTTCTGTATCCAATATAATCAGGGAAAGAGGAAAACTCCCAATCCTCCAGTTTATCAATCAAATTAGCCATTAAAGGATTTTGATGAATATACATGAAGCAGGATAAAGCATAATTATCTTTTGCAAAGTTCAGTGGTTTTGCTTTTGTTTTATGTGCAAAAAGAACTCCTTGTCGGTTTAATTGTTTGTTTATAGCCTGAGTGTATGAGCTAAGAACCGTCCCCATTGCCTGAGCAAAAAGAGACATATGTCCCCTGCCTTTGGTTTGGGAGATTTGGGCACCTTCTTCCTTTATTATTACAATCAGGTGAAAATGATTTGGCATTAAACAATATGCCAGAATATCAGCAAATGGTAATAGATGTTTTCGGATTTTACGAAGAAAAAAAAGATAATTTTCTCGGCTGAGAAAGATATTCTCATTACTGCGGTTGTATATATGATATGAACATCCTTCGTCGAAAAGCATATCCTTTTTAGCTGAAAGGCGTATAGCGGCTTCAAGTCCGCTTTACGCCTAAAGTTATTTTATCGAGAGTGTATTTTTTTCCGACAAGCGGCTTTGAGCCGATTGCGATACGGACGCTTATACGTGTATAAAAATCGGACAAGCGGTAAATCCGCTGTGCCGATTTTTTATCAAATTATTTTTTCAGTGCTTCGATGCCTTCTTTCAGCGAAGCTATTTTGCTTTCGGCATCTGCTTTTTTCTTGTATTCGGCTTCAACTATTTCCGGTTTTGCATTGGCTACGAATTTCTCGTTTCCAAGTTTTTTCATCACCGAGTTTAAGAAACCTTCGTAATAGCTGATTTCAGCTTCCATCTTCTTTATTTCTTCTTCTGCGTTAATCAAACTGCCTAATGGAATAGCATATTCAGTAGTTCCTACTAAGAACGATGTAGAACCGGCCTCCGGCTCTTCAACCGGCTTGATAGATTCCAGATTGCCTAACTTTGTTATTACTGAATCGAAAGCAGTGTTA
This sequence comes from Paludibacter sp. 221, assembly GCF_010501035.1. Classification (GTDB taxonomy): domain Bacteria; phylum Bacteroidota; class Bacteroidia; order Bacteroidales; family Paludibacteraceae; genus QVMH01. The sequence goes on from NZ_QVMH01000047.1 coordinate 16,245, forward strand.
TGTTCTCCTTTAATCTGAAGATTTAAAACATCCTTGTTCGGGAGGTTCTTTTGCAGTCGAATAGTACGGATACTTCCGATGATTTCTTTTGTTTTTTCAAAATCGGCAATGATTTTTTCGTTAACCGGCTTTGGTTGCGGCATCATCGACACCATGATACTTTCGCCCGGCTTGCGTTCTTCCAACGCTTGCCACAGTTCTTCGGTAATGAAAGGCATATAAGGATGCAACGCTTTCAGCAATGTGTCGAAGAAAGCAAGCGTTGAAGCGTAAGTAGCCTTGTCGATAGGTTGCTGATACGCAGGTTTAATCATTTCCAGATACCACGAAGAAAACTCGTCCCAAAATAATTTGTAAACCATCATCAACGCCTCAGATAAACGGTACTTGCTGAATAAGTCGTCTATTTCAATCAGGGTTTTATTTAGCTGTGCGTCAAACCACTCAACCGCAATTTTTGACGATTCGGGTTGTGCAATATCGGCTACTTCCCAGCCTTTAACCAGTCGGAAAGCGTTCCATATCTTATTATTGAAGTTGCGTCCCTGTTCGCAGAGGCTCTCGTCGAAAGGTAAATCGTTTCCGGCAGGGGAGGTGAGTAGCATTCCCATACGTACCCCATCGGCTCCGTATTTATCCATCAGTTCGATAGGGTCGGGCGAGTTTCCGAGCGATTTTGACATTTTACGTCCCAGTTTGTCGCGCACGATACCTGTGAAATATACGTTTTTGAAACATTCTTTTTCACGGTACTCGTATCCGGCCATAATCATACGGGCTACCCAGAAAAATATAATTTCAGGAGCAGTCACAAGGTCGTCGGTCGGGTAATAATAGTTTATTTCTTTATTGTCGGGCTGGTTGATGCCGTCGAAAACAGATATAGGCCATAACCACGACGAAAACCACGTGTCCAGACAGTCCTCGTCTTGTCTCAAATCTTCGATAGTAATCGGATAATCAACTTTCTGCAATGCTTTTTCGAATGCTTCTTCTTTTGTCTCTCCTACAACAAACCCTCCTTGTGGCAGGTAATATGCCGGAATCTGATGTCCCCACCATAGTTGGCGTGAGATGTTCCAGTCCTTTATATTTTCCATCCAATGGCGGTAGGTGTTCTTGAATTTCGGAGGGTGAAACTTAATGGTGTCATCCATTACAGCATCCAAAGCCGGTTTTGCAAGTTCTTCCATTTTTAGGAACCATTGCATCGAGAGTTTAGGCTCGATAGGCACATCGGTACGTTCCGAATAACCTACTTTGTTAGTGTATGACTCTACTTTTTCGAGTAAGCCAAGTGCATCCAGGTCTTTTTCTATTTGTTTGCGCACATCAAAACGGTCCATGTCTTTGTACTGCAATCCGAAACCATTCAGCGTACCATTGTCGTTGAAAATGTCGATTATTTCCAGATTATATTTCTCGCCCAGCATGTAGTCATTCACATCATGCGCAGGAGTAACTTTCAGGAATCCCGTTCCAAATTCCACATCAACATACTCGTCTTCGATAACCGGCACTTCGCGGTTTGCAATCGGTACGATAAGTTTTTTGCCTTTGAAAGCGGCTGTTTTCGGGTCGTTGGGATGAATACATACTGCCACGTCGCCAAAAATAGTTTCGGGGCGTGTAGTAGCAATTACCGCGTAATTGTCTTCGCCTACTACCTTGTATTTAATATAGTATAATTTGCCGTTTACCTCTTTGTGAAAAACTTCTTCGTCCGAGATAGCTGTCAGGGCTTTTGGGTCCCAGTTTACCATGCGTACGCCACGGTAGATTTTTCCTTTTTCGTACAAATCGCAGAATACTTTAATAACGCTTTTGCTGCGTTCCTCGTCCATAGTGAAAGCTGTACGGTCCCAATCGCACGAGGCACCTAATTTTTTCAACTGTTCGAGGATGATTCCGCCGTGTTTGTGCGTCCAGTCCCAAGCATGAACTAAAAATTCTTCGCGGGTCAGGTCGTTCTTTTGGATGCCTTCCGATGCCAGTTTCTGCACAACCTTGGCTTCGGTTGCAATAGAGGCATGGTCGGTTCCCGGAACCCAGCAGGCATTTTTGCCTAACATACGTGCACGACGCACTAATACGTCCTGAATTGTATTGTTCAGCATATGTCCCATGTGAAGTACCCCCGTAACGTTTGGAGGCGGAATGACGACAGTATATGGCTCACGGTTATCCGGTTCGGAGTGAAAAAACTTATTGTCTAACCAATACTGATACCATTTCGACTCTATTTCAGTCGGATTGTACTTACTTGCAAGTTCCATTTTTCTGATTTACAATTAAATTATACAATTTATAAAAGGATTTATTTCCCTTGTCGGAAAATGAATACAAAAGTACAAAAAAAGCTACAAATCAAATCATTTGTAGCTTTATATATTTATTTTTAGTACATGACAAAAAACTGAATAGCAATCAGTAATTTGCTCACATTTAATGATTTTGTTTAAATCATCTTACTTCCTTTTGCCTTGATGCAAAAGGAACAAAAAATCAAGACTGTGCCCG
>NZ_QVMH01000047.1:18776-28794 GCF_010501035.1 Paludibacter sp. 221
GCCGCCTGCTCTTATTTTTCGGCTCACCGGACAAGGTCAAAAGAGTACCTATAACAGATTGAAGAAACATTCGACATTTTTTTGTCATGTACTCAGGAATTTACTTATGATTTCCGTTAATTTCTCAAGGTAATAAACATCTGTTTCGTCCAATATGTCGTATTTTTCGCTGTCGATATCCAATACTCCTATTACTTCTTTTTGGGTGTTGAAAATAGGAACGACAATTTCCGATACAGACTGTGAACTGCATGCTATGTGTCCGGGAAATTTGTTAACATCCGGTACAAGCAAACTCTTTTTTTCTTTCCATGCTGTACCGCAAACGCCTTTTCCGAATTTTATACGCGTACATGCCAACGGGCCTTGAAAAGGGGCCAGTACAAGCTCGTCGCTTTTTACCAGATAGAAGCCTACCCACCACCAACCGAAAACCGTGTGCAACGCAGCCGATATGTTTGCAAGGTTTGCAATTAAATCGGTTTCTCCGCTTATCAGCGATTCTATTTGCGGAAGTAGCGATTCGTATTTTGCTTTTTTATCTGTAGCTTGTGAAATCTGGATTTGTTCAGACATATAGTATTATGAAAAAAGAGCCCTGATTTCTCAAAGCTCAAATGTAAATTTTATTTCAATAAAAGTTGTGCGGCAACCTCGTCGGAGGCTTTTTTGCCTTCGAGAATTTCAAGCAAGGTCAGTGCAAATTTGAAAGTCAGTCCGGGGCCTCTTCCAGTGATGATGTTCCCATCTATTACAGTTGCTTCGGGAACAAATACCGCTCCATCCAGATATTGCTCGAATCCGGGATAAGCTGTAGCACGTTTGCCTTTCAGCAGACCTAATCCTCCTAAAACCATTGGCGCGGCGCATATGGCAGCAATGTTTTTTCGGGCATCGGCAAATAGTTTTATTTGTTTCTTCAATCCCTCGTGCTCGTTAAGGGCAGTAGTTCCACCCGGCAGAATCAGCATATCTACATCGAAACCGGCTTCTTCAAACAGTATATCGGCGGTTACGGGAATTTTGTGGCTTCCCATTACTTCTTTCTTTCCTGTTATCGACACTGTGCTTACATCTACGTTGCCCCGACGGAGGATATCAACAGTTCCCAATGCTTCAATTTCCTCGAAGCCATCGACCAAAAACAAGAGTGCTTTTTTCATATTCAGTTTATTTTTATGTGGTTAATATAAGCGTGCCACGTTAATTAGCCTGTGTTTATAAGACACATAGAGTTCATATAGATTTCCACATAGTCCACAATAGAAAAATCATATTTCCTATGTGTTTCTACTGTGTTTTCGTAGGTGTTCCTATGCGACCAAAATATATAAAGACAGACTGAATGTCCGGTTTATTTCAATTTGAAATTGTAGGTAATAGTTCCTGCTGCAATATTCCGTCCTGCCGAGAATTTTGTTTTGCGCGCAGCTTCCAACGTGGCTTTTCGTGTTTCGGCATCCGATATGGTGGTCGGGGTGCCTATCGACGCACTTGTAACGCTTCCGTTTTCGTCTACCCGAATGGTTACCGTAATCACCCCTTCTACATTGTTGTTGTAAGTAGGTGTAATTAGCTTTCCGATTAATGCACGCCCGTCGAGCGACCATGAGTTACCATCCGATGAGCCTTTACCTACCGGATTTCCCTGTTGGGTTTCGCCTACGTTTGCGCCGCTTCCTTCGGTGCTCGAGCCTGTCCCAAACATACTGCCTAAGGCATTAGCCCTTTCGATAGCTTCCTGCTCCCTCTTTCGTTGCTCGGCAATGCGGCGTTCTTCTGCAAGCCGTTGTTCTTCCTCCAGGCGTTTTTGTTCGGCCAGTCTTTCTTCCTCTTCTCTTTTCTTGCGTTCCAGTTCTTGTTGTTCTTTCTTCTTTTTTTCCTCCTCTATGCGTGCCAGTTGTAGCGATTCGTCCTCTTGTGTCAATACCGGCTCTTCGGTTGGTGGTTGGGGTGCGGGTTTGTTTTCGGGTACGTTGGGGCGTACAGGGGTAGCGGTAGCTTCCACAGTTTTAGGAGCTTGCACGCTGGTTGCAGGGTTTTGCCCGCCTCCCTCGAACGAGTCGCCGAAACTTACAATAATTCCCTCGTCCTCAGGTGTGCGTGTGCCGGGCATTACGATAAGGAATAGCAACAGCAAAACGATACCGCAAAATAATGCAGAACCTATTATACCATATAAATCCGATTTCTTCACTCTTTTTTACTTCAGTGTTTTGGTGGCTATTACAAGTTTCAGTTTATGCTGGTTTGCAATGTCAAGTACTTTTACCACTTCTTTGTATGCAATATTTTGGTCGGCATGCAGCGCTATGTAAGTGGTCGAGTCTTGTGCTACTATGTCCATAATATAACTTTCGAGCAGGTCGGATGGTATTTGTTCGGGGCGTGCGCTTCCCTTTGCCACAAAGAAATTGCCGTTTTCGTCGATAGATACTTTTGCTACAACCGATTTTGTTGAAGTGGTGGCTTTGCTTTGCGGTAAATTTATTTTGATGTCGTTGGGCGACGACATGGTGGATGCCATAACGAAAAAGAGAAGTAATAGGAATATAATGTCGGTCATCGACGACATGGAGAATCCTGCTTCTGCTTTTGTTCTTTTCTTTAATGCCATAAATAGAATAGTTACAAGTATTTAGTTACGAGTTACAAGTAATTATACGCACTTGATTTATTTTGCAGGCTCGTTCAGTATATCCATGAATTCCATTGTTTTGGATTCGAGGTTGTTCACTACCGAATTAACGCGTGATACCAGATAGTTGTATGCAAAATATGCCAAAATACCCACAATCAACCCGCCGATAGTAGTTACCATTGCCTGATACATACCGCTCGACAGGTCGCTTAACTGTATCATTCCGCTATTGTTCATCGACATGTTATAAAACGTTTGCACCATACCTGTTACCGTACCAAGGAAACCGAGCATAGGAGCCCCACCTGATATGGATGCCATAATTACAAGCCCTTTTTCCAGATTGGCTACTTCGAGGTTTCCTACATTCTCGATAGCTACTAATACATCGTTCAGCGGACGTCCCAAGCGGCTTATTCCTTTCTCTATCATACGTGCCGAAGGAGTATTTACCTCGCGGCACAGGTTGATGGCCGACTCTATTTTGCCGTCGTATATGTAATCTTTAATCCGGTTCATAAACGTGCTGTTTTCTTTCGAAGCCTGTTTTAATGTCACCAGCCGTTCGATAAATAAATAAACGGCAAATGCCAGCATAAGGGCTAACACAATCATGATTGGACCACCATACTTTGCCATAGTCCATAGGTTCATTGACGATTGTTCTGCTACTTCGGATACAACTTCGGGAGCAACTTGTAAAATGAGCATTAAGTTCATATTGGGTTATTATTAAATATGTGTTGTAGAATCGGTTAATTTTTTTGTTTACAATTCAAATCTTTTGTCCTGGTTCAGAGATAAGGAGCGAGAGGTAAGAGGTGAGTTGCTTTGACCTTTTCCCTAATTCTCATGTCTTATATCTTACGTCTTATATCTTGATTCTTGATTCTTGGCTCTTGATTCTTGGTTCTATATTAACTGCTTTTTATACTGTTTTATTGTGTTTTCGAGTCCTAAATACAGCGCATCGGCAATAAGTGCGTGTCCTATCGATACCTCGTCGAGCCAAGGTATATGTGTATGCAGATAAGCCAGATTTTCGAGGCTCAGGTCGTGTCCGGCATTCAATCCCAGTCCTAATTCCTTTGCCAGTTTTGCTGCTTCAACAAACGGGGCAACGGCTTTTTCCCTGTCGGCAGGGTACATCGTAGCATAAGGCTCTGTATAAAGCTCCACACGGTCGGTTCCGCACAGTCTAGCATGCTCCATGTTTTTCAAATCGGTATCTACAAATATGGAAACACGTATGCCGTATTCGTGAAATTTATTTACTACCTGTTTCAGGAAGTCCTTATTTTTCACCGTGTCCCAACCTGCATTTGAGGTAATAGCTTCCGGTGGGTCGGGTACAAGCGTCACCTGTTCCGGCTTTACGGAGCAAACCAAATCGATAAACGACTCGGAGGGATAGCCCTCTATATTAAATTCGGTGGCGACGAGCGGGCGCAGGGCATACACGTCGGCGTAGCGTATGTGGCGTTCGTCCGGGCGCGGATGAACTGTAATGCCTTCGGCTCCAAATCGTTCGCAGTCTTGTGCTACTTTGCATACATCGGGTACGTTTCCGCCCCGTGCGTTGCGTAATGTTGCTATCTTATTGATGTTGACACTTAGTTTGGTCATATCGTTTTTTATAAACTTATTTTGGTTGAAACTGTTGTTTCTTCTGTTATCATTTTGTTCCTTTGTAGATACAAATGCATGAAAAAACTGATTTTGCTACAAAAATAGTTTAAAATTATTGAATCAGGTATAACTGATTGTTTTACTTTTGTTTTTTTATGTAGAATATCCCGTAGGGATTTAAGTTTGGTAATAACGGATTATCCTATCAACTTGCGTACCTACGGCACGCCCGATATATTTGAAAATATTATTCTGCCAAACTACCGCTCCTGACGGAGTGTACGTGTTTTCTTTAAAATATTATTTGCTTATGAGAATTGCTGTTTTTGGAAATATATACCGCGAGACAATGCTTTCGCAAATTAAAATCATATTCGATTACTTTAAAAACAAACAGGTTACGTTTTTGTTTGAGAAAGTTTTGTATGACTTTGTAAGCCAATCGCTGGAGACGGCAGCTTTGCAGATAGAAGTAATGCGTGATGATGATTTTCGGGCCGATTTGGCATTGAGCATTGGTGGCGACGGTACGTTTCTGAATACAGCCTCGCATATCGGGGCAAAGCAAATACCTATTCTTGGCATTAATATAGGGCGTCTGGGGTTTTTGGCTGACGTTACGGATGACAGGATAATTAAAGCACTAAAGGCTTTTGAAGATGGAAATTATGCGATTGAGGAACGCACCTTGCTGCATATTCAGACTTCGGATAATACGGCTTTGGAATATCCCTTTGCGCTGAATGAAATTGCAATTCTGAAACAAGACAGTTCGTCTATGATAAGCATCAATACCAGTGTGAATGGTGAAGTTGTACACACTTATCAGGCCGACGGATTGCTTGTGTCTACGCCCACAGGCTCTACAGCTTATTCGCTGAGTGTGGGAGGGCCTATTGTAGCTCCTCAGGCTCAGAATTTTATCCTTTCGCCCGTTGCGTCGCACAGCCTTAATGTGCGCCCGCTTATTATTCCCGACTCGTGGACTATTGAACTGGAGATTTTCAGCCGGAGCAATTCCTACCTGATTGCAGTAGATGGACGGTCCAAAGTGCTCGACCAAAAAACAAGATTGCGGATAACCAAAGCTGATTATACCATCCGTGTGGTAAAGCAGAAGGATTATAACTTTTTCGATACGCTGAAGAATAAACTGATGTGGGGAGTAGATAAGAGGATGTAGAGATAAGAGGAATGAAAGAATGGGAAGTAGTAAAGGAAATAAGGGAAAAGGAATCTTGTGAAATAGATATGTAAGCGTTTAGTTGTCAATGTTAAAAACCTTATTTTTCGTATTAAACCTTAGTAATGGTAATAAAGACCGGTAGCTTCAACCTTATTAGCTTATTTTCCTGTTATTCAATAAGCTAATAAGGTTTAGTTTGCCGAAATATTGAAATTACTAAGGTTTATTTCTGAAAATAAGGTTTCATTGTCAGGCTAATTTTATTGAATATAATCTTCTACCGGCGCAAGTTTAGCGTAGCGCAACTTGTGTCTCAAATAAGTGCAGTTTAAAACTGCACGAAACGTAGGTACAAGTAACAGACTTGCACCACAGGTGGGGGTCAATGTTAAAAACCTTATTTTTCGTATTAAACCTTAGTAATGGTAATAAAGACCGGTAGCTTCAACCTTATTAGCTTATTTTCCTGTTATNGGCGCAAGTTTAGCGTAGCGCAACTTGTGTCTCAAATAAGTGCAGTTTAAAACTGCACGAAACGTAGGTGCAAGTCACAGACTTGCACCACTGGTGGTGATTTATTAACTGCGGATTTTAAATTCGATGAAACAAATGTAATTCGTAACTATTTTACTTATGGATAAAGATATTTTAGCCTCAGTTCGTCAGGCGTTGAAAGATAATGTTGACGAAAAAACGTTTAATAATTTCGACAGGGTTTTTAAAGAAAAAGTAACCTTTTATGGTGTGAAAGTACCCACAGTCAATAAAATAAGTAAGGAGCATTTTCAGTATATAAAAGACCTGCCCAAGAAAGAAATATTTGGCTTATGTGAGGAACTTTGGAAATCGGGTTATAGCGAGGAATCATACGTTGCCTGCAACTGGTCGTATTATATCTATAAACAGTATACGCCCGATGATTTTGCGGTTTTCGAGCGTTGGGTGAATTTGTATGTGAATAATTGGGCTTCGTGCGATACGTTGTGCAATCATACTATTGGCGATTTAGTAATGATGTATCCGGAGTATGTGCAGAATCTGAAAGTGTGGGCTAAATCCGAAAACCGTTGGGTGAAGCGTGGGGCTGCCGTTACCTTAATCATTCCGGCACGAAAAGGGCTGTTCTTGGATGATATTTTTGAAATAGCAGAAACTTTATTGATGGACAAAGACGATTTGGTGCAAAAGGGCTATGGATGGATGCTTAAAGCGGCTTCAGAGAGCTATCAGAGAGAGGTTTTTGATTTTGTCGTTTCCAAAAAAGACGTGATGCCGCGTACCGCATTACGTTATGCTATCGAGAAAATGCCGAAGGAACTGAAAGCAGAAGCAATGAAGAAATAACGAGCAATACCGATAGGGTAGAGCGGTAAGGTGGATAATGTGAAATTGTCCATCTTTTTTTGTCTGATGAACTTTGATTGACATGACAATAAGTCCTGTTTTTGCTAATTTCGTACGTAAAATACGTCGAAACGCGTCATTTTGTCTTGTTTTGTAAGGTGGTAAAGAAATTGTGTAGACCTTTTGCACAAAAAATCAATTCGATTGTTCTATATATAGAAGAAGAGAATAAAAACTAAAAAATTAACCACAAATGAACTTTAACAATTTTACAATTAAATCGCAAGAAGCGGTACAAGCAGCCATCGATTTGGTGAAAGCCAAAGGACAGCAAGCTATTGAACCGCCTCATATCCTCAAAGGGGTAATGCAAAGCGGTGAAGATGTCGTTCAGTTTTTATTTGGTAAGCTGGGCGTAAACCTGAATTCGTTGAATGCGGTAGCAGACAGCATGATTGAGAGCTGTCCGCGCGTATCGGGTGCAGAGCCATATCTGAGCCGCGAATCGAACAGCGTGTTGCAGAAAGCGGTGTCGCTATCATCTAAAGCAGGCGACCAGTTTGTCTCGCTCGAATATATTTTATTGGCGTTAGTAGCCGAGAAAAACATGCTTACAAAGGCGCTGAACGATGCCGGAGTGAGCGAAAAAGGTTTGGAGGCTGCTATTGCAGAGTTACGCAAAGGCTCAAAGATAAATTCAGCATCGGCCGAGGATAGTTATAACTCGTTGGAGAAATATGCTATTAACCTAAATGAGCGGGCTCGCTCAGGTAAGCTCGACCCTGTTATCGGACGGGATGAGGAAATACGCCGTGTGCTTCAAATCCTGAGTCGCCGTACAAAGAACAACCCTATACTGATAGGCGAGCCGGGAACGGGTAAAACTGCTATTGCCGAGGGGTTGGCGCATCGTATTGTGCGGGGTGATGTACCCGAAAACCTGAAATCGAAGCAGATTTTCTCCCTTGATATGGGAGCTCTGATAGCAGGAGCTAAATATAAAGGTGAGTTTGAAGAACGCCTGAAAGCTGTTGTAAACGAGGTTACCAAGTCGGATGGCGAAATCATTTTGTTTATCGACGAGATTCATACACTGATAGGCGCCGGTAAAGGCGAGGGCGCTATGGATGCTGCCAATATTTTAAAACCTGCTTTGGCACGTGGGGAGCTACGCTCAATAGGTGCTACTACGTTGGACGAATATCAGAAGTATTTCGAAAAAGATAAGGCTTTGGAACGTCGTTTCCAGATAGTGATGGTAGAAGAGCCGGACGAGGCGAGCACTATCTCTATCCTTCGTGGGTTGAAAGAGCGGTATGAAAATCACCACAAAGTGCGGATTAAAGATGATGCCATTATAGCGGCTGTGGAGCTTTCGAGCCGGTATATTACCGACCGTTTTCTGCCCGACAAGGCTATCGACCTGATGGACGAGGCAGCGGCACGCTTGCGTTTGGAGGTGGACTCGGAGCCGGAAGAACTGGATAAACTTGAACGTAATATCAAACAGCTTGAAATTGAGCGTGAAGCGATAAAACGTGAAAAGGATGATAAGAAACTGGCTTCGCTGAACGAAGAGATTGCTAACTTGAAGGAGGAAGCAAAGGAATTGCGTGCTAAATGGAGTTCGGAAAAGACATTGATAGACCAAATACAGCAGGCTAAAATTGATATTGAGAATTATAAGTATGAAGCCGACCGTGCCGAGCGGGAAGGTGATTTGGCTAAGGTAGCTGAAATACGCTATGGTAAAATAAAGGAATCGGAAGACCTCATTGTCAATCTGCAAAAGGAGCTTGATAAAATGCAGAGCAACAACGCAATGATAAAGGAGGAAGTGGATAGCGAGGATATTGCTGATATTGTGAGCCGCTGGACTGGTATTCCTGTGAAAAAGATGCTACAGAGTGAAAAAGACAAACTCCTGCATCTGGAGGAAGAACTTCATAAACGTGTTATCGGGCAGGACGAGGCTATCAATGCCGTAGCTGATGCGGTGCGCCGTAGCCGTGCGGGCTTGCAAGACCCCAAGCGTCCTATTGGTTCGTTCATCTTTTTAGGAACAACGGGGGTAGGTAAAACCGAGTTGGCAAAGGCTTTGGCCGAGTACCTGTTTGATGATGAGAACATGATGACACGGATTGATATGAGTGAATATCAGGAAAAGTTTTCGGTAACACGCCTGATTGGTTCGCCTCCGGGTTATGTGGGTTACGACGAAGGAGGACAGCTTACCGAGGCTATCAGGCGGAAACCATACTCTGTGGTGCTTTTCGACGAGATAGAGAAAGCACACCCCGATGTGTTCAATGTCTTGCTGCAAGTGCTGGACGATGGTAGGCTGACCGATAATAAGGGGCGTACTGTGAATTTCAAGAACACAATTATCATCATGACTTCGAACATGGGGTCGAATATAATTCGTGAGAATTTTGAAAAAATTACTCCTGAGAATCATGATGAAGTGATTGAAAAAACGAAGAACGAAGTGTTCGACTTGTTGAAACAAACCATTCGTCCTGAGTTTCTCAACCGGATTGACGAACTGATAATGTTTGCTCCGCTGAACGAAAATGAGATTGAGAAAATTGTCCGGTTACAAATTGACAGTGTTACACGCATGCTGAAACAGAATGGGGTGACGTTGGAAATTACGGATAAAGCTGTTGATTTTCTGACGCGTGAGGGCTACGACCCTCAATTTGGTGCACGTCCGGTAAAGAGGGCTATTCAACGCTATATATTGAACGACCTTTCGAAAAAAATCATTGCAGGCGATGTGGATAATAGTAAAAAGATTGTAGTTGATTTGAAAGGTGACGAACTGGTATTTGAGAATAAGTAGCTTGTTTGTTCTTTAATAGTTCGTTATAAATTTTAGTACGCTAAGACGCTATGACGCAAAGGATAAAAAAACACATTGTGTTTTTTATAGCGTCTTTTTAGATGCCTGATTTCCAAATAAGACGCAAACTGAAAAGAGAAAAATGTTGTACATTTTTCTTTTCCATAGGTTCTTTGAGTCTTTCCGTCTTTGCGTATGAGATTTTAGCTACTAAATTCAAAATCAGAACTTTATTCGGTTTTATAACGATGTATTGTTCTTACAACTATTGATAAAAGAGTTATTGCTTTTAGTGATAACTCTTTTTTATTTCCAGAATGTCTCGTCCTGAAATAGCGTTACATAAAAAAAGTAATGTTATGAAAGAAATTAA
>NZ_QVMH01000048.1 GCF_010501035.1 Paludibacter sp. 221
GGATATAAAAGAACAAAGGAGTAAGGGAATAAAATGGAATAAGAGAAAAAAAGGAATGGTAAGAGATAATACCCAATTACGGCAATAGTAAATGGTAAATGGACAAATTGTAAATGGCTCTCTCTCTCTCTCTCTCTCTCTCTCTCTCTCTCTCTCTCTCTCTAACATAATAATGCTATTTACAAATATTTTAACATTTGCAAGAGCATTTTTTTGAGGGGTTATTTGTAGAGAAAGATTCATTTTTCAATTTTCATTCTTCATTTTTGCTCGAAGAATATGGATGCAAATGTAAAGGCTTTGATTTTTTGAGGCAAATATTTAACGATATAGCGTTTACCATACAAATACAGAGAAACCGCCTGATTGGAGGTATTACCCGTTGCATCCGCTTTTGCACACTCTTACTAATCGACTGATTTAAAGCTAATTAAAGAAACAAGTCCTCAACTTTTTTAAATCCAAACTACAGTAAAAATAACAATAACTTGATTTTCAGCAAGTTAAAGCAATTGATTTATAAAACATGTAGACCTTTTATAACATATCCTCATTTACCAAACTCTGTTGACAGGCGTTTCACTTTCACTCCCAACTTATTCAATCCGTCTAAAACAGTAGTATTTCCAGTTTCCTCAAGAGCCTTAAGCGTTATAATAGCACAAGCCTTGGCATCGTCGCCCGCACGGTGATGCTCAAAAGAGATATTGTGGTATTCGCACAATTTCCCTAACGAGTGGCTCGGCAGGTTTTTCCAAACCTTGCGGGATAGCCTCACACTGCAAAAATAGTCTATCCACGGAACAGCCAAATCATAATGCGCCAAAGAAGTACGGAGCACATGCATATCGAAAGGGGCATTATGGGCTACCACCAGTTCATCTTCGAGCCAAGGTCTTAATTCGCCCCACAGCTCTTCAAAGGTCGGTGCTGTTGCCACATCGGCCGAAGAAATCCCGTGTACGCGTTCGTTGAAAGGGTTCATATAAGGAAAGCACGCAGGCTTAACCAGCCACGATGCCGAACGGGTAATCACTCCATTCTCAACACGGGTAAGCCCTACCTCGCATGGAAAACCGGCATGCGCTGTTTCAAAATCTATTGCGGTAAAAGTCATTAAAATTCAGGATTGGTATTACAAAGTTAATAAAAAGAACTGAACAATTTATAGCTCTAACAGTGTTTGTTACAGGCAATCTTTTTGTTAACTTTGCACGTGCTTTCATAATCCATACAAAACGGTTTTCAGCCATGAACAAGAAATTAAAGACAATCATAACCTCTTCGCTTTTAGGAATATCTCTTTTGACTTTACATTCGCAAGAACAAAAGCCTGAGCTTAAAATTTATGGATTTGTCCGGAATGATTTTTTCTATAATTCGCGTCAGAATGAGCAGTCGTTGGATGGTGTGTTTCATATTTCCCCGAAACCGATTATAAAGGACGAAAATGGGAAAGATAAAAACGCTATTGCCGAAGCCGAAATGATAAGCGTAAGCACCCGTTTAGGACTGGATGTGAAAGGGCCTGATATGTTGGGGGCTAAAACCTTTGCTAAAGTGGAAGCCGATTTTGCCGGAAGTGGAAACATGTATTTCGTACTGCGTCTGAGACAGGCTTACGCAAAGTTTAATTGGAGACATTCCGAATTGCTGATAGGGCAAACATGGCATCCGCTTTTCGGGAAAGTTTTCCCTAATATTATTTCGCTGAACACAGGTTCACCGATACAAGCATTCAACCGTAGTCCTCAGATAAGCTATACATACAATCTGGGAGATTATTTCTCCATCTCCGCCGCCGCGCTTTATCAAATGCAATACATGTCGCAAGGGCCTGAAGGAACATCTGCGAATTATATGAAAAGAGCTATATTGCCTAATTTTTTCATAGGGATAGAGAACAAGACACAAAACTGGACAAACGGAATTGGGTTTGATACAAAAACAATTAAACCTAACCCCAACGCAAGCCTGACCTCGATTAGTGCTACAATATACACTCAATACGTAGATTCTAAATTTCAGTTCAGGCTTAAAACCCTGTGGGGACAAAACCTGAGCGACCACCTGATGATGAATGGTTACGGAGTTAGCAAATTCGACGAAATTACTATGAAAGAAACCGAATATACCAATTTCGACGAAATTACTATGAAAGAAACCGAATATACCAATTTCGACATCCTGACCTCGTGGATAAATCTGGTATACGGGAAAACATGGCGCATAGGCTTGTTTGCAGGTTATTCTCAGAATTTAGGCAGCAATAAGGAACTGGCTGAAAGTGCTACCGGAAACTTTGCAGTGTATAGCCGTGGTTTTTACCAAACCGAACAGTTATTTGCCGACTGCCTGTACAGAGCTTCATTATATTTAAGCTACAACCTGCCTAAGCTCTCTTTTGGCGCTGAGTACAACTTCACCTCCATCATGTATGGCAACATTCAAAACAACGGGCGTACTACCAACAACTATTGGGTAGACAACCACCGCATAGCTGCCAGTATTATTTATACCTTCTAAGTAGTGTCTAAACAAACCGACCATACACAACTCCCCGAACTGGCACAAAAAGCTGAGCCGGAATGGAAACGTTACTTTGCTAAAAACAAAAAGAAAGTGGAGAAGATGGACGTTTTCATACACGGACTGCACCAAAAGTATTCAGATGAAACCGATTGCCTCTCGTGTGGAAATTGCTGCCGGGCATTAGGCCCCAGAATTACCGATAAGGACGTAGAGCGTATGGCAAAAGCCCTGAGGATAAAAACAAACAATTTTATTGAACAGTACCTTCGGATAGATGAAGACGGGGATATGGTTTTTCGCTCGATGCCCTGCCCATTTTTAGGTGACGATAATTACTGCGCGATATACGAATCCCGACCGAAAGCGTGCCGCGAATACCCCCATACGGACAGAAAACGGTTTTACCAGATATATAACCTTTCGATAAAGAATGCTTACACTTGTCCTATCGTTTTTAATGTTTTGGAAGAGGTAAAGAAACAGTAAATCCCGCTATTGGTCACAGAGGGACACATAGAGATTTATAAACGATTAGCATTGAAATATAGTTTTATGCTTAACAAGTTGTTGAAAACTTTTGCCTCAAATAAAAAATGATATAACCTGATTTGTCTTACTTTTGCAGTCATGGAGAAAATAATCCGGCATATTGAGCTTTTACTTATAAAAAATGATTTCGTTATCATTCCCGATTTCGGAGGCTTTGTAATTCAAACACAGTCAGCCAAAGTTACTGATAATGGCATCATTCCCCCCTGCTCTATCGTTGGATTTAACCCAAGAATGAATAATAACGACGGATTGCTCGCTACTGAAGTTTCGAAATCGGAAAATATCAGCTATAGCGAAGCATGTAGATTTATTGAAACAGAAACCGATAAATTCCAATCCGGATTAAGAAAGGGAGAAAAGATGGTTTTTGGAAAACTTGGCAGTTTTTCATTAAACAAAGAAAACGCTATCATATTCGCAGCAGCACAAAAAAATGATTTTATTCCTGCCAATTTCGGTCTGAAAGAAATCAATACTCCTAAGCTGAAAAGAAACAAGACGGTAACTCTTTCTGTTCCTCCTGTAAAAAATGTATTCCGGTATGCTGCTGCTATTTTAATTCTCTTTACAGTTCTTTTTATTTCTCCCCGCATTGGTAATAACGATATTTCTCAACATGCCGGTATTCAAAATCCTTTTGCGGCTCTTAACACACCGAAAGACAAAAGCAATATCGAAGAACAAAGTATTAATGTCGATACAGGCGAGCTAAAAAAATATCATGTTGTTGTATCCGGCTTTTCTGAAATGAAACCTGCCGAGCTTTACCGCGATTTATTACATGCTAAGTATTATGATAATGCCTTTGTACTGCCATTGGCAAACCTCAACCATGTGATAATAGAATCTTTCTCAAGTAAAGAAATTGCAATCTTATATTTAAAAAAGATAAGGGAACAGAGCAAGGATTTTCAAAACGCATGGTTATATCAGGAAGTTGCAGAATAATGAGAAAAGGAAAAATCTTTTTTTGAAAGGATAAAGCATTTTCCTATACAAGTTTTTAGCGGAAATGAAATTTTTACTACATATTTATACAGAAAGATAAATAAATCATTCAACTTATTTGAAATTAGTTATTAAAATTCTTGCATAAATAAAAAATTCTATTCATCTTTGCAAAGTAAACAAACAGATAAATTTTTCATAGTTAAGGTTTAGGTTAAAATGTATCAATGGGTGGCTGCGAAGTTACCCATTGTTTTTATTTCAAAAAAGAGTATGGTTTATCCAAACTAAAACACTAACTTTGCTATAAACATAAGAATCAGATATGGAGGTTGGTGATATTTTATATTATCTCATTTTTTTTATCGTCATCATAGGCGGCCTTGTAAAGAAACTGAAAAAACAGGAGAGCAAAAAAGCTGATGCCCCTCAGGCACAACCTGTGTATCAGGAAAAGAGAACGACTGAATATGATGAGTGGTATTCTGAAAACGAACAGACTTATCCTGAAAAAAACGAAGTATATGAAAAGACTGTGCCAATTAACACATATGAAAAGGACTATAATGCATCCGAAAATTTTTACGATCAAAAAAAGACGGATATAATAGGAAACTTAAATGATGATGAAGATGAAAAGCCCGCTTTTACCATCGAATTGAACGATGTGGATGATGTAAAAAAAGCCTTTGTATATTCTGAAGTTTTTCAGCGAAAATATTAGAAACTGTTTTGAATTTTACGGATATTTTTAGTTTTGATTTCTTATGATATTCTTTCATACTCATTTTCGCCCTTTTTCGTGTCTTTTAATTTAAATTTTTCTCAAGCAGCCCGCTGCTATACGAAAAACTTAAATTAAAATCATTCGAAAAATAACTGAAAATAACCTGTGAAAAAATTCAAAACAATTTCTTAATTTAAGTAAATAATTTAATTTTTCACAAACTCGAACCTACTTTAAAACAAAAAGTTAGTATATTTGCACAGACAAAATTTAAGAGAGTTCCGGCAAAGAAAAGTCGGAATTCTTTTTTGTTATAAATTATTCTGAATTGTTTTATAAATCCGAATCAGACGATAAGATAGATTAAAAGTATTAACACAACCAAATACATAAGAAATTATGGCTATAACTTATATGACCGAAGATGGTTATAAAAAACTAATGGAAGAACTGAATGAAATGGAAAACGTACAACGCCCGGCCATTTCGAAGATGATTGCAGAAGCACGTGATAAAGGCGACTTGTCAGAAAACGCAGAATATGATGCAGCAAAAGAGGCACAAGGCTTGCTCGAGATGAAAATATCACAGCTAAAAGAAACCATCGCTTCGGCACGATTGATTGACGAATCGAAAATTGATACCAGCGAAGTTCAGATACTGACACGCGTGAAAATAAAAAACAGCAAAACCGGACAAGTTATGTCGTACATGATAGTGTCCGAAAGCGAAGCAAACCTGAAAGAAGGGAAACTTTCGGTAACCACTCCTATTGCCAAAGGATTGTTAGGCAAAAAAGTAGGTGATAAAACCGAAGTTACAGTTCCGTCGGGTAAAATGGAGTTCGAAGTTCTTGAAATCTCATTATAAGCTGAAACTCTTATTAATAAGAATAAACCTATAATCATGACTATATTCAGTAAAATAATTGCAGGCGAAATTCCCTCCTACAAAATAGCGGAAGATGATAATTTCTATGCTTTTTTGGATATAAACCCCATGACAAAAGGACACACGCTGGTTGTGCCTAAAATAGAGGAGGACTATATTTTCAATTTAGATGATAAGGTATTAGCCGATTTAATGATTTTCGCGAAAAAAGTAGCTAAAGCCATTGAGAAATCAATTCCTTGCGTACGTGTTGGTCTAGCTGTTATCGGCTTGGAAGTACCGCACACACATATCCATCTCATTCCTATCCAAACTGAGGCTGATATGAATTTCAGAAACCCCAAACTAAAACTACCTCAGGAAGAAATGAGCAATATAGCAGAGACTATAAGCAAAAATTTTTGACCGAATAAACAAACTTATTTATAATATAACAAAGCCAGACTACTTATAAAGTGTCTGGCTTCTTATTTTAAGAATAATGTTGTGTCTTACATTCAGGACTAATTTCTTTCTTTTCTCTTCAAAATGATTTTACTATTATATGCCGAATTTATCTTTTCAAAAAAATCACGTAGTTCTGTGTATTCAGCAAGTTGATATTTTCCGGCAGGTGAATAAAACGATTGTGTGATCAGGATACCCTCCTCCTTTGGAAAAACAATACTCCTAAAATCACCATACTTTGTAGTAATAAATACAGGCATGGGTAATGTTTCTATTTCATAATTTTCGGGGATAGAAATAAAAATGCTGTCTATATCGTTAAAACCTCTCCAAATATCAATATCATATTTTCGTTCTTTTTTCTTAAACCAGTTGTATTGGTTCCTATAGGGATTGACTGGTATAAACAAGCGGTTACCAGTTTTTGTGCCATATAGTGTAGTTTGCCAATCGTAAGAAATAAAAAAGTTAGGGCGTATTGATTTGTTTTCTGTGATTTGTACTGAGTTTACCGTGGCATTAGGAAGATTAATTCCGCGTCGGAATATATCTACCTGTTCATTCTTCTTTTTTTCATTTAATCCAAAGAAATCATTATACACTTTCAAGTGATATTCTTTTTCGGCTTGTATAGACGCACTTCCATCTTCACGAAGTTTTACGGTAGCCGAATTTTTATCTACGTTTAATGAATCGGGATAGTCTGGTAGTTGACAAAACCTCCCACCCTCACTCTTAATCTCCACAGCA
This sequence comes from Paludibacter sp. 221, assembly GCF_010501035.1. GTDB lineage: Bacteria > Bacteroidota > Bacteroidia > Bacteroidales > Paludibacteraceae > QVMH01. Next base: position 6,848 of record NZ_QVMH01000048.1, read on the forward strand.
TCATGTCCAGCTATATTATTATGAACAAAACCAAACGGAATCCGAGGATTAGTACACTCGAGCCATAAAGTATCTTTTTCCAGAGGAACTTGTAAAATAACGTGGTTTGTTTCGTAAAACGTGGCATAATCAGGAAACATACGCTTATTTCTTCTATCAGACCGTATTTCAACATAATTGGAAGGAATATCAATAACTTCCAGCATGGATTTTAAATAAAAAGACAAAGCCTTACAATCGCCAAAACCCGTTTTGTTTACCTCTGATGCAAACATTGGCTGAAACCCTCCGATACCCAACTGAATACTCACATACCGTGTTGTTTCGCCTAAATAGTCATACAGAATTTTAATCTTTTCATAATCACTTCCGGCATTTTGAGTCATGCTGATTATTTTGTCTTTAAATGCAGCTGGAAGAACATCCCTCCCATACATCAAGCCCGATACCCATTTTCCATACGATTCCCAATCGGTTATCGTACCGCTAACTTTATCATATATAAAGCTCTCCGGACTTATATACAGCATTGGAACTAAAGTGCGTAACTGAGGGGCAAAACTTTCTGACTCGATTGCTTTTAAATTTTCAACTTTCCATTTATATATCTTCTTGCCTTTCTCTACGGTTATATCAGGGTTTTCAGGCATATTATTCAATGCTTTCTGACGAATTTTTAAGTCAGGAGGAAGGCTTAATTGATAAGTCGCATTTTGAACTGCCAAAGAATAAGATGATTGCGGATAGAATATAGGAAAACTAAAAATCCCATTCTTCCAGTTTATCTCATATTCATAATGAATGGTAAAGGGGAAAATAGGAGTTTCACAATGAAAAAAGTAATACTTCCGGTCATTTGCCAAGCCATCGCTCATTTCAGTAGTCTCTATATCCGACATTTTAAATTTTCGGAGCACTTCACCATTTGCATTATATAGGGTAGCCGAAAATTTCTTCAACTCCCTGAACTTATCTCCATAAGTAACAAAATCAGCCAGTTGTTTTTCATTCTTATTTAATATGGTAATGGCATACGATTGTTTTTCCACACCTGATTTTTCAGAGATATAATCAAATTCAACATTTGAAAAACGTAGTACTCCAAAAGCATCTTTTTTCAAAGAATCGGGAATTTCTGATACCGAAAACCTGAATGAATCTGCACTAGCCAAACTACAGAAAAAAACAAAAATCAACGATACTAATAATCTCATATAATTATATTTTTTTCAATACGACAAGTTCTGTGTTTTTAGAGGCTACCTTTCCGAAAAATTCTTTAATCAACTCATAATCCGACTGTATAAAAATAATTTTATTCAAATCGAAACGATAATTTAATTGTATGGTATTATCAGTCATCCGGTTTATAAGATAAGTACACTTACCTGCATTCTCAGGCAGGGACATATTTAATATTGAAGGGAGCTCTTCTATTTCATAACCATCGGGTATAGTCAAAATTATACTCGAAATGTATGTATATGGATAATTAAATTCTATCGGAAGTTTTCGCTCGGACTGAGTGAAAGGGTTTTTATCAAGATGTGTGAAAATAAGCGGGTTAATATAGATGTAATTTCCCACTATTTCATAATTCTTTGTATAAGTCATTTTTTCAGATACCGTATTCGACATCGGCTCTATTCCTTCAATAACATAGCTGTCAACAGTTAAGTTATTCTTATCTTGAAAATTTTCCAGATACTCAACTGAATCTTTTGCCGAAAAATAATCGGACTTCACATTATATGCTATCTGATTATTATAACGTGTAGTCATTTCACTTGTCATTTTCCCGTTCTCATCAATACTGGCTTTTTGTGCAATCAATTGTTGATTTTTAGCAAGGTTTGTCAAGTTAACCCATTTTTCTCCACCAACATTATTATACGGCCACCCGCGGTCGACTAATAAATTCACCGGAAGTACATTAAGCCCACCGCGTACGGCAGAACCATCCATATAAAAAGATTTTCCATCCGAAGTTTCTGCTGCTACAAGAAACGTATTCAACTTATCCAATGAAGGATGCGTATATGGTAAACGCCCATAATTACGACGGCTTATAAGTACCGGATAGGCATTTATCTTAGCATCTTTAAGCATGCTCAACAATACCATATTAATCTGCCCATTATCTCCTGTACCATTTTTTACCGCATCGCGTGCATTATTTCCCCAAAAGGAATAGGATTCGTTCCAGCGGATTTTTTCCTTAATCAACGCATATATTTTTGTGATAATTTCTTCTTCCGTCACAGACTCTTCTACAATTGTTTTAACCTCGGTTTTATACGGGTTCGCCATTTTCACATTAGAGCCAAAATCTGTTTTCTCCTTCAATGTTTCTTCTATATTTTGCCATGTACTGGTATATGGCTTATAAAAATCGTTAGGAAATTTGGTTCCGCTCAACTCAAAACGAACTCCCGAAATATAGTCATTTAAATACCAAACATATGGTTCGTCTTTTAGCGCAGGCATATCTTTTGCCCTGAATTTCAGCAAACGGCTGTCACTGGTTACATTTACAGCCTGCCCGCTACTGCTATAACCTATATTGAAGTTTTGGTTTTGCTTAGTTTCTTCTACTTGAATCCTTTCGAACCCTTTTGCCGCATCTATCTTAAAATGATAATACTCCGGAATAAGAACCTCGTAATAACTATTCATTACCGGAATATGGCTCTGCACATTCCAATCGGGGATTCTGGACGCATAAGGCGATGTTATCCTGTATTTATATTCTATAACCGTACCCTCCTTTACATTAGGAATTGAAAACTTAACCTGATGGTATCGATTATTTATCTCTTCATCAAATATGTATTTCTTCTCCAGCTTTGTTTTTATTACCTTTCCTTTTTCAATATTATAGGCGGTAGCATCCAAATTGCTTACCGTTTCCTTGTCATTTCCACTTTTATAATATGGAATAGAAATATCAGCTTCACTCACACCTTCTTGCTTTAGTATTTTCACTTTCTTTTTAATATCCAAAATAACCTGAAAGCCTACGGTGTTATTATAAGTATATGAAGTATATCCATCTTCGTAAAGAACCACTGCTACGGCTGTAGTATCCTTATCATAAGTAGTCATCTTCAACTCATCATCTGTTATCTTACCATATTTTAAACTTATCTCCTGAGAAAATACAAACGCCGCACACAGCAGTAAACATAACGTAAAATAGATTTTTTTCATGCTTTAGTTTTATGAAGTAGTTTTTTCTTAATTATTGTTATACAAATATAATTTTCATTTCCTATAATACAAATTATACCGGAGTATTTTTATGTTAAATTTATTCTATTCCATATAAAACAAAATAGCATTTGTTTAGAGCAATTAAAAATTCACGGCACGATAATTGTTTATTATATTTTCGAAATTCTGTTTGTTTTACATTTGTTTATTAATCTCGAAAAAAAACCGCTATACGGCACATGCTGCATAGCGGTTTTAATTTTCAGGTAAGTATGTATCTTATTTAATAATCAGTGGAGTATTTTAAACACAAGTTCTTTCAATAAGTCTCCCTCGTCTGCACTCACATTATCTATCCCTTTGCTGCGTGCATCTGTCTCACGTATATAACTTATGATAAACATTGTTTTCCACGCATTAAATACCTGTGCTGCTTTCTGATAATCTTTTACGAAATAGGGATTTATTTTCAGCTCAGAAGCAACCGCCATCTGGCTTTTATCGGGCAAATAATGAAACAACATCAAATTGCTGAAAAAATTAAAAAGTTGCGACAAAACCATTACAAGCGGATTGGCTTTTTTGTTTTCGGCAAAATACAGAACAATACGGTTGGCCTTAAGTACATCACGGTTAATCAAGGCTGCCTGCAACTCAAAAACATTATAATCTTTACTGATGCCTATATTTTTTTCTATCAGGTCGGGCGTAATCCGTACCGAATCGGCAGGCTTGGTTATCATGAGTTTATCCAACTCGTTGGCTATCTTGCTCAAATCAGTTCCCAGATACTCCGCAAGCATGAAACTTGCTTTCTCATCTATTGCAAGCCCTTTGCTTTTAGCATATCTCGAAATCCATGCATTGATTTCATAATCTCTTATTCTGGGGGATTCGAAAACAATACCTGTAGCTTTCAACATAGTAAACCATTTTTTGCGTCCATCAGGCACACCATATTTATAGCAAAATACGAGAATGGTTGATTTTGAGGGCTGCTGTAGGTAAAATACCAAATTGTCCCAGTCTTTTATCAGTTGCGCCTCTTTTACTATGACTACCTGATATTGCGCCGTCATCGGATAACGCTTTGCCGCATTAATCACAGTACGCATATCGGTTTCTTTCCCATACAGAACTGTTTGGTCAAACTCCCGCTCCATTTCATCCAGAACATTATTCTGAATATAATCCGAAATAACATCAATGTAATAAGGTTCCTCGCCCATCAGGAAATATACCGGAGCGTAAACCTTACTCTTCAACTCACTCAATACGCTTTCTGCCGTAATTACTGCTTGCTTTGCCATTCAATAATTTTTGTTGATAAAATCATTGTTCAAATTTACAAATTAATTTCTATTATTTTCTTAATTTTGTGCCCTGATTCAGAAATCTTACCTTTCCTTTTTCACCTTTCACCCCTGAGTTAATTGCAGCATGATTAAAGGACTTTTTCACATCTTGTTTTTCTATTTTTTAGGAGAAGTGCTAAGCATTCTTATCAATGGCTTTATCCCCGGAAGCGTCATTGGCATGGTTTTGCTTTTTCTTGCCTTGTTTTTCAAAGTGGTAGAACCTGAAAAGGTTAAAGACACAGCAACAGTTATTACCAAAAACATGGCGTTATTTTTTGTTCCGCCTGCCGTAGGCTTAATGGCTTATGCCGAAATAATCTCAAAATCAATCTGGGCTATATCCTTAGCCATCATAGTAAGTACCGTACTCACCATTATTGTTGTGGCATTGGTACAGGAACATTTTGAAAACCGCCAGCTAAAAAAGAAAAACGATGACCGATAAAATTGAAAGCATAAAAGCCTTATTGCAAAGCGAGGTTTTTTTATTAATGCTGGTTTTAGGCACTTTCTTATTAGGAATACGGCTCTATCAAAAGCTAAAATTCCCGTTGCTCCAACCTTTACTTATATCTGTAGCTATTATAATTCCGTTCCTCAAAATCACAGGAATAGAATATGAAATATTTTATCAGCAAACACGTTTTCTCAATTTTATGCTCGGCCCCAGCGTTGTGGCATTAGGATATGTACTGTATGAGCAAATAGAGCATATCAAAGGAAAAGTTGTTTCTATTCTGACTGCTGTTTTTGTAGGAAGCATTGTAGGGATTGTGAGTGTCATTCTTATTGCAAAGCTATTTGGAGCAGATAAAATCTTGCTTTCCTCCCTTGCCCCAAAGTCCGTCACCACTCCCATAGCTATCAATATTGCTCAAAATACAGGTGGCGTACCCGAACTGACTGTGGCCTTTGTAGTAATATGCGGGCTCTTTGGCGGATTGGTAGGCCCTATGATTCTTCGTAAACTGAAAATAAAAAGCAAAGTAGCTAAAGGATTGGCAATGGGCTCGGCGGCACATGCGTTGGGTACTTCACGGGCATTGGAAATGGGTGCGTTAGAAGGTGCTATCAGCGGGCTCGCTATTGGGGTAATGGGAATAATGACAGCATTGCTCGTTCCTTTTGTAGAGAAATTTTTGCTTTAAACGAGAAGGAATCTGTAGTTTGTAAAGTATATTACAACGCTTTAAAATCCTTTCATAAATTCCCTGAAGGTCACACCCGTATGTTGCTTAAAGACACGGCTGAAGGTGGAAGTGTGTATAAAGCCTGACAGCTCGGCAACCTGTTCCTGTGTGAGGTGGGGATTGGAGCGAACCATATCCTGAGCATATTTGATACGCTTACTATTAACAAAGTCAGCAAAGTTACAATGATATTCTTCGTGGATGATACGTGAGATATAAGTACGATTCGTATGAATCAATCGTGCAACTTCATCCATACGAAGGTCATTTTTTAAGAAAATTTTTTCTTCATCCATAAGCCGCGTAAGCTCCGGCACAACTCTCATTTGTAATGTATTCAGGTTGTTGATATCTTCCGAGTCTGCATTTGATTCCTCATCCAACCCATATCCCTCCTGAGATGCTTTATTATCAGAAAGCTCCAAATCCTGAGCAAAATTTTCAGCAGTATATCGCAAATTGTATACATTATAGCCTAAAACATATAGGACAACAGCCCATACTATCATTAACAAATTGACAAACAGAGTCGATTCATTATAGTGAAAACGTCCCCTATATGTAAGCAACGAGAGAATTAATACAATATAAAGCACAACCAGCAAAGCCGTACCGTTTTCTATAGATTTTCCTTCCCGATTAGAAAAAAAATCGTTAAGTCGGTGACGGTAATTAACAAGACGGACAGTAGCATATATCAGTATATAAATTATCTGTGCCAACACAAGAATTGTATAGAGATAGCCACTGATAAAATTATGTACACGGTAAACAGGCCCGGTAAATGTAATGAGTTTACCCTGATTCTCAATCATTTCGCGAATGTAGATGATAGCATACTCATCTCCCATTATTATATAAAGCAGCAACATGCTTCCTCCTATCAGTATAGCAGGTAGGAACCAAAGAAAATCTTTCCAGCAAAGCGACTTTTCGTTAGTCAAAGTTCTGAAACACAGATAAAGCAGAGGAAGAAGCAATAAGGTAGTAAATGCTTCAACCAATTCGAGCTTATAAAATAGCTCATAATTGCTGACTCCGGCAATAAAAACACTCCAAATATACGTGCTTATCCCCATAACCAATGCGGTAACAATCCACATGTTTTGCGAGCGGTTATTCGTTTTTCTTTGCAAAAGCAATGTTACGGCCCAAAAAAGGCAAACAAAGCTGGGTAATAGTATGGAGTATTCTGACATCACAACATTAACAAATGAAAAGCAAAGATAAAAAATTATTTTTTCACTACACTTCCGGCTACAAATCAAATAGTGTACAAAACAAAAGCTGCTTCCTGATTCGGAAACAGCTTTTAATGTATTTATTAATCTCGCTAAAATATATAGAGAGAGAAATTATTTAGAAGCAAAATAGATTGTTTGTAATGATTGACGTAAAGCTAAAATACCGTCAGCCGACAATTCTACATTTTGCATTTCTCCGTTAGGAAGATATACTACTGCGTTCGATTCGTCTTCGATAGTGATTAATTTTACTGATTCATCACCTGCAACTGAACTCCAAGTTTTTGATTCTTCATCAAAAATAAGGCTTACTTCTTGTCCTTGTTCGTTAGTGATATCGTAACCATTTTCTGTAGTTTCGATAGCATAGATACCATTTTCACCTTCCACTTTTTTAACGTCACCTGCTGCAATCGGATTGCTTCCTGTCCAGAATTCAATAGTATTAAGTACTACTGCATCTGCAAAAAGTGCGATCTCATATACAGGAACAATGTAAAGTGCTAAAAAAACAAGTTCGTTAATCCATTTGTCGCCAAGTGATTTATTCCAAGAATAAACTTTGCTTGTCAAACCAAATGAACCAATACATGATGTAAAACCAATGCTTGCAACAAGAGTAAGTGCAACTGCTACTGTAGAAATTTTTCTCTTCATAATTACTTATTTTTAAATTAATGATTTATTTCGCAAATGTATAAAAAATAACTAAACTTTGTATTTTTTTATATTAAAAAAATGGGCTTGGATGGTTTATTATTGAAGTATACGAACTAAAACAACAAGCCTACATTCTAAATAAACTACAAAAAAAGGTTGCTATCTTTTTTATATTTAAACAGTTGAAAAAGCATTGCATCATCGCATATATTACAAGCAGTACGGTTCAAAATATTTTGCGGCTCATATTATTTAACACTTATACGGCCTATTCTAAAATTTATACCGGATTCCTAATGCAAATCCTCGCCAATCGAACCCGACATTATTTGCACCGGTATTAAAATAAAGCCCCGGACGCCAGTCTAACGACAATTGGAGCGGAATATTAAAGTTGTATTCAATACCTAAATCGCCAACAGCACCAACCAAAAAATTGTTGTTAATTCCGACATAAGCACCAGCACCAACATACCAGTTGAAACCCGTTGCCAACTGAGATAAATCAAACATCCACTGATAAACACCCGCTGCATTCAATCCCCCACCAAAATCAAGACCTAAATCTACCTCAAGACGATTTGCTTGCAACATGCGTTGATACGAAAGCTCAGCGCCCCACCCCAACCGGAGACCAAGCGCATTACTTTGCGCTTCAACTAAAGAGAAACTACTCACAATTAAAACAATAGCTAAAAAAATCTTTTTCATAATTAAATGGTTTTTAGTTATAATATCATCATTATTATTAAATCACACCATAAACAACAATGAAAACAGGGTATTTGTTCGGAGTTTACAATCACATCTCTTTATCAGCCCTGTCTTTATTTATCAAAACCAATAACTTTTCTACAGCCTCTTCTTCAGGTATATTACGTTCAATACATTCTTTTTTCTTATAAAGGCTAACCCTGCCACGTCCGGCCCCCACGTAGCCATAATCGGCATCGGCCATTTCGCCCGGACCATTCACAATACATCCCATAATAGCTATTTTCAAACCTTTCAGATGCGATGTCCTTTCTTTCACACGGGCTATCGACTCTTGCAAGTTAAACAACGTACGCCCGCATCCGGGACACGATATATATTCTGTTTTCGATATCCGTACCCTTGCCGCCTGCAATATGCCAAAAGCTATTGAACAGATTGATTGCGAGCTAATAACTCCTTCATTTTCCGGCAAAATACCATCGCCGAAACCATCAATAAACATTACTCCCATATCCGCCGCAGCTTTTATCTGCAAGTTGCCCAACGCTGATTCCGCATATCTCCTACAAATAACTACAGGAACAGTGCACCCTGCATTCAGCAATAAATGGAAGAAAGCGCGCTGCTCTCCTACCCCATTTACATGCGCCGTTTGGAGCAGGATTACGATATTTTTCTTCCTGTATAATAATGTCAACAATTCGGGGGTCAAATCGCCATATTGCAATTGCAAAAAGATTAAATCCGAATTATCATTTTCAATTTCTATAATATCACTATTTTCATAAACAGTATAAGCACCGCCATTCGCATCCACCACCTTGCCATTCTCCAAATAATAATCGGGAGCTATAGGGTAACTTCCTTTTTCTATTGCAATAACTACAGGAGGGTTTTCGCCACCTATATTCTTAACGGCATGAGTTTCCCTTCTTTCGTACTGAAAGCGATTGTACGAAAGGTGCTCCATACCTTTTATCAAAGCGTGCTGTTTACGGTTATCAACATAATCGACTAATGCCGTTGCTACAGGAATTTCAAATTCAGGGTCTTCACTTAGCGATACCCGTATTGTGTCGCCTATGCCATCGGCCAACAACGCCCCGATACCAACCGCCGACTTAATACGCCCGTCCTCCCCATCACCTGCCTCTGTAACTCCCAGATGAAGTGGAAAATAAAAACCTTCTTTCTCCATTTGCTGCACCAGTAAGCGTACAGTATGCACCATAAAAACAGTGTTGGACGTTTTCATAGATATAACCACCTTGCCGAAATCCTCCTCGCGACATATCCTTAGTAGTTCCATACACGACTCTACCATACCTTGCGAAGTATCACCGTAGCGGTTCATCATACGCTCGCTGAGCGAACCATGATTAACCCCTATGCGAATGGCTGTACCATGCTCCTTACATATATTCAGAAACGATACGAATTGAGTTTTCAACACTTCGTATTCCTGCTCAAATTCGGCATCTGTATAATCCGTACAATCTCCCTTTTTCTTAATACCGCCTACAAAGTTTCCGGGGTTTATCCTGACTTTTTCAACATACCGGGCTGCAAGCATTGCCGCATTGGCATTAAAGTGTATATCAGCAACTAACGGTATTGCGCATCCCCTTTCGCTGACAATAGTACGAATCGCTTTCAGGCTTTCCACCTCACGCACGCCTTGCGTAGTATAACGCATCAGTTCGCTACCCGCTTCGATTACGCGAATACACTGCTCTACCGATTTTTCAACATCATTCGTATCCGTATTAGCCATAGTTTGTACACGAATAGGATTATCGCCACCCAAAGCTAAATTCCCTATTTTTACTTCGGCACACTTCCGTCGGTTATAATTGAATTGTTCTGAATATTCCATATTTACACTGTTTAAAAATGAAAGGCATAAAATTACTGCTTTTTTAGCATAAAACAATTCAGGGCTTCACGTTTAAATGAAACCCTGAACAAATTTTATGATTGAAAATTAGCACATGACAAAAACAGAGAAAGCTTCGTTCATTTACCTGAAAGACAGAGACATTCAGTCCTATCTTTCAGGCAGAGAATATTTGTTTCTGTGCCCTCCACAGGCCACATGCCTGCGGTTATGAAAACTTGATTTTTCAAGTCAGCATATTTTTCAAAACACATCTAATTCCCTAACAGTCGATAAGTTACATAAAGCGCTTTATAATTCTGAGATACACCGTACACTGAAGCCGTGCGCACGGCCGCTAGTGTGCGCAGGGTACACGTTACTACCATCGAAGGCCAAGCGGAGCGAGTACGTACTGTTAAGGCTACCACTCCAGTAGCCGCCTCCAGACCCTACGGTGTAGAGCTCGCCATTATAGTGGTAGCGATTGCCAGCGGCGGGCAAAAATAAAGTAGTGGTTTCACCGTCAGGCTTAATCTCGTAACCGTTTGTTCCGCCTGTAGAATACCAACTCCAAGTGTTAGCTACAGCAGTACCGGAAGCACCGGGAGCCGAACCGCCACGGAAGATATCACTCCATTCACCCTGAGCAGGAACGCGCCAACCGGCAGGACATGGGTCGTAAGTACCGTTTTTCTGGTTACGCCAGTTAAGGTCGGCGGTAGGAGCTGATGTCCAATTGTAAGGGTCAGAAGTAATTTTAAGGAACGTATTTGTTCCTGCTGTCAGACCAGCAACCGGAGCTGTTGTAGTTGAAGTCGTACTTGCACGTTTTTCGTGACCATCAGTTGTACGACCCCATTGGTATAAGTCGCCGTAAACTGGAGAAGCTTTCATATCGTCGGGAGTTACACCACTACCGCCATAACTATATACAACACTTGATGTTGATTTCTGAGCAGCAATAGTTGTAACAGTAGCACCAAGATTATAACACATAAATTTGCTCCAACCACCTGACACCGTTTTAGCACCACAGCCTACTGCTACTTCGGCTATATCGCTGTTTATGCTGTTGCCGTTAGCATCGGTAACTTGGCAATAGTAACGGCGCATACCCGAAGCAGATAAGTCGGGAGTAAAAGTTGCTGCTGTTTCACCGGCTATAGGAGCAGGAGCAGCATTCTGATTAGCAGTGATTTCGTACCATTGGTAAGTAAGCGTACCGATGCCTGTAGCCGCTACACTGATAGTAGCCGCGTCAGTACCAATACCTAATAAAGTACCGACACCTTCTGTTTCTTTCCAGTTGAAAGCACGAGGCTGAGTAGTGATTTGTGGAGCTACGTTATCACCACAGTTCGAAATCCATGCAGTACCATTCCATGTATCAGTACATTTAGTAGTAATGTTGTAAATAGTAAGTCCTTCGGCTAAATCCTTACCACTTACCGATAAGGCATTACGCTGAACTGTTGTAAGCTGCGGCAAGCGAAAACCGCCTGTAGTACCTGTTACCTCTAATAGTGAAAAACTTTCGGGTGCTTTGTCAGCACCAATAGTTACCTGTGCATTGGTATTAAAAATGAAAAACGAAAATTGAAAAAGACAGAACAAAACTAAAGTCTGTCGGAATGATTGTTTTCTGTTCAT
>NZ_QVMH01000049.1:0-17166 GCF_010501035.1 Paludibacter sp. 221
TAAGTTTGCTATTGCAAACCAACCCAAGGCGACGCTTCGCTTTGCCGTTGGGCTAAAATAACCTGCCACTTCGTGGCGAAAAAATCTTCCGGACACCGACTGATTTGTAATCCGGAAGTTTATCATCTGCGGATTTAAAATCCGCTATTAGCTCTTCATCGGATTGCCACTCGAACTTGTTGGCTTGCCAAGAAATCCGATGAGACAAAAATTGCGAATCCGAACGGGCAAGGATAATCAAGATAATCTTGTAAATCATGGTCAAGAAACAGTTTGATATAACAGGAATGAGTTGTTCGGCATGTTCGGCTCATGTAGAAAAGAGTGTTGCGAAGCTCGACGGAGTTCAATCCGTAAGCGTAAACCTGCTTACCAACAGCATGGCAGTAGAGTTTGACGAAAAAACGACAAACGAAACCAATATAGAACAAACCGTAGCCGAAGCAGGTTACCAAGCCCATGTGCAGAAAGCCGACAATACAAAAAGTGCAATCGACTTTGTGCAAAAGGAGCAGGAGGAAATGCGCCGGCGTTGGTGGTGGTCGCTTGTGTTTCTCATTCCATTGCTGTACGTAGCTATGGGGCACATGTTTTCATGGCCTTTGCCCGCCATATTGCTTGGTAATGAGAATGCCCTGACTTTTTCCATCGTACAACTCGCGCTTATTATCCCGATAGCAGTACTTAACCTGAAATACTTTACACGCGGATTCAAATCCATGATAAAGGGAAATCCTAATATGGATTCGCTTGTAGCCCTCGGCGCTTCGGCTGCTATCATCTACGGAGTTTATGCCATTTTCCGCATTGCTTACGGGTTGAGCCACAACGATATGGAAATGGTACAACAATTTTCGCACGACCTATATTTCGAGTCGGCGGGTACAATACTTACGTTGGTTACTTTAGGTAAATACTTCGAAAGCAAATCAAAAAGCAAAACATCCGAAGCTATTACCAAGCTAATGGACTTAGCCCCGAAAACGGCTACCATTATCCGTTATAATATTGAGAAAGAAGTACCTATCGAGCAAGTTTTGGTAGGCGATTTGGTAATAGTAAAACCCGGACAGCGTATTCCGGTAGACGGCGTTATAGAGAAAGGCACCGCTTCGGTAGACGAGTCGGCACTTACAGGCGAGAGCATTCCGGTTTTCAAGCAAGCAGGCGACACCGTACTCACCGCTACCATAAACAAAACAGGCTCATTTACTTTCAAAGCCACAAAGGTAGGCAGCGATACAACGCTGTCGCAAATCATAGCTTTGGTAAACGAGGCTTCGGCATCAAAAGCCCCTATCTCCAAACTGGCCGATAAAATCAGCAGCGTATTTGTGCCCATTGTTATTTGCATTGCGGTTATCGCTACCATTATTTGGTTGCTTTTAGGATATTCATTTGATTTTGCACTGTCCATTGGCATTTCCGTACTGGTTATCTCCTGCCCCTGCGCGCTTGGGCTGGCAACCCCCGTTGCCATAATGGTAGGTACAGGAAAAGGTGCAGAACATGGTATTTTGATAAAATCGGCCGAGTCTTTTGAAAAAGCACAGAAGATTGACACCGTTGTGCTGGACAAAACAGGTACTATTACCGAAGGAAGACCGCATGTGACAGACATATATACCAATGGCATAAGCAACGGGGAGTTTATCTCGCTCCTTGCTTCGCTCGAAAAATTATCCGAGCATCCGCTGGCCGAAGCGATAGAACGGGAAGCCGCCCGGATGAAAGTAGAATTGCTCGACACCGACAATTTCAACGTCATTCCCGGCTTGGGCATCGAAGGCACTATAAAAGGCACGTATTACTGCGTAGGAAGCCGTAAACTTTTAGCCTTGCGGAATATTGACATCAGCAATTTTCAGAATATAGCCGAGCAGCTGGCCGAAGAAGGAAAAACGCCGCTGTTTCTGGCCAACAGCCACGATGCTTTAGGCTTAGTAGCAGTAGCCGATATTGTGAAACCGTCGAGCAAAAAAGCCATTGAGCAAATGTACGGCTTGGGAATGGACGTGGTAATGCTTACAGGCGACAACAAGAAAACGGCACAGGCAATTCAGAAGCAACTGAATATTAAGCACGTAGTAGCCGAGGTGCTGCCTCAGGACAAAGACCGAGAAATAATACGGCTGCAGTCCGAGAAAAAGACGGTGGCAATGGTGGGCGACGGCATCAACGATGCCCCGGCACTAATGCGCTCCAACCTCGGCATGGCAATAGGCGGAGGCACCGATATAGCCATCGAGTCGGCTGATATTGTACTTATGCGCAGCGACCTGCTCGATGCCGTGACAGCTTTCCGGCTAAGCAACGCCGTGCTTAAAAACATAAAACAAAACCTTTTCTGGGCATTTATATACAATATTATCTGCATCCCGTTGGCAGCAGGGGTATTTTTCCCCATATTGGGATGGAAGCTAAGCCCGATGTTTGCCGCACTGGCAATGAGTTTCAGCTCAGTCTCGGTAGTGCTGAATGCCCTCCGGCTAAGAAATTTCAAACCTTTATCTAAAAACGCTAAATATGAAACAAAAAATCGTAAAAGTGGAGACGCTTAAATGCCAGAATTGCGCCACACGTCTTGAGGATATACTGAATACGGTAGACGGGCTTTCGGCAAAAGTAGATTTTGCTACAAAAACAGCTTATATCGACTCCGAAAGAGATATAGACAACGAAGAAGTGAAATACATCATCGAATTTGCAGGATATACGGTATCCGATATTCAATAACCCTTGTAGGCCAAGACGCTAAATTCCTTTGTTTGGCGTAGCAAAATGCTACGCCATCTTTAAAAGCAAAGTTTTACTTTGCAACAACGCAAATATAATAAAGCAAGAGCTTTATTTCTAACACGACGTAGCGGGATGCTACGCCGAACATCGGCAGATGAACACAAGTTTACCCCTTCGCTACCGCGCGAATCTTTCGCGTGGTAAGGCGAAAAAAAAGTTTATTGAAAAGCCACACGATACAATCGTGCGGCAGCAAGAGGCGAACAAGTTCGAGCGACAATCCGATGATGTTCTAATAGCGGATTTAAAATCCGCAGTTAATAAATCACGGGATTACAAATCCCGTGAGACGGGGGACAAGGTCGGTCGGGCGAAGAAAAAGAATTTAGGCACTAAAACGGATATTCATTTCATTCATTCTGATACAAACCCTAAAGATGAAAAGTGACAAGGAAGCATTAAAGAGCAGAGGATTCGTTGAAAAACAGGCTGAAAATGAATACTCAGTACTCAGCTTTGATGAAAAAACAGAATTGCTCAAAAGCTCCCTGCCTACCGATAGAACTATAGGGGCACGGTTGCTACGGAGCGAAGAAAAAGCAATTCCCCTTTTGATTGAGGCATTGAAGAAAGAGAAAAAACTATATACCAAAATTGAAATCTGCGATACACTTGCATCGTACGGCACTGTAGCAGTACAACCCTTGATTGATGAATTAGGAAAAATCGGCAACAACCAGCACAAAACAGTACCACAAGAGCGTTTTAATAAAAAGAGCTACCCTCTGCTAAGGGATATTTCGGCAAGGACTTTAGTCAATATCGGGAGCGATGCCCTACCCGCTTTGCTCCATACACTCGGCAGCAAAAACATGGCGCAACTGAGCGAAGCGATAGATACAATCGGCTATATTTGTTTCTATAATCGTACCGCAGGAGTGTTCGGTAGACTAATGCAATGCTTTGATGAGAATAGGGAAAACGACCTTATCCGTTGGAAAATAATGCGTGCCATGAGTGCATTGCCCGAAAGCAAAGATTTTTTGCAAACCCGCCTGCAAACAGAAAAAAACGCGGGAATCGTCCTCGAAATACAACGCAGTTTGTCATTGATTTAAAAACAGGTTTGTATATCAACTTTTATTGTAACAAAATTGTTATATTTGCATAATATAGGATACGCCTCAGCAGACCTCAAGCAAGTTTGGCTCTGCATTTGGCTTTCACTATATTTGCATATAATAAGATTATTCCTAAAATGAATATAATTGAAAACAATATAAAAAAGATAAAAGCCTTGTGTAAAAAATACAAGGTTAATAAGTTGTTTGTTTTCGGTTCTGTATTAACAAATCGCTTTAATAATGAGAGTGATATTGATTTTCTTGTCGATTTCGACAAAGAAGAAATAAATGATTATTTTGAAAATTTCTTTGACTTAAAATACTCTCTTGAAGATATTCTTGAAAGAAAAGTTGATTTACTGGAAGAACAATCAGTAAAAAATCCGTATTTAAAAAAAGATGTTGACCAGACTAAACTTTTGATTTATGGATGATTTAAAAAAGAATTTAAGCGACATTCTTACTGCAATCGACGAAGTAGATAGCTTTTTCGGAAATAAGCCAAAATTATATGAAAACTTTTCCTCTGATTTATTTCTACGTAGAGCAATAGAAAGAGAAATTGAAATTATAGGAGAAGCGACAAACAGGATACTAAAAATAAATCCTAACATTGGGATTACAAATTCACGGAAAATAGTTGATGCACGGAATTATATAATTCATGGTTACGATAGTTTGTCGATAGATGTACTTTGGAGTATAGTAGTTAATCATTTACCAAAATTAAAAACAGAAGTAACCGAATTACTTTCAGAATAAAACTATTACAATATTTTTTCGACGCGGAACACAAAAAATAGTGTTCCGCTTTTTTTAAACAATAATTTCTTTGAAACGTTAATACATATACCTTACAATAGGTAACAAAATTGTCCTTGTTTTTTTGTACTTTTGTTGCAGATTGTGACAAAAACCAAGCAAACATCATGTCAGAAGATATATTACATAAAGTCACCAACGAAGAATATAAATACGGCTTTACCACCGACATAGAAACCGAGGTCATCCCCAAAGGGCTGAACGAGGACATCGTACGGCTTATTTCGGCCAAAAAGAACGAGCCCGAATGGCTGCTCGAATACCGCCTGAAGGCATACCGCCACTGGCTTACTATGGAGATGCCTACGTGGGCACACCTCGACATTCCCGAAATTAACTATCAGGATATTATCTATTACGCCGCACCACGCAAAAACGCCCCGAAAAGCCTCGACGAGGTGGACCCCGAACTGCTGAAAACATTCGACAAGCTGGGAATCCCGCTGGAAGAACAAAAAGCACTGTCGGGGATGGCTGTAGACGCGGTAATGGATAGCGTGTCGGTAAAAACCACCTTCAAAGAAACCCTTGCCGAACTGGGAATTATCTTTTGCTCGTTTAGCGAAGCGGTAGAGCATCACCCCGATTTGGTACAGAAATACTTGGGTTCGGTAGTGCCTTATACCGACAATTTTTTTGCTACGTTGAATTGCGCCGTGTTCAGCGACGGCTCGTTTGTGTATATTCCCAAAGGGGTACGCTGCCCGATGGAGCTTTCGACCTATTTCCGTATCAACGCCGTGAATACCGGACAGTTTGAACGGACACTGATAATAGCTGAGGAAGAAAGCTACGTATCGTATCTGGAAGGATGCACCGCCCCCATGCGCGACGAGAACCAGCTACACGCTGCTATAGTGGAGATAGTAGTGATGAAAAACGCCGAAGTGAAATACTCGACCGTGCAAAACTGGTATCCGGGCGATAACGAGGGCAAAGGCGGTATTTATAACTTTGTAACCAAACGGGGAATCTGCAAGGGAGAAAACGCGCGCCTGTCGTGGACGCAGGTAGAAACAGGCTCAGCCATTACGTGGAAGTATCCGAGCTGCATATTGCAGGGCGACAATTCGTCGGCCGAATTTTACTCGGTGGCAGTAACCAACAACTACCAACAGGCCGATACGGGTACAAAAATGATTCATTTAGGCAAAAATACCCGTAGCCACATACTGTCGAAAGGTATTTCGGCCGGACATAGCCAAAACAGCTACCGCGGATTGGTACGGGTAAATAAGGGAGCCGAAAACGCACGCAATTTTTCGCAATGCGACAGCCTATTGCTTGGCGACAAGTGCGGGGCGCATACATTCCCGTATATGGATGTGCACAACGACTCGTCGGTAGTGGAGCATGAAGCTACTACCTCGAAAATAAGCGAAGACCAGATATTTTATTGCAATCAGCGCGGAATATCAACAGAAGATGCCGTGGGGCTGATTGTAAACGGATATGCAAAAGAAGTGATAAATAAACTGCCTATGGAGTTTGCCGTAGAAGCACAGAAACTATTGCAAATAACGCTTGAAGGCTCTGTAGGGTAAGGCTTTCCAAAGCCCCTCCAAACCTCCCCTACCTCTATCCCCCTTCGGGTACTTTCTCCTACAGGAGAAAGAAAAAGGAAAATAGTTTTGGGAGGCTTAAAAAGTATAAACATGAAAGGCAATGGGTTATAAAAAAATATTTCTCATTTAATAGATTAAATTTTAGAAACAACATGAATAAAAATATAAATAACGAGACTAATCAAAAGCCTCCCCTAAGGGGAGGTTTGGAGGGGCCTCTACTTTCAATAAAAGATTTACATGCCAGCATCAATGGCAAAGAGATATTGAAAGGGCTCAACCTCACCGTAAACGAGGGAGAAGTTCACGCTATTATGGGCCCAAACGGTGCAGGCAAGTCAACACTTGCCTCGGTGCTTACCGGACGTGAGGAATTTGAAGTAACCTCAGGTAAAGTAAATTTCTATGGAAAAGACTTGCTTGAACTTGCTGCGGAAGACCGCGCGAGGGAAGGTGTTTTTCTGAGCTTCCAGTATCCGGTGGAGATTCCGGGTGTAAGTATGGTAAATTTCATGCGCACAGCTGTGAACGAGCAGCGCAAATACCGCAATATGGAACCCCTGTCGGCTTCGGACTTTCTACGCATGATGCGCGAGAAAAAAGAACTGGTAGAGATGGATAACAAACTGACAAACCGCTCGGTGAACGAAGGTTTTTCGGGAGGAGAAAAAAAGCGGAACGAGATTTTCCAAATGGCTATGCTTGAGCCCAAGCTGGCGATACTGGACGAAACCGACTCGGGCTTGGATATCGATGCCCTGCGCATTGTAGCCAACGGAGTAAATAAGCTGAAACGCCCCGACAACGCAAGCATCGTTATCACACACTATCAACGCTTGCTCGACTATATCGTTCCCGATTTCGTGCACGTGCTTTACGATGGGCGGATAGTAAAAACAGGAGGAAAAGAACTGGCGCTGGAGCTGGAAGAAAAAGGATACGACTGGCTGAAATAAACAGGGAAAAAAAAGAGTTGAAGAAAACAGGCTCTTTTCATTTAAATTGCAACACAACAACACAACCAACAATACAAATTCATTACAAAAAATGCCTTATTTAGAATTATGACTTAAAAAAAATAAACATTAAAAAAATTGTTGAATACACACGATGAAAACACAGGCAGAGATAAACGATCTTTCGTACAAGATTGTTGGATGTGCGATTGAAGTAAATAGAAATTTAGGTTGTGGGTTGCCCGAATCCATCTATGAAGAATGTTTCTTAGAGGAATTGAGAGCAAACGGTTTGAAAGTTGATTATCAGAAAAAAGTCC
The DNA here is from genome assembly GCF_010501035.1 of Paludibacter sp. 221. Classification (GTDB taxonomy): domain Bacteria; phylum Bacteroidota; class Bacteroidia; order Bacteroidales; family Paludibacteraceae; genus QVMH01. Next base: position 7,527 of record NZ_QVMH01000049.1, read on the forward strand.
CGATTACGTATCGTGGAAAAGAGTTATTTCACAATTTGAAACTGGATCTACTCGTCGAAGATTGCATTATCGTCGAAATCAGAAAAAACGGGGAGAACCAAGTTACGTGCAAATCGCGGATGTCGACCTATCTGAAATTGATGAAAAAACCGAAAGGAATGGTTATTAATTTTAATTGTGAAAATATCACGTCGCAGGTAATAGCCTTACTTTCTGAGGAATTTGCCAAGCTACCGAAAAGGCCGGAACTACCGCCTCTTCAGTACGACACGTTCAGCAGAAACGACGAGATTTTCTGAAAAGTTGTTTGATTTTATTTTATTAGAAAAATTTCGGTGCGCCGCACCTTGATTGTTCAGTTTCATTTGCAGCCGGCTGTAAATGCACTATAATTTTTGAGCTGTAGAGCCAACGTTATGTATAACTATTAAAACGAAACAAACTCCGAAAAGAAGATTGAAGATATTTTCCTGACCCATTGTCATGAACAAACAATATATTGACTTATACAAACAGCATAGCCCGAGTATTAAAAAACACTCGGCAGAGGTAATGAACCGCTACCGCGACAGTTCTTTCGAGCTTTTCGCCAAACTCGGATTCCCCACTCCCCGGATGGAGGATTACCTGTACTCCGACCTGCGCGAACCGCTCGCCGTAGATTACGGACTGAATATCAACCGGATTGCCATTCCGGTTGACCCGTATGAAGCATTCAAATGCGACGTGCCGGGCATCAGTTCGCACCTGTATTTTGTGGTGAACGATATGTTTTTCCCCGCCAAAAACTCGGTACCGCTACCCGAAGGGGTAATCATCGGAAGCCTGAAAGACATGGCCGGCAAGCATCCCGCACTGGTGGAAAAGTACTATGCAAAACTTTCGTCAGAAAAAGAAGACGGCTTAATCGCGTTCAACGGAGCATTTGCTCAGGACGGGTTTTTTATCTACGTGCCTAAAGGCGTGATGCTCGAAAAACCTGTGCAGATAGTAAATATCATGCGCTCCGATGTAGATTTTATGGCAAACAGCCACAATCTGGTCGTACTGGAAGAAGGGGCTAAAGCAAAGTTGCTGGTTTGCGACCATACAATGGATAACGTACGTTTTTTGGCCAACCGTGTTACCGAAGTATTCGTAGCCGAAAGAGCATCTTACGAGCATTATAAGCTCGAAAATACCCACAACCGGAACACTAACCTATCTACCCTGCTGATAGAGCAGAAAGAATCGTCGAACGTACTGACAAACATCGTCACCCTACACAACGGGATAACCCGCAACACAATAGAGATTGCACTGAACGGCGAGCATTGCGAAACCCTGCTTTGCGGCATGGTAGTGAGCGATAAAAACCAGCAGGTTGACAATTTCACATCAGTGCGCCACAACAAGCCAAACTGCCACAGCAACGAGCTGTTCAAATACGTGCTGGACGACGAATCGCAGTGTGGATTCACAGGGCAACTCGTGGTAGCAAAAGATGCCCAGAAAACACAGGCTTACCAAACCAATAAAAACCTGCTGCTCAATAATAACGCCCGTATAAGAACAAAACCACAATTAGAGATATACGCCGACGATGTAAAATGCTCGCACGGCGCAACCATCGGACAGTTGGACCAGGAAGCCTTGTTCTATCTCCGCTCGCGGGGCATATCGGGCAAAGAAGCGCGTTTGCTCCTGATGTTTGCTTTCATGGCAGATATAATCGGCAACATCAACATCGACGTATTGCAGGACAGGATAAAAATGATGGTGGAGAAACGCCTCCGAGGCGAGCAATCCAAGTGCGAAGGCTGCGTAGTGTGCCAGTAAAAAACTGATTTCCCCAAATAAGAAAGAATAGGATGTCTCCGGTTAAAAGCAGGACATCCTATTTTTATGTACCTATCCTCGCTGCCCGATATAGCCCCCATTGGCATAAGTTACGCTCTGCTAAACTTGTGCCAAAGGTGACCACGCGATACAATCGTGCGGCAGCCGTGTGGATTTAAAATCCACAGATAGTAACTTTCGGATTGCAAATCCGAAAGAACGAGAGTAACTTATGTCCGAAACAGACTCCATTGCTATCGTGCGAATTTTTCGCGTGGTAAGATGGTAAGAAATAATAAAAAGGAAACCCCTGTAGGAATTATGTGTGCCTACAGGGGTTTTTCGGATGGTTACTTGGTGGTGAGGCGGAAACCTTTGTGCGAACGTACCCAGCGATATTTGCCGCTTTGGAGTTTTTGGGTTTCTTGTTCTTTGGCAGTCTGGAGGGTTTCGCGGGAAATTTCCATTTCATTTGCACGTTCTTCGAAGGTGATGTAGCCATCTTTGGAGGGGGGAGGGTTGTAAAAATTTGTTTCTTCCATATCTTTTTTTTGAGTTAATAGTTAGTAATCATAGGGGTGAGGAGTAAGGAGTGAGAGGTAAGGAGTAAGGAGTAAGTGACTTTTCCCTTTTCCCTTTCACCTTTCACCTCATATTTTATATCTTGACTCTACTTTCGTTGTCGTGCGCTTTCAATCTCGAAGAGTTTCACGGAGCGGTATTTCATAAATTCCTTAAGTGCGGAGGTGATGGCCAGCCCATCTACAGCACCGTAGAATTTGCCGTATTGCCCTGCTTTGAATTGCTGGAAAAATACCATGAGTTCTGTCACTTTCAGGTGCCCGTAGTGAAGTATGATGGTGCGTGCTGTATCTTCAAACTGCTTTACGGTGAGTTTTTCCTTGCAGCCCGAAAACTCCGACAGGTCTTTGAGCTGTATCTCGAGCCATGCTTCGGCTGTGTTGTTTCCGTAGGTGGTACTCAGCCTTGTGAGGCTGGGCGCGACTTCGGAAGCGAAGCATTGTAGCTCGTGCCGGGCGTATTGCACCTGTTTGTCGGGGTTGAAGGTGGTGAGGAATTGCTCTGCATTGCCGTATTTTTCCACTATGTCAACCGCCCAGCTTGGTTTGTATGTGTCGGGCAAATTGCCGGTCGCGTTCGCCTTTTGTATTGTTTGTTTTATGTGTTCCATCGTTGTCTGTTTTTACATGTTTTGCGTTTTGGTTGATGTCTCGTTTGAGCCAACTGCTGAAATGGAATTTTGCGTCGCGCAGGTCTTTGTGTGTTTCGCCCCGGTTTTCGAGTTCGGCAAAAAAGCGTTTCAATAGGTCGGTTGCCCGGCCATCATCTCTTAGCCTATTGTTCATACAGATGGTTTCTATCCACAGGCGGTCGTTGAGCAACTCATCGAGCGTGTGGTACAGGCTTTCGGATATTACTTTCTGTTCGCCGTCGGATAATGTCACGGTTACTTTCTTCTTACATTCTTTTTCTTCTTCTTTTACTTCCTCTACTTCCTTTATTTCCTCTACTTCCTTTACTTCCTTTACTTCCTTTACTTCTTTTTCTTCCTTTATTTCTTTTTCTTCCCTCACAGGATTGTAGGCGTCGTAGTTGCATAGCCTTAAAATGCTTTCACCTTGTTCGGTACGGCGTTCTATTTCGTTCAGGCGGATGTGCTTGTCGATAAAACGCCGTACTTTATCGGCGCCCCATTTCCATCGTTGGGCGAGGAAACGCAGGCTGGCCCTGACTTCGCCGCGGCGGATTGTTATTTCGCGGCCCGAGGGTAGGATGATAATGGCGGGGGAGGGGTGAAATCGTGCCATTTGTATCAGGTCCAGCCATGCTTCGGAGAGACTGAAAACACGCTCTTGTTTCCAGTATGGGGTGTCGAAAAATTTCCTGCTCAATCTGATGTGCCCGTCGTTCATTTTTTAGTTACAAGTTACTTTGCCCTACGGGCAGTTACGAGTTACAAGAGAAATTTTGGAATCAAGATAGAAGAATTCAGAAATAAAAGAATTGCTTCGGCACTTACCTCTTACCTCTCGCTCCTTGCCTCTTATCACTCACTACTCGCTACTCACTACTCGCTTCTTTCTGTTACCTCTTTTCTCAATTTGCGAACGAGTGTTTCGATATTGGTAACGTACGTGTTGGCTTCGGTATCGGTGTGCATTGCCAGCAGGTCGCACTGGTTTACTATATCGTTTGCTATTTTTTGTATCTCGGTCATCATCAGTATAGGTATGAGTTGCATGCGTATGCGCTTATAAAGCCGTTGTAGTTGTACTCGTCGGTATCGGTGTGGTGGTGGTCGATTAGCAATTCTATTTCGGCTATCACCTCGCGTTTTGAGTCGGAGTTGTATTTTCTTTCAAATTCGTCCGTGCTCATGTCGAGTATTTCATTTATTTCTATGTCGGCTTCGTGGCGTGTCATTGTTGCCTGCTATTGTTGTTTGTTTTTTATCGTACCAATGCTGCTATTACGTGTGCTCCCGTGTATAGTGCAAACAGGGTGGCTACGGCAATGCAAATAATGCGGATTGCTTTTTCGCTCGTGGGGCTTGCTATCATGAGCCATATTAGTGCCTTTATCTTATCTTTCATTTTTTATGGTTTGTATTTGTCTTGTATTTATCTTATCTTTGTCAGATTGTTTGCATTACATTTATATTATGTTGTAATGACAATACAAAGGTAAATCAAATTTATCTTCTGTACAACAGAAAGGTAAATTAAAATTAGTTAAAAGATAAATAATATTTATATATGTCTGAAAACGAACGGCTTAAAAAGGTAATTTTGTGGTTGATTAGTCAGGGGATTGTTGATTCTCAGGAAAACCTTGCTCAGAAGCTCGGTTATAATGCTTCGTCGGTTTCTCAAATCGTGACAGGCAGAAAGCCGTTATCTGAAAAATTTGTCCGGAAAGTAATTAGTTTGTCCGAAAAGATAAATTCCGATTATCTTTTGGGCGTGTCTGACGATATGTTGAAAATACAGGAGGCAGCCGTTGTAAACAATCCGTCGCTTATATATGTGCCTATGGTGAGCCAGTATGCTTATGCGGGTTATCTTACGGGCTTTGGCGACGAGGAGTATATCGAAACGCTTCCTACCGTGCCTTTTATAGGCGACCACCTGCCCAAAGGGGAATATATGGCTTTTGAGGTGCGGGGCGACAGTATGGAGAATGGCAGCGAAGAGAGCATCTTGGAGGGCGACGTGCTGATGTGCCGCAAGATAAAGCAGGAGCTTTGGCGAAGCCGCCTGCATATTAATAGATGGGATTTTGTGATAGTGCACCGCACCGAGGGCGTACTTGTAAAGCGTATTGTGGAACACGATGTGGAACGGTGTACCATCACCATTCACTCGCTCAACGAGGTTTACCCCGACCGTGTGATTCCGCTCAACGAGGTTGCGCAGCTCTTCAATGTGATACAGGTGTCGCGCAACAGGAGAAGGTAGGAAAGGGAAAAGGGAAAAGGAAAAAGGTGAAAGGGAAAAGTATAAAGTCACTTACTCCTTACCTCTTACTTCTGATTTCTGATTTTTCCCATATTTAGCGCAAGTCTGTGACTTGTGCTTATTTTTTGCAGTTTAAAACTGCATCTGCTTTTGGCACAAGTTGCGCTCCGCTAAACTTGCGCCAGTGGAGGAAGGTAGGAAAGGTTAAAGGAAAAAGGAAAAAGTATAAAGTCACTTACTCCTTATTTCTTACTTCTTATTTCTTATTTCCGACTTCTTATTTCTTATTTCAACTTTTCGGTATAAACCAATTCGTATTCGGGCAGCAGGGTAGGGTGCAGTACTTTTATTACGTCGCTCAGCAGGAGGTCGGGGTGTGCTACGGCACTTTCCCAAAAATCGTTTGCGCCTGAGGGCAACGCCCGTTTGTTGAAGTTGTAAACCTCGCCGGAGCTTACAGGCTGAAAAAGCGCGTGCTTGGAGTCGGCCTTAATAAGTTCTTCTATCGAGTTGAAATTGCAGTTGAGCCATACGTCTGTTTTCCCGAAATTCATAATTACGCTTTCGAGGCTTAGTGGCAGGCTTCCGGTACCGGCATCGTCCGAGTAGAAATAACCGGCTCCCGCATCGGCAAAGAGCTGCCCCATATAGCTTTTGCCGCCCGGCATATACCACGTTCCCCTGAAATTGGTGCCCGACATAATGCGTGGCCGGCTGCTCACTTTGGCAGCAAGGGTCTTTACATGTGTGTAGTTCTCTTCTACGGCTGCGAAAACGTGGTTTGCTTCCGTCTCTTTGTCGTAAAATGCGCTTACAAATTTTATCCATTCGGCACGTCCCGGCAGGGTCGTTTCCATCCATTCATTATTATATAATACAGGTATTTTCGCTTGCGATACGCGTGTCATATTCGGGTCGTTTTGGTTGTACCCGCTTGTCATAAGAGCTTGCGGACGTAGCGCCATCGCCTTTTCCACATTCATGCTGAAAGCGTCGCCAAGGTCGGCTATTGTTTTATTTTCGATGTTGTTACGCAGATGCTCGTTATAAACCAGATGGGGCGAGCAAATGCCTGTAATGGTATTCAGTTTGCCGCACAGGTTGATAAACTCAATGTGTGTGACCGATGTTATCGCTATGGTTTGCAAGGGGATGAGTACTTTTGTACCATCCGGAGGAGTTTCTGTGTTATTGTCTTTCGTAAGGTAATACCGTGCGTATACCGAGCCTTTTTCCCACGGATTGTAAACTACCACTTCTTTGAAACCCTTGTGGTAATATATGGCAAATCCTGTGGCGTGTTTCAGTTGTAGCGAGTCGCCTGCTGCGGATGAATTAGCATTGTCACCCCCTTTTTTTACGCATGAAAATAGTGCGAGCGACAGGATGAGAATATAAGTTAGTTTTTTCATTAAATTATTCTTTGCGGATTTTAAATCCGCTGTTATAATATCATCGGATTACAAATCCGATGAGACAAAGAAATGTAATCCATCTTGTTCCTTTATCTGATATCCTGTACTCATTTTTTTCGACACATAAGTTCAGTTAGTTCACATATAGAAACACATAGGTTTCCTTTTGTTCGGCATAGCGGGACGCTACGCCGAATACTATGCCGAACAAAAGCCGCCTGAATACTTATCCTTCTGATTTCTGATTTCTGACTTCTGATTTCTGACTTCTTAAATATTCATCTACTACCTTTTAGCTCTCTTTTATTGATTGATTTATTTCGTCGATATAGGTCAGCAGTTCGTCTTTTCCTTCGCGCTTTTCCGACGAGGTGTAAAAAATTGGGGGGAGTTCTTCCCATTCTTCGCTCAGTTTTTGCTTATAGTTTTCGATATTTTCGGTAAAGCGCGTACTCGATAGCTTATCCTTCTTCGTAAAAACGATGGAAAAAGGAACGTTGCTTTCGCCCAGCCATTGCATAAATTCGAGGTCGATTTTCTGTGGCTCGTGCCGGCAGTCTATCAGTACGAAAAGGTTTGTGAGCTGGGTGCGGAAAAGTATGTACGATTCGATTATTTTCTTGAGCTTTTCGCGCATCGACTTGCTGGCTGTGGCGTAACCGTATCCCGGCAAATCGACCAGATACCACTCGTCGTTGATATAAAAATGGTTTATCAACAGGGTTTTACCCGGCTTTGCCGATGTTTTGGCCAAGTCTTTCCGGTTGGTAAGCATATTAATGAGCGACGATTTTCCTACGTTAGAGCGTCCGATGAAAGCATATTCGGGTAAATTTGTTTCAGGGCATTTTTTCCAATCGGTATTGCTGATAACAAATTCGGCTGTTTTTATATCCATTTTTCTTGTTTTTTTACTTCACAAAGGTAATTTTTCTATCTTGTTTCTTCTGTCTTATTTCTGACTTCTTCCACTTTATTTATTACCTGCTGCGGACTTATTCCGTACATACACGCATAGTCGCCACGATAGCAGGGCTTCTGCCCGAATACGGAGCACGGACGGCAATGTAAGTCGGTTTGTACGGCATTTTCTTCTTTCTGGTTCCACCCCATGAATCCTGCGTAAGGATGCGTAGCACCCCACACCGAAACTACTGTTGTACCCACCATCGAGGCGAGGTGCATGTTGGCCGAATCCATCGAGAGTACCACATCCATATTGCTAAGCAATGCCAGCTCCTGCCCGAAGCTCAACTTGCCGATAATGTTCACTATAGCAGGGTATTTCTGTTTCCACTTTTCTACTATCTGTTTTTCGTGCTCGCCGCCGCCAAACAGGAATAGTTTCACGCCGTTGGTTTTCAGCAGTCCGCCAATCACTTCCTGCAACAGCTCAGGCGGATAGGCTTTACCCTCGTGTTTGGCAAAGGGGGCTATCCCTATCCATCTGTCAGCGCCCTTTTGTCCTGTAATGCTCTCTATTGCGGATATGTCGGCAGATTTATTGCCGTAGATTGATGTGAAATTGAGGTGGAACTTAAATCCTAGTTTTTCCAATACTTTTTTGTACCGTACGAAACTCGTGTCGAGCTGTTTCAGTATTTTATGGTTCCTTCGGGTAAGTTTCTTTTTCTCTTTTCGTCCCTTGTCTATTGTGGCTACAGGTGTGCCTGCCAGCCTGAAGCGTATGCGCAGGTATTTGGTGCGGAGTACGTCGTGCAGGTCGGCAACGTAGTCGAACTGTTGCACTTCAAGCTCTTTGTACAGACGGTTCAATCCTCTTAGCCCGTCGTAATCTTTCAGGTCGATACCTTGAAAGTGTATGTTCTGAGGCAGATTTTGGAAAATAGCCCCGAAATTCTTCCGGCTCAGTACCGTTATCTGCACATCGGGGTACTGTTTGGCAAGCGAGCAGACCACCGGAACTGTCATGGCAACATCGCCAAGAGCCGAAAATCGTATGACCAGAATACTTGCCTTAGCCCCCTTAAATTCCCCCCGAGGGGGAACTTTTATATTAGTATTGTTTTTTGAATTTTCGATCACAGCAGTGCAATAGTTTTTTATTTGCACTCATTTTGTCCCCCTTGGGGGGATTTAGGGGGCTGATTTCCGTACAGCACAGGGTTCAGGTCGGGGTCGTTGTACATTTTCATTTGTTTGTACACTTTCATCATCTTCGTGCCTTTGCTTATTTCATCGAGCAACTGTTCGATTGAGAGCGACAGGTCTTTCTTTTGCTCCAGCAGTACATCCAGTTTTTTTTGCGACTGTGCCCGGTGTTCGTCTGTGGTGTTGGGGCGTGTTGCCTCCTGCTGCATGTGGTAAATTTTCAGATGCAGGATAGAGAGGCGGTCGACCGCCCACGCGGGGCTTTCGGTGTTCAGGGTAGCCTCCGGCGATACTTCCACATTTTTGAACGTATCGAGGAAGTAACTGTCGATAAGCTCTACTAAGTCGGTACGGTCTTGATTCGATTTGTCGATGCGGCGTTTCAGAGCCAGTGCTGCCACAGGGTCGATATTCGGATCGCGGATAATATCCTCTAAATGCCACTGCACGGTATCAATCCAGTTTTTCAGATAGAGGTAGTACTCTATCGTTTTAAGTTCGTACGGATTGTTTATAGGGAAGTCGATATTATCGGTTTTATGATAATCGTTCACCGATTGTTCAAATATCTCGTTAAATAGTTGTACGTATTTCATATTCTGCTTTTACTTGTTTTTAGTTTACACAAAAATAGGCTTTTTTGTTCGAATCCCCAACACGTTGTTTTTTTGGGGGGTGAGGAGCAAATTATAAATATTTAATTATTAGAGATTATATTCAATAAAAAATTACAGTTGTAATTACCAGTGCTTTATATCGGTTGATATATTAAAATTCAAATATATGCACTCCGTTAGGAGTGGAAGTTTGGTAAAA
>NZ_QVMH01000049.1:17176-41073 GCF_010501035.1 Paludibacter sp. 221
ATCGAGTAACTGCATATTACCAAGCTTTGCTCCCTACGGGAGCTTTTAATGCTGTAATGATTTATAAATCAGCTTTACAATAAACTATTGAATATAAACTCTATTTGTTAAAATTGTAGGGGCGAAAGATTTTTTGCCTGATTAAAGTAAAACTTCTGCTTTTCAAGCAGGACACAGGCTACAAGCCTGCGCCAGCGAATGACTTTATATATTACTTTATACTTTCACCTTTTCCCTTTCACCTTTCACCTTTTCCCTCATTCATCTTTCTTAAAAAACCACGGGAAGCACGTTTCTTATCGCTGCCGGTTTTTTATCCACTTCGCCCGGAGTCCAGTTGGGCATGTTTTTTATCAGGCGCAGGGCTTCCTCGTCCAATGGAGGTACGTGTGTGCTTACCAGTATCTTGGGCTTTTTTATTTCTCCTTTTTTGTTTATCACAAATTCAACAAAGGCTATTCTGGTTTTGTCGCCTTTCGGGGCATTGGGTGGATATTGCAGCTCTTCTCTAAGGTATCTCATCATTTTTTTTTCTCCATCGGGGTATTGTGGCAGTTTGCTTACGTAGCTTTTGCTTTTGCCCGACGAGAGGCTGAAATTGATTGGCAGTGTGTATTTTACACTTACTTTTTTGCCTTTTTGTATTCCCGGTTCCCAGTTGGGCATCAGCATGATAACACGCAGGGCTTCTTTGTCTAAATCGGACGATACGCCACAGGCTATTCTTGGGTATGTAATTTCACCTTCTTTGTTTACAATGAAACTAACAAGTACCCGTCCTTCAGTTCTTTTCATCTGTGCGTTGGCAGGATATTTCATTGTTTTGTTAAGGTACTGGAATAGCTCCTGTTGCCCACCGGGAAATTGTGGCATTTTTTCTATTTTTTCCATTATCAGATAATCTTCCTGCTCAGTATCCTGAGCTAATGCGCCGGATATTCCTGTAAACAGGATGCTAAAGATTAACAACCAACGGAGTGGGGGGTGTTTTTTTGTGATTTTCATAATATTTTGTGTTTTTTGTGTGAAGTAAAACTTTTCTGTCGCTACATATGGTGGAGCAAATATATAAAAAAAGCGGGATTTCCCGCTTTTTATTGTAAAGTCTGTTTTTATTTCCTTTTGTTCTTAAAAAAGTATAAACTCCCCTATTGCATTTTGTGTGGTTGGCGATTGCGATTGTTTTGTTTCTTTCATCACAGTGCTTTTTATATAATTTCCTAAATCGAGCGTGTTTACATGTCCGTTTGCGTCCTTTGCTTTTCCATTCATGCCGTCTATCAATGCGCGGGTAAAGATTCCGTTGTTCCATTTTGGGTCTTCTACTGACTTTTGCATACTTGTGCTCGACAGGAATCCTGTAATTCCGACCGGTATTTCGTACACTTTGCTTTGTACGTTTTTTGTGGCAAACAGTCCTCCCGCATGGCAGGCATCCATGAAAATAATTACGCTGCAAAGTTTATCTTTCAGTATCCGCATGGCTCTGTTTATGTCTTCGAAGTTTACGGCTGTGGAATACAGATTGCCCGATTCGGCATCGGCCGAAAGGAAATATTTATCTCCGTCCTCTTCGGCTCCGTGACCTGAGAAGAAAAGGAATACTACATCGCCTTGCTCTACGTTTTTGGCAAGGGTGTTTAGTGCGGTTTTTATTTTCAGTGCAGTTGCTTTCTCGTTGGTCAGTACTACAGGCTGTTTTATTTCTTTATACAAATCCGATTTGTTTTTAGTGATGGTGTTTGCAAAATCCACAGCGTCTTTTGCTCCAAACATCAAGTCTTTTATATCCCTGTCGTTGTATTTGCTTACTCCTACTGATACCATATGGAGTGTTGGTTTCAGTTTTCCGCCCGTATAGTTCAGCTCAATGGAAACAGGCTCACTTGTCAGCCCTTTCGAGTCGCGTGCTATCAGTTGCACATAGTTTGTGCCTTGGGTGGGAAGTTTCAACACCAGTTCGTTCGAAGCGCGTTTCACTCCTTTGGTTTGCATATTGTATGCTTTTCCGTTTACACTTACCAGTATGTCGGGGGCATTTCCGTCTGATGTCTTGGTGCTGTAAGCAATGTTTACTTCGCCCGAGGTGTAATTGCTCCCATTATGTGGCGACAGGATTTTTACGGTTGGAGGAGTGGCTGGTACGGCGGCGGCGGCCGGGTTTCTATCTGCCGGAGTTTGTGTAATGTTGCCTGCTTCTGCAACTGTTTGCTGGCTTGCGGCAGGTTGTTGTTTTATTCCCATTGCAGCAGGTGCAGCGTTTTTGTCTGTGTAATTTGCTACTTCGGAGGGGAGTACTGTCTCAATCTCACCTGACTTTTGAAGCGTTTGGGCTGCTGTAAATGCTTCTCCCTCGTAAGCAAAATTGTTTTTGATAACAAATTCTCCTTTTTTATTTATAGCCCCCCATTTGCCTTTGTACTTTACGGTGGCTAAATGGGAATCGAATCCGTAACCATTGCAATTTTCATATATAGGTAATATTGCCCAGTTGCCTAAATAGTTTAGAAATCCCCATTTCTCGGTTTCGCTATCTTTTTGCATATATAAGGTTTTTCCTAAGATTTCATTTTGTTGCAGTTTTTCTACTGCATTAAAAGCTGAACCTTCGTTTGAGAAAACAGGTTTAATGGTAAACTCTCCTTTTTTATTTATGCCTCCCCATTTGCCTTTGTATTTTACTACCGCGTTGTCGGGCATAAATCCATACCCGTTGGCATAGTCAAATACAGGCCGGATAGCCCAGTCGCCCAGATAGTTCAGAAAACCCCATTTTTTTGTTTCATCGTCTTTCTGTATGTACAAGGTTTTTCCTAAAATTTCATTTTTCTGTAGTTGTTCAACTGCGCTGAAAGCTCCTGCTTCATTTGTGAAAACCGGTTTTACCGAGAATTCCCCTTTTTTATTTATGGCTCCCCATTTGCCTTTGTATTTCACTACTGCGTTGTCGGGCATGAATCCATATGCGTTGGCATCGTCAAATGTGGGGCGGATAACCCACTCGCCTCTATTGTTTAAAAATCCCCATTTGTCTGTTATATCATCTTTTTGGCGTTTTAGTGCTTGCCCCCACGAAGTAACACAATATAGAACAATGAATAATAGAATAAATGATTTTTTCATATGTGTGTTCATTTTACGATTGTACTTAATTTGTATGTGCCTATGAATGCTTTATTGGCAGATGTGTTTTCATTCAGTCTGAAATACTGTATCACATTTCGCAGGTCGAAAGGCTTGTTATGAGCAATCAGTGTGAAACTATCTTCGCCTTTGGGCTCGGTAAACTCCATCGGATATTGTTTCAGATCCACCGTGCTGTAGCCGGGTACGAGCAGGTGCAGCATAGTGCCACCTACGTCTATTGGCAGACAGTCGTACATGCTTCCATCCGATGATATGTTTAATATGTTGATATACAGCGGTGTGGCTGATTTGTTTGTAATGCGGAAAAAAAATAGGTCTCCTACGGCTGCTTCGCCTTTCAGTGTTTGCCCGCTGGATTGTTCTATCATCGTAAATAAAACGGGATAAGCCGATTGGGTAGCCGCATTTTTGAGTGCTGTGTATATCCTCAGGTCTTCTGCCATGTCTTTGTACGAAACGGTGGCTTCGTAGCTTATTTTTTCGGTATCGCCACGTGTGAGCGATTCGATAAAACGGCCTGCAAATTTATTAATTGCCGATTTGCTCTGGCTTTTTATCACTTTGCTTAATTGTTCGGCATTGGTTTCCTTGAGCGAGTAAAGTTTGCTCTCTTTCTTGTCTACCACAGCAAGCGAGGAGTTTTTTCCTATTTCGATAACGTCGGTAGTACGCAAGATTTCTCTGGGCGTGAGGGTGGTTCTTTCACCGTTTTTCAGCACATAGGCGTTTCCGTTTACCGAGGCCACGTGATATGTCTGTGCATGGATGCAGATGCAGGTAAACAGAAGTGTTGCGATGATAAGGTTCTTTTTCATTTCTTTTTCCTTTTATAAGTACATACTTCAATAATGTTCATCGAGAGCCCGGTAAGTGCGGTGGTAAGTATTACATACACCATGTTCACCATCAGCCCGAACCACACAAAAAACAAGTATCCCAATAGCAGAAACAGTATAATCAGTACTATCCGTGCAGCCGTTTCGATAAAGTTGTACCAAGGGTTATTACCGTCCTCGCCTTTGCTTCTGAGGCGGTAGCAAAAATAGGTAAAGCCAAAACACACGCAGAGAGCAAGCAAAAATCCTATCCACCTTGGCGCCTGTACTATCCACGAATGGTGCAAGGCTGTGGACAGGTTGTATGCCAGCAATGTTGTGCCCGATACGCGTCTTTCTCCTCCTATGCTGAAAGGCATGTCGTATTTATCGCGCAGGTCTTGCAGGTCACCTATCAGTACAATGCGGTTTCCGATGTCTTCGGGCGTTAATGTTTCCGCAATCGGGTAGATATCGAATGCTTTGTCCGAATAGTTTATCAGTAAATTTCTGTTTTCTTTTTTCTGTTCTTTTATGACGGCAAAAGGCAGGTAGTATAGTGTATCTTTGCCAAAAATTTCGTAAGGCTTGTAGTGCGATACTTTGTTTGCCAAACCATATTGTACGCCAGTTTCGTCCTGAAAAAAAGATTTTTCAAGTTTATTTCCATCAATGCGTACTGCGGTGTATAGGTTCGATGCAGAGGCTATTGTTTTTTTTAGGTAATCGTCGTCTGCTTGCAGTGTAGTGGAGTTTTCGGGAAATATAACATCTAAAATAATGGCTCGTGGTAGCAAGTCGCTCACTCTCTTTATAGCATCGGCAATATCAACACGCGACTTTGTGCCCTCCAAATCCAAAATTACAATTTCCGGATCGTAAAAAGCGGTGTAAGCCCCATCGTTACTTTTTCGGTTCTGTATTTTATAATAATAGTTTACAACATCTGCTTCGTTATTCTGTTTGGACAGGTAGTCCAGCACATTCACATCCAGAATGATGTAAAATACATAACAGAATACTGTTGCCAACACAGTAGCAAGGGAGGTGTAAAGCCATATTTTTGTGTCTGATTTAGGCATGCGCTAAATAAAGCTAAGAGGTTGTTTAAATTTTCCACAAAGAAGCTATTATAGTTTTACATATGTCTTTTTCGCAATAAATTATGTCCTTTTTTGTAAAATTNATTTCCCTAAAAAATCACCAAAATTTATCTTGCGAGTAAAATTTAAACAACCTCTTAGTATTGGAATAAGAATAAATGATATATATCTTGTTTTTAAGTATCAGAGAGTAAGACTTGTAACTGTTTAGGATTATACAAAAATAATAAATATCTTGTTAATAGCAAATCCCCTTGTTTTGCAAAAAACAAGGGGATTGATTGTATGAGAAAGTGTTGAATATTCGCTTCTGCTTATATAAAGTACTTCAGGGCAAATAGTGCGGCCAGAATGTACATTCCTACGCTTATTTTCTTGTATTTGCCCGAAAGCAGGTTGATAATTACGTAGCTTATCATACCTATAACGATACCATCTGATATGCTGTATGCCAACGGCATAAAGATGATGCAGAGGAATGCCGGTATGGCTTCGGAATAGTCGTTCAAGTCTATTTCTTTGATAGGTGTAAGCATCATAAGCCCTACCAGTACCAATGCCGGAGCGGTGGCCGCTCCCGGTATCGACAGGAATATGGGCGAGAAAAATAGTGCCAGTGCAAAACAAATGGCTGTAACGAAGGCTGTAAGCCCTGTGCGTCCGCCTTCGCCTACTCCTGCTGCGCTCTCTACGTAGGTGGTAACTGTGCTTGTACCCAATGCTGCGCCTGCTGTAGTACCGATAGCATCGGACAGGAAAGCCATTTTTGCGTTTGGTATTTTACCGTCTTTCAGCATGCCTGCTTTGGTGGATACGCCTACCAGCGTGCCGATGGTGTCGAACATATCGACAAACAGGAATGTGAACACGATGAGCGCCATATCTTTGGTAAAGATATTGTGGAACTCGAATTTGAAGAATATAGGCTCGATGGAAGGCGGTACGCTGAAAACACCGTTGTAGTGTGTTATTCCCAATGGAATACCGATAATGGTAGTGGCAAGGATACCGATAAGCAAGGCTCCTTTTACTTTAAGTATAAGCAGTGCCGAGGTAACCAAAATACCTATCAGCCCAAGCAGCGCAGTGCCCGAGGTTATGTCTCCAAGGCTTATTAGCGTAGCGTCGTTATTAACAATGATGCCTGCGTTTTGCAACCCTATAAAGGCTATGAACAGCCCGATACCCGCACTGATGGCTTTTTTCATCGAGTCGGGCAGCAGGTTTACAATGGCCTCGCGCAGGTTGGTAAGCGTAAGTATGATGAAGATAACGCCCTCTATCAGTACGGCTGTAAGTGCAAACTGCCAGCTATAACCCATAGTGAGGCAAACGGTGTAGGCAAAAAACGCGTTCAGCCCCATGCCCGGTGCCAGTGCAAAAGGCAGTTTTGCCAATAGGGCCATCAGTATGGTGCCCAGTACTGCAGCCAGTACCGTTGAGGTAAACAATGCGCCTTTGTCCATCCCTGTAGCACTTAGTATCGACGGGTTTACCGCCAGTATATAGGCCATCGTAAGGAAGGTGGTAATACCTGCCAGAATCTCGATACGGACGCTGTTTGTGCCTTTTTTGAATCCAAATAATTTTTCTAACATAGTCTCTTTTTTCTTGTTATGTGTATTAATATCAGTAGTCACAGAGGTGAGGGGTGAGGAGTGAGAAATGAGGAGTAAGAGGTAAGGGGCAAGTAACTTTATACTTTATACTTTATACTTTTCCCTTTCACCTTTTCCCTTTTCCCTTTTCCCTTTCACCTTTATTTCTTTTCCACTATTTACTAGTCACTGGTAGCTAGTCACCAGTTTTAAAACGCCCACTTCAGAGCAAGCGTAGGGACGCAATAAAAACCGTTTCTTCCTCCGAAATTGTTGCTTATTTCCACTTCAGTTCCCACGCTCAGGTTGAAATTGTCATTAGCAAAGTCGAATTTATTCAGGTTAACCCAAAATTGAGGCTCGGTAAGGAAGATAAAATCTCCGGCACCGGTTTTTTCTTTCCAGAAATCAACAAAACCCGTGAAAGAGAGTTTTTGCTGTGCAAAGTGCAGATACCACGTTCCGGTAAGTTGGAAATTGTGCGGAGTGGAGTGTTTCTGAATGTATTTGTACATAGCGCTTACAGAGAATCCTTTTGTGAAGTCGGCATTGTTGTAAGTATAAGTAGGCCCTACAAGGTAAGCGTTGTTGAAACTTGCTCCGATAGGCGTAATGGCAAACAAACCGCCGTTGTATTCCACATGGGCCGATATTGGCGCGTTCCAAAATTTCAGTTCGCGTGCTATTTCCCAGTAGGCACCCTGCACGCCGTTGGCTGTATAGTCCATATCTACAAAGAAAAATGTGCTACCCCATTTGTCGGGTCTGAACATTTCTACTGTCGATGTAAGCTTAGGGCGGCCGCCTAAGTCATCATACATAAGACTTCCAAAGTCGTAGTGCATTTGGATGTTCTGTGCATTTACTGCGAAATATCCGCATAGGCACAACAAAAGTGTAAAGATCTTTTTCATTTTGTTTACGTTTTTTTGATTTTGCTGCGAATTTATAAAATAATTGGATACGATTATCAATTTTGATACAGGTTGTCGAAAAAAAAATCTTATCAAAAAAGGTAATACCGATTTTATCCCTCCCGGCTACCAATATTTAAAACCTCTTGCAATTCTGATTATTTGTATATATTTGTCAAAAAATGTAAATTAAATTTATTGACAAACATGGAGAATGAATTGAATGTAAATCCGGAAAACTCAGAAGAAACAGTAAATCCGGTAATTTTGGAAAGACAGCTTGAGCAATTGAAACTTGAACAAAACCTCCCTTTCGGTATTGCTTTTGGGGCGGTGGCCATGCTTATTGGTGCGTTGCTTTGGGCAGTGATTACGGTACTCACCAATTACCAAATTGGATATATGGCGGTAGCGGTTGGTTTTCTGGTTGGCTATGCTGTGCGTTTGGGCGGCAAGGGTATCGACAAAGTCTTTGGTATCGTGGGGGCTGTACTGGCGTTGTTGGGTTGTTTGCTTGGTAATTTTTTCAGCCAGATAGGATTCATAGCCCGGTATTTGGAAATAGGTTATTTCGAAGTGTTCTCGGCAATGAGTTTCAGTACCATAATGGATGTAATGATTGAGTCTTTCAGCCCGATAGACTTGTTGTTTTATGCTATTGCCATTTACGAGGGTTACCGTTTTTCTTTCCGGAAATTAGAAAACCTCTGAGTTTTACTCATAACATAAATACTTAAAAACAGAACCGGAATAGAATCAGGACGAAATTTTCCTTCTTCTATTCCGGTTTCTTTTTGAGTTACCGCGCGTAATGGGTTTTTCAATAAAACGTATTACCGGATAATAACTTTTTTGATTGTGCCGTCGCCGAGGCTTACAATGTAAATACCTTCGGTCAGCCACACGGTGGTTTTACCCTCGTTTATTTGTTGCCCTGCTTTTTGTTGTCCTGTTATGTTGTATATACGCACTGCCTGTGCTTGTGTTGTTTCTATTACCAACAGGTTGCCTTCGGTGTAAATGTCAGAGGCATTTGCTGTTATGTATTCATCGCTGCTGCTGCCAACATCGCCTATCGATACGATTATCTTCGAGTTGGTATATGTCAGTGTTATATCATCTTTTTCGACAGCCGTACCTGCTTGTGTAAAAGATAGTTGGCTGAATAAAGCCGATGGGTCGTCAGTTACCGTCATGACAACGAAATTTGTTATTTTTCCTTCCGGTAAATCAATCGTAAGCCCGTTTGCGATAGCCAATTCCTTAACCTCAACAGAAGTAGTGTCGGTCAGTACCAAAGTCATTCCATCCAGCGACAAAGTTCCCATTTTCATTGTGTCGGCAAGTATAACAGTACCGTTGCCACTCATTTTGAAGATAGAATTTTCTTTTCCGTCAATTTTTCCGCTGTATGTTATGCTGTCGGTCACGCTGTTTTGATATTCGGTTTCGGCAGCCATTGCGATGCCTCCGTTGAAAACAATGTTTTTTGTTGTAGTTGCAATCACTTTTCCGCTATTGATTTCCATACCGCCGGTAAGGGTACAGTTTGTTAGAGTAAGGTTTTTTACTCCTTTTTTTGTTATCTTTCCCGGGCCGCTTACAGCTCCGCTGTATGTTACGTCTTTAGTATTGTTCTCGATAACCAGATTGCTGGCATAATAGGGAAACCATGCGTCTGTACGTACGGGCTTGTCGTAATCTCCTTCGGGCATTACGAGGCTGCCTGAGGATTCGACCTCGATTCCTCCTTCGTTTTGTGGCATTTGTGTTAATATCAGGGTTCCGTAGTTGTTCCTTGTGCTAAAAGTTGCAGTACCGGTTAGTTTACCCGAATAAGTTGCAGTACTGCCTCTTTTAACGTTGATACATAGCGTGTTTTCCCCTAAGTCGATATCCCTTGCAAGGTTTATACCATTCGCAAGCTGAATTTCTTTGGATGACTTGAATTTGAATGTCGAATTTTCTCCTCCAAGTGCGTTTGGATGCCCAACAATGAAATTTCCATAGCCTCTCAGTTCTATTGTTCCTTCGAAACCGCTATTGTCGCCATAAAGACCTTGTGCAGCCGTACTGCTGCCATTATTGACAACGCTGCCTGTTCCTTTCAGTTTTCCATAAAAGTTGGCGGTAGCATTATTATTTGCTATGTATAGTTCTTTTCCATTCAGATTGATTGTTACAGTTCCGTTGGCAGCTTCCTTTTCTGTCCGGCTGATTCCTGATATATCTGCCGAACTTGATACATCCAATGTGATTTCGGTATCAGATGTTATTTTTCCGAAATCGACAATGTATTTTTTTGATGAATAAGTGCTCCATGTTTGTCCCGCTCCGTCTTTGTCGGTATTCCAGTTTGCGCCGCTCCAGTTTGTATTGGCTCCACCTACCCAGTATAAAACACTTTGGGCTTGAGTACCAGCCATAAAAAGTAATACAACAGATAATAAAAGTAATGTTTTCTTCATTTTTTCATTTATTTTTAAATTGTTAATCGAATATAGTATTTTCAGTTTTTCTGAATAAAAGCCCGCCTCTTTGTTTAATAACTTGTTCTGTTTTTTTTAACATATACCAAGCCCCTACTGTGATGTACATGCAGGCTGCTCTGACAAGTAAAAAACTTAAGTATAAAGCGAATTTCGGGTTGCTTACCGCCCTGTTAATGTATTATGTGTACAACGAAAATCTTCGGGGAGCGCAATTTACATATCGTATATGCCTGACGATGAATTAAGAAATTGCTTCGATTGATTGATTTTAAACAAATTCATGGCTTTTGCAATCTTACCTGTCAATTTTCGGAGCAGTATGTAAGTGGTATATAGACTAAGATTGTTGATCTTCTTGATTGTAAAGAACTTGCAAAGATAGGCATTTTAACTTTAAATGTGTTGTTGTTTTTTTGCAAAAAACTTGATAATTCGTAAAAAAATTTGATAAATTCACAATTTTTCAGGTTGTCAGTGTGGTATTGACCGGACGTATCCCCGATACGGCGGAGTTAAAAGCAGGTTTCCAAACTTGCATATATTCCAAAGCAGAGCTTTGTTTTTAATAACAGTGTAGCGTCCCACCAATGTCGTCAACTTAAGCGGTAAGGCTTTTACTACCTCTCGTTTGTAACGAGAGGTTAATGGTTTTACGTTTAAAACGTTGTTCCCATTTAGTACCTCGTTGTAAACAAGGGACAGGAGAGGTAGCGGGACGCTGCGCTGAACAAAGGGGTAAAAGTAATCTGTAGGATATTTGCACCCCCCATTGGCGCAAGTTACGCTATGCCAAACTTGTACCAAATATATGCTTCATGAAAAACAAAAAAACAGGCTGTCAGAGTAATTCTGGCAGCCTGTTGCTTTAAAACTATTTTGTTTTGCTACGCGAAAATTTCGTGCGGTAGCGAAGGTGATTTAGCAAAGGGATTAATTAGATATCATCATTTATGATACTCTCTCTCTCATTTTCTCTTATAGCATAATTTTCTTTATCTTCATAACTAATAGCCACTTGAGAGTATTTACTTATTTCCAAAGATATGTTTCCATTATCCACTTTCCAAAAAGTGACATAAGTACATTTCTCTTTTTTCAAAGCTTGAATTTCATACCCATCTCCTTCGTAATACGGATCACTAAAAAATTCGTACGCTTTACCTTCACCATATTTTGCTGTAAATTGTGCTTTAAGGTCAAAATATTGACTTTTCAAATTGCCCCAACTTGTTTTTTCCGGAAGATATGCCACTACTTTCCATGTTAAATCACTCTTAGCACTTCCCAGCACAAGTATTTCACACTCCTGATTTACAAATTTGCCCGTTAAAGATGCATATCCTTTTTCTTTTTTATCTAGCACAAAGCCATTATCAGTCAATTTCTTACAAAATTCGGAAACACTTCCGTTAATAGGAATGTTTTTAAACGTCATATGGTCTTGACAAATCGCATCAAAAGTACCCAAAAACAAGAGAGCGAAGAATAAGAATAAAACTTTTTTCATATTGTATTAAGTTTAAAATTACTAAATGTTGCAAATATAAAAAAATAAATTAAAAATTCCATTAAATATTTATTACTGCTGCGTAAATTTAAATCACCCATGGTGCCGCACGATTCTATCAATATTATAGCACGCTGTGCCTTCAGGTGCGGAGTACCGGAATATTTGTAGCCTAAGCGACAAACAAAAACAGAGCTACAGAGTAGCGGAGTCTAAAAAAACAACCGTTAAATATCAAATTAACAACATATTATATGTTTTACAAATCTTCCGACCACGACTGCTTTTCTTCTTGTAACTAATTTTTTTCTGTGATTTTCCGTTTTGTCCGTGTATTCTGTGTGCGAATTTTCACTTATGGGACATCCTCAAAAGGTTGCTTCATTCTACTTAAAAATGTTAGAAGTTTTCTTAAGTTCATAACGTTGGTGGGGCAATACGCTGAACAAAAAATAACGCCCACATTTCTGCAGGCGTTATTTATTATTATTGAGAATTAATCATTAAATCTTATACATATCTACTTCTTCCATTTTGAAGGAGTTGATAAATTCGGCATGCTTGCGTACTTCCGCTTCGCCGTAGTTCAGGTATATTTCGGCCGATTTGCGGAATATACCGTCGCGGCTTGCATCCAGAATCAGCAGGTAGCTCATCAGGATATGCCCAGCCATCTCCACAAGGCGGCGTGCGCAGAAATCGAGGTATTCATTGTTTTTAGGCTCTGTAACTTTCGCTACTGCTTTTTCGTACAGGTCGGTCATAGCTATCAGCCGTGCGCGAAACGAGTCGAATTCCGGATTGATTGGCATGGCTTCGTACTCACGGATACGTTTCAGGTAAGTCCCTGTAGTGACGTGGCGGATGGCCGCTACCGTCTGCAACTGCGATGTACCTTCGTAAATGGTAAGGATACGTGCGTCGCGGTACAGGCGTTCGCAGGCGTAGTCTTTCATAAATCCTGAGCCACCATGCACCTGTATACAGTCGTAAGCATTTTGGTTGGCATACTCGCTACTGAACATTTTCAGCATCGGGGTGAAAGCATCCGCCATTTTCTGAAATTCTTTATATTCTGCTTTTTCTTCAGACTCAAGTTTACGTTCGGCCTCGATAGCCTCGTATGCTTTGTAAACGTCTACAAAACGGGTAGTTTCGTAAAGCAATGCGCGCGAAGCATCCAGCTTGGCCTTGATGGTAGAAACCATTTCGTAAACCGCCGGAAATTCGATAATCGCTTTGCCAAACTGACGGCGGTCTTTAGCATACGCCAAAGCCTCTTCGTACGCTGCGTGCGACAATCCTACCGACTGTGCGCCCACGCCAAGGCGTGCGCCGTTCATAAGCGACATTACGTATTTAATAAGCCCCAAACGGCGTGTTCCTACCAGTTTGGCAGGCGTGTTGGTAAATACCAGTTCGCAGGTTGGCGAGCCTTTTATACCCAGTTTGTTCTCAATGCGGCGTACTTTGATGGTGCTGTCGTGCTTGTTGTCGGCTACGAAGTACGAAAGCCCGCGTCCGTCGTTCGTTCCATCTTCCGAGCGTGCCAGCACAAGTTTTATTTGCGCATCGCCGTTGGTGATGAAGCGTTTCACGCCGTTCAGATACCATGTATCGTCTTTTTCGTTGTACGTTGCTTTAAGCTGAACAGCCTGTAGGTCGGAGCCAGCATCCGGTTCGGTCAAGTCCATCGAGCAGGTTTCGCCTTTGCATACGCGTGGCAGAAACTCGGCTTTGATTTCTTCCGAAGCAAATTCCTGTATCGTTTCGGCACAGTCCTGCAATCCCCATATATTGGCAAATCCGGCATCGGCACGCGATACCAGTTCGGCAGCCATCACATAAGGAATCATCGAAAAGTTCATACCGCCGTATTGGCGTGGAAGCGACATTCCGTAAAGCCCGGCCTGAGCCAGAGTTTCGTGGTTTTGCTGTGTTCCCGGTGCGTACACTACACGGTTGTTCACTACCTGCGGTCCATCGTGGTCTACACCTTCGGCATTGGGGGCGATGATGTCGCCACAGATTTCGCCGATGATTTCGAGTACTTTTTCGTAATTATCAATAGCGTCTTCGAAATCGCGCGAAGCATAATCATATTTATCTTTATCAGCGTAATTGCGCTCCTTGAGTGCTACTATTTTCTGCATCAGCGGATGCGAAAGCTGAAATTTCAGTGCGGGGTTGTCTATATAGAAGTTCATAATTTTTATTTTTAGAAGTTACAGAAGTTAAAATTGAAGTTACAGAAGTTATAAGATTAAATTATGTATTTTGAACATCGCCATATAGTTTTTTGCAATAGCTATTTAATGATTTACTGGCTTCTTCCAATTTATTATTCAGTTGTAAATATTGTTCCTCCGAAATATAATTCAAATCTTTTGAAAGAATAAGATAATATCTGCATTCTTCCAGGCTGCTTTGTGAGATATTGAAGAAACGTAATTTGTCAACTTTTCCTTTTCTTTTATAACCTTCAGCTATGTTTGCGGGGATAGATACTGAAGCCCTGCGAACTTGAGAAACTAATCCCCAAAGTTCTTGTTTAGGAAATAATTCAGTGATTTTATAAACTTCCAAAACAAAATCATGTGATTTTTGCCACATTCTTAAGTCGGTAAAAGAGTTGGTTGTTTCCATATTCAGTAACTTCGCTTTAACTTGGTGTAAATTCAGTAACTACTTATTTAGAATTCTTCTTATAATATTTAATCATTTTCGGAATCACTTCTTCTACCGTTCCGGTGATTACATAGTCGGCTATCGTGTTGATAGGTGCGTTGGGGTCGTTGTTGATAGAGATTATCATCGAGCTTTCCTGCATTCCGGCAATGTGTTGTATCTGTCCTGATATACCGCATGCGATATACAGTTTCGGGCGTACGGTAGTACCTGTTTGACCAATCTGGCGTTCGTGGTCGGCAAGGCCTGAGTCTACCGCTGCGCGCGAAGCTCCTACTTCACCGCCCAGCACGTCGGCCAGTTCGTAAAGCAGTTTGAAATTCTCCGGCGAGCCTACACCGTAACCACCTGCTACGATAATCGGAGCCGATTTTAAATCCACCTTCGATTTTTCCATGTGGCGTTCTATCACTTCAATCACAAAGTCGGTGTCCGATACGTATTTCGAAACATCCAGTTTTTTGGTTTCACCCTTGTAATTGGCATCTTTAATTTCTTTTTTCATCACACCCTCGCGTACGGTTGCCATTTGCGGACGGCAGTCGGGGTTTACGATTGTTGCCACGATGTTTCCTCCAAATGCAGGGCGAATCTGGTACAGCAGGTTTTCGTATGTTTTGCCTGCCTTTTTGTCCTCGTAGCTACCTATTTCGAGCGAGGTACAGTCGGCTGTCAGTCCGCTGAACAGTGCTGATGAAACACGAGGCCCCAAGTCGCGGCCTATCGAGGTTGCTCCCATCAGTGCTATCTGTGGCTTTTGTTCTTTAAAAAGATTTACCAGCAGCGAAGTGTGTGGAAGCGAAGTGTAAGGAGCCATACGTTTGTCGTCGGCCAGATACAGCGTATCCACCCCGAAAGGGAATACTTGTTTGCCTACGCTATCCAACTGGTAACCGGCTGCTATGGCTTCCAGTTTGCAGTTCAACTGATCTGCCAAAGAGCGTCCTTTGGTCAGCAGTTCCAAGCTGACATCGCCTACAATGCCATCTTCTATTTCAAGATATACAAATATGTTGTTCATTGTTTTTATTTTTAGAAATATGAAGTAAGAATTAAGAAATATGAATTAAGAACGAATATCTTCAGACAGTTTTGCGCAATAACCATTCAGTGTTTTACTTGCTTCTTCTATTAATATAGATAAAGAAGCATTTTCTTCATCATTAATAAAATTCAAGTCGTCAGAGAGCAATATATAATATCGGCATTCTTCCAAGCTGGCTTGAGCAATGTTGAAAAATCGAAGTTTTTCCGCTTTACTATTTCTTCTGTAACCTTCGGCTATATTTGCAGGAATGGAAATAGCTGCTCTTCTGAATTGAGAAACTAATCCAAATGTTTCTGTTTTCGGATATTTCTCAGTTATTTTATACACTTCAAGCACAAAAGCATGCGACTTTTGCCACATACTCAAATTTTTAAATGTTTTCGGTGTATCCATAACTTCTTTTATCTTATTTCTTATTTCTTCTGTCTTATTTCTTTACCCAATCGTGTGATTAGCAATTAATTCTTTCATTAAATCTTCAATCTCGTTGTCGGCTGTCGACAGGCGTTTGCTTTCCTTTGCGGTAAATACTACGCTTTCAATCTGTTTTACCTTTGTAGGCGAGCCTGTAAGCCCCAGCCATTGAGCATCGTGTTCTATATCGCTTGCTCCCCATTCGTTGATGTTGAGGTACGAGCATGCCGAATACAGGTTGCCATAGTCGGCTCCTTTTTCCTGTTGTTCCGACGGGGTGGCTGCACGTTTGTATTTAATGGTCAGCTTAGCATGGCGTGGGCGGCATGGCGCAGCCGAGCCGTTTACTGTTACCACCATCGGCAGCGAGCCTTTTACTACTTCCACACCACGTTCCAAGCGGCGTTTTACGGTTATCTTTCCGTCTTTTACGTCCTGTATTTCTTCGGCGTAGGTTATTTGGGGCAGCCCCAGCTTTTCGGCCACCTGCGGGCCTACTTGCGCGGTATCGCCGTCAATAGCTTGGCGTCCGCATACAATCAGGTCTACTTTACCCATCTTGCGTATAGCGCACGACAGCGCATACGACGTAGCAAGGGTATCGGAGCCCGCAAATTCGCGTCCGCTAAGTACATAGCCGTTGTCGGCACCACGATATAAACTTTCACGGATTATTTCGGCAGCACGGGCAGGCCCCATAGTGAGGATGCTCACGGTTGCTCCTTCAATTTTTTCTTTCAGACGAAGCGCCTGTTCCAATGCGTTCAGATCTTCGGGGTTGAAGATGGCCGGAAGTGCGGCACGGTTTACCGTCCCATCGGCTTTCATGGCATCCTTTCCCACATTGCGCGTATCGGGCACTTGTTTGGCAAGAACTACAATGTTGAAACTCATGTTTATTATTAATTAAAGGTTATATAATATGTTTTATTTTTTTCTTGAATCTCGCAAATGTAAGATTTTTTGTTGAAGAAACAACAAAAAGTTTGCACATTTTCAGAATTTTGTGCAAAAAGGGGGATGGGGAAGTAAAAGGAGGTAAAAGGAGCTGAAAAGGAAGGTAGACAGAATTCAGGATTCGGAAATCAGAAGTAAGAATGATGGAAAAGGTAAAAGCATATTCTGTCCCTCTGCTGGCGCAAGTTTAGCGTAGCGTAACTTGTGCCGAGAAACAAATGCAGTTTTAAACTGTAAATAAAAACAGGCACAAGTCATAGACTTGCGCCAAAGAATGAAAAGTATATCTAACAAAGAGAGAGTGTCCCAAAAGGAAAGAGAACGCAAATAAACACAAATTTACGCAAATCTTATTTTGTTGAAAATAGAGTAAGTTACAAAAAAATGAAATCTGCGTAATTTCTTGGCTTACGCCAAGCGAAGTATCGAGCGGCGTTCAAAAAAGACTTTTGAGACAGCCCCTTTCTCCTTGCTGGCGCAAGTTTAGCGAAGCGTAACTTGTGTCCGAAAAACACAAATGCTTCCGGTTTTTAAGCATTTACTGTTATTCCAAATCGCTTTTTTCGTATTCGTTAGTCCCTTTCCGGCTTCGTTTCTTTTTCCAGCAGTTTATTGCGTCTTTTAGTGTTTTGTCGGGGTTGTCGGTCATGAAAGCCCTTATGTATTTGTTGTATTCAAATTGGGGTGCTATGTTGGTTTTATAGTTTTTGTCTTTTTTCTGTGCGTGTATCTTCTTCCATTCGTTCACAGCATCTGCCAAGGTTTTTCCTGTGTTTTCTTTCATCCAGTCCATAAATTGTACGTTGAATGAGAATTGTTTTCCTATCTCCTTTGCGAAGAATCCGCGTACGTTCTGAGTGTTTTTATAATCATCGGTGATGATGGTGGAGGGCGAAAGAGTTTCGGTGTTCCAGTCGAATCCTGACGATTTTTCGGGTTTCTTCGCTGCTTTTTTCGTGGTTTTAATCCCAGTCTCAAGAAACAGCATAATTCTGCCCGATATGTCGGCCTTGCCACCCGAATGGTCAATGCCGTTCTGCCTGCAAAAAACAACCAGTTCTTCTTTCAGCCAGTAATAATTTTTAAAATCATCGGGGCTTATATTTATATCCAGTTTGGGTCTGTCCATCGATGTGTTTTTGTGTTTTTATAACCTGTCTCTGTTTGGCGTAGCGTTTCACTATGTCAAGCAAAAGTACAAATTCGAAAGCAAGTCACAACACGACAGTTTTATGGTACTGGAGCCGGACTATCTGTTAATATCTTTCCAAAGGTACAAATTCTTTGTTTTTTTCGTGCAGAGTGTAAATAAAAACATATTTTTGTAGAAAATAAAGTGTTTGTTTAACAATAAGATATTAACAATAAAAACATACTCCTTATGAACTCATTACTGAAAAGGTCGTTTTTCTTAAGTATTGTTTCAGTCGTATTACTTTTTGCATCGTGCAATAAGAAAAGCGAAAGTGCCGCTATCTCAGAGTTCGCACCCTACATCACCGCTTATACGGGCGGGCTTGTATATACCAATTCGGCTATTTGGATAGAGTTGGTAAACGACCAAGCGGGCGCGGAGCTGAATACCGAGCTGAAAGAACAGCTGTTTTCGTTCACACCGGCCGTTAATGGAAAAACCTATTGGGAAACTCCCCGCCGCATCAAGTTTGTACCCGACGAGGGCGCGCTGAAAAGCGGACAGCTTTATCAGGCAGCCTTTAAGCTCGGCAAAGTAGTGGAAGTGCCCAAAAGGCTGTCCGGCTTCAATTTTACCTTTCAGGTAGAAGAGCGGAATTTCACCATGCAGGTGCACCCTCTGATTGTAAACAAGGACAATCCCGACTTGGTAAGTGTGCGGGGCGAATTGCAGTTTAGCGACGTCATTACCTTTGCCGCTGTACAGAAAATGCTGTCTGCCACCCTGAGCGACGGCACACAGGTGTCGCCCTCCGTATCGTCCTACACCGACAAGGCAAAAGTATTCTCGTTCAGCATCGATGATATACAGAAGAGAGACAACGAGGCGCTCGTACTCACCATTACCGCCGATGGAAAAGCCATAGGAGCAAAAAAAGCCGAAAAGCAGGAAGTGATAATTCCGGCGGCCGATGCCTTTACCGTTCTGAATACCGAAATCATTACTTCGCCCGAATTTGGGGTACAGATTACGTTTTCCGACCCTATATCCGCCACACAAAACCTTGCGGGGCTTATAACATTGGGCGAGGTAAAAAACTATACCCGTCAGGTAAAAGAAAACAAGGTGAACTTGTTTTTTGAACGTGGTAAGCTGAAAAATATAACCATAAATGTAAACGAGGGGCTGAAAAACTCGCAGGGAAAGAAAATAGACGAGGCTTACTCGCAAACGCTGGTGGTGGAGAGGCTGAAACCTGCCGTACAGGTGAAAAATCAGGGAAACATACTCCCCGATTCCAAAAACCTGATATTGCCTTTCAGGGCTGTAAATCTGCGTGCTGTAGATATGAATATCATTCAGGTGTACGAGAATAATGTGTTGATGTTCCTACAGTCCAACACGCTTGGAGGAACACAGGAGATAAGGCGTGCAGGGCGTTTGGTTTATAAGAAAACGCTCCGTCTGGACGCCGACCCCTCGAAAGACCTGAGCCAGTGGAACGATTATTACATCGACCTTGCCAATATAATAAAGCACCAGCCGGGGGCTATTTACCATATCGAACTCTCATTCACGCAAAACTATTCGGCATATCAATGCGATGGCGATACAGATATTGCACAGGGCGATACCGACGATAATCTGGTGAAAATAAATTCGGAAGAAATAACCGAAGAGGAACAAGCCTATTGGGACAATCCCGACGCATATTTCTACTATTACGGAGGCCCTAAAACCGACTGGAGCGTGTACCGCTGGCAAGAGCGCGACAACCCGTGTCATCCAAGTTACTACATGTCGTCGGACAGGGTAGCGTCGTGCAACGTGCTGGCTACCAATATCGGGGTGGTGGCAAAGGCCAATTCCGAAAACAAGTTGTGGGTATCGGTAGCCGATATACTTACCACCAAGCCTGTAGCCAATGCCCGCATAACCATTTACAACCTGCAATTGCAGCCCATAGGCTCGGCCACGACTGATGCCGAAGGCTTTGCGGTAGTGAGCACTTCGGGTGTCCCTTTCGCTTTAGTAGCCGAGGCGGGCGGCCAAAAAACATATCTGCGTCTGGTAGCAGGCGAGGATAACTCTACGAGCCGTTTCGACACGGGTGGCAAGAAGATAGAAAAAGGACTGAAAGGCTATATATACGGCGAGCGTGGAGTATGGCGACCGGGCGATACGCTTCACCTCACCTTTGTGCTGCACGACCCCGATAAGAAAATACCTGCCAATCATCCCGTATCGTTCGAAGCATACAACCCGCGCGGGCAGTTTTACAACAAACAGGTGGCTACGCAAGGCGTAAATGGTTTTTATACCTTTACGCTGCCTACCAGCCCCGACGACCCTACCGGACTTTGGAACGCGTATGTAAAAGTGGGAGGAGCATCGTTTCACAAATCGTTGCGTGTTGAAGCCATTAAGCCTAACAGGCTGAAGATAAACTTGGAATTGCCGTCCGACAGGATTGATGCGTCGGAAGGTACGGTATCCGCTGTTTTAACATCGGCATGGCTCACCGGAGCTACTGCCCGCAACCTTGATGCTAAGGTAGAGATGAAACTCACAAAAACCAATACACAGTTCAAAGGCTATTCCAACTATACGTTCAGCAATCCGGCTACCGACTTCTATACCAGCGATTCGGAAATTTTCGATGGGCAACTGAATGCCGACGGCGTAGCACGGTTTAGTTTCAAAGTGCCCAAAGCAGAGGATGCGCCCGGCATGCTCAATGCCACTATCACGGCGCGTGTGTTCGAGCCGGGCGGCGATGCCAGCATCTATACGCAGAGCGTACGCTTTTCGCCATTCAGCTCGTATGTGGGGCTCAATGTGAATCAACCTAAGGATAGATACATAGAAACGGACACCGACCATGTGTTTGATGTGGTAACGCTGAATGCCGATGGCAAGCCCGTGAACCGTGATAATCTGGAATACAAAATATACAAAATAGGCTGGAGCTGGTGGTGGCAGCAGGAGAATGAGTCGTTTGCCAACTATGTGAATAACTCGTCGTATACTCCCGTAGCAGGGGGCAGGCTGAAAACCGTAAACGGTAAAGCCAGCTTCACGTTCAACCTCCGTTATCCCGACTGGGGGCGTTATCTGGTGTATGTAAAGGATAAGAACAGCGGACATGCCGCCGGAAGTACGGTAACGATAGACTGGCCCGACTGGCGTGGGCGTTCGGACAAGGCCGACCCAAGCGGCGTGAAAATGCTCTCGTTCTCTACCGACAAGAGTACTTACAATGTAGGCGAGGATGTCACGGTTATTATCCCTGCCTCGGCAGGGGGAACAGCCTTGGTGGCTTTGGAGAACGGCTCGTCGGTACTGAGCCGCACGTGGGTACAGGTAGCCGAAAAACAAGATACGAAATACACGTTCAGGGTAACGCCCGAAATGTCGCCGAATTTTTACATCCACATAAGCCTGTTGCAGCCGCATGCGCAAACGGTGAACGACCTGCCTATCCGCATGTATGGCGTTGTGCCTGTGATGGTTTCGCATCAGGATTCGAGGCTTGAGCCGCAAATCGGCATGCCTGATGTATTGCGTCCTGAGGAAGAATTTACCGTAAAGGTAAGCGAGCGTAGCGGACGCGCCATGACCTATACACTGGCAGTGGTGGACGACGGGCTGCTCGACCTTACTAACTTCAAAACACCCAATGCGTGGGACGAGTTTTACTCGCGCGAGGCTCTCGGCATCCGCACATGGGATATGTACGACTATGTGATAGGAGCGTTTGCAGGGCGGTATGGCTCGCTGTTCGGCGTAGGGGGCGACGAGGAACTGAAACCTGCCGAAACAAGAGCAAACCGTTTCAAGCCGGTAGTAAGGTTCATAGGGCCTTTCACGCTTGACAAGGGCGGCGAAAACTCGCATACTATAAAGCTGCCTGTATATGTAGGCTCAGTGCGTACTATGGTGGTGGCAGGGCAGGACGGTGCTTTTGGCAATGCGCAAAAGACCACTCCCGTGCGCTCGCCGCTTATGATACTCTCTACCTTGCCCCGTGTGGTGAGCACTAACGAGGAAATTCAACTGCCTGTCAATGTATTTGTAATGGAAGACGGCGTGAAAAATGTTTCGGTAAAAGTGGAAACTACCGGACTGCTGCAACTTACCGATGGAGCTACGCAATCACTATCGTTCTCGGCTACAGGCGACGAAATGGTGTACTTTGGTCTGAAAACAGGAACACGTACTGGTGTGGAAAAAGTAACCGTAACGGCTACAGGCGGTGGCAAAACATCGCGCGAGACGATAGAGATAGACGTACGCAACCCCAATCCGGCAGTTATCGTTGCAGATAATAAACTGCTGAACGCGGGTGAAACGGCAAACTTTGCCTATCACCTTTCGGGTAATAACGCGGACGACGACTGGGTGAAACTGGAAGTATCGCGCATACCGTCGGTTGATATAAGCCGCCGTTTCGACTTCCTGTACGATTACCAGCATTACTGTACCGAGCAGTTGACTTCGAGGGCGTTGCCTTTGTTGTATGTCGACCGGTTTAAAGAAGTGAACTCCACCGAGGGGCAAACAATCCGTAAAAATGTGCTCGAAGCTATACAAAACCTGTATGGACGTCAGCTTGCCAATGGCGGTTTTGTTTACTGGACAGGGCAAACCTCCGTAAACGAGTGGGTGACAAGTTATGCCGGACACTTCCTTGTGGCTGCCAAAGAAAAAGGATATAATGTAAACAATGGGGTGATAGAGCGTTGGAAAAGCTACCAGCGGCGTACAGCCCAAAACTGGACAGCATCGAGCAGCACAAGCAATTATTATAGTTACGATTCGGAACTACAGCAGGCTTACAGGCTTTACACATTGGCGTTGGCAGGCTCGCCCGAACTTGGTGCGATGAACCTGATGAAAGAAAAGAAAGACCTCTCGCTGCAGGCGCGTTGGCGTTTGGCTGCCGCGTATGCCATAGCGGGCAAAGTAAATGTGGCCGAGGAGCTTGTTTTTAACGCTCCAACCAAAATTAAGTCTTATACGGGCGGCTATACCTATGGTTCGTCGATACGCGATGGGGCTATGATACTCGAAACCCTTGTGCTGATGGGGCACATGGAAGAGGCGTTTGAACAGGCACGGGTGGTATCGCAAAGCCTGTCGAACGAAACCTACTTCAGCACCCAGTCTACCGCCTATGCGCTTGTAGCTATGGGTACGCTGGCAGGAAAAACCTCCGGCGAAATCAACTTCGACTGGACGCTGAACGGAAAGAAACAGGAAACCGTGAAATCGCCGAAAGCAGTTTATCAAGCAGATTTGCCAACAAAACCTGCCGAAGGAAAAATAGCTTTCACTAACAGGGGCGAGGGTTTGATATACGTCAATCTGGTGTCGAAATCCAAGCCTGTGAATGATACCCTGCCCGTGATAGCCAATCACCTGCGTGTAGAGGTAACGTATACCGACTTGAACGGCGATGCCATCAAAGTTTCGGAATTGGAGCAAAGTACTGACTTTGTAGCGGTGGTAAAAGTGTCTAACCTGAGTACATCGAAAAATTATACCGATTTGGCATTGACACATATCATCCCGTCGGGTTGGGAAATCTTCAACGAACGCATGACCGGCTCGGACGAGGCTCATGGCGCTGCATCCGATTCGTTCACCTATCAGGATATACGCGACGACCGTGTGCTCACTTATTTCGACCTGCGTAAGGTGGAAAGTAAAGTATTCCGCATCCGCTTGCAGGCATCGTACGTAGGTTCGTATGTGCTTCCCGCCGTTCAGTGCGAAGCCATGTACGACACCACTGTGCAGGCACGTACCAAAGCCGCACGGGTGAAGGTGGTGAAATAGAGCCGATTTTTCAGGTAAAAGTTGAAAGGTAAAAGGTAAAAGTGTGAAGTTGCTTGAGTGCTTATGCACTTTTTCCTTTTCACTTCCGGCTGCCGCACGATTATATCGTGTGGTATTTCAAAGCCTCTTTTTTGCCTTACCACGCGAAAGATTCGCGCGGTAGCGATGGGTTGGATATTACAATGTAAAATAAGGTAATAAGGTAGGTTTATCCCTACTTGTGCGATTACTAAGGTTT
>NZ_QVMH01000049.1:41108-55756 GCF_010501035.1 Paludibacter sp. 221
CTTAATAAAAACCTTATTTTCAAACAATAACCTTAGTAACTGATATAGCCGGCCAATAATAACCTTATTACCTTATTTTGGGCGGTAATTTGATAGTAGCAAATTTGCTTATTTTGCTTTTGGAACAGCTCCGGCTACCGCACGATTATATCGTGTGGTATCTCAAAGCCTTTTTCTCGCCTTGCCACGCGAAAGATTCGTGCGGTAGCGAGGGGAAAGAAAAATAATAAATAAAAATAACTTCAAAAAGATGCTAATTATGAATAAAATAACCATAACGACAACAAATTCCATAGAAAACTCGACTATTCAAAAATATATAGAACTAATATCGACAAATGTAGTCGTAGGTACTAATTTCTTTTCCGATTTTGGAGCATCATTCACAGATATATTTGGAGGTTTTTCCAATACATATCAAAATAAATTACAACGGATTTATAAAATTGCTATTTCGAATTTGAAAGAAGAGGCTTTTCGTTTGGGCGCAAATGCAATTGTTAGTTTGAAAGTTGATTTTGATGAGATATCAGGAAAAGGTAAATCAATGTTCATGGTTTCGGCTGTAGGAATGGCTGTTTCTGTAAAATACACAAAAACAGATTTATCTCAATTGGAACTTGGTTCTACACAAATTTCTTTTAATCAATTAGAAAAAGAAATTACAAAAAGATTGATTGTTAAACAATTGGAGAAGGGAGAATTGCCAACTAAAGAGCAATGGGTTTATTTAATGAGTAACCCTATAGATGAGATAATTCAAGATTTACTTAAAAACTATTTAGAATTATCTGATAATCATGAGTATTTGGACGAAAGAAAGAAATTGTTGCAAGAAAATTTTGCTGAATACATTAAGCAAACAAATCCGGACATCGCTATTAATACATTATACTCGAATATTTCTCTTCATTTTAAAAAAATATGGAATTTGTTGAATAGGACTAACCTATTTTCTCCTCAAAATATATTGAATCTTATAGAAGAAAATAATTTGAAAATAGCTATAAAATGTTTAGCTATAAAAAAAGAGTTTTATACTAAAGAAGATTTGCTTTTAATGAAAAAGATAATTGACCATATAGATTCTTTACCGGATACGGGAAAAATTGAATTTTCGAAAGACGGGTTGTTATCAAAAGAAAAAGAACGATATATATGTCAGGATGGACATAAAAACAATCTTGAATTTAAGTTTTGTTTGGGCGACGGTTGTGGAGTAAATATAAAAGGACTAAAAGAAGATGACTGCCGACTAATAGAATCTTATAGATTGAAAGTGGATTCATTAGATTTTTTGATAAACGGCTAAGGTCTCACTTCCGGCTGCCGCACGATTATATCGTGTGGTATTTCAAAGCCTCTTTTTTTGCCTTGCCACGCGAAAGATTCGCGCGGTAGCGAGGGGCGATTACTAAGGTTTGTCAATAAAATAAGGTGCTTAATAAAAACCTTATTTTCAAACAATAACCTTAGTAATTTTGATACAGTCTGATAATAATAACCTTATTACCTTATTTTGGGCGGTAATAATTTGATAGTAGCAAAATTNTCCGGCTGCCGCACGATTGTATCGTGTGGTATCTCAAAGCCTCTTTTCTCGCCTTGTCACGCGAAAGATTCGCGCGGTAGCGAAGAGACGAAGTAGCGATGGCAGTAGTATTAAATATCACTTGCTTTTACGAGCAACATACAGGTAAACACCTGCGCGAGCGAAAAAGAAAATAATTTATTTTGAAGCATCATCGTATTAAAAAACAATCAATAATCAGGATAGCAATCATGGGGGTGGTTGCTATTTTGTTGGTGCTGTATATTTTCAGTTTACCGAGGGTGCTGTTTGATGTGCCGTATTCCACTGTTGTGACCGACCGCAACGGCGAGTTGCTCGGAGCACGTATAGCCGATGATGAGCAATGGCGTTTCCCGATGAGCGATACTGTACCCGCGAAGTTTGAAATGTGCTTAACGGAGTTCGAAGACCGCTGGTTTCGCCGTCATTGGGGGGTTAATCCTTTGGCTGTGGGGCGTGCTCTGGTGCAAAACGTAAAGGAGAGACGGGTGGTAAGCGGAGGTAGTACCATTACTATGCAGGTGATTCGCCTGTCGCGCAACAAACCGCGTACGCTCTGGGAAAAGATGATTGAAGCTATACTTGCCACCCGCTTGGAGTGTCGGTATACGAAAGACGAGATACTTGCCCTTTATACCGCCCATGCGCCTTTTGGGGGTAATGTGGTGGGGCTGGATGCTGCATCGTGGCGTTATTTTGGCCGACGGGCCGACAGGCTCTCGTGGGGCGAGTCGGCTACGCTGGCTGTGTTGCCTAATGCTCCGGCTATTGTTCATTTGTCTAAAAACAGGGAGGCATTGCTTGATAAGAGGAACAGGCTTCTCGCACGGCTTTTTGAAAAAGGGGTGATAGACCGCACGACTTACGAACTGGCACTGAGCGAGGGTTTGCCGCAAGAGCCATACCCTTTGCCGCAGGTAGCTCCTCACCTTGTAGCCCGTATTCATGCCTCACGCAAGGGGGAGCATTGCGTTTCGGCACTTGATAAAAATATTCAGGTGCATATCGAGGAATTGCTCGAACGGCGTAATGCCGATTTCTCGCGAAGCGGTATAAATAATATGGCTGCGGTAGTGATGGATGTGAGAACCAACGAAGTGATTGCTTATTGTGGAAATGTGAATTTTGGCGAGGATAAATGGGGTAATCAGGTGGATGTGCTGCAGGCTGAGAGGAGCACAGGCAGTATATTGAAACCTTTTCTGTACGAAGCCATGCTGCACGAAGGGGAGATTCTTCCGCGCACCCTCATTCCCGATGTGCCGGTGAACATTAATGGTTTCTCCCCGCAGAATTTCAATCTTGGTTACGAGGGTGCTGTGCCTGCTGCCGATGCCGTGGCACGGTCGCTGAATATCCCGCTGGTGTATATGCTGCGGCAGTTTGGAGTGCCTAAGTTTTACGATTACCTGAAACAGAATGAAGTGGCCGATTTGCCTCGTGCGGCTTCGCATTACGGACTGTCGCTCATATTGGGAGGGGCTGAGGCTGAACTGATTGAGATAGCCAACGCATACTCTAATATGGCGCGCACGCTGCTGGGTTTGGAAAGCTCGCATTATAAATTGCTTATAAAGGAAGAAGCACGGAGAATAAGCACTACCTTCGACGCGGGGGCAGTGTGGCAGGTTTTCGATGCTATAAAGGAGGTAAACCGCCCCGAAGAAATAGACTGGCGCAGCATCTCCACCATGCAAACCATTGCGTGGAAAACGGGCACAAGCTACGGTTTTCGCGATGCGTGGGCGGTAGGTGTAACTCCCCGCTATGTGGTGGGCGTGTGGGTGGGCAATGCTTCGGGCGAGGGCAAGCCCAACCTTACGGGAGCGCGTACGGCGGGCCCTGTGATGTTCGATATTTTTGATTTTCTTCCGTCGTCGGCATGGTTTCAGTCTCCTTCGGGCAAGTTTATCGAGGCGGAAGTTTGCCGTCGGTCGGGGCAGCTTAAAGGGCGTTTTTGCGACGATGTGGATACTGTTTTGTTGCTTCCTGCTGCTTTGCGTACGGATGCTTGCCCTTATCATGTGCGTGTAAACCTGACGTATAATGAGCGTTTTCGGGTGTACGAACATTGCTTGGGCGAGGAGAGTGTAGTATCGAAAAGTTGGTTCGTACTGCCCCCTGCGTGGGCGTGGTACTATAAGCAGCACAACCCCGGCTATAAGGCTTTGCCGCCTTTCAAGGCCGGATGCGGTGCCGATGTATATAACCCCATGCAGTTTATATATCCGGCGGGGAATACTACGGTTCATCTGACAAAGCAGTTGGACGGCACTGCCGGCGCAGTTACCTTTGAGCTGGCACATTCCAAACCCAATGCTACTGTTTTTTGGCACATCGACAATGAATACGTGGCTTCGACCACCGATTTTCATAAGCTCACCGTAAGCCCGCAAAAAGGAAATCGTTCTATAACAGTGGTGGATAATGAAGGTAATACGCTCTCGGTAAGTGTGGAGGTAAAGTAGTGTCTGAATGTATGAGGTATGTATATAAAAAAAGAAAGGTTGTCATCACGACAACCCAACCTTTGTTAACCTTAAATCTAATACCATGAAAAACACATTGCAAATGTAAGGTATATTTTTATGTTGTGCAACATGTTTTTTGGGTTTTTGTATGATTTTGACAAAGTTTAACTTTTCGATGTTTGTTGAGTTCAAAAAAATTCTGTACGACAGATTGCAAAACGGGCATACAGACAGATAATCCCCGGTTTTACATTTCGATGGGGAAAACACTCCATAGTTTCTCATCTTCGGGTACGGGGGCGGTGATTTGTATCAACTGTTTTGATACGGGATGAGTGAATTCTACCGACCGTGCGTGCAGGTTAATGCCTCCGTTGGGGTTGGAGCGTGGAAATCCGTATTTCAGGTCGCCCTTGATGGGGCAGCCTATTTTTGCCAGTTGAACGCGTATCTGGTGATGCCGTCCTGTCTCAAGCGTAACTTCCAGCAGATTGTAATTGTCCGAGCGTGCTATGAGCTTGTAGCTTAGTATGGCTTTTTTACTGTTTGGCTTTTCGGTGTCGTAGGCTGTGGATTTGTTCTGCTTTTCGTTACGGGTGAGGTAATGGGTTATGCGTGCTTCCGGTTCTTTAGGAGCTTCTTTTACTATAGCCCAATAGGTTTTTTTTACTTCCTGATTGCGAAACATATCGTTGAGTCGTGTAAGTGCTT
Organism: Paludibacter sp. 221; assembly: GCF_010501035.1. Lineage (GTDB taxonomy): Bacteria > Bacteroidota > Bacteroidia > Bacteroidales > Paludibacteraceae > QVMH01. Next base: position 45,864 of record NZ_QVMH01000049.1, read on the forward strand.
TGCTGGTACGTGCAAACAGCACTACACCGCTTACAGGGCGGTCGAGCCGGTGGGTAACTCCCAGAAAGACATCTCCCGGCTTATTGTACTTTTCTTTTATATAGGCTTTTACGGTTTCCGAAAGGGGGGTGTCGCCTGTTTTGTCGCCCTGCACTATTTCCGACGAGCTTTTGTTTACGGCTATAATATGGTTGTCTTCGTAAAGAACGGTCATTTCTTTCTGTTTAATTAGTTTAATGTTTTTGATACCGGCGGCAAAGATAGTAAATAGCTGCGAGTTACAAATTATGGGCTATAAGTTAATAGTGAACAGTAAGAGCTAAGGAGTAGGGGGGTAAAGACAAAAATGGAGTAAAAGTATAAAGTGCTTACCTCTCACTCCTCATTCCTTAGCTCTTTTTTTAAAAAGCTAATCGCAGCCCTACGCCTACCCGCCAAGGCTGTATGCCTTCGTACAGGTTGGTAAAACGCCAGTTGAGCTGTATGGTAAATACACGCAGCAGGTTGGTAATGCCTATTGTCCCTTCTACGTAGGGATGTTGCATTTTTTTCATGTAATGCGGTATTTGCGGAAAATCGAGAATATCCTTGTGCCTGTCGGATAAATCTCCTACAGCCACTTTTATGGCTATGAGTTCGCGCAGGTTCAGGTGCTTTATAAGTGGAATGTTGTTGAAAAGCAGTCCGTTGAAGATAAATTCGTTGTTTATCGATATGTATTTATCGAACGCAAATTCGAGAAACTCCATCTGGTTGAAGTTATAGAAACTGATTCCGCCCGGTGTGCTTCCTGCCGGTATTTCCAGCAGCGGATAGGGTACTTTGCCAAATACCCATCCGGCTTTTGCCATATAGTCCCACTGGCCTATGTTGAGCTTTACTTTCTGTTTTATCGTGCCGATAGCCTTGCCGTAATAATGGTTTGTGCCGTTTATCTGGTATTGTCCGGCTTCGAGTATGGCGTACACTACGGGTCGCCTGTTGCCTATGTACAGCCGTTGCAAGTGGTCTTCGTAGCTCTTCTCTCTGGACGAAAAACGGGTTGCTAATGTTACCGATTGCTGGTTGATATAGGGCATTTCGTTGCCGTCAACCGTTATTGGGAGACAACTGTTTGCGAGCAACTTATGGTGCCGCAGGTAAAGGGATGATTCGATATTCTTGTTCCAGTCGTTTGTGATGAATAGCGACCACTCTTTGCGCGGGTTCATTTTTCGCCCCGACCTGAAAGAGAATATCGTATTTATGGCATCTTGGTCGCCCTGATTCCAAGGGTCTTCTCTGCCTATGAAATCGTTGTAATTATAGTCAATACGCCGGTAGTCATCGGTGTATGATATGCCGATAACACGCCGTTTTTCGGTGGGCAGGCGGAAGTGGGCAAAGGCGGAGTATTTTATTTCTTTGTTGCGAAATCCGTAGCCTGCGTATCCTCCTATCGAAATGTTTTTCCACAAGTGTTCGTTTGTTCGCACAGGGACGTTCAGCCGTACTCCTTCGATGTCGGTAAGCCTAATGACCTGTTGCAAGCGTCCTACGTCGATAACTCCTACGCGTACATAGCTCGTAATGGCAGCATCGGCTATCCATTTGGCTGTACGCATGAGCGGCGTGTTGTCCATTTGTTGCAATCTTTCGTCCAGCGTTTCGGTGCTGTGTTGGCTTTGTGCAAAATTGTCGGCTTGCAGTTTCACGGAGTCAGAAAGTACTGTTTGTGTGCTTTGCTTAATGAAAAGCTCCGGCTTGGTACGGAGTGTGTCTGAGATGAACTCATAATTCATGCTCATGGTAAGGTCGTTTAAGCTCTGCACCCAATATTGGTTTGGCAGCGGTTCAAACTCCTGCTTTACCGACAAGCCGTGTACGAAGTTTATGTTTGCCCGCCGTGGCAGTTCGCCCTCGAAATAGGTAAGGGCAAGCGATGTGGAGTCGAAACGGAATTTTCCGTTCAGTGCAAGGTTTTTAGGGTTTTTTGTTCTGAAATGTATTTCGTACTCTTTGCCCGTAGCGGTGTTGGTGCTGTCGGCCAGATAAAAATTGTAGTAAGAGTTGCCTATGTTTGAGAGGGGGCTTATAATGCTTTTGCCGAACATGGATACGGAATTGTTGTAAAAATTCATTTCCGATTCTATTCCCCCTGTTATTTGTGCTATAAGGTTTTCGGTAACTTGGGGCGAGGAGAATTTATTTTTCGAGAGCTGTTTTTTGCCTTTGGGCGTAATCTGGTATTTGCTCTCGGCCATATACAACGGCACGGTGAGCGATGAGTCGCTCCCGCTCAGGTTCCCTTTTTTAAATTGCTCGTACAGCCGCTTGTTGGTCGATTTTTCTTCTATTTTGCTTATCAGTACCAAGCTCTGTTCGGTGCTTTCGGCGCTGTATTCGGGCAGGTTGGTAATGTCGTTCGCTTTGCGTTGCAGGCGTATTCGTTTCATCCATTCCAGTGCGGGGTTTACGCCCGGATAAACAAATACGTCGGAAATCCATGTGTTTTCTTCCGTCAGTTCGATATTGAGGTAAACGGGTACTCCGGGCTTTATTTTTACTTCTTTTGTTTTGTATCCTACAGATGAGAATACTACCACCTTTTCGGGTTGCCACGAGCGGATTATGAAATAGCCCTCGTCGTTGCTGATTGCCCCTTTGTTGGAGTTTTTGAAGTAGATATTTACATAGGGGATAGGTGTTTTGTCGTATTTATCCACTATCTGCCCGGTTACTAAAGTTTCGGTTTGTGCCGATAACAAAAATGGTACGAGAAGTAAAAGCAAAAGAATAAGGCTCCCGAAACTTTCGGGTAAAATTTTTCTTATGGCAGGGTGGTTTGTTTGCTTACTTCTTTTCATCGAAAAAAACGGACTTATTTTTTATTCATTGGGTGATACTCCAAAATGGTTTGTCGTAAATATTGAACATCGATGTGCGTATAAAGTTCAGTTGTAGTTATAGATTCGTGTCCCAACAGTTGTTGTATGGCACGCAGGTTTGCCCCGTTTTCCAACAGATGCGTGGCAAACGAGTGGCGGAATGTGTGCGGGCTCACGTTTTTTTGTATTCCGGCTTTTTCGGCCAAGTCTTTTACAATGGTGAAAATCATGGCACGCGTAAGCCCCTTGCCCCTGCGGTTGAGGAAAAGCGTGTCTTCGTGCCCTTTCTGAATGCCCAGCATATTGCGGTCGTACTTCCAAAGTTCTAATTGCTGTATAGCTTGTGGCGACAGGGGCACAAGGCGTTGTTTGCTTCCTTTGCCCTCTACCAGCATATATCCCTCGTCGATGTAAAGGTTGGAGATGCGCAGGTTTACCAGTTCCGATACCCGCAGCCCTGAGCCGTACAGTACTTCGACGATGGCTTTGTTTCGTTGCCCTTCGGGTTTCGACAGGTCTATAGCTGCCACAATTCGGTCTATCTCGTTGATAGACAGCACTTCGGGTAGGTGTAGTCCTATTTTGGGGCTTTCCAGAAGTTGGGTTGGGTCTTCTTCTATCACGTTGCGGTAGATAAGGAAATGATAGAACGACTTTATACTCGACAATATGCGTGCCTGCGAGCGTGGATGAATCCCTATATCGCTTATTTCGACAATGAAATCTCTCAGATGCTCCAGTTTTGCCTCTTCCGGCTTAATATGGGCCTCGTCCAAGTACTCCAGCAATTTTGATAAATCGCGCTCGTAAGCCAGAATGGTGTTTTCCGAGAGCGATTTCTCAAACTTCAGGTATAGATGATATTCGTTTTGAATAGAGAGCATATAAATAGTTACAAGAAATAAGTTACAAGTGTTTTATTATCTGAAGATTAAAAATAACATACGTCATTAATTCTTACTTGTCTTTACTGTCAGAAATATTTGTAAACTATGTTTTTTTGAAAGCGCAACAAAGATACGAGATTTAAAATGAATGATTAATATTTGATTTTGAATACCATAGAAAGATTATGATTTTTTGTATTTTATATTTGTTATTGCAAGCCCTTGTGTTAAAGTCAGAATAACCTTACATTTGTCTCTATAATCATACTTTTTTCGATACTATATTTATGAAAAAGACAGTAATCATAGTAGCGGGCGGCAAGGGGGAACGGATGAACGCCAGTATTCCCAAACAATTTATCGAGCTGAAGGGAAAACCCGTATTGATGCATACTATCGAGGCATTTTACAGCTACGATAATGCTATCTCTATTATTGTAGTATTGCCTCTTTTGCAAATTGAGTATTGGGAGGACTTATGCAAAAAACACTCGTTCGGAATCAAGCATCTTGTAGCCAAAGGGGGGGCGACCCGTTTTCATTCGGTAAAAAATGGGTTGAGTATGGCAGACGCTTCTTCGCTCGTTGCCGTGCACGATGGTGTACGCCCTTTGGTAAGTCACGAAACTATCTCGCGCTGTTTTACGGAAGCCGAAAGGTGCGGTGCTGTTATTCCCGTAGTGGATATGGTAGATAGCATACGCCGTGTGGAGGGGGAAAGTAACTTTGCGTGCGACCGTTCGCAATTCAAGTTGGTGCAGACACCGCAGGTTTTCGATGGCAAATTGCTTAAAAATGCTTACGAACAGGAGTTTTCCGATTCGTTTACCGATGATGCTTCGGTTGTAGAGTCGGCAGGAGCAAAAATACACTTGGTGCAAGGCAACCGCGAGAACATCAAAATAACCACTGCTTTCGATTTGACTATTGCCGGAGCTTTCCTGTCTTGATTCTTCGTTTCATGGAGTTTATCGTTGTTTGGTTATTTATTCTTTTGCTACCACGCAAATTTTCCTTGTGATATATAAAACAGGCAATTACATCAAATTTTCCTTGATTTATTATTTAATCCCCTTTCGTAGCCATAGCTAATAGCCTGTCCGGCTGGAGGACGAAGAAAACTAAGAACTCTCCCTAAATCCCTCTCTCAAAGAGAGGGACTTGAAGACTGTAGAACGAAAGAGCAATATCTGATGAACTTGGTGTTTAAAATATAATTTTGATGCGGTAACCTTATCGCTATTCGCTACCCGTTACTTACTTCCAACTTTTTATTATCTTTGTTGACCGGATAATGAAAAACGGAACATTATGCAAACAACAGAACTTAAAGTGGCTATTATCGGTGCGGGAAATATGGGTGGAGCCATTGCCCGTGGGATGGCTGCAGGTAAACTTATCCCAACTAAAAACATCTACGTAAGCAATCCCTCGCAAGAAAAGCTCGACAGATTGAAGGATGATTTCCCCGAAATAAACGTCTCTACCTCGAATGTGGAAACCGCACGGGGTGCCGATATTATTATTTTTGCAGTGAAGCCGTGGTATGTAGAGTCGGTAATAAGCGAAATAAGGCATCTGGTAAATGCGGGGAATGAGATTTTCATTTCCATTGCTGCCGGTGTTTCGCTAACCGATTTGTCGAAATGGTTTGATGTTTCCAATACCATTATTTTTCGTGTAATACCCAATATAGCCATTGAGATAGGTCAAAGCGTTTCAACAATCTCGTCGCTAAATGCAAGCCCCGAACAGCAAAAACTGGTGGTTGATATTTTCAGCGAATTGGGGAAAACATTCGTAGTGCCTGAGTCGCAGATGAATGCTTTTATGTCGCTTACCTCGTGCGGAATAGCTTTTGCGTGCCGTTACATCCGTGCCGCTATGGAAGGCGCAGTGGAGATGGGTATTTACCCTGATGTGGCAAAAGAGGCGGTGATACAGACTTTGCGGGGTACTATCGGGCTGCTCGAGGCTCCCGGGTCACATCCCGAAGTGGAAATAGACAAAGTGACTACCCCCGGTGGAATCACTATAAAAGGGCTAAACGAAATGGAGGCAAACGGATTTACCAATGCCGTGATAAAAGGACTGAAGGCTTCCGGCTTGAATAAATAGATAATATAGTTTTTTGAAAAAAAGAATATGATTTTTTAATTTTTTGTAAGTGACACAAGAATCAACTATAAAACTTTTTGATGATAAAAAAATACGGGTTCATTGGGATGATGAGTCCGAAGAATGGTATTTTTCGATTGTAGACATAGTTGGAGTATTAACTGAAAGTGCAAATCCGAATAATTATTGGAAAGTACTTAAAAATAGGCTTTTGAAAGAAGGGAGCCAGTTGGTTACAAATTGTAACCAACTGAAAATGCAATCGCGTGATGGAAAGTATTACAAAACAGATGTTGCTGATACAGAACAAGTTTTGCGTCTTATTCAATCAATACCATCTCCTAAAGCCGAGCCATTTAAACTTTGGCTTGCGCGTGTCGGTAATGAAAGGATAGAGGAAATAGAAGACCCTGAAATTGGTATCGACCGCCTGATGGAAATTTATTTGCGGAAAGGATATTCTAAGGAATGGGTAAACCAACGTCTGAAAAGTATTGAAATAAGAAAGGAACTGACAGACGAATGGGAACGAAGAGGCGTGAAGAAAGGTCAGGAATATGCAATATTAACGGATGAAATTACAAAAGCTTGGAGTAGTCTTACTACAAAACAATACAAATGGTTGAAGGACCTTAAGAAAGAAAATCTTCGGGATCACATGACCAATTTGGAGTTGGTGCTTAATATGTTGGCAGAAGCAACTACTACAGAAATATCGAAAGAAAAAAATCCTCAAACATTTGATGAAAATAAGGCTATCGCAAAGCAAGGAGGCACTATTGCCGGAAATACGAGAAAAGAAATAGAGGAGAAAACAGGAAAGCCGATTATATCAAACTTGAATGCAAAGCAACTTGAAAATAAAGATAAAAAATCAAAATAATATATGAACGACCAGATTAAGCAAATAGCAGAACGCTTGCGCGGATTGCGCGACGCGCTCGACTTAAATGTTGAAGATGCCGCTGCCAAAATAGGCATTGATAAAGCGGAATACGAGAAATATGAATCGGGAAATTCCGATATACCGATGAACTTCCTTTTTCAGGTAGCGCAAACGTTTGGTGTGGAAATATCGGCACTTATTTCGGGCGACGAAGCCCATGCCAACGCCTATTTCGTAACACGCAAAGGTACGGGCGTAAAGGTGGAAAGGACTAAAGCGTATAAATACCAGGCGTTGGCACATGGTTTTCGCAATGCCAAGGCAGAGCCTTTTGAAGTTACCGTAGAGCCTAATGATAACCCTGTTTATCTGAATACTCATCCGGGACAGGAGTTTAACCTGATACTGGAAGGAACTATGTTGCTGAATGTTGCGGGCAACGAAGTAGTGCTGAACGAAGGCGACAGCATTTATTTCGACTCGACCAAACCACACGGAATGAAAGCGCTGAATGGAAAAAAGGTACGATTTCTGGCGGTGATAATGTAAGAGTAAGAAAAGAATGGGAAGAAATAAATGAAGTAAATGAAATAAAAGAATTTATGGAGAATAAAGGCAAAACTAAGTCATTTGAAGAATTAGTTGTTTGGCAAAAATCACATGAGTTTGTTTTGAGCATTTATAAGATAACAAAGAATTTTCCAAAAGAGGAAAACTTTGTTTTAACTTCCCAATTAAAAAGAGCCGCTATTTCTATTTCGGCAAACATTGCCGAAGGATACAAAAAACATGGTACTAAAGATAAAGTCCGTTTTTTTAATATATCTCAGGGTTCACTTGAAGAATGCAGATACTATTTAATTCTTGCAAGGGATATTGAATATATTACATTACAGGAATATGAAATGCTTAAAAATTTATTAGGTTCAACAAGTTATATGTTGAATGCCTATTCTAAAACAATACAGGAAAATATGTAAATTGAGATTCAGGCTATTATTCTCTTATTTCTTTTTATCCGTTTACATTCCTTTTATTCATTTTTAAAATTATGCTCGAAAAGTATTTAAAACAAACGGAGTTTACCGGTTGGGAAGACTTCAAGGAAAATTATAAATTAATCATACCTGAGAACTTTAATTTCGGGTACGATATTGTGGATGAGTGGGCAAAGAAAGAGCCCAACAAAAAGGCTCTGCTCTGGACTAACGACCAAGGCGAGTGCCGTGAGTTTACCTTTGCCGAAATGAAGCACCATACCGACCAGACGGCTTCTTATTTCCAAAGCCTCGGTATAAAAAAAGGCGACATCGTGATGGCGATACTCAAACGCCGTTATGAGTTTTGGTTTACTATCATTGCCCTGCACAAGATTGGTGCGGTTATTATCCCTGCCACCCACTTGCTTACCAAGAAAGACCTTGTTTACCGTAACAATGCGGCCGATATAAAGGCCATTATAGCCGTAGGCGAAGAACCGATTATTTCGCATATTAACGATGCCATGCCCGAATCGCCAAGCGTAGAGATGCTTATATCGGTGGGCGAGATAGTGCCCGAAGGCTGGCACGATTTCCACGAGGGCATTGAGAACGCTGCTCCTTTCACCTCTATGCTGGGTGTGAACCGAAACGACGACCCGCTTATCATCAGCTTCACATCGGGCACTACCGGAAACCCGAAGATGGTATTGCTGGACTGTCTGTATCCGCTTGGGCATATCATCACAGCCAAATACTGGCACAATCTGCACGAAGATAGCCTTCACCTGACTATAGCCGATACCGGCTGGCTCAAGGCTGTGTGGGGAAAACTATACGGGCAATGGATAGTAGGAGCATGCGTGTTTGTGTACGACCATGAGAAATTTGCTCCTGCCGATATGCTGGCAATGATTCAGAAGTACCGCATTACATCGCTTTGCGCACCCCCCACCATCTTCCGTTTCCTCATACGGGAGGATGTTACCAAATACGACCTTTCGTCGCTCGAATATTGTACTATTGCGGGCGAAGCGTTGAATCCGGCTGTTTACGAGCAATTTTACAAGCTTACAGGTATCAAACTGCGCGAGGGTTACGGCCAGAGTGAGACTACCGTGAGTATCTTTACTTCACCTTGGGTAGAGCCTAAGCCCGGCTCAATGGGGTTGCCAAGTCCGCATTACGATATCGACCTGTTGACGAACGATGGTCGTTCGGCCGAAGTAGGGGAGCAGGGTCAAATCATTATCCGTACCGACAAGAATTATCCTCCGGGACTGTTCAAAGGATATTACCGCAATTCGGAGCTTACTTACGAGGCGTGGCACGACAATATATACTATACGGGCGATGTGGCATGGCGCGACGAGGATGGTTACTTCTGGTTTGTAGGGCGTGCCGATGATGTGATAAAAAGTTCGGGTTACCGTATCGGGCCTTTTGAGGTGGAGAGTGCGCTTATGACGCATCCGGCAGTAGTGGAATGTGCCATAACCGGAGTGCCCGACGACATTCGCGGACAAGTGGTGAAAGCTACTATTATCCTTGCAAAAGACTATAAAGACAAGGCAGGCGACGAATTGGTGAAAGAGATACAAAACCATGTGAAGAACGTAACCGCGCCTTATAAATATCCGCGTATTGTGGAGTTTGTAGATGAACTCCCGAAAACAATCAGCGGAAAAATCCGCCGTACAGAAATACGTGAAAAGGATAAGAAGTAAGAAACTATTTTGATTTTTACAAATATTTTTAGCTCAGTACATGACAAAAAGCTAATATATTATGCGTTCATACAAAGAGAGGCTGTCTCAATGCTTTGGGAGACAGCTTCTTGTTTCTTATATAGTAGCAAAATACAGATAATTAAATACATAATTTCTTATTGGATGTGATATGTAATAGCTATTTGCTTCATTGTTAAATATTTGTGCTTAAAAAACAAAGCCCTTACTTTTGTTCTCACATTCTTCGGGCAAAAATGAGGAATGATTTAGTTAGCTACAAGTTATCAGCTACAAGCTATAAGTCTTGTCCTTTATCTTTTTTAATACAATATGACTTTTTCTCAGCAAATACCACCTCAAAAAAATACTTTTGCAAACGTTAAAATGTTTGCAGTTATCTCTATTTTATTAGAGAGAGAGAGAGA
>NZ_QVMH01000004.1 GCF_010501035.1 Paludibacter sp. 221
CACTACGCTACAGGCTTTGAAACTCCTCGCTTCGCTCGTCAAACAGCAAATCCTGTTTAACGCTTCGTTACGCTGAATTTCTTAACGCTTACCAGCTGAGGCGGAAAGATTAGTTTCGGCTACGAAGGAATAGAATAGCAATTCTATATATTTTGATGCGGTTGCTCTTGTGAATTGAGGGTTTTGTTGCTGGTATTCATATTTATGATTATATTTGTACTTAGACTAAATCAGAAAATATGCTTTCAAAAATCATAGCAGAAGACCTTGTAAGCCGGCTTCGTGAGGCAATTGATATTAAAGAAAAAATAGTTATTGTAAGCCATGTGGGGCCCGATGGCGACGCGGTAGGTTCTTCGTTGGCTTTGTGGCACTATCTGCACCAACTGGGCAAAACGGCGCAAGTAATCGTACCCAGTGCCTTTCCTTCATTCCTCGATTGGATGCCCGGAGCAAGCAATATCATTGTTTATGAGAAAGATAAAGAGAAAGCTGATGATGTTTTCCTCCTTGCCGATTTGATATTTGCCCTTGACTTTAATACGCCAAGCAGGGTAGACAAAATGCAGGATGCCTTGCTGAACTCTCCTGCTCCTAAAATACTTATCGACCATCACCTGCATCCGGATAGTTTTGCACAGATTGTGATTTCGTACCCTGAGATTTCTTCGACAAGCGAGCTTGTTTTTCGTGCTATCTGCCGTATGGGGCATTTTGATAAGATTACGCTGGAATGTGCTCAATGCATTATGACTGGTATGATGACCGATACGGGAGGGTTTACCTATAATTCGAATCAGCCTGAGATATACAATATAATATCGGAGTTGATAAAACTGGGAGTTGACAAGGATGATATTTACCGTAAAGTGTTCAATACTTTCTCGGTCGACAGGCTTAAGTTAAGCTCGTTTTGTGTGTACAAAAAAATGAAAGTATTCCCCAAATATAAGGCCGCTCTGATAGCATTGAGTATGGATGAATTGGAAAAATTCAATTACCGTCAGGGAGATACCGAAGGTATTGTAAACATGCCTTTGTCTATCGAGGGAGTTATATTTTCTGTTTTGATGCGTGAAGATTCGGATAAGATAAAAATATCTTTACGCTCACAAGGCGCTTTCCCTGCAAATAAGGTTGCGTCCGATTTATTCGGCGGCGGCGGACACCTGAATGCTGCCGGTGGCGAAAGCTATATGACACTGAAAGAAACTGTAGATAAATTTAAAAAGGCATTGCCCGATTACTTGGAATTTTTGGAAGAGCAGGAGTAAATAAATATGCCAATAAATTCAATTGGTTGTCTCGTATTCTGATTGATTTGGGTAGTACTGTTTTAAAATATCTACCCAATAAACTACCCTAATCGAAAATATTACTACCTTTGTTCAATGTTATATATACCTCCATACAAAATAACGCCTAAAATCATCGACCTTGTTTCTAAGATAAGCGAGGCGGTAGGTGTTCTTCTTTATGCTCAAGAGGAGTTAAGGCTGCATCGGATAAACCGCATTAAGACTATACAAGGCTCTCTGGCTATTGAGGGAAATACTCTGACTACAGACCAGATTACCGCCATCCTCGACAACAAACCCGTTATCGCGCCAATTAATGAGGTGCAGGAGATACGTAATGCGATAAAAGCGTATGAACTGCTCGACGAGTTAAATGCTAACAGTATGAATGACCTGCTGAAAGCACATCTAACAATGGAATTGGGGCTTATTGACGACGCCGGGCGGTTTCGTCGGCAGGGTGTTGGCGTGGCATCAGGCAAAGATATTATACATTATGCGCCGCCGGCAGAGCGTGTGCCATATTTAATGAGAGATTTATTTGATTGGCTGGATGAGACTGAAGAACATCCGCTGATAAAGAGCTGCGTATTTCATTACGAGTTTGAGTTTATACACCCGTTTTCTGATGGCAACGGGCGCATCGGACGGCTATGGCAAACGCTTATCCTTTCTGAATGGCGGTCTGTTTTCAAAAATCTTCCAATCGAAAATGTTGTTTATAAATATCGTAAAGAATACTATCATGCTATTGCAATTAGTGGTGGTGAGGATGGCTGCACGCCGTTTATAGAATTTATTTTGAGTGTGATTGATGAGACGCTGACGATGGAGAACAATGCTCCTCGTACAACACGCGATAAGATAATGGAACAGATGCGAGCCAATCCAAAAATCACGCGCAACGAGTTGGCTGCTATATTGAGATTGACCCCCGACGGTGTTAAGTACCACTTGCAAAAGATGAGTGCGGACGGCATAATTACTCATCATGGCTCATCGCGCAGTGGCTATTGGGAAGTGGTCGGCGGTTAACATTAAATTTTACCTGCCTTACGATTGTATCTTGAAGTGTTTTTGAAAGCTTTGCCATTTTACAGCGTGAAAAAATCGTGCAATAGCAAAGATTGCCCGATTATACTACTTTTCTTGAAGAATAAGAATGAGTCTGAAATTTTAAAGGTAGGAGATTTCTGATTTACAACTTAAAATAAATTGTCGTTAATATTAAATTTGTTTGCCGTATAGCAGATTCTAACTCAAAATAAAAAACCACTTGATATGTTATGCTATATATCAGCATCAAAATGGCTAAGGCTAATTGCAAGTTTAAAAGAAATGTTTTTGTTTTTTTATTGGGAAGTAAGGTTTTGTTGCAGATTTTACCTGCTATTGGGTAACTAATTAGAAATGAAATTGTTGATTTTGATAAATTGGTTATTACCCAAGAAAATACACTCCAAGAGAAGATATGTGCTTTAGAAAAAGCGATATGTAGGTTTTTTAAAAACAGATAACTAAACCAAAAGAATGTGACAATACCTATTATTTGAATACTTAATATTACTTTTTCTGAAATTATTTTTTCATTCCTTTTTATATAAAAGTCAATTATTGCAGTAATACATAATACTAATGACGGTAAAAATAATCGCAATATTGTTTTTAAATATATTTTTGTAAATAACGGATCTGAAATAAATTCCATACTGGAGAGTGGTTAGATAATTTTCTACAAAAATAGTAAACTTAAGAAATTCTCGGTTATAATTTCAAATAGAAATCTTTTGCTAATTGAGTAAATTCGGGAGTGTATTGATGACGGGTTTCGCTTTCGATGGTGATATGTGTGTTTTCTCTTTCCCGTTTTTCTAATGAGAACCCTAATAGTAGCCTTTTAGCAGGTGAGCCTGGTTTTGGAAAAACAGATACTTTTTTATTGCAAAATAATCCTGAATTTTCAGCAAAGTCGATACATTTTTCCCCTTCATTGATTGGCAAAATTATACATAGTTTGCCTTTCGGGGTAATCAGTGCTTTTGAGTACGTAATCAATTCTTCGTGTGTCAGTGTATCTGTGTGGCGTGCGGTAGTTCGTGTGTCTTCGGGGGCTTTCATCGAATTGATGAAGAAAGGTGGGTTGGATACGATGAGATCATATTTTTTCGTAGATGATAACATGAAATCCTGAAGTGAGTTTTTTCCGACTTCTATTCTGTTGCCCCAAGGAGAATTTTTTATGTTGATTTCGGATTGCAGAATAGCGTTTTCGTCTATATCTATCGCTGTAATTGTAGCATCGGGGTTGCGTTGTGCCAGCATTAAGGCTATTAGCCCGCTACCTGTTCCTATGTCCAGTATATTGTTTGCGTTTTTTACATCGGCCCATGCGCCGAGCAAAACCCCGTCGATACCTACCTTCATAGCACATAAATCGTGGTAAACGGTGAATTGTTTGAAACTGAAATACGGATTCCCCATTTTTTTATCTGCGGTTGCTGTTTGAGGTAGATTGTCTTGAACCGGTTCCGCCGGAACTTCTTGAAGCGGGACTGCTGCTGTTGCCTTGCAATGGTCTTTGCGATGGTGCAGGGCGGTTTATGTTCTGTTGGCGTGACGGTTGTTGTTGAGTTCTGGAATTATTATAATAACCGGAATTTCGGCTTTGAGGCATCATGGGCTGGTATGTTGGTTTGCGTGTTGAGGTTGAGGAGTTGGAGCGTGTCCCCTCAGGTTGCCGTGTCGGGCTTGTGTTGCTGTTTCTGCTCTTGTTTGCATCTGTAGGCGTGGTTTGGTTTGTCGATTCCCTGACCGGGCGGTTGCCTTCGCGGGTTGTCGATGCAGGATTATTTGTTCTTGTAGGTGTGCCCGATGGCTGAGTGGTTCTTTGGCTGTCTGTTTGTGTGCTGTTGCTTCTCGACGGCGAAGTGCTTCTGTTGTCTTGCGATGGAATGGTTTGCCGGCTGTTTTCTATCACCGGACGCTGATTGTCGGCAGGAATTTTGTAGGTGGAACGTTCGTAGTGTTTGTCCCGAAGTTGGTTGTATTGCTCGTTGTTTAATACGCGTTTAAGATCAGCATCTTTATTTTTTGTCCGTTCCATGGCTTCGCTGCGTGTGTTTGATTGTTGACGCTGCCGTGCATAACGCAGGTTTATTTCGTATACCTTTCTGGTTTGTTCGGGGGTGAGGTTTAGTTCTTGTTGCAGCCTTTCTGTCTGCCTTGTAGCTTCTTGTTCGGGTGTTCGTATTGGTAAATTCTTGTCCTGTGCTATTAGTGACAAAGTACAAGATAGAAACAGAAAAAAGGTAATTTTATAAATATTCATTTTGTAACCAGAAAAAGAAGTTTGAAGCAAATGAAAAAGCAACAATCTTCGTGCCAAAACAGATGATATTATTCTTTTCCTAAAAAACCCTTCAAAGATATAAATAATTTTATATTTGGATATTATTGCACATTTTATGTATCTTTGTGCCAAAATAATTAGTTTTTCGATTATGAGTAATAATTTATTAAAGGGTAAAAAAGGTATTATTTTCGGGGCATTGAATGATATGTCAATTGCTTGGAAGGTAGCAGAACGTGTTGTAGAAGAAGGTGCTACAATTACATTGTCGAATACTCCACTGGCTGTCCGTATGGGGACAACTGATGAACTTGCCAAGAAACTGAACGCGAAACTTATTCCTGCCGATGCTACAAATGTACAGGATTTGGAAGCTGTTTTTGCTCAATCGATGGAAGCTCTTGGAGGAAAAATAGATTTTGTTCTTCACTCTATTGGTATGTCGCCAAACGTTCGTAAAAAACGTACTTACGACGATTTGGACTATGATATGCTGGATACGACACTTGATGTTTCGGCAATTTCGTTTCATAAAATGCTGCAGGTTGCCAAAAAGATGGATGCCATAAACGAATGGGGCTCTGTAGTAGCACTTACATACATGGCTGCGCAGCGCACTATGTTTGGTTACAACGATATGGCCGATGCTAAAGCAATGCTTGAGTCTATTGCACGGAGTTTTGGTTACATATACGGGCGTGAGAAGAATGTACGTATTAATACTATATCGCAGTCGCCTACTATGACCACTGCCGGTAGCGGTGTAAAAGGAATTGATTCTTTGCTCGATTTTTCGGAACGTATGTCGCCGCTAGGTAATGCTTCGGCCGACGATTGTGCTAATTACTGTGTTGCTATGTTTAGCGATTTGACTAAAAAAGTAACTATGCAAAATCTTTTCCACGATGGAGGTTTTTCAAGTATGGGTATGAGCTACCGTGCTATGGAGCAGTATAATAAAAGTTTTGACGATTTTAAAGACGAAAACGGAAAAATTATTTACGGATAATTTCTTTTAAATACGAACATGTACAAAAGGGTTCGGATAAATTCGTGACAAATAAAAAAGAATTTATCCGCATCCTTTTCTTATTTAGCAGGAAATAGATTTTTTTCTTATTTTTGCAAAAATATTTGCAGTTTTGTATTGCTGCCAAAGGGAACGTTGAAAACCTGTTCGTGTGTTTTGTCAATCCCCATGATTTTTATACGGGCGTTCATAACTGAGTTAATATTATCTCATTTTGGGTTTTTTCAGATAGCATCAAGAATACTTCCTTTGGTAATGTTTCGTCTTGAGCTTTTGTAATGAGATAACCTTGTCTATCCATGATTTTTTAGCAGATAAAATTTGCTTGATGCTATTGCTCTGTTTACACACTTATAATTGTCTGTAATTTTCGGAATAAAAGGCTAACTGTTAAATATGAAGCGTATTTTAATAATCAATGGACCTAACTTGAATTTGTTGGGAAAGCGTGAACCTTCGGTTTATGGCAATCAGTCGTTCGACGATTTTTTTGATGAACTGCAAGAGCGTTTTCGGGAAACAGCAGAGCTGAGTTACTACCAGTCGAATATCGAAGGGGAAATAATTGATAAAATTCAGGAAGTTGGTTTCTCCATTGATGGAATAATTCTGAATGCAGGTGCCTACACTCATACTTCCATTGCTATAGCTGATGCTATTAAATCCGTTTCGGTTCAGGTTGTTGAAGTCCACATTTCAAACGTATTTACCCGCGAGCCATTCCGCCACCAATCATTTCTCTCGCCTGTAGTGAAAGGATGTATTGTGGGTTTCGGGCTCGATTCCTACCGTTTGGCCATAGAGGCATTCCTGTGATTTTTCTTATTTTAAATTCTTCAGTTCAAATAAAATTTTAAATATTATATGTCGAAGTTTACTAAGATTGTTGCAACCATCAGTGATAAGCGTTGCGATGTTGATTTCTTGCGTGAGTTGTATGAAGAAGGTATGAATGTAGTGCGGATGAATTCGGCTCACTTGCAGCGTGAGGGCTTTCTGAAAATTATAAATAACGTTCGCGAAGTTGGTAGCGATATCGCCTTGCTTATTGATACAAAAGGGCCTGAGGTGCGTACCACAGTTGCCGAAAATGATAGAATTGAGCTTTTTACCGGCGATTTGGTGTGTGTGACGGGTAATCCCGACCTTGTTTCTACCAAAAAATGTATTGCGGTGAACTATCCGTTTTTTGTACGCGATTTGCATATTGGCGACGATGTGTTAATCGACGATGGCGAGATTGACTTGAAGGTAGAATCTAAAACGGACGATTGTTTGTTTTGCCGTGCATTAAATGATGGCATACTGGGTTCGCGCAAGAGCGTAAATGTTCCGGGAGTACGTATTAATTTGCCGTCGCTTACAGAGCGTGACAAGCAGAATATCTTGTTTGCAATAGAGCAAAACCTCGATTTTATAGCACACTCGTTTGTACGTACCAAAGAAGACCTGATTGATATACAAAAGATTCTGGACGAGCATAATAGCCCTATCAAGATTATAGCCAAGATAGAAAATCAGGAAGGTGTTGATAATATTGATGAGATACTTGAATATTGTTATGGTGTGATGATAGCGCGTGGCGATTTGGGTATAGAGGTGGCTCAGGAAAAAATTCCGGGAATACAGCGCAGGCTGATACGCAAATGTGTTGCTGCCAAAAAACCTGTTATTGTAGCTACGCAAATGCTTCATTCGATGATAAACAACCCACGTCCTACGCGTGCCGAGGTAACAGATATTGCCAATGCTATTTATTACCGTACCGATGCGTTGATGCTTAGCGGTGAAACTGCCTATGGTAAATATCCGGTAGAAGCAGTACGTACGATGGCAAAAGTGGCAAAGGAAGCGGAAAAAACAAAGATGTCGGAAAACGATATTCCCGTGCCGCTGGCTACAAATGATATAACCTCTTTCTTGGCCAATGCTGCGGTACAAGCAGGCGGACAGGTATCTACAAAGGCTATAATTACAGATACGTATAGTGGTAAAACAGCCCGTTTCTTGGCTGCTTATCGTGGTGAGAATCCTATCTTGGCACTTTGTTACCACGAACGCCTGACACGCGAGCTAGCCTTGTCGTATGGTGTAATTCCCGTTTATCAGGTAGAGACGGGCAATACTCAACAGTATTTTCTGCTGGGCTTACAGGAGCTTCTGAAAAACGGTTTCCTCCAGAGCGAAGATTACGTATGTTATCTTAGCGGAAGTTTTGGGGATGGATTTGGCACTACCTTTTTGGAGGTAAACAGGGTAGACAAGATATTTGAAGCAAGGGATAAGTACTTGCTGCCTAATTTTTAAGATAATAATGATATAGGCTGCTCTTCACGGGCAGCCTTTATTTATTGTGTTCGTATCACCACGCATTATAGTGAATTTTCGATTCATCGTATTTGTCTTTAGGCTTGGTTTCGCCTTCGGGATAGCCAATCGGAATAACGTTCAGGGGTAGAACATTCTCCGGCAGTCCGATTGATTCTGTTACTGCATTCATGCGGTCGTCGTATGGATATGCCGCGGTCCACACCGCACCCAGCCCTAATGCTTCGGCAGCAAGCAGGATATTTTGTGTTACAGCCGAGCAGTCGAGATACCAGTAGGACGATTTTTCTTTGTTTCCACACACTACGATAGCCAATGGAGCATGTTTAAGCATTTTAGCATAAGGTAATTTTTCTGCTAAAGTGGCAAGTATTTCTTTGTTGTCAACTACAATAATTTCCCACGGACGTACATCTTTTCCCGATGGCGCTGCCATACCTGCTTTTATAAGTGTGGTGATATCTTCTTTGCTGATAGTCTTATCAGCTATGTAGTTTCGTACACTTTTTCGGCTTTGGATATTGGACAAAACAGCTTCCTGTTTTACTTTATCCGGTATTATGGTTTGTTCCTTTTCCATATTTTTTCTATTGATAAGCAATACGACGATAATAATCAATAAGCTAACGCAAAAAATCTGATAAGTAAGGGGCTTGAGTGTCATAGGTGTTAAAGTTTTATGTTTCAATCGTTTTTACTTCTTCTACTGTTACAATGCACCATGTGTCGTTTTCAGAAGCCAACTTAGCTGTTCACCAAGGTCTTTCATGTTTCTAAGTCCTTCGGCGTCGCCATAAACTTCGCCGGGCATTTCTCCTATGCCGAAATTCCAATATGTAGAGCCGGGAACAATCATACCGCTACCGAGCATGAAACGGTTCAATTCATCATACACGGTAACTGCGCCACCTCTGCGCACGCTGATAACGGCAGCACCTACTTTGCGGGTGAGTGTGCGTCCTTGCCCGATAGTAGTTAACCCCAACCTATCCATGAATGCTTTCATCTCTGCGCTTACGCTCCCGTAATAAGTGGGTGAGGCTAAGATGATGCCATCTGCCTGCTGTGCTTTTCTGATATATTCGTTCATTCCATCTGTTTTGATGCTACACTGACCGTCTTTTGTCCGGAAGCAGGTGTAGCAAGACGCACATCCCCTGAGCAATTTTCCTCCTATTTGCACTAATTCTGTTTCGATGCCCGCTTCGCGGATGGGTTTGAAAACTTCTTCGATTAATTGCTCCGTATTTCCCCCTTTGCGTGGGCTTCCGTTAAATGCTACGATTTTCATATAGTATATTGTTTCTTATGTGTGTATATTGAAGTTAACTACAAATGTAATGATTTTCGTCTGCTCCCGCACGAATCTTTCGCGTGGGGAGTTTGCTGCTATTTATCCTTTCTTCTTTTTTTCTTTCCTTTTGTTTGTGAGCGATTTTATAATTGAAGGTATTGAGAATAAAATGACTGAGAAGCCTATAAGCGAAATACCTATATTGACTTTTCCATCTTGTATGGCTAATGTGCCGGATAGCAAGATTGTAAGACCACCGCCATAGAAAAACAGGTAATAAATAAACTTTAGTGCGAGAAGAAAACAACCGCCTTTCTTGCTTTCTTTCCGATTTTGCTCTATCTCTCTTATTGTTTTTCGGGTTAGTAAAAACTTGCCTGTAATATCGTTCTGAATTTTGAATGTTACTGTAAGATTATTTCCCGTAACAATAATCCAGTCTTTTATTTTTTGCAGAACTTCGTTGTTTAAAATTTCGGCTGATAAAAATGCTTTTTCGGCATCGGGTATTCCCAGTGGCGATACGAGGTTTATTTCGATGAAGCCGTTGAAATCGCTGATTTCTTCGCTTTCGAATTTGCTGTTTAAATAGAAATTTATTGTATCTGTTAACTCCGCTATCCCTGAATAATTAGCGGAAACTTTATATGAAAAAAAATCGGTGCCGGATTTTACTTTTTCTTTATCAAAAAAGGCATTTCCTGCTTTCGATTCTTCTTTTTGCTGAATTTGTTCTTCCATGAGAGATAGATTTATTTTTTAGTGGCTACATTATGCATAATGGTTTGATTATGCAAATATATAATAAAACAAGCTACTCGAAAATTCGGGTAGCTTGTTTATGTAATTCATTTAAGAATAATTATTCTTAAAACTGCTGGTCGGCCATACGTTTGTAGCCTGCGTAACGCCATTTAGCATTTTCTTCGGCTGCTTTAAACAATTCTTCGGCTTGTGCAGGGAATTGTTTCATCAGCGATGTATAACGCACCTCACCTTTCAGGAAGTCTTGGAATTTGCTCCAATCCGGTTCTTTCGAATCCAGTTGCATTGGGTTTTGTCCTTGAGCTTCCAATTCAGGGTTGAAGCGGTACAAATGCCAGTAGCCACACTCAACAGCACGTTTTTGTTCAGCCTGAGCTTTGCCCATTCCGGCGCGCAAACCGTGGTTGATACATGGTGAGTAGGCAATAACGATTGATGGACCATCGTAAGCCTCAGCT
This sequence comes from Paludibacter sp. 221, assembly GCF_010501035.1. GTDB lineage: Bacteria > Bacteroidota > Bacteroidia > Bacteroidales > Paludibacteraceae > QVMH01. The sequence continues at coordinate 10,523 of NZ_QVMH01000004.1, forward strand.
TCGCGGATAGCTTTCAATGTTTGTGCTTGGTTAGCTCCCATTGCCACCTGAGCCACGTAAACATAACCATAAGTAGCGGCAATCATACCAAGGTCTTTTTTGCGGATGCGTTTTCCTGATGCCGCAAATTTAGCTACTGCACCTACTGGAGTAGATTTTGAAGCCTGACCTCCGGTGTTTGAGTAAACCTCGGTATCGACAACCAGAATGTTTACGTTTTTGCCCGAAGCGATAACGTGGTCTAATCCACCGAAACCGATGTCATAACCCCAACCGTCGCCACCGATAATCCATTGCGATTGTTTAATCAGGTATTGAGTCAATCCTGATATTTCTTTGCAGATTTCGCAGTCGCAAGCGTTTACAAGCGGAGTGATTTTAGCTTCCAGCTCAATGGTTTTGTCGGCATCGTTACGGTTCTCAATCCATTCTGTAAATAATGCTTTCATTTCGGCCGAACAGCAGTCGCATGATTGTGCTTCAGTCATCAAGCGTACCAAGCGGTCGCGCATTTGCTCTACTGCGAACACCATACCTAAACCAAACTCGGCGTTGTCCTCGAACAATGAGTTTGCCCAAGCCGGACCGCGTCCTTTTTCGTTGGTAGTATATGGAGTAGAAGGAGCCGAAGCTGAGTAGATTGAAGTACAACCGGTTGCGTTTGCTACCATTTGGCGGTCGCCAAACAGTTGCGAAATCAACTTAACGTATGGAGTTTCGCCACAACCCGAACAAGCTCCTGAGAACTCGAACAGCGGAGTTGCGAATTGAGAGTTCTTAACGTTCACTTTAGTGTCAACCAAGTGCTGTTTCGAAGTTACGTTGTTTACACAGTAATCCCAGTTCTTTTGTTCTTCGTATTGAGTTTCGATTGGAACCAGTTGCAGTGCTTTCCCGTTTTTATTGCCCGGACAAACATCAACACAGTTGTCGCAACCCATACAGTCTAATACGTCTACCTGCATGCGGTAGGTCATTCCTTCAAACTGTTTGCCTGTTGCTTTCAGTGTGTCGGTGAATGGTGCTTTCGCTTGTTCTGCTGCATCCAGCACAAAGGGACGGATAGAAGCGTGAGGACAAACATAAGCACATTGGTTACACTGTATACAGTTAGTCGAAGTCCATACGGGTACTAAAGCGGCTACACCACGTTTTTCGTATTTAGTAGTTCCTTGGTCCCAAGTACCGTCTTCGCGTCCTTTGAATGCTGAAACAGGAAGGTCGTCGCCGGCTTGCGCATTGATAGGGCGCACTACTTTCTTAACGAATTCGGGTGCATTATCGGTTCCAACTTCGTCAGCCAATTTAATATCAGCCCATTCTGCAGGAACGTCGATTTTTGTATATTCTCCGCCACGGTCTACTGCAGCGTAGTTTTTGTTTACGATGTCTTCGCCTTTCTTGCCATACGATTTGTTAATCATGTATTTCATTTGCGATACAGCCAAGTCGTAAGGAACTACGTTTGCAATTTTGAAGAACGCCGATTGAAGAATAGTGTTTGTACGGTTACCTAACCCGATTTCGCGAGCGATAGTTGTCGCGTCGATGGTATAAAGGGTAATATTGTTTTTTGCCAAATAACGTTTTACGTTATCAGGAAGATTTTTCAATACTTCTTCTTTGTTCCAAACAGTATTCAATAATAAAGTTCCGTTTTTCTTCAAACCTTTTGTTACATCATACAGGCGTAAGTATGCTTGTACGTGACATGCTACGAAGTCAGGTGTTGTAACCAAGTAAGTAGAACGGATAGGATTGTCGCCAAAACGTAAGTGCGAGCAAGTGAAACCTCCCGATTTTTTCGAATCGTAGAAGAAATATGCTTGACAGTATTTATCAGTATTGTCACCAATGATTTTGATTGAGTTTTTGTTGGCACCTACTGTACCGTCAGCACCAAGTCCGTAGAATTTAGCTTCGAATGTACCTGCCGCACCCATTGGTATTTCTTCTTTCAATGGAAGCGAAGTGAAAGTAACATCGTCAACAATACCTACTGTGAAGTGGTTTTTAGGCTCGTTCATGCCCAGATTTTCGTAAATAGCCAATACTTGAGCAGGAGTAAAGTCTTTCGACGATAATCCATAACGTCCGCCGATTACAAGAGGAGCGTCTGCTTTTCCGTAAAGAACGTCTTTTACATCTAAGTATAGAGGTTCGCCACCTGCTCCCGGCTCTTTTGTACGGTCGAGCACACAGATGCGTTTTGCAGTTTTAGGAAGAACAGCTAAGAAATGTTTAGCTGAGAAAGGACGATACAAGTGAACGGCAATCATACCTACTTTTTCGCCTTTCGCCATCAGGTAGTCGATACCTTCGCGGATAGCCTCGGTGCCCGAACCCATAGCCACTACTACACGGTCGGCATCAGGTGCGCCGTAGTAATCGAACAAGCCGTATTTGCGTCCTGTGATTTTGCTCAGTTCGTTCATATATTCTTCAACTACGGCAGGAACTGCATCGTAGAATGGGTTACATGCTTCGCGAGCTTGGAAGTATATATCTGGGTTTTGTGCAGTACCACGTACTACAGGAGCCTGAGGATTCAATGCACGTTGACGGAAAGCAGCCAATGCTTCTTTGTCGAGTAGCGGAGCCAAATCGTCGTTATCTAATTGTTCGATTTTTTGAATTTCGTGCGATGTACGGAATCCATCGAAAAAGTGTACAAAAGGCACGCGTGTTTTGATAGCAGTTAAGTGAGCAACTGCGGCTAAGTCCATAACTTCTTGTACCGAACCGGTAGCCAGCATGGCGCAACCTGTTTGGCGGGTTGCCATAACGTCCTGATGGTCGCCAAAAATAGAAAGTGCGTGAGAAGCCAATGCACGTGCTGAAACGTGATAAACACCCGGAAGTAATTCTCCGGCAACTTTGTACATGTTAGGAATCATCAACAGCAGACCTTGCGATGCTGTGAACGTGTTGGTCAGTGCGCCTGCTTGCAATGAGCCGTGCATAGCACCTGCAGCACCAGCTTCCGACTGCATTTCTTGTACTTGTACCGTTTCGCCGAAAATGTTTTTACGGCCGGTTGCAGCCCACTCATCAACGTATTCAGCCATAGTGGACGACGGAGTGATGGGGTAAATCGCAGCTACTTCGCTGAACATATACGCGATATGCGCAGCAGCCTGATTACCATCACAAGTCAAAAATTTTTTAGTTTTAGCCATTTTTGTTTGTAAAATTAAAAACACACTTCCTAAACCCCAATAAGGAACTTTTGAAATGTATCTTAGTTATATTAATTATTCATTCTTAATTTTATTCTTAAAATGGTTTGCAAAGCCCCGCAGGGGCGGGATTATGCATAACCGTATGTAAGCGAGAGAAACGAGCGCAACTTACGGCATTGACCGTAGATTCCGCTAAAACCCCGCAGGGGTGAGATTATCGTTCCCAATCCCTCTCGTCCAGTTTCAATTCCATCTCTTTGAGAAAAGCCTCATACTCATCTCTGAACGTAACGGTTTTGTGATGTTCCCGTTGGTTTTTGATATAATTTATTATCGTGTCTTTATCTCTTAAACTATATGTCAGTGTTGCGTATTTTTCTCCCCAGGCTGTAAAATGTTCAAAACCGACAGTTCGCTTTAGCATCTTGCTTGTTTCTACTTTCAAATCGCGCATGAAATCAGATAACGCAATAGTAGGATGAAGCGAAAACAGGATGTGAACATGGTCTTCCATGCCATTCACCCGGTATAAAACGCTGTTTTTGTTTTTAATAACGCCCCAAATATAACGATACAACTCATCCGAATGCTCAAGAGAAAGCGTTGGTTCGTTTGCCTTGGTACGGATAACTGCATGATATAACAATTGTACGTAACTCATCAATCAATAATAATCTCGCCTCTGCGAGGCTTTATTTTGTATTGTGTTGTTTGTCCGTAAGCTGCGCTCGTTCCTCGCTTGCATACGGTTATGCATAATCCCGCCCCTGCGGGGCTTTACAATTTTTTTTTTACCTCTTCCAGCGTTTCAATGTAGGGAAGTATTCTCTCATTTCCTTACGGGCTTCTTCTTTGCTGAATTTGGTATCCGAATTTTTGTTGAACTCGTCCAGATAATTCAGGTTGTGCTCTATCATTTCGTTCATTGTAATGTCCTGAGTGAAAGCTCCGTTTTTATAGCAGTAAACACAGTATTCCTGATTTAGAGTGCCAGCGGCATTGGTGCCGAAATCATCGGCAGTACGCATTGGCATTCCACAGCTTTGACAAATCTTTTCTTCCATAATATTATATTTTTCTCCACTTTAATTTCCTCTTTGTCGAAAAAAGAGGGCATTGATGATGACGATTAATACAAAAATCCCAACAACCACAGTGGTATCTCATTTTTTGTGCCTACTTCAATATCATCTACAGCATACAATACTTTCGGATTATATTTTGCATACTGTGGCTTTTGTTCGCATTTAAAATGATAGTACTGGTCGATGCAAAAATCGGTATGATGGCGGCACATATTCACTTTATGCTTGGCATGTAGCGCATTATATAAAAAAGTACGGTGTTCTGCGCCCTTATCCACTCCTCCCGGACTTACAGCGTACATCAGATTCGTGTTGTGAACGTAAATCCGGTTTGGTTTTTTAGGAAATACTTCCCCTTCGGTATAGAGCAGGTTTAGTAAGCGTGCATCCTGTAAGTACTTGATGTAGTTCATTATAGTGGCACGCGAAGTCTCGATGTCTTTACTTAACTGGCTTACATTTGGTGCTGCCGGGGCACTCGTCATCAGTAGGTAAAGTAGTTTCCGTATCTTGGATAAGTATTTCAGTTCAATTTGTTTTATGAGCAGGATGTCTACTTCCAGCATCATATTCATGGTTTTTACCAGATTTTCCGAAAAATTGCGTTGTTCCAGAAAAAAAGGATAATAGCCATGATGCAGATAGTCCTGAAAATAATCGAAGGGATGTACCTGCGAGCATATTTCCCGTGCTATTTTTTCGTGGTTGCTTATAATCTCTTCCAGCGTGTAGGCCGGAAAATTTTTACCGGTTTGCAGGTATATGAATTCACGAAATGAGAACCCACGTAGGTTGTAAGATGCAACCACGTCTTTTAAATCCTCGTTGTCTTCAATCAGACGCATGACCGTAGAGCCGGAAAAAACGATATGCAACTCAGGAAAACGGTCGTAGCACTCACGTAATTCTTTCGACCAATTTTCGTATTTGAAAGTTTGGTCTAAAAGCAATGTTCTCCCGCCTTGGCGGTAAAACTGCTCGGCAAATTCAACAAGCGTATGGGCAGTGAAATAAAAGTTATTGAAATTAATATACAGGCAGCTACGGTCGGTTGCGCCGAACCGTTCTTTTGCATATTGCAGCAAAAAAGTAGTCTTCCCTACGCCACGGCTCCCTTTGATACCAATCAAACGGTGCGACCAGTCGATTTCATTCATTAACAATCGCTTAACCGGCGACGAAACGTGTTCGACCAAATATTGATGTGTCCGGTAGAATGCCTCCATTGCTGTGTGTAAAATGAGATTGCAAAAGTAGCAAAAACTTTGCATTTTGCAAAGTGGAGATTGCAATTAGTATAAATAAATTTTATTAAGTTGATTATCAATGATAGAATTATTATTGTAATTTTGTGCTTCATCTGTAGTCTGACTACTAACTATTAGCTTCTAACTTCTTATTATGGATTGGAAAGATAAATTGAATGCATTGTATGATGCTGTGCCTAAATCGGAGGAGAACAACGCCTCTACAGAGGATGTGCAAAATAAGCCGGTGAGCAAAAAACAACAATTACGTGTAGAGCTGGATAAGCGCAATGGCAAACCGGCTACGCTTGTTACCGAGTTTCAGGGTACTGATGACGAGTTGAAAGAACTGGCTAAACTCCTGAAAGTAAAATGCGGTACAGGCGGCTCAGCGCGTGGTGGCGAAATTCTGATACAAGGGGATTTTCGGGCAAAAGTGGCTTCTATTTTAGAAGAAGAAGGTTATAAAGTGCGGCGGATAAATTTTAAGTAAATGAGAGTGTGGTGTCTGAACTATGGAACTTAGAGCTGTCTGAATTTTTCACAAAAAATCACCAAAATTTATTTTGCGAGTAAAATTTAGATAACCTCTCAGAATGTAAATCGGTATTGCTGGTCAATTAATAGAGTTTATGGAAAATAAAATACAATTATTCGAGAAGCAACAAGTGCGTACTGCTTGGGATGAAGATTCCGAAAAATGGTGGTTTTCTGTGTTGGATATTATTGCCATACTTACCGATCAGTCTGATTATAAGAAGGTTCGAAATTATTGGAAATGGCTGAAAAACAAGCTGAAAGCCGAGGGGAGTGAGTTGGTTAGTGACACTAACCAACTGAAATTGCTTGCTACTGATGGAAAGTATTATAAAACCGATGTTGTCGATACAGAACAAGTTTTTCGCCTAATTCAGTCTATACCTTCAAAAAAGGCAGAACCATTTAAAATGTGGTTGGCAGAAGTGGGTAGCCAGCGACTCGACCAACTACAAGACCCTGAGTTGTCTATAGAGCAGGCGATGACTGACTACAAGCGTCTGGGTTATTCTGATAATTGGATAAATCAACGCTTGAAAAGTATTGAGATACGCAAAGGTCTGACCGATGAATGGAAGCGGCTTGGTTTGCAAGAAGGTGTTGAATTTGCTGTTTTAACGGATGTTATTTATCAAAGCTGGGCAGATAAAACCGCTAAAGAGTATAAGCAATTCAAAGGGTTGAAAAAAGAAAACCTTCGCGACAATATGACTAATAAAGAATTGGTTTTAAATATGCTTGCTGAGTTATCGACTAAAGAAATATCAGAAACGGTTAATCCGGAATCATTTCCCGAACACGAAGATGTAGCACGTCGTGGAGGAAGTATTGCCAGAGATGCTCGCCTGAAACTTGAAGCCGAAACAGGAAAGGATGTTGTAAGTCCACTCAATGCAAAAAGCATTCATGCTGTCGAAGGTGAAGCGAATACTAAACAAATCAAGGATAAATCACTGGAATAGGAATGGATTGCGAGATAATAAAATCAATCAACTCGTATTTTTGATTTTGTTTCTATTTTTATCGGAGAAGAATTAAATCTGGATTTCTCACTTCCCTTTCTGACAAAAGTGGCTGCTTATTAATAAAAAATATGTACTTTTGTCAGTAAAAGAAATATTACATGATATTTGTTAATGCCTTTGAATAAAGGCATTTTATATACAAATAATTTTTATTTCATGAAGAAATTTGCAAAATGGATTGGTGGAGGACTTGGCTGGGCGTTAGGAGGCCCAATCGGGGGGCTTATAGGGTTTGCGATAGGTTCTATTTTTGACAGTGGTGTAGATAGTAGTAGTACTCAATCTCCTTTTTCGCGTCAGAATACGGCTGAGGGCGACTTTAAAATGAGTTTGCTCGTTCTCATTGCCTGTGTGATGAAAGCTGACGGTAGCCCAAAAAAAGCGGAACTGGATGTAGTTAAACGGTTTTTGGTGGCAAATTTTGGAGAGCAGGGTGCGCTTGAGGCTCTGTCTATTCTGAAAGAACTACTAAAGAAAAATATAAATGAAGTGGAAGTGGCAATGCAGATAAATAGTTTTATGAACTATTCGTCGAAACTTGAATTGCTCCACTTGCTTTTTCAGATAGCTTATGCCGATGGTGAAATAACTCCGGCTGAGTTTAATCTTTTGCAACGGATTTCCGGTTTGTTCAGAATCAGTACACTCGATTTTGATTCGATACGTGCGCCATATACAAAAAAGCAAGATGCCGGTTGGGCATATAAAGTGCTGGAGATAGAACAATCTGCAAGCGACGATGATATAAAGAAAGCATACCGCAAAATGGCGATGAAATACCATCCTGATAAACTGAATGGTTTAGGCGATGATGTAAAGAAGGCAGGAGAAGAGAAATTCCGTTCGGTAAAAGATGCATACGACCATTTAAAAAAACAAAGAGGATTTTCTTAAATATACCAGAGTGCGATGAAAAGGCTTTTCATTTATTTGTTTTTCTTTTCTTTGTCTATTGGAGGACTATTTGCAACTACGCAGTCTTGTGACTTACTCATTGTAGAGAAAGATACTTTTTGTTTGAAAAGTTTTCCTTTGGAGTCGGTTGAATTTAAAACAAAACCATTTAAACCGGCAGGTACATTTTGCTGGCGTGGTTATCGTGCTTATTGGCGTATTTTGGATAATGAATTGTATCTGGAAAAAATACTCTATCCTTATCCTTGGGAATCAAGTGTAGATATAAAAGTCCTTTTTACTAAAAATGATATTCCTTTCAAAGAGAAAGACGGGATGATTTTAGCAAGTTGGTGTACGATGAAATTCTGTCGTAAAACATATTATGAGGGTAAGGTGGAGGAAATTCGGGAACCACTGGTAAAAAGTGATAAGAAAAAAAAGAATATTCTTTTGCAAATAAAACGAGGGAAAGTGGTGAAAAATAAATTAATAGGAAGAAAGTAGAAGAAACGTTTAAGTAAAGTATATAAAATCCGATTTGAAAAAATGGAACATAAACTTCATATATATAATACGCTTCATCGTAAAAAGGAACAATTCGTGCCATTACATTCGCCTAATGTGGGCATGTATGTGTGCGGCCCTACGGTTTACGGTGATGCGCATTTAGGACATGCCCGTCCGGCTATTACGTTCGACATCCTTTTCCGCTATCTTATGCATTTGGGTTATAAGGTGCGTTATGTGCGCAATATAACTGATGTAGGGCACTTGGAGAATGATGCGGATGAAGGTGAAGATAAGGTTGCGAAAAAAGCCCGTTTGGAACAACTTGAACCGATGGAGGTAGTACAATATTATCTGAATCGCTACCATAGGGCAATGGATGAACTGAACGTTCTCTCGCCAAGTATAGAGCCTCACGCGTCGGGTCATATTATTGAGCAAATAGAATTTGTACAAAAGATATTGGATTCGGGCTATGCTTACGAGAGTGAAGGCTCGGTTTATTTTGATGTAGAAAAATACAACAAAGACCACCGCTATGGAATACTTTCGGGGCGTAATATCGACGATATGCTCGAAACAACACGTGAGCTTGACGGGCAATCGGAAAAACGCCGTAGTGTGGACTTTGCCCTTTGGAAAAAGGCTTCGCCCGAACATATTATGCGTTGGAACTCACCTTGGAGCGTGGGCTTCCCCGGATGGCACTTGGAATGCTCGGCTATGGGTACTAAGTATCTGGGCGAGGAGTTTGATATTCACGGCGGAGGTATGGACTTGATTTTTCCACACCATGAGTGTGAAATAGCGCAATCGTGCGCTGCTCTGAAAAAAGATACAGTGAAGTATTGGATGCATAATAATATGATTACTGTAAACGGCCAGAAAATGGGCAAATCGTTGGGTAATTTTATTACGCTGGACGAGTTTTTCACGGGTAGCCATCCTATGCTGGCTCAGGCATATAGCCCGATGACTATTCGTTTCTTTATTTTGCAAGCTCACTACCGTAGTACTGTCGATTTTAGCAACGAGGCTTTGCAGGCTTCGCAAAAAGGATTGGAGCGTATGCTCGAAGGGTATGCCCGTTTGCAAAAACTAACTCCGTCGGATAAATCTACTGTTGATGTGTCCGGTTTACGAGCAAAGTGTGAGGAGGCAATGTGCGATGATTTGAATACGCCAATCGTAATTTCACACCTTTTTGAGGCATTGAAGGCTATAAATCTTGTTCACGACGGAAAAGAGACAATATCGGCAGAAGATTTGAATGAGTTGAAATCTGTTTTCGATTTATTTATAAAAGATATATTAGGTTTAAAAACTGTAAATGATAATTCGGCAGGTGCCGATGCTTATAAAAAAGCAATAGATTTGCTGTTGGACATCAGGCTCGAGGCTAAAAAAAATAAAGATTGGGCTACAAGTGATAAAATACGTAACGAACTTACTGCGCTTGGTTTCGAGATAAAAGATACGAAAGACGGATTTGAGTGGAAATTGTGATAAAATTACGGGTTACAAGTGAATTAGCCGCATTGGTATATTAATCATATTGGTACATTATTAAATATTTATGGAAGAAAGAATTGTTATTGGTATAACACACGGAGATATAAACGGCATAGGCTATGAGGTAATCCTGAAGGCTTTGTCCGACAATCATGTATATGAGTATTTCATTCCGGTGATTTATGGTTCTTCAAAAATTGCGGCTTACTATAGGAAGCATCTGGATTTGGTGAATTTAAACCTGAATATGATAAACTCGGTAAGCGAGGCTGCTCCTAAGCGGATAAATATAGTTAACTGTGTGGATGAGGATATTAAAGTGGAGTTTGGGCGCTCAACTAAGGAAGCGGGCAAGGCTGCTTTTGTGGCATTGGAGCGTGCAAGCGAAGATTTGAAAAATGGCGATTTACAGGCGCTCGTTACAGCGCCGATTAACAAAGAGAATATCCAGTCGGACGATTTTTCGTTTCCGGGACATACGGAGTATCTGCAAGAAAAATTTGCGGACGGAAACTCTGCTGTTATGCTACTGGCAAGCGATATTACGCGTGTAGCGGTAGCTACAGGTCATATTCCGGTGAAGAGTGTGGCAAAAACGTTAAGCGAGGAACTTATCGTTGGTAAACTACGCGTGCTGAATAATGCTCTGAAACAAGATTTTGGTATTATCAGGCCACGTATAGCTGTGCTGGGGCTGAACCCTCATGCAGGTGATAATGGTGTGATTGGCGATGAGGAAGAAAAAATTATTGTTCCGGCAATGAAAAAGGCGGAAGAAGAAGGAATTGTTTGTGTAGGTCCTTACGCTGCCGATGGTTTCTTTGGCTCGGATAAATTCGGAATGTTTGATGCTATTTTGGCAATGTATCACGATCAGGGATTGATTCCTTTCAAAGCCCTCTCGATGGACGAAGGGGTGAATGTAACTTTGGGCTTGTCAGTGGTGCGTACATCTCCGGCTCATGGTACTGCCTACGATTTGGCGGGGAAAAACGAGGCTTCGGAAAACTCGTTCCGTCAGGCGCTTTATATGGCTTATGATATTTACCGGAAACGTACGTGGGAAAAAGAGATAAGTGCTAATCCTTTAAAGCCTACAGGTTTGGCTGGCAATGGGCCGGATGAGTAAGCCGGAGTGTTTAATTGCTAAGCTGTTCAATTGTAAAATCGAAATTTATTCAGGCTACTGAATGTGAAATAAAACAGGGCAAAGATTGTGAATGCTGAAAAAAACACGTATCTTTGCCACGCTTTTTTGAAAAAAGAAAGTGTGATGGGAAATTAAGCGGCTAATCACTTAAAATAACAAACGCTTAAATTTTGAGTAACACAAAAAAATGAAAAAATGAAAACATTTGAATTAAACGGAAAAGTTAGAGAAGACTTAGGTAAAAAAGCAACTAAAGCAGTAAGAAGCGAAGAAGCTGTTCCATGCGTATTGTATGGAGGCGAAAAAAACACTCACTTTACTGCAACTAATTCTGATTTACGTAAATTGGTTTATTCACCAGAAGTATATTTGGTAGAGCTTAATATTGATGGAAAAAAATCAGAAGCTATCATGAAAGATTTGCAATTCCATCCGGTAACAGATAAAATTTTGCATATCGACTTTTTACAGGTTAATGATAAAAAGCCTGTAGTGGTTGAAATCCCTGTTAAGCTGTCAGGTTTGGCCGAAGGTGTGAAAGCAGGGGGTAAAATGAGTCTTGAAATGCGTAAACTTAAAGTGAGAGGTATTTATACCCAAATTCCTGAAAGCATTACATTAGACGTTACTTCTTTAGGATTAGGAAAATCAATTCAGGTTGGAAGCGTTTCAGTAGATAAATTAGAAATATTGAATGCTAAAAATGCGGTTGTTGCACAAGTTAAGCTTACAAGAGCTGCCCGTGGTGCCGCTGCTGCCGCTGCTGCTGCGAAAAAATAATATTCTTTATGAAATATTTGATTGTAGGTTTGGGGAATATTGGTCCTGCGTATCATAATACCCGCCACAATATAGGATTTACAATATTGGACGCTTTTGCAGAGGCGTCCAATGTTTTTTTTGAGGATGGCCGGTACGGTACCACGTGTACCGTGAAGCTGAAAGGGCGTACGCTTATCCTGCTGAAACCTTCTACTTTTATGAATCTGAGTGGGATGGCTGTGCGTTATTGGATGAATAAGGAGAAAATAGAATTGGAGAATCTCCTTATCCTTGTAGATGATATAGCATTGCCGTTCGGTACACTGCGCCTCAAGCCCAGAGGGTCTGATGCAGGGCATAATGGCTTGCGCAATATTCAAGACGTATTAGGGCACAATAACTACAACCGTTTGCGGTTTGGTGTAGGCGATAACTTTTCCAGAGGCGGACAGGTAGATTATGTTTTAGGACGTTGGACGGATGAAGAATCACTATCTTTGCCTGCCAGAGTGGATAAAGCGGTGGAGATTGTTAAGAGTTTTTGTTTGGCAGGGCTTCAAACAACAATGAATCAGTATAATAATAAATAAGCTCCGGTGATGAAAACAGAGGTGCGGATTGATAAGTGGCTGTGGGCTGTCAGGTTGTTTAAGACACGCTCATTGGCTGCCGAAGCCTGTAAAAAGGGAAAAGTGTTTATTGCAGGAGTGGCGGTAAAGCCTTCGCGAAATGTGAAGGTGGGCGATGTTATTCAGATCAGAAAAAATCCGGTAATGTATTCGTTTGAAGTATTAGCCTTATCCGAAAACAGGATGAATGCTAAACTTGTACCGGGATTTATGCGGGATGTGACTACTCCCGACCAGCTTGAACTGATAGAGCTTGGCAAACTGGCCGGCAATGTAAGTCGTGCCAGAGGTACGGGTCGACCTACGAAAAAGGAACGCCGCGATCTTGACGATTTTGTGGCTCCGCATTACATTGATGAGGACTTTGATTGGGATTTTGACGATGAATAAACAAAACTGAATGTGCCAATATGCCAATGAGACTAATGTGCTAATGTGATTAATGTGGATTTTTACTTTTGCCTTTTACCTTTCAACTGCTTGTAACTTAAAATAACAAAATGTTTATTGCTCAGAAATTAAGAAAAGAAAATATTGTGGAATACTTGCTCTATATGTGGCAGGTAGAGGATATTATTCGTGCGTGTGGGCTAAGTATTGAGGTAGTAAACGAGAAGGTGATATCACCTCAGCAGCTTGAAAAAGAAGATAAAGCATTGTTATACAACTGGTATCAGGATTTGATAGAAATGATGAAACTCGAAGGAGTCGAAAAATCAGGTCATATCCAGATAAATAAAAATATTATAATAGAACTGGGTGATTTGCATCAGAGTATCCTTGCTTCGGGTAAGGATGTGGCTTATACTGCTAAATTCTATCACATTCTTCCCTTTATCACCCAACTGAGAAAACAGCAGATACAAACTGATATAAGTGATATTGAGATTTGTTTTAATTTTTTGTACGGTATATTAATGCTTCGGATGAAAAAAGCAGAAATATCGCCGGAGACCCGTCAGGCTCAGGATGAAATTACCAAGTTTATGGTGTTGCTTTCGAAAGATTATAATTTGTATAAATCAGGAGAATTGGAGATAGATTGAAATAAAGACGCGAAATTATTGTTGCCCCAAGTAAATTTTTATACATTTGAACTGTAAAACAATAAAAATATGAAAGGTATTGTATTAGCCGGAGGTTCGGGAACCCGTTTATATCCGATTACTAAAAGTATTTCGAAACAGATAATTCCGGTTTATGATAAGCCGATGGTTTATTACCCCTTGTCGGTTCTTATGTTAGCCGGAATACGTGAGGTGTTGATTATCTCTACTCCTCAGGATATTCATTTGTATCAGAATTTGTTAGGCGACGGAAGCGATTTGGGTATTGAGATACAATACGCAATTCAGCCTTCGCCCGATGGATTGGCACAGGCTTTTATCATTGGCGAGGAATTTATCGGGGATGACAGCGTTTGTATGATATTGGGCGATAATATATTCTATGGCTTTGATTTTTCACGGGGTTTGCGCGAAGCAGCCACTTTGAAAGACGGAGCTATTGTTTTTGGCTATTATGTGAACGACCCTGAGCGCTATGGTGTGGCGGAGTTTGATAAAACGGGTAAGGTGGTTAGCTTGGAAGAAAAACCGGAAAATCCGAAGTCGAATTATGCTGTAACGGGCCTGTATTTTTATGGTAACGATGTCGTGAAAAAGGCTAAAGGGCTGAAACCATCAAAGCGGGGCGAACTTGAAATTACGGATTTGAACAAATTGTATCTTGAGGAAGAGCGTTTGAACCTTAAAATAATGGGGCGTGGTATGGCATGGCTTGATACAGGAACGCATGACAGCTTGCTCGAAGCATCCAATTTTATTTCGACTATCGAAAACCGTCAGGGTCTGAAAGTTGCTTGCCTCGAAGAAATAGCATACCGCAATGGTTACATCTCTCGCGAGCAGTTGCTTGTACTGGCTGAACCGTTGAAAAAGAATCATTACGGACAGTATTTGATAAAGATAGCTAATGAACGGTAGTAAAATATTTATCATTTAGATTAGAAGTTTTAAAGAATGGAAATTATAGAGACTCCTATTAAGGATTTATTGATATTAAAGCCTCGTGTATTTGAAGATGAAAGAGGTTTTTTTTGTGAAACATATAATAAAATTAAATTTCACGACGCGGGAATAGATATTGGTTTTTGCCAAGACAATCAGTCTCAATCATCATATGGTGTTATTCGTGGATTGCACTATCAATTAGCTCCATATAGTCAGACTAAATTAGTATCGGTAGTTCAGGGTAAGGTGTGGGACGTAGCAGTTGATTTACGGAAAAGCTCGCCTACTTTCGGACAATGGTATGGTGTGGAGCTGTCGCTCGAAAATCATTTGCAACTTTTGATACCCAGAGGATTTGCTCATGGTTTTTCAGTGTTGAGTGAGACAGCTATCTTTTCGTACAAATGTGATGATTATTACAATCCGTCATCGGAGCGAGGAGTGTTATACAACGACCCGAAACTGAATATCGATTGGAAAATTCCTTTTGAAAAAGCTATCGTTTCTGACAAAGATAAAAAGAATCCTGTTTTCGATTTAGCGGAGATGAATTTTCAATAAACTTTTGGATGTATGCGGAATATTTTGATTACAGGTAGCAAGGGGCAGCTTGGTAGCGAATTGCAGGTGATTGCGGGTGAATATCCGCAATTTCAGTATTTTTTTACTGATGTTGATGAACTGGATATTTCGGACAAAGATGATTTAGAAAAGTATATTGCTAACAATGATATAGACGCTGTTGTGAATTGTGCGGCTTATACTGCGGTAGACGCTGCGGAAAAAGATGTAGAAACTTGCTATAAAGTAAATCGTGACGCTGTTCGGAATATTGGTGAAACAGCAGCTAAATATAAAATTAAAGTTATTCACGTATCGACTGACTATGTTTTCGACGGTACTAACCATATTCCTTATACCGAAGATATGCCCGTGTCGCCAACAAGTGTTTACGGAAAGTCGAAGTTAGCGGGCGAAGAGGCTTTGATGAGCGCTTGTCCCGATTCGGTTATTATACGTACTTCGTGGCTTTATTCGTCGTATGGGAATAATTTTGTAAAAACAATGATGCGGTTGGGTCGGGAACGTGATTCTCTGAACGTGATTTTCGACCAGATAGGAACGCCAACATATGCTGCCGATTTAGCTCAGGCAATAATGACGGTATTGACTTTTAAAGATTGGAATCCGGGTATCTTTCATTTTTCTGACGAAGGTGTTTGCAGTTGGTACGATTTTGCAAAATCAATTCACCGTTTAGCGAAAATAGAATGTAATGTAAATCCGATAGAGACAAAAGATTACCCTGTTGCTACTCCGCGCCCGTTTTATAGTGTGCTGAATAAAGCGAAAATAAAATCCATTTATCAAATAGAAATCCCTCATTGGGAAGAGAGCTTGCAGCGATGTATTAAGTTATTAGCTAATAGCTAATAGTTAGTAGTGCCTTATAATTCGTCTTCGGGGGGGTGAACAATTAATCTTTTTCGATTGTTTCTTATATTTAAGCTAAACTGGTTTGCGAAAGTAAGTTGAACAAAATTGATAAAGATGGAGTAAGATTGAGCAAAAAACGTAAAGAAGTGGTTATCCGTCTTTATTATTACTTTTATTCTATTTTGTTCTTTTATTCCTGAATATCGCAACTCAATTCTGGTTGAGCATAACCCAATAACATCTGAGCTATATTATGAAACGAATTATTTCCTCTCTTGCTTTATTCTTGTTCTTTTTTATAAATGTTGCTTTTGGTCAATGGCAGCCCGATGTGTTAGGAGATGGTTTTGAGTATCGCATTATCGAAATGCCCGATGACTATGAAGGTGCTGTTAGTTGTGCATTGGTAAGAAGTTTACCCGAAAACCCTACAGGCAAGGCTGTTTTATACGTTCATGGTTTTAACGATTACTTCTTTCAGAAAGAACAGGCGCAAGAATATAATAAGCATGGTTATGCTTTTTTTGCTGTTGATTTGCGAAAATACGGACGTGCGTACATGGAACACCAACGGCGTGGAAATGTCCGCAATCTGAAAGAGTATTATCCCGATATTGATTCGTGCCTGAGCATTATTCGCCGAGATTATCCGGAGGTTGTATTAGCTGCTCACTCTACAGGTGGGCTCATTGCAAGTGTATATGCTCACGATTACCGCGAGAATCTGCCTGTACAAGGTATTGTTCTTAATAGTCCTTTTCTTGATATGAATTTTCCTAAGTTCAAAGAGGGTGTCGGAGTGCCTTTGGTTTCATTCTTAGGAGGTGTTTTTCCTAAGGCTAAAATAAGTTCGGGAGAAGATACGTTTTATGCACAAAGTATTCATCAGTATTACGGAGGCGAATGGGAATACGATTTGGAGTGGAAGCCTGCCGTTTCTATTCCGGTAAGTTTTGGCTGGACGCGTGCCATCTATAAAGGGCATAAAAAAGTACAGAAAGGATTGGATATTCCTTGCCCTATTTTAGTAATGCACTCGGATAAGTCGGTATATGGCAATGAGTTTTCTGACGATTTTAAGGTAGGTGATGCTGTGCTTGATGTAGAAGATATTCATAAATATGCGGCTTATCTTGGTAATGATGTTACTATTGTTACTATTGATGACGGGGTTCATGACTTGGTTCTGTCTCGAAAAGATGTGAGAGAAACTGTTTATAATGTGATTTTCTCTTGGCTGAGTGAACAAAACTTATAAAAAGAAAACAGAAAAACTATTTCTCCAACAAATTATACTTCTATAGCACATTCTAACTTCTTTCTTCTCCTTAATCTTACGTAATATGCTTTTTGATATAGCTTTCAATATTTTACAAATTTTATAGATAAAGCTTGTAATAAATTAGTAATTTTGTCAGATAAATAATGACATTATTGCAGAACTTGTTTTGCGTTTAAGGGTAATAAAGAAACAAAAAGATATATGCAACCTGCAGAAATTCAAGCAGTAAAACAGCGTTTCGGGATTATTGGAAATTCGGAAGCGTTAAACAGGGCTATTGATATAGCCGTACAGGTAGCCCCCACCGATTTGTCAGTGCTTATTACGGGCGAAAGCGGGGTAGGTAAAGAGAGTTTTCCACAAATCATTCATTATTATAGCCACAGGAAGCATGGGCCTTACATTGCGGTAAACTGTGGTGCAATTCCCGAAGGCACTATTGATTCGGAGCTTTTCGGGCACGAAAAAGGCTCGTTTACGGGAGCTACAGCCGACCGTAAAGGGTATTTTGAAGTAGCTGATGGTGGAACTATTTTTTTGGATGAAGTGGGAGAGCTTCCCCTCTCAACTCAAGTACGTTTATTGCGTGTTTTGGAAACGGGGGAATTTATCAAGGTAGGTTCTTCTAAAACGCTGAAAACGAATGTGCGTGTAGTGGCTGCAACTAACCTGAATATGTCGCAGGCTATTCGCGATGGACGTTTCCGCGAGGATTTATATTACCGTTTGAATACTGTTCCTATAAATATACCACCGCTAAGAGAAAGGAAAGAGGATATTGTACTGCTTTTCCGTAAGTTTGCAGCCGACTTTGCCGAAAAATATAATATGCCTGCTGTACGCCTTACCGAAGGAGCTAAGGCTTTGCTCTCCAATTATTATTGGAATGGCAACGTGCGCCAACTGAAAAATATCACAGAACAAATCTCGGTTATTGAGCAAAAAAGGGAAATTGACGAACAAACCTTGCGTGTATATCTGCCTAAAGATGATGTAGAGCGTTTACCTGCATTACTTTCGTCACAGCATGATGAAAAAACGTTTAACAACGAACGTGAGATATTATATCAGGTTCTATTCGATATGAAAAAGGATATGAACGACCTGAAAGCCCTTGTACACGATATTATGGGCGGGCAGCATGTGGAAGTTAAGCACGACGAAATTCACTACCCCTCTGCTATATTGAACAGGGATGATAATGCTATAATCACCCCCCGCAAAACCGTGGAATTTGTGACAGAGAAACAACCTGTTGTGGATGTAAATACGTATGCAAATGATGTGGAAACGTATCACGATGACGTAGAGTATCAGGAGGTGGAAGAACAGCAGAAACCTATGTCGCTACAGGATATGGAACGGCAAATGATAATCAAAACTTTAGAAAAATATAAGGGAAGGCGTAAGGCCGCCGCCGAGGAACTGCAAATATCGGAAAGGACACTTTACCGCAAAATTAAAGAGTATGGCATTGAATAAAAAAGGGATTCTTAAGGCGTCGTTTGTTTTTTTATTGTTGTTTTCGTCCTGTACGATTTCGTATAAATTTACGGGAGGAAATATTGATTATAGCAAGATTAAGTCTATATCCATAACTGATTTTCCTAATATGGCGGAGTCGGTTTATCCTCCGTTGTCGAATATGTTTTCCGAGTCGTTGCGCGATAAATATACGCGTCAAACTAAACTTCAACTGCTACGCAATGGCGGTGACCTTAACCTCGAAGGAGAGATTGTAGGGTATGATTACGTGCCTTTGTCTATCGGTACGGATGCTTTGGCTGCCGAGACACGTTTAACACTGACGGTAAACGTCCGCTTTACAAACAAGGTAACTCCTGAGGATGATTATGAAAAACGGTACTCGGCATCGCAAACCTTCGACAGTAACAAGATGCTGGCCGATGTTCAGGACGAATTACTCACTATAATGATAGAAGAAATAGCCGACCAGATATATAACGATACGGTGGCTAAGTGGTAGCTTTTTAGTTACGAGTTACGAGTTACAAGTAATACAAATAGGCTATATACAAATAAGACTTTTTGAATGACTCATTTGGAATTTGTTGCGTTGCTGAGGAATCCCCAAGCCGTAAAGCCGGATTTGATTCCGGTTTTAAAAGATATGGTGGAGCGGTATCCCTATTTTACTCAGGCAAGGATGTTGTACACAAAGGCATTGCAACAAGCAGGCAGTATCTACTTTGAGGATGAATTGAATAAATCGGCCATTTATGTTCAAGACCGGAAATGGCTCTATTATTTTATTTATCCCGAACAAAATGCAGAACCAAAAAGAAAGCATGTACGTGCCGAGAAAAAATCCGGAACTTATTTCGATATGATTGATGCTTTTGAAAAGGAAGGCAAAGATGTAAATCAGTCGTTAAAACAGTTGGCTCAACGCCT
Organism: Paludibacter sp. 221; assembly: GCF_010501035.1. Taxonomy (GTDB): domain Bacteria; phylum Bacteroidota; class Bacteroidia; order Bacteroidales; family Paludibacteraceae; genus QVMH01. The sequence goes on from NZ_QVMH01000004.1 coordinate 30,202, forward strand.
GAAAGAGGCGAGGATGGACATTGTATCGGAGCATGGAAAGGTGGAGAAAACGGTAAATCCGGCACAAAAATCACCTGTGGAAAAGTCGCTGGATAAGCGTAAAACAGAAACGGATAGCGCCACTAAGCCGGACGAGAGCTATGCGGATAAAGTAAAAACTTTAATACAGGAAAAAAAATACGTTGAGGCATTGGAAATATTGAAGGAATTAAATTTGAATAATCCGAAAAAAAGTATTTACTTTGCAGACCAAATTCGGTTTTTGGAGAAAATTATAGCAAATTCAAAAAAATAAAATATCATGTATATTCTTCTTACTATCTTAATCGTAATTGCAGCAGTGTTGCTTACTTTGTTGGTTTTAGTTCAAAACTCAAAAGGAGGAGGTTTGGCTGCAGGTTTTTCTTCGTCTAACCAGGTATTAGGAGTACGTAAAACAACCGACTTCCTCGAAAAAGCTACATGGGGCTTGACTGCTTTTATTATAGTTCTTTCTATTTTTGCTGCAAGTACACACCCATATTCAACTTCGGCAAACGGAGCACAATCGGAAATTCAAGAGCAATATCAAAATGCGCTTCAACAAGAGCCGGGTGCTGCTCTTCCCGGTTTCGGCGAGTATATGGAAGAAGAAGCTGGTGCAAATCAAGAATAAATAAAACAAAATAAAAATCAGGAGCGTATCAACTTCATAGTTTTGATACGCTTTTTTTGTACAAGTATATGCATTTTATTGACATTATTGATTACATCGGTACATTTGCTTTTGCTATAAGCGGTATCCGCCTTGCTTCTGCAAAAAAATTCGACTGGTTTGGTGCTTATGTTATTGGCTTGGTAACTGCTATAGGCGGCGGAACACTTCGCGATGTATTGCTGGATATCACTCCCTTCTGGATGATGCAGCCCTCGTACTTGATAGTGACGGGTATAGCATTGCTTTTTGTTATTTTGTTCAGAAAATACATTGTCCACCTCAATAATACCATTTTTATTTTCGATGCTATCGGGCTCGGTTTGTTTGTTGTAGTAGGTATCGAGCGGAGTTTAGAGGCGGGTTTCCCGTTTTGGGTTGCCATTGTAATGGGTATGATAACAGGCTCGGTAGGTGGTGTTATCCGCGATATTCTGATAAATGAAGTCCCATTGATTTTCCGGAAAGATATATATGCTTTGGCTTGTGTATTTGGTGGGATTGCTTTTTTTATCTGTTATAAGTTTAATTTATCATCTGTACTGACTGAAATTATAGCAGCATCTACAGTAATTATAGTTCGTATTATAGCGGTAAGGTTTCATATTAGTGTACCTGTGCTTAAAGGGAGCGATGAAGATTTGGCTTGAATTTTGTATGCAGTAAAAATGTAAAATATAAGAAAGCGTGTTACAGATTGATGATACTATAATAAGTTTGGACCTTTTTGATAAGTGCTTTGTGTGTGACTTGAATGCATGCAAGGGCATTTGTTGCATTGAGGGTGACGCGGGTGCGCCGTTGGAAGAAGAGGAAATCGGAATTATAGAGGAACTTCTTCCTGTTATATGGGACGATTTATCCGAAGTGTCGAAGGAGGTTATAAATAGGCAGGGTGTTTCTTATATCGACGAGGAGGGCGAACCTGTTACTTCCATAGTTGGCGGTAAAGAGTGCGTGTTTACTTATACCGATAGCGATGGGATATGTAAATGTGCTATAGAAAAGGCTTACCGCGAAGGAAAAACCGATTTTTATAAACCTATCTCCTGTCATTTATACCCTGTTCGTATTCAAAAGTATTATGATTTTGAAGCTGTAAATTACCACCGATGGAAAGTGTGCGACTGCGCTTTTAAATTAGGAAGTAAGTTGCAGGTGCCTGTATATAAATTTCTTAAAGAACCTCTGATTCGTAAGTTTGGAGAAGAATGGTATGAGCAGATGGAAATTGCGGAAAAAGAACTGAAAGAAATTTAAATATTTGTGAATAAGACAAATAAATTGTTTTAATTCTTGTTTCATCCGGTAATATCTGTTCGTTGGAAGACAGAAAACCTTTATATTTGTAAGATAGAGGATATGCCTTAAGATAGCTCGAACAGAATTGGCTCTGCTTTAGGCTTTCACTCTCTATATAGAGCTATAAAATAAACCTGAATGAGGCTAACCAAATCTCTGCGTATATCGGTAATTATACTTTTCCTCTTCATCGTATTAGGATTTGTTTTCAGTATTCTGTATAATACTTCTCCGGGGCGTGCGGTTAATATTCATCATTTCCAATCACAATTAAATAAAAAAGAAGCTCTTGCGTTTAACACTTTAAACAAATTGTATGCAGGTTATATGGCTTCGGGGACGGATTCGTTGACCAATTATACTTTTCCTGATGAAGATATATCTTACTACATTCTGGAAAATGACGAACTTGTGTTCTGGTCGGACAACCAGTTGGATATAAGTAATATAACTCCTCATGAGTTTACCGACTGGCATTATATCCAGCTTCCCAACGCATATTGCGTTATACTTTCCCGTTCGTTCGATGAGCTTGACTTTGTTGCCCTGATAACGATAAAATACAATTATCCTTACGAGAATGAAAGCCTCCAAAATAAATTTGCGAGAGGATTTGAAATTGACAAACATGTCGAAATTCAGTTGGGCGATGAGTCGGACGAATATGCTGTTTTCTGCGGCAAAGGACATTACCTGTTTTCTTTGTCGAATCCGGAAATACCTGTTTTTAATCATTTTTGGGCATTGTTGAGTGCTATTGCTTTTGCTATAGCTTTCATTTTCTTTTTTGTTTTATATGCCCGTTTCCCTCTTTTGGTAGGCAAACGCTCCATTGGGGTAAAGACCTTTGCGCTTTTGTTTTTGTCTGTTGGTGGATTTATCTCTCTTCTTTTGTTTTTCGATATTCCTGAGATATTTTTCCGGAACATCATTTTTTCTCCTTTTCATTACGCGGCACATCCTATGCTGTCGTCTATATGCCATTTGTCTGTTTTTACGGCTTTTGTTTTTTCCTCGGTTTGTCTGTTTTTCTTTTATGTAAAGACAGGGAGCCGTTCTTTTTATAAAAATATTTTCTTACTGCTTTTATATCCATTCTATTTTATTTGCCTGTATGCCATTGTGAATAGTATGGTGTTTCATTCGTGTATCCAACTTAATATATTGCATATAACTGATTTCTCCCTTGCAGGTGTTTGGGCTCATCTCTTGTTTTTTGTGTGGGGTATTGGGCTTGGGCTGCTGTTTTTTAAGACACACAACTATTTTGCTATACATAAAAAACTAAAGTGGGCCATTGCGGCAGATGTGGTGGCGATTATCTTATTTGTAATTGCAAGTTTGTTTATACCAAGGCTTAAAATTACTCTTTTTGTAGTTCCTTATACGCTTATAATCAGTAGTTTTTATATTGCATACTTTATCAAAAGGATAAAGTACAACTACGTTTATTTGCTCCTGTGGGGATTGTTTTATGCGGGTTTTATCGGTTTAAACCTGCTTGAACTTAATATCCAGAAAAACAGGGGAAAATATCGTGTGTTGGCTCAAAATGTATATGAAAACGGAAATGTAGAGAACGACCGTATTGCCGATATTTTATTGGAGGAGCTTGACAGCCGTTTAGTGAATGATGCAAAAATAGGCGAAATGATGATGTATCCTGATTCTACCGATGTACTTAAGGATTATTTGGATAAAACTTATTTTCGTGGTTTCTGGAACAAGTATGATATTCAGGTGAACTATGCTTCTTACTATTCCGAGTTGTATAGCGAGTATTTAAGTTATATAGTTCAGGTAGAAGGTAAGATAGGGAACACACATTTTTATAGTGTGCCTACTACACAAAATGCAATGACCTATATTGGGATATTTCCTGTACAAGAGGGGGAAGAAGAAGTGGTCTATTACTTTTTGGAATTTTATCCCCGCAGACAATACAAGAGTTATAGTTTTCCCGATTTGCTTATACCTGCCTCTGCCGATATTCATAAGCAGTTGAACGTTTCAGTTGCAAAGTATGATAACCGACTTCTTACTTATTCGTCCGGCATTGTTGAGTATCCGTCGGATGCAAGTTGGATTCCTGCTTTTGAGTCGGATTATAAAACTTTGTTGTACAAAGACCGCTGGCATTATATTTATAAACCTAATACAGATACTTACATTGTGGTGTCGAAACAAAACAGGAATGAGTTTTCGGCTTATTTACAGTTTTTTATTTACCTCACACTGATTTATTTTACTCTTATATGGTTTATTATCCGTTTGTATCAGTTTCTTTATAAAAAAGAAGATTTTCATCTGGGCTTGGCATCGCGCTTTCAATATACATTCATTACGCTTCTTATTATAAGTTTTGCCGGAATATTTTATGTTTCGATCGACTTTATAAGAAAACGATACGAACATCAGCAGGTAGAGATACTTGAAAGTAAAAGGCAATATATTCAGAACACGTTACAAGATATGTATTACTGGAATCAAGGCTTGAACGTTCATAATACATCATCTCTTAATTTTGATTTGCAGGACTTGTCGTATATATATCAGACCGATATTCATGTTTTTGATAATGACGGGGTTTTGGTAGGTAGTTCACAGCCATTGATTTTTTACCGCCATCTGATAAGCAACCGTATGTCGCCGAAGCCGTTTTTCTCGTCCAACTCAAGCATCGAACAGTACGAACATATCGGGGAGTCGAATTATCTGGCAGCATATACTGATTTTTACAATGGCGATTATCTGCAAATAGGTTATATTGCTATACCCCAGTTTTTTAGCGAAAAGGATTTGCGCACCGAGATAGAAAATTTCTCGTCGGTTATAATTCATATTTACTTTTTTATCATACTGGTGGCTATATTCTTAACTATAGTAGTAGGTAAGAGGCTGTCTGCTCCGCTTAATATGTTAGAGAAAAAGCTGAAGGAAATGCGTATCGGACAGCGTAACGAGAAAATAGATTACAAGCAAAATGATGAAATAGGGCAGTTGGTAGCCCAGTATAACCGTACGGTAGACGAGCTTGAGCAGAGTGCCAAGCTACTGGCTAAGTCGGAACGTGAATCGGCATGGAAACTGATGGCGCGGCAGGTGGCACACGAGATTAATAATCCGCTTACCCCGATGAAACTATCTATACAGCAACTCCGCCGACGGAAAAACATGGATGACGACGGTTTTGACGAATATTTTGAAAATTCGACTTCGATGCTGATAGAGCAGATTGATAACTTATCGCGTATTGCCGGCACGTTTTCCGATTTTGCGCGGATGCCCGAAGCGCAGTTGTCCCGTGTAGATGTTAGCCTGACGTTGCAATCGGTTGTAAGGCTTTTTGCTGATAATAATGAAAAAATTGATATACAGTATTCGGGGGCGGAAAGAGATGTATTTGTTTATGCCGATCAGGAACAACTGATTCAGGTATTTAACAACCTTATGAAAAATGCTATACAATCCATACCCAAAGGGCGTAAAGGGCTTATAAAAGTGAATTTAAACCAATCGGAGGGAAATGTCGTTATCCGAATATCGGACAACGGAAGTGGGATTCCGAAGGATGTTTGCGATAAAATGTTTACTCCTAATTTTACCACCAAGGCGCAGGGCATGGGATTGGGGCTTGCTATCAGTAAGAACATTGTGGAGCAGGTAGGGGGCACTATAACTTTTGAGACAGAAGAAAATAAGGGGAGCATTTTTGTAGTAATACTTCCATCGCAAATCTGATTTTTTGTAAATATTTTATTTTGCGCTCATCCTTTTTCTGTTTATATGTGTCTATATAATAAAGGCAGGAATTTATTGTAGTAAAAAGACAAAAACGAAATAAATACCTGACTTTTAAAAAAACATAGAATTATCAGATTTACTTCAACCTAAACCTTTTTCTATGAAAAAAATATAACCTATTATGAAAAATTTGAAAGCACTGTTTCCTCTTTTTTTTAACCTATAATTTACAGTGATTTTATTCTTCTCTCTTATACGATACATTTTTTTAATGTATCGTATTTGTTTTATACAGTTTTGTATTGTTGTGGAATAAGTGATATTTTTGCTCTGTATAAATATTATTAATCCGGTATGAACGATTTTCCTCCCATCCGCCGGCAAGACCGCTTGCTGAACACTGATAGAATAAACGAATTGCTTGAAACAGGAGAGTATGGTTTCTTCAGTTTAGGTGCCAATGCTAATGGTTACGCTTATGGCATACCTGTAAACTATGTTTACGACCGTATAAGCGAATCGCTATATGTGCATTGTGCGCCTGAGGGAGAAAAAATGAATATATTGCAGAAAAGTAACAGGTTGGTTTCTTTTTGTATTGTGGGTAAAACCTGCCCTGTTCCTCAAAAATTTACTACCCTATACGAAAGTGTTATTGTGTTTGGCGAGGCAGAGATAGTTTTGGCAGATGATGAAAAAAGGAAAGGAATACGCAAGTTGGTAGAAAAATACTGCCCCGGCTATATTGAGGTAGGTGAAAAATATATGGAGAGTTCATTTGCGCGAACAAGCGTGATTAAGATAAAAATTCAGCACATGACAGGCAAAAGTAAAGCATAAACTCAATAATGTTTTTTCTGAGTTTGCTTTTTACCTCAGGATTTACTAATAATTATAACAATCCGGATTGTATCGCAGTCCGGATTGTTTGTGTAATAAACTTTATGAATGATGTTGGGAACAATCAGTCATTGAATGTGTTATATTGTTGTGTATAACCTAAAGGGAAATGATATGGAAAAAACAATAAAATCGGGAATTGAAGTTCAAAAACGTAGTGAGGAGGGTAATATGCCTATACAGAGTGAATTGTTGGAAGAACATAAAACTGGTGCAAAAGAAATCCGCTATGTTGACGAGTCGTACAGGATGGACGATAATACCAATTTTAGCCCAACGGCGATGGAAGAAGATGTCTTGTTGGACGAGCCACTGGTGCCGGGTATCGGTATCGACGAAAGTGATATAAAATAACAGATTAAAAATTTATTATAAAAAACTTAGTTATGGAAAATGCATTAATATCTAAAGCTACTGAGAATAAGATAATCAGTGATTTACAAAAAATAATTGAAAGTGGGAAAAAGGGCAAAGTGATGCTTGCAGATTACGTAGGTGCAAATCAGGGTGCATGTATGGACTTTGCTGTGCTGTATGAGGCTTCGGACGATCTCCGGTATTTCATTAAAGAACAACAGGTAAAAGGAGCTAAAATTGATATTCAGGAAGATAGTATTTTAGTGGAATAGGTGATTTGCCATAAGTCTTTTTGTCTTTTATCTTTTATCTTGGTTCTTGATTCTTGGCTCTTGCTTCTCATATCAAGACTGAATGACAAAGTTTGGCATAAGATTTGATTTTATTCTGACGACAATTAAACATAGTATATAATTAGATTGGCGTTGGTTAATGAAAATCCCCTCTCAAAATTTTGAGCAGGGGATTTTTTATTGCTCTGCTTTATATAACTTTGTACCCGTATTTTTTATTTTAGAATATGGGTAATTTTATAGAGCGCATAAAGAGCAATATTTATGCTATGTTGATATATCGGCTGATTATTATCTGGCTGTTATATGGTGTTTTACGTCTTTTGTTTTATGTTGTCAATTCCTCTCTTTATCCTGATATAGGTTTTTCGCATTTAATGACCTTATTTGCCGAAGGAATCCGTTTTGATATGTCGGCTATACTTTTCAGCAACAGTATCTACATTCTCCTTCAAGTTTTGCCTTTCCACTTCCGGTATAGCGAGACGTATCAAAAGTTGCTAAAGTTCCTGTTTGTTTTTACCAATGCTTTCTTCTTTTTATTTGCTTGTGCCGATTTGGTTTATTTCCCTTTTACTTTCCGGCGTACGGTTTTAGGCGATTTGATGGAGTTCTCCAATGATGCTTCCAACGTGGGGCTTATTGGTAGCTTTATTGCCGACTATTGGTGGCTTTTGTTACTGTTTGTTGCACTTGTGTTTGTTTTGATATATACGTATGGCTCTATAAACCAGAAAGATTGGAAACCTGAAAAACCATTAATCTATTATCTGACAAGTTCATTAATATTTCTGCTGATAGGTGGATTGACTTTTCTTGGGATACGTGGCGGTAGCCTTACGGGTATTCCGCTTGCCATGAATCATGCTACCGCAAAGATAAAAAAGCCGCTTGAAACAGGTATTGTGCTAAATACGCCGTTCTGTTTGTTCAGTGCTGCCGGACAATCATCGCTTAAGACTTATAATTATTTTCCGGAGGAAGAACTTGTTAAAATAGTAAATCCTGTAAAAACGGCGTCGGACAAAGGTTTCACCCCGAAAAATGTTGTTATTATTATGCTCGAAGGATTCAGTAAGGCGCATAGCGAGTATATGCCGTTTGTAAACTCTCTGGCCGAAGATGGGTTGAGCTTTAAGTATTCATTTGCCAACGGCTTGACGTCGAGCGACGCATTGCCTTCGATATTGGCAAACATTCCTGCGTTAATGCCCGTGAAGTACGTTTCCGGTATATATTCCGGTAACCGGCTGGATGGCATTGCACGGCAGTTGTCGCAGAAAGGGTATGACTGTTCGTTTTTTCATGGTGCGCCACGAGGCTCTATGCGTTTTCTGGAGTTTACACGTATGCTCGATTTTCCCAATTATTACGGACAGGAGGATTATGGAAATGATTCGGATTACGACGGACACTGGGGTATTTGGGATGAGTCTTTTCTGCAATACACAGCCAATATGATGAACGAAAAACAGCAACCGTTTCTTTCGGTTGTATTTACGCTTACCTCGCACCATCCGTTCCGGATACCGGAAGAGTATAAAGATACATTTCCCGAAGGCGAACTGCCTATTCATAAAACCATTGCTTACACCGATTATTCTTTACGCCGCTTTTTTGAAACAGCTCGACAAATGCCTTGGTTTGAGAATACATTGTTTGTACTTTCGGCCGACCATACCAACGGCGCTGTACAGGAGGAGTATAAAACAAGCGTGGGATTGTTTGCCGTTCCCATTATCTTTTATGAGCCGTCGGGGAGGTTGAAACATCACGAAGAAAAGATAATGGTGCAGCAGATAGACATTATCCCCAGTATTCTGGATTATCTGAATTATGATTTGGAACATTTTTCGTTTGGTAGCTCTGTTTTTTCGGCCGACAGCACACATTTTCTTATCAACTACATCAATAATACCTATCAGGTTTATCAAAACAATTATGTGCTCAGAACAAACGATGATGGAGCTAAAGGGTTGTATCTGTTGGATACTGACCCATTGCTCAAGCACGATTTGCGGGAAGAGCAACCGGAAAGGACTGAAAATATGCACAATCTGTATAAAGCATTTGTTCAGCAGTATAATAACCGTATTGTAAGTAATAAGACAAATATATTGTTTGAATAAACATTAAATAAAGAGTGGCTTTTGCGGAGTTTTCTTAACTTTGTGTGAGTATCAGAGACAAAATAATTGTGAATGGAAGAAGAACGTTTTGATATACGAAATAATCAATCAGGAGAAAAGGAATTTGAAAATGCTTTGCGTCCTCTTGCTTTTTCCGATTTCAGCGGGCAGGATAAAATCGTTGAGAACCTGAGGATATTTGTAAAAGCAGCACGCATGCGTAGCGAGTCGCTCGACCATGTGTTGCTTCATGGCCCTCCGGGTTTGGGTAAGACTACTTTATCCAACATCATTGCGAATGAATTGAATGTAGGATTTAAAATTACGTCGGGTCCTGTACTCGATAAGCCGGGTGATTTGGCGGGTTTATTAACCAGCCTCGAACCGAATGACGTACTTTTTATTGATGAGATACACCGCTTGAGTCCTATTGTTGAGGAATACCTTTATTCAGCAATGGAAGACTATCGTATTGATATTATGATAGACAAAGGGCCAAGTGCACGCTCCATACAGTTGGATTTGAATCCTTTTACGCTGATTGGAGCCACTACCCGTAGTGGGTTGCTTACCAGTCCTTTACGTGCCCGTTTTGGGATAAATTGCCACTTTGAGTATTATGACGCCAAGGTTATCATGCGAATCATTAAGCGTTCGGCACGCTTGCTCAATGTGGCGTGCGATGATAAAGCTGCAACAGAAATAGCCGGGCGTAGCCGGGGCACTCCCCGTATTGCCAATGCGTTGCTGCGGCGTGTACGCGATTTTGCACAAGTAAAGGGCAATGGCAGTATCGACCACGAGATTGCCTGTTATGCGTTGGAAGCCCTTAATATTGATAAGTACGGTCTGGACGAAATTGATAATAAGATACTTACTACAATTATAGACAAATTTCAGGGAGGCCCTGTAGGGCTTACCACTATTGCTACAGCGTTGGGCGAAGATGCCGGAACGCTGGAAGAAGTCTATGAGCCATTCCTTATTAAAGAAGGATTTATGAAGCGTACCCCGCGTGGGCGCGAGGTTACAGAACTGGCCTATAAACACTTGGGGAAAATTAAGTATGGGGATATGGGAACTTTGTTTTAATTATTAATTTTTAATGATTAATTATTACAGACGAAGATTGTTTTATTGATTATCAATAGACTACCGACTATAGACCATAGACTGAAATATGACTATCAGGGAAAAAATAATTCGGACATTGCACCAAGCTGCTTCAGAGCTTGAACAACTGCACGACGACTGGTATGTTTTTGGCTCGGCTGCATCCATCCTGTTGGAAGTGGAATTGGAGAATACAACTGATATTGATATAGTGACCTCAGGCCGCGATGCAGAATTGCTGAAAACGCTATGGCATACTAAAAATTTGCATGTAGATTCAAAGCCTTCTGAATTGTTCTGTTCTGATTTATCCCGTTATCACTTCGAGTTATTAGATATAGAAATATCCGGAAATTTGGAGGTGTATAGAAACAATAAATGGCAAAAATTTACGATATATGATTATGAAGTAATTCCCGTAGGTAAATTATTGGTGAAAATTCCAACTTTGCAGGAGCAAAAAAATATATTGCATTTTTTCGGAAGGGAAAAAGATTTGCAAAAAATAAAGTTGATAGATAAACGAATTGCTGAAACAGAACTATGAGTGATATCACATTAAATAATAGTGAATTATTACAATCAATCATAAATTTGATTGATACTTCTCGCCGAAAAGTTGCTTTAAATATCAATAGCGAACTTACTCTTCTTTATTGGCATATTGGTAAAGAAATAAATAATAATATATTAAAAAACGAAAGAGCTGACTATGGTAAAACTATTGTGAAAGAGTTAAGTAAAAATTTAACTAAGTTATATGGAAATGGTTTTACAAAACAGAATGTTTATAATTTCGTAAAACTCAACGAAACATTTTCAGATTATGAAATAGTCCACTCGGTGAGTAGACAATTAACTTGGACTCATCTACGAAGTCTTATTTATATAGAAGATGATTTGAAGCGTGAGTTTTATATACGGATGGCAATTCATGAACGTTGGAGTGTACGTATTATGCAAGAGCGTATAAATAATATGTTGTACGAGCGTACTGCAATCAGTAAGAAACCGGAAGAAACTATAAACCGTGACTTGCAGTTATTGAAGGCAGAAAATAAGCTTACTCCCGATCTTGTATTCAGAGATCCTTATTTTCTTGATTTTCTTGGATTATATAATAGTTTTAGTGAAAAAGACCTTGAGAGTACAATCTTGAACAATTTACAACAATTCCTTATAGAACTCGGAAGTGACTTTGCTTTTATTGCACGTCAAAAAAGGATTGTTATTGATAATGAAGATTTTCGGATTGACTTGTTGTTTTATCATAGGAGCTTATGTTGCTTAATTGCCATTGAATTAAAATTAGGCAAGTTCAAAGCATCTTATAAAGGGCAGATGGAATTGTACTTACGTTGGCTTGAGCGCAACGAACAACGTGCGGGTGAAAATAAACCAATAGGTTTGATTTTATGTAGTGAGAAATCGCCGGAACAAATAAATTACTTGATGTTAGATAATGATGAACATATTAAAGTGGCTGAATACATAACTTTATTACCAACAAAGGATGTTTTGGAGGAAAAGCTGCGGAAGGCTATATATTTGGCACAAAATTCATCAGACAGTAAATAATAATCATTATGCAAGAACTTGTAACAATAAAAGTATTCAATTTTCAGAACGATTTACATTTGGTTAAATCCTATTTAGAATCGGAAGGAATCAAGTGTTTTGCAAAAGATGAGTTGGTTAATCAGGTTTACCCAATGGCAACAAATGCGATGGGAGGTATAAAATTACAGGTTCCTGCCGATCAGGCAGAAGAAGCTGTTCGCTTGCTTATCGAAGGAGGTTTTGCAAAGGAAGAAGACTATGATGTCCCGAACAGCATTAAGCAAGCGGGTAAGTTTATCGATTGGTTGAAAAACTTATTCAAATAAAATCTCCCGCACAGCGGCACAAAGCTGCTTGTCGGATAATAATAACCGATAATTAGATTTAATTTAATCAGTTTCTTAAATCTTAAATCTTGACTCTTGGCTCTTGATTCTTTATAAAAAATGGCAAAGCAAGAAATGCAAAAACTGGCGAAGGATACCGCCATTTATGGAGTAAGCAGTATTTTAGGGAAGTTCCTTAACTTTCTGCTTGTGCCCATATATACCCGTGTGCTAAAGGAAACGGGCGATTACGGAATTGTTACCAACCTGTATGCATATACCGCATTGCTGTTGGTAATTCTTACTTATGGGATGGAAACGGGATTTTTCCGTTTTGCCAATAAGAATAGGGATGAGGCCGACAAGGTTTTTAGCACTATCTTAACTTGCGTTACTTTCACTTCGCTCATTTTTATATTTGTGTGCGTTGTGTTCGGGCAGCCTATTGCCAATGCTTTAAGCTATGGCAGCAATCCCGAATATATTCGGATGCTGGCTATTGTGGTGGCTATGGATGCCATAGGGTCTATCCCTTTTGCTTACTTGCGTTATAAAAACCGTCCTGTTAAGTTTGCTGCGCTGAAAATGGTAATGATTTCTACGAATATCATTTTCAATCTGTTCTTCTTGATTGCCTGCCCTTGGTTGATGAAAACGGCTCCCGCACTGATTGACTGGTTTTATAAGCCCGACTATGGTGTAGGATATGTGTTTGTTGCTAACCTTATTTCTACGTCTATCGTTACTATTGCGCTGCTGCCCGATATTTTGAGAGTGAAATTTGAGTTTGACGGGGCTTTGTTGAAAAAAATACTACGTTATTCCTTGCCCTTGCTTGCATTAGGTATTGCGGGGATAATGAACCAGACCTTGGATAAAATTATTTTTCCCGCATTTTTCGACGATAAGGATTTTGCCCAGTCCGAATTAGGCATTTATGGGGCTTGTTTCAAGCTGTCGATGATTATGATGATGTTCACACAGGCATTCCGTTACGCTTATGAGCCGTTTGTTTTTGCACAGCATAAGGATAAAAACAGTAAAGAAGCCTATGCTGATGCTACCAAGTATTACATGATATTCTCTCTTTTGATATTTTTGGGCATGGTGTTTTATATGGATATACTGAAATACCTGATTAAAGATACTTACTGGAGCGGGCTGCGAGTTGTGCCTGTTGTGCTATGGGCATATATATTTCAGGGCTTGTTTTTTAACCTGTCGCTTTGGTACAAGCTGCTTGATAAAACAATTTACGGAACATGGTTTACTATTGTGGGATTGTCTGTTACGTTGATTTTTAATATAGTGCTTGTGCCTAAAATCAGCTATATGGGTTCGGCATGGGCATCGTTTGCATGTTATTTTGTGATGATGCTGTTGTCCTATTTTATAGGTCAGAAGCATATGCCGATTAATTATGACTTAAAAACAATGGGGCTTTATACAGTTGTGACTTTGGCTCTTTACGGATTGAGCTTTTTGGTGCAAAGCCGGTATTTGGTTGTCAACCTTGCTTATCGTACTGTATTACTTATATTATTTATCATTTTAATGGTGAAGCGTGACTTCCCTCTCAGTGAAATACCCATTGTGAAGAAGTTTGTAAAGCCAAGAAACCAAGATTTAGAAAAGAAAGATTAACGTGTGTTTTTGAGAATATGATAAGTACGATTACCAGCCCGAAAAATCCGCTGATAAAAGAAATACTCGTTTTGCAGAGTAAATCAAAAGAGCGCAAGCAAAGTAATACAATCGTTATCGAAGGCAGGAAAGAAATCAGCCTTGCTGTAGCGGCAGGCGTACAATTTAAGAAAGTTTTGTTCTGTCCTGATATTATTTCGGCAGGCGAAGTTGAGGAGATTATAGGCGTGCAATTTCCCAGTTTGTCAGTTTACGAAGTTTCAGAAAGTGTGTTTTCCAAAATATCGTACCGCGAAACTACCGGAGGGATGGTGGTATTGGCTCAGACACCCGAAAAATCATTAAGCGACCTTAAAGTAGGAGAGGAGTCGGTATATATTGTGCTTGAGGCCGTGGAGAAACCCGGAAACCTTGGAGCTATATGCCGTGTAGCCGATGCCGCTAAGGTAGACGGGCTTATCATATGCGACCCGCACACCGATATTTTTAACCCCAATGCTATCCGCTCCAGTCTGGGCTGCGTATTTACTGTAAATGTGGTAAATTCTACTTTTGAAGAAACTATCGGTTGGCTAAAACAGAACGGAATCACCAGTTATGCGGCAGAGCTTACAGCCTCCGAATTTTATCATAAACTTGACTTGACAGGAAAAACGGCATTGGTTTTTGGGACGGAAGCCACAGGATTAACTCCTAAGTGGATAGAAAATGCAGATAAGCGAATAAAAATACCAATGGGCGGGGTGATTGATTCGCTCAACGTAACCACCTCAGTCGCTATACTTGTGTTTGAAGCCATGCGCCAACGTGGGTTCAAGTAGCGAAAAGCCTTTATCCTTTCAGGCTTTCTTTTATAAAGCTCAGGGGAAGAAGTTCTTTTACGTTTTCAATCATATACACGTGCTTTGTTCCATATAGTAGTATTGTAATGTCGTGCTCAAATCGGATTTCTGTTTCGAGCAATGCCTGCCGGCAAGCACCACACGGGCTGATAGGCTCTTCTAAAAACTCTCCTTTTGTATAAGCAGCTACCGCCATTGTTTTCACAGGCACATCGGGGTATTGGGAGTTTGCATAAAACATGGCTACACGTTCGGCACACAGCCCCGAAGGATATGCGGCGTTTTCCTGATTATTGCCTGTTACTATTTCCCCATTTCCCAATTGCAGGGCAGCCCCCACATGAAAATTGGAGTAGGGGGCGTATGATTTTTCTACCTGTTCTTTAGCCTTATTAATTATTAGTTGGTATTCACTGCTCAATTCCTCGAAACGGCAAACGGTAATTTTTGTCTCTATCGTTTTATTTTCCATTTAGTAAAAATTAGTAATAGCTGCTCTGAATACAAATGTATAAAAATCTGAAATCAAATTGTTGTTTTTGGGTAATATGTTTTAAATTTGTAGCAAATAAATACTATTAAGTACCGGACAGAAATCAGCTTAAATTATTTTGGCTGCTATTTTGGCCATATAGAACACATACAAATACACATAGAAACACAGTAGAATTTACATATAAACTATGTGTACCTATGTGTGAACTAACTGAGCCTATGTGTCGAATAATTTGAGGAGATTTTTGACCAATACTTATTAAAAACAGAGAGAATAATAATGACAAGAGTTTTTTGGCTTCTCATGTTACTGATGTTTCCGTTTCTCGCATTTTCGCAACACGGAAACAATGCCTATTTTGCATATATCGAAAATTATAATAAGATGGCAGTACAGCAGCAAAACGAACATGGAATACCTGCCAGTATTACACTGGCACAGGGGTTGTTGGAGTCGGGAGCCGGAAAAAGCCCCTTGGCAGTGAAAGCCAATAACCATTTCGGGATAAAGTGCCACGACTGGACAGGGGCTAAAATGTATTACGATGATGATAAAAAGAATGAGTGTTTCCGTAAATATCGCCGGGTGCTCGATTCTTACGAAGACCATTCGGCTTTCCTTAAAAACAGGAGCCGTTATGCCTCTTTGTTCGAGCTTGAACCTACCGACTATAAAGGATGGGCGCACGGGCTAAAGAAAGCAGGTTATGCTACTGACCCTACTTATGCCTATAAGCTCATTTCTATCATAGAGGAGTACGAATTGCACCGTTTCGACTTGCAATCGACAAAGGATAAAACGAAAAGACGGTTGTTTGCCCGAAAGACAAAAGAAAAGCCTCAACCATCTACTATTGAAGAAAAGGTTGAGGATGCACTGCCTTCAAATGGGTCGGTGTATGCCGTGGTTATCCACCAGCTAATGCGGGTGAATGGCTTGAAATACGTTGTTGCGGTAGAGGGTGATACCTATGGGAGCATTGCCGACGAGTTTAATCTGAAAGCGGATGATGTAGCTTCGTATAACGAAATGGCGGTAGATGCTAAACTAAAACAAGGCGAACGCGTTTACTTGCAAAAGAAGAAAAAACAAGCTCCGAAAGGTTTTGAAAAACATGTGATTCAGCCCGGAGAGTCGTTATATGGCATTGCACAGTATTACGGCATACGCTTAATTGACCTTTTTGATATGAATAATATCCCGTACGACGGACAAGCTGCGGTAGGGCAGGTTGTGAAATTGAGACCATAATTGAATACTTGTAACTCGTAGCTATTCACTAATATGCGTAAGAAGAATACAGAATCGTTGAAAGATGTTATTTCCCAATTCCTGAAAGAGCAAAATCTGGATGGGAAATTGGGAGAGAAGCATATTATTGATGCGTGGCCTGTAGTTTTGGGTAAAAATATATCTAATTATACTACAGCGTTGAGTGTAAAGAACCGCGTGTTGTATGTGAGCCTTTCGTCAGCAGTGCTTCGGCACGACCTGTTCCTGTCGCGTCAGGAGATAAAAGCGGCATTAAACAAGCAGGTAGGTACGGAGGTTATAACCGATATAATTTTCAGGTAATCATTTGTTTAGATGCAAAAATAGCTGAACAAAACCATGTTCAGCTATTTTTGTATAGTTTTATCTTTGGGGAGTTTATTTGTAATCTTCCCAATTAATGCCTTCCATGCTACCTGTGTTCTTAAACTGGTTGTGCATTGCGAAAGCGGCCGACAGATTTTGATTTGTATGACACTTTCCTGACGTTTTCAGATAATCGCGCAATACTTCCTGATATTCAGGTGCTACGCAATTCTCTATAATTTCGTTGGCACGTTGTATTGGCGATTTTCCACGAAGGTCGGCGATGCCATGCTCTGTGATAATCACTTTTACAGAATGCTCCGAATGGTCTAAGTGAGACACCATTGGCACTATCGAGCTTATTTTACCTCCTTTGGCAGTAGATGGAGTAGTGAAAATAGAAATATAAGCATTCCGGGTAAAGTCGCCCGAACCGCCAATTCCGTTCATCATCTTTTGTCCGAGTACGTGTGTGCTGTTTACATTGCCGAAAATATCGGCCTCCAAAGCAGTATTGATAGTAATAAGCCCCATCCGGCGAACCAATTCGGGGTTGTTCGATATTTCTTGCGGACGAAGTACTAACTTATCGCGGAAGAAATCCAGATTGGAATACATTTTTTCCAGCACAGCGTTGGAAACAGTAAGCGAACATCCGCTTGCGAACTTCACATTGCCGTCGTACATCAGGTCGATAACAGCATCCTGAATAACTTCGGTGTACATCTCGAAAGGAGGAATGTCAGGGTTTGCGCCTAATGAGCCCAATACCGCATTTGCTATGTTTCCTACACCCGATTGGATAGGTAAAAATTCTTTCGGGATACGTCCGGCTTTCAACTCGTTTGCCAGGAACAAAGCTACGTTTGCTCCGATTTTAGCAGTAACTTCGTCAACCGGTGTGAATCCTCCTACTTCGTCAGGAAGTTCTGTTTCTACCACACAAAGTATCTTTTTAGGGTCAACTTTAATCACCGGCGAGCCGATGCGGTCAGACGGTTTGTAAAGTGGAATTTCTTTGCGGTAAGGAGGGTCTTGCGGCTCGTAAATATCATGAAAACCACGAAGCTCTTTCGGGTGTTTGTGGTTCCATTCCAGAATAATATAATCAGCCAAGTTTGCTACAGTCGGAGAAATTCCAACTGCTGTAGTGAGAACTAACTCACCATCTGCATTAAAATCGCATACTTCCAACACTGCAAATTTTGGTTTTGGCATGAAACCATAACGAAGCTCTTGCGGCAATGTAGAGAGGTGCATGTCGAAATAATGTGCGTCGTTGCAATTCAGAGCAGAGCGTAAATCCTTGTTCGACTGGTAAGGTGTGCGGAATAAAATAGCGTTTGCACGTGCCAAGGCTCCGTCTAGCGAGTCACCGGTCGAGGCTCCGGTATACATCCCGATTTTAAACTCTTTTCCTTCAGCATGCAAGGCTTCTGCCCGTTTAGCAAGTGCTGTAGGAACAGCTTTTGGTGACCCTGCAGGGGTAAATCCGCTGAAGCCTACCATGTCACCATTATTGATGTACGCTGCTGCTTCATCAGCAGTTACAAATTTATATGTCTGACGCATAACAGTTGATTTTTTTTAAATTGAGCACAAAATTAGTAAAATAATTCTGTATTGGCAATGCACCTAAAATAGTTACAAGTTACGAGTTGCGAGTTACAAGTCTTATTGTCTGAAAATTAGGTGTAAAAGCCTGCCGATTATTTTATCCAATGCTTATAGCTTATCTAAAATTAATACCGATATAATGGTAGCAAATGGGCACATATTTGGCGCAATTCTGTGACTTGTGCCTGTATTTATTAACAGTTTAAAGTAACTTATTTGGGACACAAGTTACGCTCCGCTAAACTTGCGCCAATGGAGGTTGATTTAGTAAATGCAGATATCAGGACTTTTGCTTTTTTAGAGTGAGAGTCCTTTCTTGCAGCAGGATGTCAGGATAATACGATTCCTTTGCCTTGCGCAGATACTCTAAGCCCATATCTTCCTCACGGTTTATATAGGTGTATTCGGCAGCCTCGTGCTCGGCAAATTGCTGGTTTATGATGGTATAAGCTCCGTTCATTTCACCGTATGCTTTTTCTACGTGAATAACAAAGGTGTCGTTTGTCAGTTTTTCGCCAACGGTAAAAGCTACGATTTTTCCATTTACTTTTACGGCTCCCCCGCATAGTTGCAAGGTATGGACGTTTTCAAGCATTATTTTGGTAGCAATATAATCGTAGCGCAATGATTTTTCAGCTTTGGTTAAATTCAGGTTTTCCCACTCATCCAGCATTTTACTGCACTCCATCAATTCTTCGTTTGTACTTAGCGTAAAATAATTCCAGTCGGGGTTATCCTTTTTAAACCTGTTGATATGATTGCGTTTGCTTTGCAGTTTTTTCCCTTTTAGCGTAACAAGCCTGTCCGAAAGATAAATGTATTCGTCGTTGTTACGGTCGTGGGTATAGTCAAAAGCATCCGGCATTACCTTCTGTATATCATCCCACATACGTACGGTTATCCCTTTCATAATAAAAGGGGTATTGTTGTTGCGGGCATCCTCAATGATTAATTGTATAGCTTTTTTCAAAGGCATTTTCCCGATAGGGAGCATATAGCATAGTTCGCCTCCAATGTCCCTGTACCGGATAAAAAGCGTATCGTGGTCAACTGCAAATGTAGTTTTGAATTTTGCCTGCCATGAGTATAAATTGGCGAAACAAAAGTCGCAGGCGCGGTATGTGTTGCCCGATAAGCATGAATCAATTGCCTTTTTATCAGCAAGATCTATTGCTTTAAAATTCATCATATTATAAGGATGCTAATAACTAATGTATTGAAAACATGAAAAGAATAACATCCGAAGACATATTCAATCCCTATAACAACGGTTGAAAGGTTATAGTTCGATAATCAGAAGTAAGATTTTTTTATGAATTACAGCGCATCGTTAATCGTATCCCATGTTCGTTGCATCAATTCGGAGAGATTTTCCCCCGAATAAGCAGAAACATCAATTGGTTCGTGAATGTGCATTTCGATAGAGCCGGGGCTTATTAATAACGTATTGCGGGGCATCCGTTCGAAGCATCCACGTAGCGTAACGGGCACGATAGGAAGCCCAATATCGGTGGCTATCTTGAACCCGCCTTTTTTGAATTTACCTAATGCGCCATTTTTCGTACGTGTTCCTTCGGGAAAAATAACAACGGATATACCGTGCTGCAACTCCTGTTTGGCTTTTTCAAGGCTTTTTTTCGCTTCTTGGGGGCTTTCCCGGTTTATGAAAATATGCCCCGCTGCTTGGCAGGCTGCGCCTACAAATGGGATTTTTCGCAAATCGGTTTTCATTATCCATTTGAAAAAGAATGGAAGCCAGCCATACACGGTAAAGATATCGAACCAGCTTTGATGGTTGATTGCAAATATATACGACTGGTTACGGTCTAATTTTTCCATCCCGTAAACTTTCACAGGAATAAAGCACAAGGCGCAGATAGAACGAGCCCAAAACCGCCCGGGAAAATAGGAAATTTTACTGTTGGGAAATATAGGCGAAAGTATAATAGTTGTAAGTGCAGCGAGGATGGTAATGACTGCCCATATAGGGAGAACAATCAAAAACTCGTAAACAAGAAAAAAAGGATTTATTTTACGTTTCATAATTTAAAAACAGCTTGCTATGGGCTAAATGAAATAAACCGAAAATTACAAAAGAATATGGTATTATTTAAATATCCGGTTTTAGTTTTTCATTTTTTAACTGAGTTGTCTTTTATTATCTCTTCTACCTGCTCCAAAATCAGTCTCCATGTTTCATCCGACATTTTTGGGCCTATTACTTCTACTGCATTACCTGCAACTAAAGAGGCTATCTTGCCGCAAACTTCTAAAGGATATCCGCAGGCTTGGCCATATAAAAAGCCGGCAGCGTACAAATCGCCGGCACCTGTTGTATCTATGCACTCGGATGGTCGTCCGGCAACATGGATCGTTTCATCTCCCGACTTGATGTGTGAGCCGTCTTTTCCTACCTTTACTATGGCTATCGGAACGTGTGCAGCCAGTTCGGCGAGTGCTTCTTTAGGCTCTTTTCCGGTAAAAGCGCGTGCTTCTTCCTCGTTGGCAAAAACAATATCTACATAATTATGTATGATGTCTTTCAGAAAATCAAGGTTTTCTTCAACCACATTGTAGCTTGCGAGGTCGATGGAAACCGTCAGCCCTTTTTCTTTAGCCAAGTGCACCGACTTTCGCACCAAATCGTGATTTTGAACCAGATAACCCTCGATATGAAAAATATCATAATCTTGAAATAACTCTTCGCTTAGGTTTTTGGGCTCAAGCTCGGACGAAGCACCTAAAAAGGTACACATTGTTCTTTCTCCATTTGGCGATATCAGTACAAGGCATCGCCCCGATGGTGTGTCAGATTGGATAATATGAGTTTGCACTCCGTTTTTCAGGCAGTCGGCGGTGTAGAATTCTCCAACCTCATCTCTCCCTACTTTACCGATAAATCCGGCTTTTCCTCCCAGCCGGGTTATTCCATTTACAGTATTGGATGCCGAGCCTCCTGCTACCATTGTATGGTTTATATGTTGTAACAAAGAGGAAATTTCAGATTGTTTCTTTTCGTCTACCAGTTGCATAGAACCCTTAGGCAAATTCATTTGTGCGAGAATAGAATCATCTTTGGTTTGTAATAGTATGTCAGTCAGCGAATTGCCAATCCCAAGAATTTTTTTCATAAAATATTTGCATTTTTTTTCACAAAGATATTGTATAATTCAATAAATCCTATTAATTTTGCAACGCATTTGAAAAAATAATGCACTCAAGATTCTTCCTTAGCTCAGTTGGTTAGAGCATCTGACTGTTAATCAGAGGGTCCTTGGTTCAAGTCCAAGAGGAAGAGCAAGAAGACCATCGTAAAAGTTGCGATGGTCTTTTTTTAGATGAAAAATGCGTGAATATATGTGTTTATTGAAAAATATTTCGTATATTTGCGCGCTCGAAAAAAGCAGATAATCGAATACTTTGTATAACTTTAATTTAGGAGGATCTAACAATAGCTAAACAATTGACGGTAAAACGTCCTCAGAGAGGAGGTAAGCCACAAGCTCAACATCGAATTAATGAATTTATTCGCGGAGTAAAAGAAGTCCGTTTAGTGGGCGATAATGTTGAACAAGGTGTATATCCAATAGAAGAGGCAATAAAAATTGCTGATGGACTTGAATTGGATTTGGTCGAAATTTCGCCAAATGCAGTTCCTCCTGTGTGTAAAGTTGTAGATTACCAGAAGTTCTTATATCAACAGAAGAAACGCGAGAAAGAACAAAAAGCAAAAACAGCTAAGGTTGTGTTAAAAGAAATCCGTTTCGGACCGCAAACCGATGAGCACGATTACAACTTTAAACTGAAACATGCTATAAGTTTCCTGAAAGAAGGATGTAAAGTAAAAGCCTATGTATTCTTCAAAGGACGTTCGATTCTGTTTAAAGAACAGGGAGAGGTGCTTCTCCTCCGTTTTGCAAACGATTTAGAAGATTATGCAAAAGTAGATAGCCTGCCGGTATTGGAAGGAAAACGTATGATACTGATGCTTTCTCCTAAAAAAGCGGCTCCTGCTTCTAAATGATGATTTCTTGAAGGAGAACTTTATTCAGACTATTTTTTAATTTAATATATATAACAAAATGCCAAAAATGAAAACTAATTCCGGTGCCAAAAAAAGATTCGCTCTTACCGGAACAGGAAAGATTAAAAGGAAACATGCTTTTAAACGTCACATTTTGACTAAAAAAACAACAAAGCAAAAACGTAATTTGACTCACGATGGCCTTATTGCCAAAGTAGATGAAAACAACGTAAAAAAATTACTTTGTTTAAAATAATTGTCAATCTGTAATTTTAAAATCAGTTTCAAAAAAAAGTCAAAACCGAATACTTAGCTCAAAAGTTCGTTGAAAAAACGGCGCTAATGTTCATAAATCATTTTTAATTATGCCAAGATCAGTAAACCACGTTGCCTCACGCAACAGAAGAAAAAGAATTTTAAGCCGTACAAGAGGGTACATCGGTGCTCGCAAAAATGTTTGGACGGTTGCAAAAAATACATGGGAAAAAGGTTTGCAATATGCATACCGCGATCGTAAAGTTAAAAAACGCAATTTCCGTGCATTATGGATTCAGCGTATCAATGCAGCTGCACGTCAGGAAGGAATGTCATATTCAAGACTGATGGGTGCTTTACACAAATCAGGTATCGAGATGAACCGCAAGGTATTAGCCGATTTGGCAATGAACCATCCGGAAGCATTCAGCGCTATTGTTCAAAAAGCGAAAAACGCATAAGGGATAAAAACCTTATCAAAAAAAGATAAAAGCCATATTCATCAGTTGAGTATGGCTTTCTTTGTTTATAGTTTTTTTGTATTCTTCTCGGCTCATCGTAAAAACTTCTCTTGGTGTGAAGTTCCTGTCCTGAATCAAAAAAACACCTCTGTAAATCAAAATCGATTACAGAAGTGTTCTTTTTGTGTGTTTTCAGTGGAGCTGGAGGGAGTCGAACCCTCGTCCAAACAAGGAAAAAATAAGCTTTCTACATGTTTATCTCCGCCTAAGTTTTCGTGTGTGAGCAAGACCGGAGCCACCAACTCACACCTTATCCTCTAAATTTTCATTCCACATACGAGGCTATGCAGAACTATCCCCGATTTAGCTGCACTTCCGGTTCAAATTGCCTCGAGGCGATGGCATTTGGGAAATGTCCTGTTCCAGCACCTAGTGCCGGAATTAAGCTATAATCTACTATGATTCGATTAAGCAGCAAGAGCGTAATTATTTTCGCCAGTTAAAATTGTTGAGATCTGAGATTTACGAGCCAGCATCACAATGCTCGACATGCTTACATATTCCTTCTACCTGCTGTCGAAACCAAACAGCCCCTTTTTCGGTTTAGAGTGTGAGGGAAGGAAAAAGAGTCTTCACGCTTTTTCCTCCATACACCTCGTAACTGTTATTTCGCGTAACTTACCGCGCGGGTTTCACGTATTACTGTGATTTTTACCTGCCCCGGATAAGTCATTTCATCTTGTATCTTCTTAGCTATATCAAACGATAGTAACTCAGTATCCTTATCGTCAATTTTGTCAGCTCCTACAATTACACGCAATTCGCGTCCGGCTTGTATAGCATAAGTTTTCAGTACTCCCGGATAAGAAAGCGCAAGGTTCTCAAGGTCGTTCAATCGTTTGATATACGCTTCAACTATTTCGCGGCGTGCTCCCGGGCGTGCTCCGGAGATAGCGTCACAAACCTGTACTATAGGCGCAATCATGCTTTCCATCTCTACTTCGTCGTGGTGAGCCCCGATTGCGTTGCAAATATCCGGTTTCTCTTTATATTTCTCTGCAAGACGCATGCCAAGTATTGCGTGTGGCAATTCCGGCTCATCATCAGGCACTTTACCAATATCGTGCAACAGTCCTGCTCGTTTTGCTTTTTTGGCGTTCAGCCCAAGTTCCGATGCCATTGTGGCGCAGAGGTTAGCAGTTTCACGGGCATGTTGTAACAGGTTTTGTCCGTATGAAGAGCGATATTTCATTTTACCGATTAAGCGGATTAGCTCAGGATGCAATCCATGAACACCTAAATCTATTGCTGTACGTTTTCCTACTTCAACTATTTCTTCTTCTACTTGCTTGCGCACCTTGTTTACAACCTCTTCGATGCGTGCAGGGTGAATACGTCCGTCGGTTACAAGCTGGTGAAGCGATAGGCGTGCTATCTCGCGGCGAACAGGGTCGAATGCCGAAAGAACGATAGCTTCCGGTGTGTCGTCTACAATGATTTCGACCCCTGTAGCTGCTTCCAGTGCACGGATATTACGTCCTTCGCGACCGATGATGCGGCCTTTTATTTCGTCCGAATCAATGTGGAATACGGTTACTGAGTTTTCGATAGCTGTTTCGGTTGCAACGCGTTGTATGCTTTGAACTACAATCTTCTTGGCTTCTTTATTAGCCGTCATTTTAGCTTCTTCCATAATGTCGTTTATATACGACATTGCGTTGGTTTTGGCTTCGTCTTTAAGGCTCTCGATAAGTTGTTCTTTGGCTTGCTCTGCCGACAGTCCCGATACTGCTTCCAATTGCTCTTTGGCTAAACGCTGGCTGTGTTCCAGTTCGCGCTCTTTGTTTTCAAGTACTATTAACTGTTTTTCCAGATTTTCACGTATTGCATCGTTTTCGTTTATTTTGCGTTGCAGGTCGCTCTGACGCTGATTCATCTGCATTTCGCGTTGTTGAAGTTTGCCTTCGAGTGCCTGAATTTTTGAGTTTCTTTGCTGAACTTGTTGTTCGTGCTCCGATTTCAGGGCAATGAATTTTTCTTTTGCTTCAATCATCCTTTTTTGTTTCAGAAGCTCGACTTCTGCCTTGGCTTCTTTCTTCCATTTTTTCTGATTGAGCTTGAATATGATAAAACACCCTCCGGCACCAACCAGAAAGGCTATTATCCCTACAATGATACTTATGCTCATATTTTCTGTTTTTGTTTAGTGAATTATTAATTTGTACTCTTTGTCAGAGTTTCTTTTTGTTATAAAAGGTATACATATAAAAAACGCATTTACACTGACTTTTAGATGCCTAGCCACCTGGTAATCAATGAAATGCGGGAATAAAAGTGATGTTTATTAATTTTAATCGGACAGAGCTTTTAACACTTCTTCGTCCAATTCGTTCAGTTTTTCAATTACCGGTGCCAAATCCTTTGCAATTTCGGCTTTGCTTAAAGCTACTGCTATCTGGAAGGCTGTAATAGATAAAATTTCTTCTGCCGAGCGTTGGTGGTATTTCTTCTGATTGTCAGTTAGTACCTTGTTTGCTTTTTTTTCAGCGTTTCTATATATCTCTTCGTCTTTTCGAGCTATATTGAGCGGAAACCTGAAGCCACCAATATTGACATTTATAATAAAATTATCATCTTTCATAAGCAAGCTCTATTCATTTAAAAGAGCTAAACATTTATCAATTTCCCGCACCAGTTTGTCGATGTGCTGTTTCGATATTTTTCGTTCTTTCGACGATACGTTCAAATACCTTGCCACACGCAAATGGTTGTAGTTGTTCTGCAATTCTTCAAAATCCCCGTTGATACGACTTAATTTTTTTTCCGTAAATTCAAGGTCTTTTTTCAAAGAAGCATTTTCTTCTTTTAATGACTCGCACTTTGAAATAAGGTCTTTCAAATTTTTTTCGAACCTTTGAATTATTTCGTCGTAGTTATTTGTCATTATTTGCAGAAAAACTATACAAAAATACATTATTGTATTTAAAGTATAAAATTTATTGTGTTTTTTTACGGAATAAAGATGGCGTACTGTAAGTTTAAACCGGAAATTTATTGAATTGTTACTCCTTTTGGATTTGTAATCTGCTATTTGTTACTGACATCCCCCTGCTGCAAACGGGGGAGAGGGAAGTATGGGCAGGATTTGAATTAAGTTTTATAGGTTTACTTATCCTTACAGCAGCTTTATGCCGCTGTAAGGATAATTGTATATAAGAGGTTGTTTAAATTTTCCACAAAGAAACTATTATAGTTTTACATATGTCTTTTTCGCAATAAATTATGTCCTTTTTTGTGACACGAAGTTGAGCGTAGCTAAATTTCACCTCTCATTTTACTCATTTAGCCCGCTAAAATCGTAAAATGAAGTCAAAAATTCCCTAAAAAATTCTCAAAATTTATCTTGCGAGTAAAATTTAAACAAGCTCTAAGGTGTTTTAGGTGTGGCGTTTAGCAGCTATAGGTAGCTTTGTGCCTGATTTTTTTTCAACTTTGAAAGTAATGACCTTAGTTGTTCAGTTGCACAGCCCTTGCAACAGCCTCGTTGATATTGGAACATACGTTTTCGCTGCCTACAAGTGCCTCAATTCCTGTTTTCTTTAGCATTTGATGTACCTGAGGGTTTACCCCCGAAAGCAAGATTGTGATGTTTTCTTTTTGAGACGATTTTATCAGGCTTTCCAAGTTATGTACTCCGGTGGAATCGATAAAAGGTACTTTTCTCATTCGTATGATACGGATATTGGGTTTATCACCAACCTGTTTCATCACTTCTTCAAACTTGTTGGCTATGCCAAAGAAGAAAGGCCCTTCTATTTCGTACACTTCTATTCCGTTGGGGATGGTTAGCTTTTCGGTATCAACATTGCCTTCTACATATTCGGCACAACTCACTTCGTTCTTAAACAATGATACGGTGGCTGTTTCCGATGTGCGTTTAATAAATAATACTACCGCCAACAGCAATCCGATTTCGATTGCAATTGTTAGGTCGAAAGCAACAGTGAGGATAAAAGTAGTGAGCAAGACAGCGATGTCGGCTCTTGAGTTTTTGAATAACGCTTTGAAGCTGCGCCAGTCGCTCATGTTGTAAGATACTACTACCAATACACCTGCCAAACAAGCTACGGGAATATGTTTTGTCAACCCTCCTAAGAATACGACAATCAACAGTAAAACTACAGCATGAACTATTCCTGCAATAGGCGTGCGGCCTCCGTTGTTTATATTTGTCATGGTACGTGCAATAGCTCCCATCGAGGGGATTCCTCCGAAGAAAGGGGTTACCACATTGGCTATTCCCTGTGCTATAAGTTCGGTGTTCGAGTCGTGTTTGTCGCCCAATGCGCCGTCGGCTACAGTAGCCGAAAGCAGGGTTACAATAGCGCAAAGCATCGCGATGGTAAAGGCTGTGGGGAGCAGCGTTTGTATTGCTTTGAAATCGATGGGAGGAGCTTCGGCCTTAGGTAGTGATGGGTCGATAAAAAAACGGTCGCCGATTGTTTCTATACCCTGTACTCCTAATTGATTTCTTAAGAAATAAACTATTACCGTTACAAGAATGATGGCTACTAATAATCCCGGTATCTTTTTCGATATTTTAGGTGTAATGGCAATGATAAGGATAGTGGCAATGCCTATACCCAACGACCAGAAATTTATTGTGTCGAAATGGCGGAAGTAAACTCCCCATTTATAAATAAAATCGGTAGGTACGTTGTCTATTTGTAAACCAAAGAAATCTTTTATCTGGGTGGCAAATATTGAAAGTGCTATCCCGCTTGTAAAACCAACGACAACGGGGTAGGGGATAAACTTGATGACGCTTCCCAGTTTGAGAAACCCCATGGCAACGAGCATAATACCGGCAATAATGGTTGCAATGGCCAATCCTGCCATCCCGAAATCTTGTATAATGCCCGAAACGATGATGATGAAAGCACCTGTAGGCCCGCTTATTTGTACGCGGCTGCCACCCAGCAAAGAAACGATAAAACCGGCAATGATTGCCGAATAAAGACCTTTTTCGGGTGTAACGCCCGAAGCTATCCCAAATGCTATAGCTAACGGAAGAGCTACTACTCCAACAATGATGCCTGCTTTCAGATCGGCCAAAAACTGTTGTTTTGAGTAATTTTTGAGCGCAGAAAATAATTTTGGCTGGAAAATCATTTTTCTATAATTTAATGTTGTTGTTTTCTGAAAAACTAAGAGGTTGTTTAAATTTTACAAAAAAGGACATAATTTATTGCGAAAAAGACATATGTAAAACTATAACTGTTTCTTTGTGAAAAATTTAAACAACCTTTAAGATGCTGTTTTAAATATTTGGTCAAAAATTCTCTTAAATTATTCGACACATAGGCTCAGTTAGTTCACACATAGGTACACATAGTTTATATGTAATTTCTACTGTGTTTCTATGTGTATTTGTATGTGTTCTATGTGACCAAAATAGTAGCCAAAATAATTTAAACTAATTTCAGTCCGTTGCTCAAATGGCGTGCAAAATTAATGCTTTTTAATAATATAGTATCTTAAAAACGTAAATTTATTATTTGCTTCGAAATAAGGTAAGTAATTAAGGTTTTTCCCTATAGTTCATAATATCCAAATGTCTTTTCTTGGAAATTGAAAAATACCATCTTGTGTGTTGCTATGGGATAGGGAATTATCGAAAATAATTGCGTTTTTAACGCATCAGTAGTAATATCTAAAATGTATTATTTACTTTTGATGTTTTGAATTAATTTCGCCAATTCTTTAAACGTCTTTTAATTATGTATTCGTGGAGTCCGTGGCGTGGATGTCATAAAATAAGTGAGGGTTGCCACCATTGCTATGTGCATCGTGGTGATGCGCGGCGTGGTTGGGATACTTCCATTGTCAGAAAAACGGATAAATTCGACTTGCCGCTCAAAAGGAATAAAAAGGGGGAGTATTCGTGGAAACCGGGCAATATAGTGGCAATGTGTTTCAGTACCGATTTTTTTGTAGAGGAGGCCGACGAGTGGCGTGCTGAGGCTTGGAGTATGATTCGTACCCGCAAGGATTTGGTGTTTTTTATGATAACTAAACGGATTGACCGCTTTTACGTGGGTTTGCCTGCCGATTGGGGCGATGGATATGATAATGTGATAATTTGCTGTACGGTAGAGAACCAAGACCGTGCTGATTACCGTTTGCCGATTTTCAGAGATTTGCCTGTGAGGCATAAAATGATTGTTTGTGAGCCGTTACTTGAGTCGATAAATATCAGGCCTTATTTGGGCGCGTGGGTAAAGCAGATAGCTGTAGGAGGCGAGGCGGGAAGCGAGGCTCGCCTATGCAATTTTGATTGGGTGCTGGATATTCGCCAGCAGTGTATAGAGTTTGATGTGCCGTTTATGTTCCGCCAAACGGGTAATAACTTTGTAAAAGAAGGACAACGGTATAAAATTCCCCGTAAGTTTACCTTTTCGCAAGCCCGCAAGGCGGCGATTAATTATAAGGCCTTGCCTTCGGTTTACGTTAAAGATGGTAAAATGAATGAAGAAATGAAGATTTATTTTCCGGAAGATAACAGGGGGGAGGCGAGTAGCGAGTAGTGTGCTTCGAGCGGCAATCCGAAGAGACTCAGACTTTAAATGTCAACGTGAAATTTTGAATCGAAAAAAACAATAGTTGCTGTCTTATCGTTAAATATTTGTGCTAAAAAAATTAAGCCTCTATTTTTGTCCTTGTATTCTTCGAGCAAAAATGAAGAATGATTTAGTTAGCTACAAGTTATCAGCTACAAGCTATAAGTCTTGTCCTTTTATCTTTTTTAATACAATATGACTTTTTCTCAGCACATAACACCTCAAAAAAATGCTTTTGCAAACGTTAAAATGTTTGTAAGTAGCACTATTTTGTTAGAGAGAGAGAGAGAGAGAGAGAGAGAGAGAGAGAGAGACTAAACAGTCTATTCCTAGCCCCACCGGCCCCTCCAACCTCCCCGGCCTCTATCCCCCTTCGGGTACTTTCTCCTACAGG
>NZ_QVMH01000050.1 GCF_010501035.1 Paludibacter sp. 221
AACTAATTCGCAATGAATTAGTTGGGATTAATTGTTTGATTTGTGAATAGCCCTAAAAAAGTTACAGCATATCATAATATACTGATATGCCGTAACTTTTTAGATTTTTATGCCTGTCTGATTATTTTATTGACACATTAAGTTCATCAAGTACAATACGGATTTTTTCGTATGTCTTAATTGTATTAGGAACTAATGGCAAACGGAGCTTATTTTTGATAAATCCCATAACGGCAAGCATACTTTTAACGCCGGCGGGGTTGCCCTCAACAAACAGAAGTTGGAACAACTCGGTAAAATAATGGTGTATTTGGCGGGCATTATCATAATCACCTTGCAGAGCAAGGCGTACCATGCGGCTGAACTCACGTGGAAATGCATTTCCTATAACAGAAATAACCCCGCAAGCACCTAATGTGATAAGTGGAAAGGTGATTCCATCGTCGCCCGAAATTACCAAAAAATCCGTAGGCTTATTCTTTATAATGTCATCTATCTGGGTGAAATTTCCTGATGCTTCTTTTATTGCACATATATTGGAAAAATCTTTAGCAAGCCGTATCGTAGTTTCGGCGGTCATGTTTATTCCCGTACGCCCCGGTACATTATATAGCACTATTGGGAGTGGAGAGGCTTTGGAGATAGCAGCATAATGCTGATAAAGACCTTCTTGTGATGGCTTGTTATAATAAGGAGTTACCGATAAAATAGCATCTACCCCTGCAAAATCTTCAGTTTGCAGTTTGTTTACAATAGCTTTGGTATTGTTACCACCTACTCCCAATACGATAGGGCAGCGTCCTGCTACACAATTAATTATAAAATGGGTAACTTCGTCTTTTTCTTCCTCGGTAAGTGTCGGGGTTTCGGCTGTAGTTCCACACACTACCAAGTAGTCTGTTCCATTTTTTATCTGGTGTTCGACTAAACGGGCTAAAGCTTCGAAATCAATCGATTCATCTTCTTTAAAAGGCGTTATAAGCGCTACGCCCATTCCTGTCAGTTTATTCGTAATCATTTTGTAAAAAAGCTAATTCTAATTTGACACAAAAATAAGGTTTTAATCTGTTGTTTGTATCTTTTTTAGGTAAAAAATTATCTCATCAAACAAAGACTGTTCATTTAAGCCCGTTTTTTTATTATCCGGGCTTTGTTTGAAGTCCAGGATAAAATCGTATATATTATTTTTGGATATTTTAGACCCTGTTTTCATCGTAGCATTACTGTATAGTACTAAATACGACAGAGGAAGATAAGTATGCAGAGATAAATCAATTAAAAGGTCGAATTTAGTTGCTAACGCTTCGTTGATGATTTTTTTATTGGGCTTTTCAAACAGGTTGGTATCCTTACGGCAAAAAACCTTCACTTCAGGAGGGGCTTCTAATATCTTTTTTGCATTAACAAATCCCCATATTGTTATCTCCTTGCCATCTTTTTTTAGCTGTTGGGCTATTTTGTTCACCGCATGGTCTGTTTTTTCGTTACTTTCATATATAAGTAAAATACTTTTAGCCTTTTCGTAAGTTACAAAGCGTTGTTTTCTGGGATTCTTTTTAGCTTCCTTCTTAACGGCTCTATCAAATATATCTGATTTAATACTCATGCAATCCTGTTTTATTTCAATTATTTCTCGCTTAGCATTTTTAAGAACTCGTCTTCGTTAACGATTTCGATTCCAAGTTTTTCAGCTTTTTTCAGTTTTTCAGGTCCCATGTTTTCACCTGCCAGTATCATGGATGTTTTAGCGGAAACACTTCCTATATTTTTTCCTCCGTTCTGTTCAATCATCGCTTTATATTCGTCGCGCGAGTGGAGGTTGAATTTACCGCTGATAACGATAGACAAACCTTTGAGTTTGTCGCTTTGCTTTTTCATACTCTCTTCGGACAAGCTCATCTGAATACCGTGCGACTTTAACCTGCTAATGGTTTGCTTGTTTTGCTCATCGGCGAAATATCGTATCACGCTATCGGCAATTCGTTCACCTATTTCATCTACGTTTGTCAATCTCTCTAAATCAGCGTTTGCAAATTCATCAATATTTTTGAAAGCATTTGCCAGTTTTTTAGCAATGGTTTCGCCTACAAAGCGTATTCCTAATGCAAAAACTACCCGCTCGAAAGGTACAGATTTAGACGATTCTATCGAGTTTATTATGTTCTGTGCCGATTTTTCGCCCAACCGTTCAAGTTTTGCTAATTCAGCAACATCAAGCTCATATATATCGGCAATGTTGTGAAGCATTTCATTTTTGTACAGCAGGTTCACCGTTTCGCTTCCAAGCCCTTCGATGTCCATTGCCTTACGGCTTACAAAATGCTCGATTTTACCCTTTATCTGAGGCGGGCACCCGTTCTCATTAGGACAATAATGTGCGGCTTCGCCATTATACCGTATCAGTGGAGTACCACATTCCGGGCAGTTTTTTATAAAAACCACTTTGTCGCCGATAAGAATACGCGAATCTTTGTCGACCCCCGTAATTTTCGGGATAATTTCGCCTCCTTTTTCTACATATACCATGTCGCCGATATGTAAATCAAGAGCTTCGATGATGTCGGCATTGTGTAACGAAGCACGTTTTACAGTTGTACCCGACAGTTGTACGGGGTCGAGATTGGCCACCGGAGTAACCGTTCCGGTACGTCCTACCTGATAAGATACGGAGTTTAGCCGTGTAAGTGCTTTTTCGGCTTTAAATTTGTATGCAATAGCCCAGCGTGGCGATTTAGCTGTAAAGCCTAAAGCACGCTGTTGGGCAAGCGAATTTACTTTTATCACGATTCCATCGGTAGCAACAAGCAAGTTTTTACGTTCTATATCCCAATAGTTGATAAACTCAAAAACTTCTTCTTTGGTTTTACAAAAACGTGCTGCATCCGAAATTTTGAATCCCCACGATGCCGCAGCCTGCAGGTTCTCATAATGCGTATCGTAGGGCAGATTATCGCCTAACAAGTAATATAAATAAGCATCCAGTTTACGGCTGGCAACTATAGCCGGATTTTGTTGTTTTAATGTCCCCGACGCGGCATTTCTTGGGTTGGCAAACAATGGTTCTTCCTGTTCTTCGCGCTCCTTGTTCAGAGCTTCAAATACATTCCACGGCATTAGTATTTCGCCACGTATTTCGAACAAAGGGGGATAATTTCCATGCAGCTTTAAGGGAATACTCCGAATGGTTTTTACGTTTTCGGTAACATCGTCGCCTTTTTCTCCGTCTCCCCGTGTAATGGCTTGGGTTAATATACCATTCTCATAAATCAACGAAATGGATGTGCCATCGTATTTGAGTTCGCAAACAAGCTCCGGCTCTTCGTGCAAGCTCCGTGTGGTGCGTTTGTAGAAATCATCAACTTCCTCCTCCGAGTATGTGTTGGATAATGAGAGCATAGGATATTTATGCTTTACTTGCTTGAAGCTGGTATTTATATCGCTCCCAATGCGTTGTGTGGGCGAGGAGGGGTCGGCATACTCAGGATGCTGTTTTTCCAAATCCTGCAATTGTTTGAGTTTCATATCAAACTCAAGGTCGGATATAGTAGGCCGGGAGAGTACATAATAATTATGATTATGTTCTTCAAGCTCTTTGCGAAGTGATTCTATCTTTTCTTTTATCATCAATAATTTATACTACATTAAACATATACTGCAATTATATATAATCTTGTATTCATCTTATGGCGAATCATCTTTTTATATTCATGCAAAGATAGTTTTTTTCAAAATACGCGGAAACTTATATTACAGAATAATTTGAAATCAAAAAAATAATAACTGTGTCTATAGAGATAATTTATATGCTGCATAAATAAAAGAACTTATTGATACAGCTACTCTGTTTCGTTAAATATTTGCCTCAAAAAACTAAAGCCTTTACATTTGCATCCACATTCTTCGAGCAAAAATGAAGAATGAAAATTGAAAAATGAATCTTTCTCTACAAATATCACCTCAAAAAAATGCTTTTACAAACGTTAAAATGTTTGTAAATAACGTTATTATGTTAGAGAGAGAGAGAGAGAGAGAGAGAGAGAGAGAGAGAGACTTGTAAGCCTCTCCCTGAGCCATTTATCAGCTTTATATTCGGACGTTCGTCCGTTTTCCAATCAAAAAACATTCAATATAATTATATTACCGAAAGAGAGGATAATTCTCTTTTTCGGGCTTTCTGTATTTACCGCTGTCGATGTTGTCAAAATATCGGTAGCGGTATTATTTTTTGTTTTCTATTTATATCACATGAATGTTGTTGTGTGTTTCACAGAGCCACACCGAGTCGTTCACGGAGTTTCGCAGAGTGTTATTTACCTCTGGCGTTGCTCCGTGTTTTTCTTTGTGTGGCTTTGTGGGATATTTTTTCTTCAAGCAGGACACGGACTACAAGTCCGCGCCAGCGGGGGGCGAATAAGTTCGAGCGGCAATCCGATGATATGCTAATAACGGATTGCAAATCCGAAAGGACAATAGAGGGAAATAGGAAAAATAGTTTTTGGGAGACTTTAAATATGTATGTAGAGGCGAAAAATCTTTCGCCCGAATAAGAAGAATATTACCCGTAAAGCGGACTCGAAGCCGCTATACGGGACAGGAACGGGAATAAAACCAAATACTTATAACTAATAATTAACCATTAATAATTAATGCCACCGTGTTTAAAAAAATAATAATTAAACATTAATAACTAATAATTAAGTAATCATGAACAGAAAACAATTTTTACGACAGACTTTAATTTTATTCTGTCTTTTTCAATTTTCGTTTTTCATTTTTAATGTAAATGCTCAGGTAACTATTGGTGCCGACCAAGAGCCTCAATCTTACTCGCTGTTGGAGCTGAATACTACAACGGTAAAAGGTGGGATTCAGTTGCCAAAATTGACTACAAACGAGCGTGACGCGCTTTTGAGTAGTAAAACAAGCACTGAAAAAGGAGTAGCTAAGGGCTTGACTATTTACAACACTACTACTGATTGTTTCGATGTGTGGAACGGTACTGCATGGGTATCGCANTGGGCAGAAACTAAAAATGCAACCGCCCTTACAGGTATTGGTGGCGAATCGGCTACTATCAGCGTAGCGGCTACCGGTATTGGTACGCTAAAGTACCAATGGTACGAAGTGACGGCTAACAGCAATGCTGTTCCTATGGCTGTGACAGATGGTACGGGAGGCGATTCAGATACTTTTACTCCCGACTTAAGTAAATTGGGCATGCGTCGTTATTTTTGTAAAGTGACTGATGCTAATAAAGTAAGTGTAAACAGTAACGTTGCCGAAGTGGCTGTAGGCTGTGGTGCTAAAACCGTAGCGGGCGGTTGGAGTAAGTTTATGTGCTACAATTTGGGAGCTACTGTTACAACTATTTCAGATCAAGAGGCTTATAGTGCAAGTGGTAATACAGATGCTACTGTTTATGGCGATTTGTACCAATGGGGGCGTACTCGCGATGGACACGAAAAACGTACAAGCGGTACTTCTACTACTCTTGCT
This sequence comes from Paludibacter sp. 221, assembly GCF_010501035.1. Classification (GTDB taxonomy): domain Bacteria; phylum Bacteroidota; class Bacteroidia; order Bacteroidales; family Paludibacteraceae; genus QVMH01. The sequence goes on from NZ_QVMH01000050.1 coordinate 5,497, forward strand.
ACAGATGTAACTACAGGTGGTACAACTACTAACGGTGTTACTACGGGCGGTATTAATGCCTTTATTAAGGTTACTACTTATCCTTATAACTGGACATCTGCTACTACTGCCGACCTTAATTGGCGTAACCAAAAAAACGGTACTTACGACCCATGTCCTACAGGTTGGCGTGTACCCGCTCAAGGTGAGTGGAATGATATCTTCCGTGGTGGTTCAGCTCCCGGTGCTTCGGGCACTGCTGTAGCTAATACTTGGGCATGGCATGCTGCTGCTAACGGTACTGCCGGTTACGAAGTGAAACCTGACGGTGAAACTACTACTCTCTTTTTGCCCGCCGTCGGCTATCGCTACAGCGCTAATGGCGACCTTTACAACGTAGGTGCTAACGGCTACTACTGGAGTGGTAGCCTTAGCAGTACGTACTCGCTCCACATGACCTTCAATGGTAGTGGTGTGTACCCTGCGTACGTAACGTACCGTTCGAACGGCTTCGGTGTACGATGTATAGCGGATTTGTAAATGTAACAGGGACAGAATAATTATTCTGTCCCTGCTTATGTTCAGTCGCAATTATTTTTTAATTGCGACTTTTAGTTCTTTTTTTGACTACTAAATCTTTTCAATTTTTTCTTGAAGGTCGATTTCAACACTGTTTTTGTCATAAAATTTGTACTGTAAAAAACCTAATTGCTGCGAAGGGATAATTTTAAATCCTCGTCCGTATTGCTTTTTCCATTTGCGTCGGATAGAGCAAAATCCTTGGTTTATATAGGCATAAACATAAGGATGGATGTAAAGCACAAAGTTTTTTACATTCAGTCTTTTTACCAGATATTCAATCTTGCGCTCCAGTTGGTCGGTAAACAGGATAGAAGGTTTTATCGTTCCCTTACCGTTACAAGTAGGACAATTTTCCTCAAGATCAATATCTACTGCCGGGCGTACGCGTTGCCTCGTCATTTGCATCAGGCCGAATTTACTCAGCGGAAGTATGTTGTGCTTGGCTCTATCGTCGGCCATAAATTCACGCATCTTCTCATATAAGTTCTGACGGTTTTCTCCTTCGTGCATATCGATGAAATCGATAACAATGATACCACCCATGTCGCGCAAACGAAGTTGACGTGCAATTTCTTCGGCCGCTGCCAAATTTACTTCATATGCATTTTGTTCTTGTCCGTTTCCGGCTTTCGAACGGTTACCGCTATTCACATCAACCACGTGTAATGCTTCGGTATGTTCGATAATAAGATAGGCTCCGTTTTTGAAAGAAACTGTTTTACCCAGCGACGATTTTATTTGTTTGGTAATGCCAAAGCTATCGAAAATGGGTGCTTCCTCCTTGTAGAGTTTTACAATGTCTTTTTGTTCGGGAGCAATAAGTTTCACATAATCATGTACTTCGGTAAAAATGTTTTTATCGTTTACATATATGTGTTTAAAACTGGGGTTGAACAGGTCGCGTATTATACCTACGGTACGGCCTATTTCTTCCAGAATAAGGGTTGTTCCTTTTGCTTGCTGAGTTTTTACAATAGCTTCTTCCCAGCGTTTTACCAGTATTTTCAGCTCGTTGTCAAGTTCTGCAACTTTTTTATCTTCGGCAACCGTGCGGGCAATAACTCCAAATCCTTTGGGTTTAATGCTTTGTATCAGTTGCTTAAGCCTGATGCGCTCTTCTTCGCTTTTTATTTTTTGCGATATAGAGACTTTATCTGCAAAAGGAATTAAAACTAAGAATCGTCCTGCGATTGAAACCTCAGCAGTCAAACGCGGACCTTTGGTTGATATTGGTTCTTTAGCTACCTGTACAAGTATTTCTTGTCCGGTTTGTAATACATCGCTGATTGAACCGTTTTTGTCTATTTCCGGAAGCGATTTAAATTTTTGAGTAGCAGGTATCCGCTTCCGGTCGCTTTGTGCCTGTACTGTAAAAGAACGAAGTGTGTTGAAATTTGAACCTAAATCAAGATAATGAAGAAAAGCGTCTTTTTCGTAGCCAACATCCACAAAAGCTGCGTTCAAACCGGGCATAATTTTTTTCACCCGTCCCATGTAGATATTACCCACCGCAAAGAGTTCTTCGCGTCCTTCTTGGTGTAGCTCTACAAGCCGTTTGTTCTCGAGCAGCGCAATAGATATTTCAGTTGGTTTAACATCAACTACTAATTCGCTATTCACTTTTTATTCTTGTTTAATTAGTTTCATTTTAAAAGTCTAACTTTTTCAAAATAGTGTTAGTAACTATAAAAAAACAAACTTAAAGCTATGGTTGCTATAAGTTTGTTTATATTCCTTAGGACTAAAGACTAACCAAAGACTTTATTTCTTTTTATGTCTATTTTTTCTTAGTCTTTTTTTACGCTTATGCGTCGACATTTTATGTCTTTTTCTTTTTTTACCGCTTGGCATAATATTATTATTTTATATGTTATACAATTACTTTTTTACTTGGCTCATAAACGTTTTTGCCGGTTTAAATGAAGGGATGTTATGAGCAGGAATAATTATAGTAGTGTTTTTTGAAATATTACGGGCTGTTTTCTCAGCACGATGCTTTACTATAAAGCTACCAAATCCTCTCAAATAAACGTTTTGATTTTTTGACAACGAGTCTTTTACTGTTTCCATAAAAGCTTCTACAGTTGCCAACACAGTAGCCTTATCAATTCCTGTGTTTTTGGCAATTTCGTTTACAATGTCTGCTTTAGTCATTTTTTATAAGTTTATTAATTAGATATAATTATAATGTTTTTAGATTTTCTCAAAAAGGACTGCAAATATAGGTTATTTTATTCTGAATCAAAAACATTTGAACTTCTTTTTTTTCAAAAAAAGGTTTTTAGATATTTTTAATCCGATTCTTTCCGAGTAAAATAAAAAAATGATTTTATTTTAACAGTTCTTCTATCTCTGTTAATTTCATATTGCGTCCCATGATAGTTCCTTCCTTGTTTATCAGTATTGTACATGGTATTGCACTTACAGCATAAAGTTTAGCCGCAGCATTATCCCAGCCTTTTAGGTCTGAAACATGTATCCATGACAGTTTGTATTTCTCTATTGCTGGTTTCCAAGCTTCTTCGCCGACATCGAGTGAAACTCCTAAAATTTCTAATTTGGAACCTTTGTAATTGTTGTAAAACGCTGTAAGTTCCGGAAACGAACGCACGCATGGAGGACACCACGAAGCCCAGAAATCTATTAGAACATAATCTGTTTTTCCTACTAATTCGGATAACGAAAATAAATTACCGTCACTATCATTTAATCGAAAATCAGTAAATTTTTTCCCGATAGCAACTTTGGTTTCAGCCTCAGTCCGTTTGATAATGCTTGTTATTTTTTCGTTCGATTTTGTATCTTCATTCATAAGTGAAATTATAGATTCCTTTTCGCTTACCGACATATAATAATAGGAGTCGATAAATACCGCTTGTCCTGCCGGTTTGTTTATATGTTTTTCTGAAAACTTTACATACGATTGTACGTTTTCTTCCGGTTCTTTTCCTGTTAATTTTTTTTCAAAATTATCAATCAGCTTGTTTTGTTTACTTCCTGTTATGGATATATTACCATCGTTGTCGAAATGAACTTTCAGATTCCGGTTTTCCAATACGAATATTTTTTCGCCTCTCCATTGTTTCTGCTCGTTATGATAACTCAGATAGGCAATAGTTGGCTCAGTAGCGTTTCCTTTTATCTCAAAACTACGATTTTCTACGGTAGTTTTATCGTCCTTACTTACCCATTTTGTTCCTTCCAGTCTTTTTATTTGTATCAGTGTTCCGTCGTAATCAGGATTATCAAAACTGCCTGTAAGGGTGTATTGGTCGGATGAGCATGATACTAATAATATAACCGTAAATAAGCATAATAAAATCTTTTTCATTTTGAGGTGTTTTATTTGTACATTTGAAACTTGGTGAATAACTACATGAAAATAAAATAATTTCACCCTGCAAAGGTGCGAAATCCCCTGAAAATAAACAAGAAAGCTTGAATATTTCTTGATTTGTTTTTATGAACAGTTGCAGAATACATGACAAAAAAATGTTGAATATTTTTTCGGTCTGTTGTGGCCACTCTTCTGACCTTGTCCGGTGAGCCGAAAAACAAGTGAGAGGAGCGTAAAAATACTCACTGTTTGAGCGTAGCGAGTTTGAGGATTTTAGCTCCTTGAGCGTAAGTTTTTCGTGCGAAGCGGGCAGAGTCTTGAATGCGCCGTTTAAGCGAAGGCAGAATCAAGTTTACTTGAATTTTGCTGAGCGTAGGCGCTTCAATGAAATTAGTTTTTGTTCCTTTTGCATCAAGGCAAAAGGAAGTAGATGGATGTTTTTAATAAATGAAATCTTTGATTGTCAGAAAAATACTGATATTATTCAGCTTTTTGTCATATACCTATGAACAGTCGTTTTATGAAAAATATATATTCAGACATAATAACAAGTTGGTATCTCCAAAATAGGCGCGATTTGCCTTGGCGAAACACATCTAATCCATATCATATCTGGATTTCGGAAGTTATTTTGCAACAGACAAGGGTAAATCAGGGAATGGATTATTACCTGCGTTTTGTAGAGCGGTTTCCTACAGTGAAAGTTTTGGCCGAAGCTGATGAAGACGAGGTTTTGAAGTATTGGCAGGGGTTGGGTTATTACTCGCGTGCTCGGAATTTGTATAAGGCGGCAAAAAAGATAATGAGCGATTATTCCGGCCGTTTCCCCGATAAATACGAAGATATTCTGAGCCTGAATGGGATAGGAGAGTATACAGCGGCGGCCGTTGCTTCGTTTGCTTATAACCAGCCTTATGCTACGGTAGATGGAAATGTTTACCGGGTTTTGTCGCGCCTGTTTGCTATCGAAACACCCATTGATACGGGTACAGCTAAAAAAGAGTTTATGCAGTTGGCACAAGAGCTTTTATCGCCGGAGAATCCGGCATTGCACAATCAGGCAATGATGGAATTTGGAGCCTTGTATTGTGTTCCCGTTTCGCCCGCTTGCAGTAATTGTGTACTGAAAGGCTTGTGTAAGGCGTATGATATGGATATGGTAAGCCTGCTTCCGAAAAAATCGCAAAAAACGAAAGTAACAAACCGCTATTTCAACTATTTATATATCGACTTTGAGGGCAGTACGTATTTGCAAAAACGGCTGAAAAACGATATCTGGCACAATTTGTATGAGTTTCCGTTGATAGAGTCGGATGAGTTGCTGCCGGTGGATAGGTTATTTGACAATGAGTGTTTTAAGGAGTTGTTTCAGGGGGTTGAAAATATACAGATAAAAAATGTATCAAAACCAGTGAAGCATGTATTGAGCCATCGTAATATATATGCTCAATTCATATCTATTTCAATTTCGAACGAAAGCGAAGGCTTAAAGCACTTTATAAAAACCCCCATCAACAGTATCGACAAATATGCAGTATCGCGTTTGATAGAGAGTTTTTTGGAACGTAATGAGCCTATCAAATAGTCGCTAATCGGGTGTGCTGTAACGCTGGTTTATTTTTTCAATATTAGCAATAGCTTTCTGTATCTCTTTTTCGAGCATTATCACGTCTTTTTTTGCAACCCGTAGGTTATATGTTTCTGCCAACGCCTTTTTGTCCCCGTTTGTAAGATAATATGTGTAATTTCGCTTTCCTTGTAATGTCACTTTTATTCTTTCGTTCGCATACTGTGCTATAAATACAGGCACTTCGGCTGCAAGCTCATTTTTAAAAGTTACTATTTCCCAGTATACGCCTTCGTCGTTAAATTCGTGATTCATCGGGTTATCGGTAGGGATATCGTTAGTCTGTACATAAGATTCGCCTACTGATACTTTCAAATTAGTATGAGATAATTTTGTTGTCCCGGTGTAATTGCTTATCAGGTAAAAATCAGCATTTTCATCAACGTATGCACGCAGGTAAGTACGCTCTATGTTAGCTTCGAGCTGTAAGGTTTTGTAAACAAAGTTTCCTGTGTTTTGATAATTCTCGTTTTTCTCGAACCGGAAATTTTTTGCTATAGAATCGGCTTGTTGCTTTTTTATTGGCAATATGCTGTCGCAGTAAGCTAATATCCTTAAATTTTCTTTTCTTGTAATTGTGTCTTCCAATGCCTTTGCTGTACGGCGTGCATCCACCATACGAGGGTATAGTATGTGGATGCTGTCTAATTCTATTTTAGCCGTATTCAACAGGTTATTCTCTATCAGTAACTCTATGTTTGACAACCGCTGTTGAACCTGTGTTTTTTGTTTTTTCTCATTCGAGTTGCAGGAAGAAAAAACAATAAATACCAAAAAAATCAGAAAAATAATATGTCTTTTCATAACACTGGAAATAAAAACTGCTAACTAATAGCATTTTAGTTAGCAGAAGTTATATGTTGTTTAGTTATAATCTTTTTTAAGAAATCAGTTCTTTCATCTTTTTAGGTGAAATTTCGGCCATGTCGGCTTCTGCTTTCGAAATTTCCCGTTTCATCGAGCACGTACCGTCAAACACGGCTTTGGGTTCTACGATTAATATTTTGGTTTTGATGTCACCTACAACAACTGCGCTTTCACGCAAGGTCAATGTGTCCGAAACCTCAATTTTACCATCTACTTTACCCAATATCTCAGCAAATGTACACTGTACTGTACCTTTGAGGAAACCTTTTTGCCCGATTACAATTTTACCACTGCAAACAATATCGCCTTCTATCTCGCCATCGATTCTAAAATCCTTATCTGCAATGATTTTTCCTATTATTTTACTTCCGTGAGTTAACGAATTATAGATAACTCCTGAACTTCCTGATATATTTTCTTTTGCCATAATACCTGTTTAAAAACTTTTTTCAAAATTATTGTGTCAAAGTTACAATATTCTTTTTCAATATCAAAAAAATAAATTCTGTTTTAATATTTAAAACGATTACCTTTGTGTTTTTATTGTTATGATAGTTGTAGTATGGATATAAAATATTTAAAGCACAATGAAATAGACTATGTTGCTTGGGATGAGTCCATAGCATCATCACACAATGCTTTAGTATATGCACAAAGTTGGTATTTAGATATTGTTTCGCCCGGCTGGGAAGCGCTTGTGTCATCTGATTATGAGTATCTTATGCCATTGCCTGTAAAGCGCAAATATGGTATCCCTTTTTTGGTACAGCCTGTTTTATCACAGCAACTCGGTATTTTCTCCTCCCAAAAGATAGATGAAAAAATTCTTCACGGTTTTATACGAAAAATCCCTTATTTGAGTTATCATTTAAATCTCAATGAAGGCAATAAGTATTCGAAAGCCACATCATACCCCAATTATGTGTTGGATTTGAACAAAGGTTATGAGAAATTGCATTGGGCTTATTCGAAAAACACAAGGAGAAATATAAGCAAAGCCACTAAAATAGGTATATATGTTAAGTCGGATATATCTGTTGAGGAGTTTTGTGATTTTTATTTTTCGGTAGAAAAAAGCACTGCCGAGTTGAATAAAGAGCTTGTACATAAACTTATCGAGAACGGATATAACCGTGGTGCAATCGAGCTGTATGCGGCTTTTTATCCTGATGGTGAATTGATTGCTGCACTTTGTCTGTTGAAATCGGAACATCGGTTGATATACCTGTTGCCCGTTTCAAATGCTAAAGGTAAACAATGGTCAGGCATGTTTCTGATAGTAGATGAAATTATACGCGACAAATCGAAAACAGATGTATTGTTAGATTTTGAAGGTTCACGTGTAAGTGGAGTTGCCCGCTTTTACCGGGGGTTCGGTTCGTACAACAAACCATACTATCATGTGGAACGCCTGAGTATTCCACGTATGATGGATTTATTTAAAAAGAAATGAAAGTATTGTTTTTATCAGCTTGGTATCCCAATCGTTATGATGCTATGGCAGGCTTGTTTGTACAAAAGCATGCCGAGGCCGTAAATTTGTATTGTGATGTAAAGGTGCTTTATATTCACCTTGATGAAAACATTAAAGAGATAGAGATAAAGAACCAATACCACAATAAACTGAATGAGATTATTGTATATTATCCGGTAAAAAAAAGAAGCTTTTTTCATAAAGCATTAAAAGCACTCGCTTTTTTTAAGGCGTACAAAAAAGGTTTTGAATATCTAAACGAAACAGGCTTTTCTCCCGACATATTACATGCAAATGTTCTTACCCGCACCGGATTCATCGCATATCTTTATAAAAAAAGAAATAAAATCCCTTATGTAATAACCGAACATTGGAGCCGCTATTTGCCTGAAAATTTTTCGTACAACGGGTGTGTGCATAGAAAAATAACAGAGTTAGTAGTAAAAAATGCATCTGCAGTTATGCCGGTATCAGGGTTGCTCGAAAAAGAAATGAAAAAGAATGGTTTACACAACCCTTGTTACAAGGTGGTAAGTAATGTTGTAGATGATTTCTTTTTTGAAAAACCGCAAAAAAAAGAGAATAGAACAATAAAAAGAATATTTCATATATCATGTTTCGATGATAAAGCTAAAAACATATCCGGTATTTTGAAGGCTGCAAAAATGCTTACAGAGAGAAGAACTGATTTTGAACTGATAATTATTGGTACAGGTGCTGATTACAATCAGATATTAAAGTATTCAAACACTCTTGACTTTCCACTTGGCAGTGTGATGTTTTTAGGCGAAAAAACTTCTGAAGAGGTAGCATGGTGGTTTCAGAATAGTGATTTTTTTGTGTTGTTTTCAAATTACGAAACAGCAGGAGTTGTTATAGCCGAAAGTTTAGCGAGCGGAGTACCTGTTTTATCTACACCTACGGGGATTGTCCCCGATGTTATTAACGATGATAACGGAATTGTAGTTGAATTTAAGAATGAGAAAATGCTTTGCGATGCAATGAACTATATGCTGGACAACCACAGTAAGTATGATGTTGAAAAAATAAGAGGAAGTGCGTATGATGATTATTCTTACGAGAGTGTAGGCAAGCGTATATACGCGATATATTCGAAAACACTAAATGTTTGAGCTTGATAGAATTCCGGATTAATATAAACAGTGGGAACATTGATTCAGAAAATAAAAATAATATTATCGAGGTATTCAAAGGTTTTTGAGAACTATTTTTTTATGACATTTTTGCAGGGAGCAAACATGTTGATAGGGCTTTTCCTGTATCCTTATTTAATAAGGGTTTTAGGACAAAGTAATTATGGAACGTATGTTTTTGTTTTTTCGAATATCAGTTTTTTTATTTCTTTCATTTCATTCGGTTTTACTTATCCGGCATTAAAAAAGGTATCGTTACAGCCCGAAAATGCAGATGTGAAAAATGAAACTGTTTCCGGTGTTTTTACAGCTAAGTTTTATTTGTTTTTAGTATCAGTCCTTATCCTTTCTTGCTTAATTGCATTTGTTCCGTTTGTCAAAACCAATGCATGGTTGTATATCATCATTTTTTCTACAGTGCTGAACGAAGTTTTATTTCCTGTATGGTATTTTCAGGCAGTCCAAAAAATGAAGTATGTTACTTTTGTACAACTGTCAATTAAATTGCTGTCGATACCTCTTATCCTTATTTTCGTAAAATCTCCCGATAATTTGCTTTTATATGCTTCTATAATGTCAGGTTTGACTGTTTTGGGTGCTGTATTCTCGGTATTTTATTTAAGGGTGAAAGAGGGAGTTGTAACTCGTTTTGTTTCGTTAAAATCATTAAGGACATTGTTTTCTGACTCGCTTCCGTTTTTCTGGACATCAGCATTTGGTACTGTAAAACGGGAAATGGTGACTTTGATAATAGGCACATTTTTTAATATGAGAGATGTGGCAATATACGACTTGGCAAACAAAATAGTAATGATTCCCCGTTTAATTACTAATAACATCAATTCAGCAATATTCCCCAGTATGATTGGAGATATCCAAGCCGGTAAAATTAAAAAAATTATCAGGCACGAGAGTATTATTGCTTTAGCGACAATACTATTGATAGTAGTATTTGGGTATTGGGCTGTTTTGCTTCTGGGGGGTAAGGGCATGCTTGCAGCTTATCCTATGGCAATTGCTTTAAGCATTACTATATATACATACCTTGTTGTAGGTTGTTATATCAATTATGTGTTTGTTCCTCAGAATAGGTATTATTTTGTTACTAAAAACCAGTTTGTAGCGCTTGTCTCATTTCTTGTATTGACATTGTTTGGTGTTTTTGTTTGTAAAAATATACTGTTGATAGCGTTGGCATATTCTCTGTCAGGAATCATTGAAATATTTTATTGTAAATATGTAATAAATAAATACAAGCTTTATGAGTTTTGAAGTATCTGTTTTAGTGCCTGTTTACAATGTGTCGGCATACATCGAACGATGTGTTCATAGTCTATTTCGACAAACTTTTCAAGATATAGAATATATTTTTGTAAACGATGGAACACCGGACGATAGCATCGAAAAACTTTATCGTGTAATGGAAGAGTATCCCCATCGAAAGCCCGATGTTAAGGTTATACATTTAGAAAAAAATGAAGGAACCTCGGTTGCTCGCAATGTTGCTATTGAACACGCCACAGGGAAATATATATTATTTGTTGATAGCGATGATTATATTGAAAAAAATATGGTCGAGTTACTCTATAGCGAATTAACAAAAGAAAATGCAGATATTGCAGTTTGTGATTTGATAAGTGAATATCCTACATGTAGTGAATACATAGAAGACACAGTTCCTGAAAATGTAGCAGATTACTTTCGCGAACAAATAATAAATGATAAATCGCAGTCATATTTATGCAATAAGCTTATCCGGCAGGAATTTTATAAAAAAGAAGATTGTAAGTTGCCTGCAGGTATAAGTTATTTAGAGGATAGGTATTTGATGGTTCGTTTTTACTACTATGCCAAAAAAATAGTCAAAGTTAATAAAGGGCTGTATCATTATATCCGCTACAACCAAAATTCCACAACCAGTTCAAGAACAAATTTGCATTTTGAAAATACGATTGCTTTTTGGACAGAAACAGATAAATTTATAAGAGAAAATGCAATAGATATTGATAAAGACATTATAAATCGCTTGAAAGTAGAAAGCAAAGCACATTTGTTTTCGGATACAGACTCTTTACTACTCAGTAGAAAATATGCGTGGATGTTTCGCGATATAGAATTGAAATACATTAGCACCCTTCGTACAGGAGAAAAAACAATATTATTCTTCACCCACTACAAACTATATAGATTAGCTCACATTACCCGCAAACTGCTTCATTGGAAGAACAGGAACTCCCATTAAAAAGGGGCCTGCAAAATCAAAAACAAACATAAGAATTTGAGTTTTGTTGACAATTAACTTTGGCAGTTTCAATAATCTTTCTTATTTTTGACGCTCGTGTCAAACTTTTTTGTCAGTAGATTTAAATGATTGAAAATCAAACAACAGAGCGTAAGATAATAAAAGCAGCCGAACAGGTTTTTATCGAAAAGGGATTGAATGGTACGAAGATGTCTGACATTGCAGAGCGTGCCGGTATAAGCCGTACTACACTCAACTATTATTACCGTACCAAAGAAAATTTGTTTTATGCTATTATTGAGCAGGTTTTTGATACACTGCTTCCCCGCCTTGAAAACCTATCATTGTTGGAGGGCGACATCAATTCGAAAATTGATACTATCGTTGATATTTATGATGAAATGCTGAGAAAGAACGAATACGTCCCTCGTTTCGTATTATTGGAAATTCAGCGTAATCCTAATCAGATTCATGATTTTGTAAAGCAAAATACTAAAGCACAAACATACCTCAATGCTTTAGATATTATGATTGGTAAAGGAATGGAGGTCGGGAAAATTTCAAAAATAGATAAGCCGCAATTGGTGAGTACTTTTTTCGGGTTGATATTCACTCCCTTCTTACTTGAACCGCTTTTGGCAATGTATCGCGAGCCTCAAAAGGAGTCGCGCAATGCGTTTCTTGACGAACATAAATTGATTGTAAAGAAACTTATGAAGGCTTATTTCGAAGAATAAAACTTGTAGCTCGTAACTAAATACCTTGTAACTATTTATAAAACTATGCAAAAACGTCATTCCGACAGAAAATTGTATTTTGAAGAGCAGGTTTGCACTACCGAGAAATATGTAATTCCTTTTATAGAACAAATAAAGGAAGTAAAGGAAGGGATGTCTGTGCTCGAAATAGGTTGCGGTGAGGCAGGCAATTTAAAACCATTCCTCGACAGGAGGTGTAAGTGTTTGGGTATTGACTTGAATACTTCAAAAATAGAGATGGCTAAGGAATTCTATGCTGACCATGCCTATAAAGATAATTTGAGTTTAATCAGCGAAGATATATATAAATACAAACACAACGAAGGTACTTTTGATATTATCGTCATGCGCGATTTTATCGAGCATATACCCAATCAGGAACGCTTTATCAATCAGTTGGGAGCTTATGCCAATGAAAACACCGTAGTGTTTTTTGCCTTTCCACCGTGGCAAAATCCTTTTGGAGGGCATCAGCAAGTATGTCAGAGCAGGCTTTTATCCCGTTTGCCCTATTTTCATTTATTGCCTAAAAAACTGTATCGGGGTACATTGAATGTCTTTAAAGAGCGGCAAAGTCTGGTAGATGAGCTGTTGGAAATAAAAGAGACTGGCTTATCCATCGAGCGGTTTGAGAAGATAATGGATAATTCGCCATTCAAAATAGAGTATAAAGTTTCGTATTTCATAAACCCTAACTATGAAATTAAGTTTGGTCTGAAGCCGCGTGTAGTATATAAAGTGGTCGATTCCATGAAGTATCTCCGCAATTTTACAATAACTTGTTTATATTGCGTAGCTACGTTGAAGTAAGTAAAAACAGTGTATTTCAGAAAGATAGTTTTCTATGATAAATATAGGTTTAGATGCAGGTTCTACTACTGTAAAAGTGGTGGCTGTAGACGAAAAAGGTAGTATCGTATTTAAAGAATACAAACGCCACTTTGCCGACATAGCAGGTACGGTGATGTCTTTGTTTGAGCAACTTAAGGAGAAACTGGGTGATGTCCACGCACACTTATCCATCACAGGCTCGGCGGGTATGGGTATTGCCGAGCGTGCTAAAATTCCGTTTGTGCAGGAAGTTGTAGCGTCGTGCGAACTGATTTTAAAGGAATTTCCATCTATTCGGACATTGGTTGATATTGGGGGAGAGGACGCTAAGATGATTTTCTTCCGCGAGGGAAAATCGCCTGATATCCGTATGAATGGTAATTGTGCAGGAGGCACAGGCTCTTTCATCGACCAGATGGCAACTATACTCAATGTGGAAGTAAGCGAGCTAAGCTCACTGGCCAATCATGCAAAAACGATTTATCCGATAGCATCGCGCTGTGGTGTTTTCTCTAAAACGGATGTACAAAACCTCTTAGCCCGCAATGTGAGTAAGGAGGATATTGCAGCTTCTATCTTTCATGCAGTGAGCATGCAGGTAATAACATCGCTTGCGCGGGGTTATAAGATAGAGCCTAAAGTATTCCTTTGTGGTGGCCCTTTTACCTTCATACCTGCTTTGCGCGAGGCATTTATTAAGCAGTCGGAGGTAAATGAAGGAGAATTTGTTGTATCCCAATACGCCGAAGTCGTGCCGGCTTGGGGTGCTGCAATTAATGCGTCGGAACAGGTAGAGACGAAACTAATATCAGAATACAGCCGAACAATAGAGGATGCAAATAAGAAAAAGTTTATATACGTAAATAGCCGTTTGAAACCCCTTTTCTGCGATAAAGAGGAACGAAAAGCATGGAACGAAGAAAAACAAAAGTATTCAATTCCAAGTATCGATATAAAAGATTTGCACGATAATGGTTGCTTTATCGGTATCGACAGTGGCTCTACTACAACGAAAATTATAGCAACAGACAGCGAAGGACGTGTATTTTTCCGTTTTTATGATAAAAACAAAGGGAACTCACTCGAAACAGCCACTTACGGGCTTAGCCAATTATATCAGCATACTAACGAAGCCGGAAAAGAATTAAGAGTGCTCGGGAGCTGTGTAACCGGATATGGTGAAGACCTGATAAAAAAGGCTTTTTCGTTGGATAGTGGTATGGTTGAGACTATTGCTCATTATACAGCGGCTTATCATTTTAACCCCCAGGTCAGTTTTATTCTTGATATAGGAGGACAGGATATGAAAGCTACTTTTATCGAGAATGGGACTATTAACCGTTTGGAAATAAACGAAGCATGTTCGTCGGGCTGTGGCTCGTTTATCGAAACGTTTGCACGCTCGCTCAATCATACACCTGAGGAATTTTCCGAAATTGCTTTTCAATCGCAAAATCCCTGCGATTTAGGTACGCGCTGTACTGTGTTTATGAATTCCAAAGTAAAGCAGTCGCTTCGCGAGGGTGCTTCGGTAGCCGATATTTCGGCAGGGTTGGGATATTCGGTCATTAAGAATTGCCTGAATAAGGTACTGAAATTGAAAGATAATTCAGAATTGGGCGACCATATCATGGTACAGGGTGGTACATTCCGCAATCTGGCTGTTATTCGCTCATTAGAGAACGAGTTAGGCAAGAGCGTAATGATTACCGATTATCCCGAACTAATGGGTGCTTATGGCGCTGCGCTCTTTGCTAAAGAGAGTGCGGAAAAGGGACTGAATAATGCCGTATCTCTTAGCGATGTTGTACGTCCTCAGGAATATACCGGTAAGATATCAGTTTGTAAAGGGTGCGAAAACCAATGTACAGTAACCCGTTTCCGTTTTGAAAATGGCAACCGATATTTTTCGGGCAATAAGTGCGAGAAAGTGTTTTGTAATGCAGGCGAACAGACTGTAAAAGGTACGAACATTTACGAAGAAAAATATAATTTACTGTTTGATAGAAATAATAAAAATGCTAATCCCAAAGCCTCCCCTTATGGGGGAGGTTTGGAGGGGGCTGTATTACGTATCGGTATTCCTCGTGCATTGGGAGTTTATGAGGATTATCCTTTTTGGCATGCCCTGTTTGCAGCCTGTAATGTTGAAATCGTACTGTCTGACCCTTCGACAATGAAACTGTACGAAAAAGGCATTTCAACAGTCATGGCAGATAATATCTGTTTTCCGGCAAAGCTGGCTAACGGGCATATATTTAATCTGATAGATAAAAAAGTTGACCGTATATTCCTGCCGTTTGTAGTTCATGAAAGTAAGGAGGACGAACGCACTACCAACAGTTATAATTGCCCTATTGTAACCGGGTATTCGGAAGTAATACGGAGTGCTATCAATCCTGAGCGCGATTATGGTATTCCGTTCGATTCGCCTACCTTTTCGTTCAAAGATAAGAAGCTGATGAAAAAAGCCTGTGAAGAATATCTTCGTTCCATCCTTCCCGGAATGAGTAAGAAGGAGATAGATTCCGCCTTTGAAAAAGGCTTACAGGCACAGCAGGAGTATGAAGATACATTGAATAAACGTTGTAAGGCGATATTAGCGAATGCAGAAAAAGAAAACCGCTTAGTTGTTTTACTCACAGGGCGTCCGTATCATAGCGACCCGCTCATTCAGCATAAAATAGCTGATATTGTAGCCGATTTCGGCGTGGATGTTATAACCGAAGATATTGTGCGGGATATGGAGTCGGCCCCCGAAAACGTTCAGAGTATCATGCAATGGGCATATACAAACCGCATTCTCAAATCGGCTCTGTGGGCGGGAAAAGCTCCCGAAAATGTTCATTACATCGAACTTACCTCTTTTGGCTGTGGGCCTGATGCCTTTATCATTGATGAAGTGACCGATATTCTGAAGCGGAACGGAAAAAATGCTACTTTCCTCAAGATTGACGATATTAATAACATAGGCTCTACCCGTTTACGCATCCGTTCGCTTATTGAGAGTTTGAAGTTCAAGCACGAAGAGAAAGTTATTAAGAGTGCGAAAGCCGTTCATACAAAGCCATTTTTGGATGAAGACCGTAAGCGAAAGATTCTGATGCCTTGGTTTGCCGATTTTTATTCTCCATTTCTTCCTGCTGCGTTTTCACTGCTTGGATACGAAGCCGAGAACCTGCCTCCAAGTGATATGCAATCGGCCGAATACGGATTGAAGTATTCAAACAATGAAATCTGCTATCCGGCGACGTTGGTTGTTGGGGATTTTATGAAAGCCTTGGATAGTGGTAAGTACAAGCGTGAGGAGGTTGCTTTAGGAATAACCCAGACGGGAGGACAGTGCCGTGCTACCAACTATGTAACCTTGTTGAAAAAGGCGATGATAGCCACAGGATTCGAGGATATTCCAGTCATAACAGTTTCTACCTCAGCCGGAACTATCAATGAGCAGCC
The DNA here is from genome assembly GCF_010501035.1 of Paludibacter sp. 221. Lineage (GTDB taxonomy): Bacteria > Bacteroidota > Bacteroidia > Bacteroidales > Paludibacteraceae > QVMH01. The sequence goes on from NZ_QVMH01000050.1 coordinate 21,804, forward strand.
TGGTTTTAAAGTGAAATGGACAAAGGTTATTCGTCCGGTACTTGCTTGTATGGCCTTTGCCGATTGCCTGTCGCAGATGTACTATGCTACAGCTCCCCGTGAAGTAAAAAAGGGAATCGCCAAACAACTGAAAGATAAATATATCCAGTTGGGGATAAAAGCGCTTGAAAATGCTGATGCAAAAGAGTTTTATACGCTTGCTGAAAAAGCTGCCCATGAATTTGCCCGTGCTAACAATGGGCGTAAAATTCCACGTATAGGGATAGTGGGGGAGATATATGTGAAATACAACAATTTTGGTCATGGCAATATAGTGAACTGGCTGATAGAGCAGGGAGTGGAGCCCGTAGTGCCTGCATTAACTGATTTCTTCACTACCTTTTTTGCAAGCCGTGTGGCTAAGGAAAAAGGGAATATTGCAAACTTTTCTTTCATTACTAAGCCGATTATCAATTTTGCTGAAAGGTTTGTGTTCAATGCCATTCACAAGATGGAGGATAAAGCGGCTGCTTTCCCTTACATTAACAGGGTAGAAAATCCACATGATGCAGCAGCAAACGCCTCGGAGATAATCAACCTGAATGCACAGTTTGGCGAGGGATGGCGTATTGCCGGAGAATTTGCCCATTTTGTCCATATAGGGGTAAATAATGTGGTGAGTTTACAGCCTTTTGGGTGCATTGCTAACCAAGTGATTTCGAAAGGGATTGAGAAGCGGGCAAAAGAGCGTTATCCATCATTGAACTTGCTGTTTCTCGACTTTGACAGTAATATGGCTGAAGCAAATGTGTTCAACCGCCTGCATTTTATGATTCGGAACGCCCAAGAGGAAATAAAACAACAGGAACTAAAAACCAAGACTGCATAATATTATAAAAGGTATACATAATTTTCAGATTTAAATTATATTATTCTGATAATCAGTATATTATATGATTAATTTTGACTTAGGTTTTCTTTTTTGTTTATAAGTCTACTTAAGTACTTGTAATACAGATGATTTTAAAAATATTTTAATTACTACAGGTCGATTAATTTTTTAAACTACAATAGACACAATAGTTTTTCTTTTTGAGGATATAAATCAGAATAACACCGATTGGTGTTATTTAAGAACACAATAGAAGTGGATGCAGATGCATAGAGAACTGGCTATGTGTTCTTAAAAAACAGTTTTCTACTGTGGTTCAAAAAATATCTGGATGTGTTTTACAACGTATGCTGATGCAATGTTCTTTTCTATCAGCAGATTAGTTTGAGCATGAAACCTTATTTTCAGAAATCAACCTTAGTAACATAAATGGTCTTACAGACCTAAACCTTATTAGCTTATTAGACTATCTGACAAATAAGCTAATAAGGTAGATGTTGCTGTCTTATCCTTATTACTAAGGTTTAATAGGGCTATTCACAAATCAAACAATTAATCCCAACTAATTCATTGCGAATTAGTTGGGATTTTCGTATCTTTAGAAAAAACTCCGATAAAAAGGTTTCGTGGCCAAAATCGGGGTAAATCCACTCTAAAAGATATGGTAAAGATACAAAAACTTTCAAGTTTAACACCTACATTAGGTTTTAGTGAATTTGATTTCTATTCAGATTATCGTTCCGGTTTTTCTTCCAGCGCTTTGGGTCAGCTTTATGGTGCTATTCCCTTTTCCTCTTTGGCTAGCCGTTTAGGTTTGCGTGACAGTGCCCTTGGGCGAAGCAGTTATTTTAGTCCAGAAGGTAAACTGGCTCTGATGTTTCTAAAATCCTATACAGGCCTATCCGATTCCAGGCTTATCGACAGTTTGAACAGTAATATCCACTATCAACTCTTCTGTGGTGTACGTATTCACCCCCTTGCTCCCCTTCGTAACTTCAAGATCGTTAGCCAGATTCGTTGTGAGATAGCCTCTTTGTTGGACATCGATTCCCTTCAACAAGTCTTGGCTTCATACTGGAAGCCTTACATGGAGAACCTTTCTGTTTTAATGACCGATGCCACTTGTTACGAGAGCCATTTACGTTATCCCACCTATATTAAGCTTTTATGGGAAGCTGTCGATTGGCTTCATACTCATATGTGTGCCATCTACAAAGAACAGGGCTTACGCAAACCTCGAACTAAATATGATAAACAAGCCTTGCGCTATCGTTCTTACAGCAAGAGTCGTAATCCTCGCAAAAGTCACCGTCGGGTACTTCAGCGTAGCTTGTTACATCTGTTGAACAAATTAATAGGTTTGACCGATCAGGTTCTTTTCAATGTACACCCAAACAAAAACTTTACTAAACGTTATGCGGTGATAAAACAGGTTTATCATCAGCAGCGTATGTTTTTTGAAGGCAAAAAAGTGAAACACTTGATTGTTAGTATAGATAAATCTTATATTCGTCCAATTGTTCGAGGTAAAGAAACCAAAGCAGTTGAGTTTGGTGCTAAAGTAAACACCATACAGGTAGACGGAATCAACTTTATAGAACACCTCTCTTTTGAAGCTTTCAATGAGGGAATACGCCTTGTGGAGTGTGTAAATAAGCAGCAAAGATTATTTCATCGCAGGGTAAAACAGATTGG
>NZ_QVMH01000051.1 GCF_010501035.1 Paludibacter sp. 221
TTTTCCTCATTCTTATTTCTTTTGTCTTGATTCTTGGCTCTTGATTCTTTAATCTATTCGAGTCCGCTTTACGGATAAATTGTATTTGTTTTATTCACCTCACCCCTGCCCCTCTCCTTGAGGAGAGGGGTTGAGTTACTTCTGATTGTTATATTGCCATTCATTCTCTTATCGGGCGAAAGATTTTTCGCCCCTACAAGTATTTCTATTATTCATATTTTTAAAATATCCCGTAGGGATTAAAGTTTGGTAACAATGCCAACCACCTCATTATAAGCGTGCCGTAGGTACGCTACTTTGTTCGCTTCCTTTGTCCTTTCATCCGTTTTACACTTTCGTTCAGCGTAGCGGGACGCTACGCTGTTATTAAAAGCCAAGCTCCGCTTGGTTGTATGTTTTATCCTCCTATCAGCGGCAGTAGCGTTAGCTGGCGCGGACTTGTAGTCCGTGTCCTGCTTTGAAAAAGCAGCTATATCCAATTTATTTGCTCCACCGAGCAACGTACGGATAAATATTGCCGCTGACATCGGAGCATCCCATCTACACGAGTTTGTTTTTCTTTTTCTTTTATCCGTAAAGCGGACTGAAAGCCGCTATACGGAATAATTCCATCCCTATCGAAAACAGCAAAGGCGCATGTACAGCACTTCTGTACATACGCCTTAATACCATTTCCAACACTATACTTTTCACAAAACATAGTGCTACACAACCAACATTCATTTTTAATGAATAGAAAACAAGGGAATACGAACAACGGTAGGGGCGAAAAATCTTTCGCCCTATAGTGATGCCCCTCCAAACCTCCCCACAAGGGAGGCCTTGTGGAAATCTGATAAAAAAAGGGCTTAAAAATAAATAGGGAAAAATATAATAAAGGAATAATACAAACAAAGGTAACCCCAAATTCTCCCCTTGTGGGAAAATTAAAGATAGCGGATAGAATAAAAGGAATGCTAACTTTAGCCTCCCGAAAACTATTTTCCTTTTCCTTTCTCCTGTAGGAGAAAGTACCCGAAGGGGGATAGAGGCCGGGGAGGTTGGAGGGGCCGCTGGGGCAAGGAATAGATTGTTTAGTCTCTCTCTCTCTCTCTCTCTCTCTCTCTCTCTAACAAAATAACGCAATTGGCAAATATTTTAACATTTGCGAAAGCATTTTTTTGAGGTGTTTGCTGAGAGATATTCATTTTTCAATTTTCATTCTTCGCTTTTATCCAAAGAATGTGAGAACAAAAGTAAAGGCTTTGTTTTTTTGCAGCAAATATTTAACGGATTCCCAAGGTATTATTTAACCGTAAATGCAACAAGTGCTTAAACTACAAATGCAACCAGGCTGTGGGTTGCATTTGTAAAAAAAAATTTTATGTTGAGAATTATAGATTCGCTATTCTTTTTATTTCGTCTATAATTGCCTGTGCAAAGTTCTCTGCCTGTTCCATCGTTCCCGCCTCCGAATAAATACGGATAATCGGCTCTGTATTTGACTTACGCAAATGTACCCAACCTGTAGGGAAATCTATTTTTACTCCGTCAATATCATTCACTTCATATTGCTGGTACGATTTTTTCACCGAAGCCAATATAGCGTCAACATCGATGGAAGGAGTAAGTTCTATTTTATTTTTCGAGATGAAATAATCAGGATATGTTTTACGCAATTCCGAAACTTTCATCTTCGATTTTGCCAAATGTGTAAGGAACAAAGCCACCCCAACTAATGCGTCGCGTCCGTAATGGCTCGCAGGATAAATAACACCTCCGTTACCCTCGCCACCTATCACAGCGTTAGTAGCTTTCATCGCAGTAACCACGTTTACCTCGCCCACAGCCGATGCAGTATATTGTCCGCCATGTTTATTTGTGACATCGCGCAAGGCTCTTGTCGAACTCAGGTTCGAAACCGTATTACCCGGTGTATTTTGAAGCACATAATCAGCTATCGAAACCAATGTATATTCTTCGCCAAACATGCTGCCATCTTCGCATACAATAGCCAGACGGTCTACATCGGGGTCTACAACGAATCCGACATCAATTCCACCTTTTTTCATCAAGCCCGAAATCTCAGTCAGATGCTCAGGAAGCGGTTCGGGGTTATGTGGAAAATGACCGTTAGGGTCGCAATATAATTTTTCTACTTTTTTCACTCCCAAAGCGTCAAGCAATTCGGGAATAGCAATTCCTCCAACCGAGTTAACGGCATCCACTGCCACTGTAAAGTCTGCTTTTTTTATAGCTTCAACATCTACCAGTTTAAGCGCAAGCACGCTATCAATATGCTTTTGTGTATAAGTAAAATCGTCTGTCAGTTTTCCCAAATCATCAACATCAGCAAAAACAAAGTTTTCGCTTTCTGCTATTTTAAGCACATCTTCGCCGTCTTTTGCATTCAGAAACTCACCTCGTTCGTTCAGCAGCTTCAAAGCATTCCATTGCTTTGGGTTGTGGCTGGCAGTGAGGATAATGCCACCTGCTGCTTTCTCCATAGTAACAGCAAGCTCGGTAGTGGGTGTTGTAGCCAAACCGATATTCACTACATCGAAACCCATCCCCAACAAAGTTCCGATTACCAACTGGCTTACCATCTCGCCCGATATACGGGCATCACGGCCTACCACTATTTTATTCGAATCTGTTTTCTTATTTGCCCTGATGTGAGTAGCATACGCCGCTGTAAAACGCGCAGTATCTACGGGATTCAACCCTTCGCCTACTTTCCCGCCTATTGTGCCTCTGATTCCTGATATTGATTTAATTAAAGTCATAATATATAATTTGTGTTTATTTATTCGCTTACTAAAAACAAGAGACGTAAAAAATCATTACGTCTCTCCATATCTTTTTATTCGGGAATTACATCCTTCCTGAATTGTATTTGTATTTTGTACCCGTATGGAGTTACAACCGATGAATTGAGACCAAGTTTCGACGGTATAATCAACTTGGCTTCTGCACGGCTCTTCTTCATATAAGTGATAGCTTCTCTAAATCCTATATTTGTTCCACTCAATAAAAATTCATAAGGGTATGGATATACACTTGTATCCCAGTAATTAGACGTATCTGCCGGAACTGTCAGCGTGTATTCATAATACTTCGCTTGTATTTTTACTTTGTAATCTACCGTATCTGTACCTACACCGGGCTTCTCCAAACGGTAGTACAATCCGCTGGTAGACTTATAATATAAGTTTTCATCTTGCAGAAACGCATCGTCAGAGGGCATTTCATCCACCACCTTTATTTCGTTGCGTTTGATATAATCTTCAATCAGCAGTTTCTCGGCTTTCAGCTCGGCTGCGTAAGTTCTCTGACTTTTATCACACGAAGAAAATAGCACCAAAACACTGATAACCAAAGAAAAAGCATATATTATTCTTTTCATAAAAGACTTTTGTTCAAATTATTTTTTGGGAGTACAAATATCCGATTAAAATGCGAATGTTACAAGTTAATTTTATTTACAATTTACTTACAGACCTAAATCCTTTACCTGTATTCTGAAAATGACTGATGAATAGCCCGGAACAAGGTCTTTGTATCCCCGCATCCCATAAGCCAGATTCCACGGGAATAAGAATACGGCAGTTTCGCCCACCCTCATCAACATCAAGGCATCGTCAAGCCCGGAGATGAGTTCTTTCTTTCCTGCCGTTATTTTCAGATTTTCCACCTCCTCGACCAAACTACCATCCAACAAAAACAATTCATATGAGATATTACAAATATCGTCTTTCTGCAACTGCTTATTCTGTGTGTGGTTTTCTATCTCGTACCAAAATCCGGCTGCATCTTTTTCAAAAGACAACCTTTTCTGTACCACATATTCACTCAGCAGGCTGTCTTCTTTTTGCACCAAATCGCGGTTTAATTGAGTTAAATCCACTACCTGCTCCTGCGGTGTATCAGCCTCCTTATTCGAAGGGATTTGCGGACGCTGTTTCTTACAGGAAAAAGCTACAAGAACAACAACGACAACTAATAAATATCTGAAACCTGTTTTAATTTTCATCATAATAATGTTCAAAAAAAATGTAAAAAGATAAGCAGCCACATCAATTAAGCTATCCTTATTAGCCACATAGGTTCAGTTAGTTTACACATAGAAAGCCACTTTACAGATTATTCTTTTGCTTTCTTTTTCCTATTGGGCGAAAGATTTTTCGCCCCTACAGATATTTTATACTTGTAGCTACTAACTAACAATTAACTACTAACTCATAGTTGTACTATGTGAGCAAAACAAAATACTTACCGGATATTGGCAATACTGATAATATCTGAAAAAACTCCGGCTGCGGTTACATCCGCACCGGCACCGTACCCTTTTATCATCATCGGGTATTCATCGTAACGCTCGGTTGTAATTAAAATTATATTATTGCTGCCTTGCAGGTCGTAAAACGGATGCGTATTATCTACAGTCTGTAACCCAACGCTGCATGCACCGTTTTCGATAGTGGCGACAAAACGCCAGCGTTTGTTTCCGTCAGCCAGCTTTTTACGTTCGGCTTCAAATTCAGCATCCAACTCCGGAATCGTTTTCCAGAAATCATCTAACGAGCCTTTAAAGAATTTTTCGGGAATAAATAGATTCTTCACCACATCTTCCTGTTCTACCTTATATCCGGCTTCGCGGGCAAGGATAACCAGTTTACGAATCACGTCTTTTCCACTCAGGTCGATGCGGGGGTCCGGTTCCGAAAATCCGGCTTCTTTTGCCATGAATATAGCCTTGCTCAGCGGAATATCCTGACTAATGGTATTGAATATAAAATTAAGCGTGCCCGAAAGCACAGCTTCCATTTTCACTATTTTGTCGCCGCTGTTTATAAGGTCGTTTATCGTATTTATAATGGGTAAGCCTGCACCCACATTGGTTTCGAACAGATACTTCACATCCCTACTGAGGGCGGTGTCTTTTAGTTTTTTATAATTTTTGTAGCTCGACGAGGCTGCTATTTTGTTAGCTGCCACCACCGAGATGTTATTATCGAGCAACGACTGGTATAAAGAGGCTATTTCGGGACTGGCTGTGCAATCTACAAATACCGAATTGAATATATTCATACCAAGTACCTCTTTCTGTATATTCTCAGGCGTAGCAGGCGAGCCTTTATCAAGCAATTCTTCTTTATAGTTATCCAAATTGATTCCGGCACGGGTAAACAGCATTTTCTTACTACTTGTAATACCTACCACGTTCAGTTTAAGCCCTTTTTGCTCCATCAGCTTAGGCTGTTGTTTACGGATTTGCTCCAACAACTGGCCTCCTATAGTACCAACTCCCGCTACAAAGATATTAAGAACCTGATATTCTGAAAGGAAAAATGAATCGTGAATTACATTTAACGCTTTGCGCAACGAGCTGCGGTCGGTCACAAACGATATATTGGTTTCTGATGCTCCCTGAGCACAAGCCACTACGTTGATACCGTTTTTCCCCAACGTACCAAAGAGCTTTCCGGCAATACCCGGAGTACGCTTCATATTATCGCCAACAATGGCCACGGTAGACAAATCGTCTTCCGAAAAAATCTCGTGTATATCACCTTGCTGTATCTCATTAGCAAACTCTTCGCGCAGTACTTTTAGAGCCAACTCGCTATCGGCATTACGCACACCGATAGAAGTATTGTTTTCGGAAGAGGCCTGCGACACAAGGAAAACACTGATACCACTTTTAGCCAACGCCCTGAAAATCCGGTAGTTTACCCCAATAACGCCTACCATGCCCAAACCCTGAACTGTTATAAGTGAAGTGTCGTTAATTGAGGAAATACCTTTAATCGGTTTTGTAGAATCACCCTTCCTTTTTTCGTTCGAAATACAAGTACCCTCTGCCTCGGGATTGAATGTGTTTTTGATATGCACCGGAATATTCTGGTGGTAAACCGGAAAAATAGTGGGGGGATAAATAACCTTCGCACCAAAGTTGCTAAGCTCCATAGCTTCGCTAAAACTCAGGTGTTCGATAACATACGTATTGCTTATAATACGTGGGTCGGCAGTCATAAATCCATCTACGTCAGTCCATATCTCAAGGCTCGACGCTTTGAGTGTGGCAGCCAGAATAGATGCCGTATAGTCGGAGCCACCACGTCCCAAATTAGTAATATTTCCGGTTTCGAGGTCGGTAGATATAAAGCCCCCGCACACCGATATTTGCGGAATTTTCTTAAACGTATCATAAATCAGTTTCCGTGTAGCGTCAAAATCTACTACATGTTTATCAAACTGATTATTGGTTTTCATGAAAGTTTTCGAATCGAAATGAACAGCGTTTTGAATCGTATGTGCAATTATAATAGAAGATATTGACTCGCCATAACTCACAATAGTATCCACGATACGTGTCGACATATCTTTAATCAGGTTAATCCCCTTAAAGATATTAAGCAAATCGTTGAACTGAGCCTGAACAAGCGCCAGCACCTCTCCTTTCTTCTCCACAGGCACCACCTCGTCAATCACAGTCAAATGGCGTGCATACATCTGTTCGTATTCAATCAGATAGCTCTCATCGCCCGACGAAGCTGTTTTCGACAAGCTATATAGCTGGTCTGTAACTCCCGAAAAAGCTGATACTACAACAATAATCGGCTCTTTCTGCCCTTCTACTATTTTTTTTACATTCAAAATAGCTTGAACGGAACCTACGGATGTTCCGCCAAATTTCAATACCTTCATTGATTATTTTTTATTGATTTTAAAATAAAACCATTGACTTTTGGTTTACAACATGCAATATTAGCGATTTTTTAGCAAATATCTTAGAGGTTGTTTAAATTTTACTCGCAAGATAAATTTTGGTAATTTTTTATGACACGAAATTTAACTACGTTCAACTTCGTGTCATAAAAAAAGGACATAATTTATTGCGAAAAAAACATATTCAAAACTATAATAGCTTCTTTGTGGAAAATTTAAACAAGTTCTTATATAATAGAAAAAATACATCCAAAAACAAAACTAAAAATATTCGTAAAATTCAAAACAGTTTCTAAATCTTTTTTCTACTTTTGCACCGAATTCAGCGGAAATATAAGAGAATAACGCTGAATTTGACACGCCACCTTAACTAGGTGGCATTATATATGCTTTTTGAAAAAACGTATTGAAAATAAAGAAATTAAGGCTAGGGCTTAAACCCCGGCTGAATTGCTGAAAAGAAGAGTCTACAAGCACATATCTGTAGACTTTTTTGTTTCTTATAGCATTTTGTTGCAAATAAATGAATCGGCATGTTGACATATCAGTAAATCGTAGTATCCGGTTTCGCCGCTGGAGCAGGGCGGGTTATGCCGTTTTTGCCAGTTTGTCCAACTGTGTTACCATAGGCAAGGTTTGCACTTCGATATGTAACATGTCTATGAAGAAGTCGACTGTTTTGTCGGACGGTTGCATTTTTGAAGATTTCAGTGCTGAGGATGATTCTACCGGATTAGATACGGACGAATTACAATCGTTATTACAAGAGCAGCACGAACTTATTATAAATCAGTATTCATCTAATAGTGTTCCGGCATCTGCTGCCGGACTAAATAATTTATTATTTTATAAACCAAACGGTTGGAATAGAGTTTGCTCTTTCCAACCGTTTTTTTATTTCCGATTATGAGAAAAATTATTCTAACTTTTTCGTTTGTCTTTTTTTTAAGTTACAGTTTCTATGCACAGCAGGAAAATGACTTGCTTATTCATTTGGATGAGTTTGAAGTGAGCGCTAATACAAACAAATTGTATTCGGAGCTTGGGCGAATATTAACTGTCATTGATAAGCAGGAGATAATAAACCTTCCGGTGCAGAGTATTGACGAATTGCTTGACTATGCCGCAGGAATGGATGTGAGGCAGCGAGGAACGGGTGGTGTGCAGGCCGATATTTCCATCAGAGGAGGCTCGTTCGACCAAGTATTGGTTCTCTTGAATGGGATAAACATTACTAATCCTCAGACGGGGCATTATAATCTGGATATTCCCGTTGACCTTTCGGATGTCACTAAAGTTGAAATACTGCAAGGCTCATCAGCGCGGGTTTTAGGCGTTAATGCTTTTAGTGGCGCTATTAATATCATAACAGAGCAACCGCATAAGAATGAGCTGTCGTCGCGTGTTACATGGGGCAGTTTCAATACTACAGCACAAAATGTTGCAGCTAATTATAATAAAGGGAGTTTTGGGGCTTTTGCCTCTGCCTCGCATCAGCGTAGCGATGGTTATATGGATAATACTGATTATGATATTTCTAATGCATATATATTTTTGAATAAACGCCTCAATAATGCAGGTAAATTGGCACTGCAGGCAGGTGCACAAAATAAAATCTATGGGGCAAATGGATTTTACTCCCTCGCTTATCCTAACCAACTGGACCATACAAGGACGTTTTTCTCTGCCTTTACCTGGCATTATGACTTGAAGAACTGGCGTTGGCACGCGCAGGTTTACTGGCGTCAGCATCACGATTGGTTCGAACTGTTTCGCGATTACGAAGGTGCGCCCGCATGGTATACAAGCCATAATTATCATCAGACCGATGTTGTAGGAGGAAAACTGACATCTTCGTACCTATCTGCTATAGGAAAATTTACTCTTGGCGTTGATTTGAGAAACGAGCATATCTTTAGCAATGTATTGGGCGAGAAAATGTACGATACCCGTTCTGTGCCTTTTGGGGGCGAAGGTGTTTTTACGCATCAGGCTAACAGGTTTCTGAGTGGTGTGTATGTTGATTACTCCAAAACGTTTAATGATTTATATGTGTCGGGTGGGGCAGCAGCAAATTATACTGAAGATTTCGGATTACAGTATTTTGGAGGCATTGACCTGGGATATGAGTTTTTTGATAAAATGAAAGTATTTGCCTCGTTCAATACAGCCGTTCGCCTGCCTACTTTTACCGATTTATATTATAAAAGTGCTACTCAGCTTTCGAACCCTGATTTGCAGCCGGAAAAAGCACGTACAATAGAGGTTGGTATCAAATACGAAGAACATAAATGGGGAATTGATGCGGGTGTTTTTTACAGGTTGGGAGATGATGTGATTGATTGGGTGAAAAAGCCTGACTCAATCCGGTGGGAATGTAAAAACCTGACTAATGTAAATGCATATGGTGCTGATATTTCTTTCAGGTACGAATTTGAAACTCCATTTATAGAAAGTCTTAACGTGGTCTACTCTTTTTTGCAACTTGACAAAAAGGCAGATGGGTTTGATTCTAAATATGCGCTTGATTATTTGAAGCATAAATTATTGGTGTCGGCACAACACCGGATATGGAGTAATCTTGTATTGACGTGGAAAGCGTCTTTTCTCGACCGTTCGGGCAATTATAGTGATTTTGAAACAGGAGAATTGGTTGATTATGCCCCCTACTTTTTGCTTGACGGGAAAATCATGTGGACTGACAAGCGTTTTGATGTTTATGCAGACCTTAATAATATCCTGAATACGAAATATGCTGATTATGGAGGGTTGCCCTTGCCGGGCTTTAATTTCAGTGCCGGAATAAAGATAAGGATACAATAGTATTTTGCTTTCCAAATTAAAGAGAAACTTACTCCGGGGTCGGATAATAAAAGGCTTCAATATTTTACATTACCCTTAATCCTCCTCTCTCTAAAAGATTAAGGGAATGTAAATATATATCTGTTCCGGAAATCTATCCGGTTAAGCCGGATAGTTACTTATGCACTATCGTATCGTTCTTCTTTTGGGTAGGCTTAGTCTATTTTAGCCTGGAATCTTTTTATATCCAGTTTTTCTTTCGTTCTGTATTTAGCCGAGCCTGTGTCGGCAAATTTGTAAGTTTGCTGATATGTTTTCTCTACCGAATCGGATTCTTTTACATGTATTACCAAATCCAGTTTGTCAACACCGCTTACACCTTCTTGCAGCGATTTCAGATTAAAAGATACGATTCCTCTGCGTCGGTAGCTGGGCATATCGCCGTATGCATTATGTCTGAATTCCAGATGAACCTTGCCGTCGGTATAAGTTTTGTTTGCGTCCGAAACCAGATTGATAAAATGTACTTTGTTTAAGCCTTTGAACTCAAATTCCACATTCAGGTAATCGTTTCCTATCCACATGTCTACTATGTTGATAGGGTCATTCCCAATACTGTCTTCGGTTTCGGGAGTAATACTGTACACTTCTTTTGTAAGAACTTCGAATACATCATTTAATCTTACATCATGGTCATAAGCGCTTCCTTCCGGTTTATCGTTCAGTATAGTGTAGTTTGCAATAATACGCTGTCCATCTTTCGGACGGTAATAGTTGTAAAAATTGGATGCGGCCGTAAACATCAGGGTGTTGTCATCCAAACGGAAATAAAACGCTGAACGTTGTCCGGTATTTTCCACAGTGGCAATGTCAATCCAATAGTAATCTAACGAATAACCATCGTCTTTGCACGATACCATAAATACTGTAAATAACAGAAGAAATAATAATTTTTTGACAGCTTTCATAATTACTCACTTTTTTTAAACTTAGGTCGCAGGTTTTAATGTATCGTAAGTTTATTCGACATAAAATAACAATAACTATGCCGTTTGTATTATAAAAACAATCGGTAGATACAAAAAGTTTATAATAAAATGAAAAAAACTTAAGCGTAGAGCGAAAGGCTTATTCAAAACTAAAATAAGGTTCGATTCTTGCTAAATCGCTAATTTTAAATTCATTAAGTTCAGTTAGCTCGTCTAATTGTTTTAATTTGCCTTTGGAGTTTCGCAGTTGGCATATTGCCGTCGCCTGACGGGGGCTGATATATGGATGTTTTGTCAGTTGCTCCGAAGAAGCCGAATTTATATTTATCTTTTTAATAAAGTGGGGGTCTGCAGTACAAAATGGCACTATCTTCTGATAGGTTGTTTTTCCCATTCTATTAATTTCGAGAAGCTGTTCGGTAGATGCAAAACCTCCGGCAAGCTCTCTGTACTTTACAATTTCCTGTGCAAGATAAGAGCCTATGCCCTTAATCTTCATCAATTCGGTGGTATCGGCAGTATTCAGTTCTACTATCACCGTTTTATTTAGTTCTTCTCTTTTAGCTTCTTTTGCGGCTGATGCAAGGCGTTGCTGTTCAGCCTTGATGCTGTCGCGCGATTGTAGCGATTGTCTGAATTCTGCCACTTCTTCGGTAAAAGCCTCATCTGTGTGGTTTTGTTGCGGAAAAAGAAGAGTAAGCGAAAACTCAATACCCAGCACAATTGCTATCAGTACAATTAATGTAACAATGCTTATTCTTTGAGCTTTGGAAAAATAGAAAAAATCTTTCCACATATTGATGGAGTGGTTCTTTGTGGGTGAATAATTATTGTAACGGACTGAACAGGCGCGCACAGGATTCTTTCAGCTTTTGCCAGTTTTTCCGATTATTCCACTCATCCAATGTGAGCATCTCACATTTTTCCATATCACGAATAAACAGGTTGCGCAATTGAAGGGCTGCGGTATTCTCGTATATGAAAGCGTTTACTTCAAAGTTTTGGTTGAAGCTGCGTTCGTCCATATTGCAGGAGCCTACTATGGAAATGAAATCGTCAATAACAATGGCTTTACTGTGCAAAAAACCCTCTTTGTACCGTAGTACTTTTACGCCTGCTTCCATTATTTGCCCCATGTAACTGGATGTGCTGGCATCGGTAAAGCGGGAATCGGAACGTTTAGGAATCATTAATCTGACATCCACTCCACTCAAAGCGGCCATTTGCACACATCCTAATACCAGTTCGTTCGGGATAAAGTACGGAGAGTGTATATATACATATTTGGTAGCAGACATAATGGCAGAGGCTATACCCTGCATGATGGCTTCCCAGTCGGTGTCGGGCCCACTCGATACGATTTGTATCAAATTCTGTCCGAATTTTTCCGGAGCCGGAAAGTATTTTTCGGCCGTGATGAGTTTTTTCTCTACAAAGTGCCAGTCCAGTAGAAACTGCATTTGCAGCCCGTGTATTGCTGCCCCTTCGATGCGCACCACCGTGTCGCGCCAGACACCTAAATAGTTTCCTTTGAAATAGCGGTCGGCCACATTGATACCACCGGTAAATCCTACCTTGCCATCTACAACTACTATTTTCCGGTGGTTGCGGTAGTTTATTTTGCTGCGTCCTAAACGCAGGCGCAGGGGGAGGAACGGATGCACGTACACGCCTGCATCTTTCAGGCTTTTGATAAACTTAGCCGACATTGAGAGCCGCAGGCTTCCCCAGTAATCGTATATCATGCGTACGCGTACACCTGATTTCGCTTTGCGTATGAGCAATTCACGCATCCGGTTTGATATTTCGTCGTCGGCGAAGATAAAAAACTCGATGTGTATATGGTCTTTTGCGTTTTCTATCGCCTCGAAGAAAGAATCGAATGTACTTACTCCATCCGATAGAATTTCTACTTTATTGAAGGCATAGCCTACTGCTCCGCTATTTCTGTAGAGCATATTAATCAGGTTCAACTGATTATTGTCCATGAGCGAAGTATCGAGCTTGCTTATGTCGAAAGAGGCTACAGGGCGGTCGGTTAAGTGCTGTATGGTTTTTTTATCAACAAATTTTTTCTTGCGGTAGTTTTGTCCTAAAGCAATGTAAAAAATCAGTCCCAAGCCCGGCAAAAGGATAAGAACTAAAATCCATGACAAAGACTTTACCGGGTTGCGGTTTTCAAGTAAAACAACAGTAATGGACGAAAGTATTATATATACATATAGTACAATAAAGATAATGGATAATACTCGTGGCATAATACTTCTATTTTTTTCAAAAAAGAAAAATTATTTACTATTTCAGAATTAAGGTTCAGGTTGGGTTTCTTTTATTTCTTCTGTCTTTTCCAAGCAGGCTCATTTTCTATATTTTCCCTTTTTATTTCGTCTTCCAAGTCGTCCAGTGTAAACGTTGGCAAGTCATCTTCCGGCTCCAATTCCGGCTCCGGTTCCTGCTCTATATTATCATAGTACTGTCCCATTGCCTGCTTGATAATTCTTTCTTTTTCTGCCTTTATATCTTCTTCGGACACTACAGGCTCGTCGTTCACTGTGAAAGGAATCGTACTTTTTACAGGAGTTTCTTTCTTTTTGTCCTTCACCTTTGCGGGCATTCCCGGTATGTCGCTAACATCGAAACCGGTAGCGATTAACGTTATTTTTACATTGTCGCCCAGCGTGTCGTCAAAAAATGCTCCCCAGATAACATCTACATCCTCGCCTACTGTTTCCATAAATTGGTGGACTTCGTTTATCTCTTCCATCCGTATCTGGTTCTGTAGCGAACTGTACAGGCTGAGTAGGATTTTACCAGCTCCGCTTACGTCGTTTGTATTGAGCAGGGGAGAGTTTAGTGCATCGTCTATTGCTTTGGTTATCCGTTTTTCGCCCGATGCAAATCCGGTATTCATAATTGCAACATTACCGTTTTTCATGATGCTGTATACATCGGCAAAGTCGGTGTTGATATATCCGGCTTTGGTTATAATTTCGGCTATGCTTTGGGCGGCGTTTGTCAATACGTCATCCGCTTTGGCAAAGGCATTGGAGAGTTCCAGATCGGGGTATATTTCCCTTAACTTTTCGTTATTTATAACCAATATGGCATCTACGTGCTCACTTAAGGCTACAACGCCCTCAAGAGCTTGCTGGATTTTTTTCCTACCCTCGAAAGCAAAGGGGATGGTTACAATGCCGATAGTGAGGATGCCTGCATCGTGAGCCGCTTTAGCCACAATAGGAGAGGCTCCGGTTCCCGTTCCGCCACCCATACCGGCGGTTATGAATACCATTTTAGTGTTCTCTTTTAAAACACTCTGAATGCTTTCAATCGATTCTTCGGCCGCCCTTTTGGCTACTTCAGGATTTCCACCGGCTCCAAGCCCCTCGGTGGTATTACTGCCCAACTGTATTTTGATAGGGACGGGCGATTTTGCCAATGCCTGATTGTCGGTATTGCACACAACAAACGAAACGTCGGTAATTCCCTGACGGTACATGTGGTTGACGGCATTACTTCCGCCTCCACCTACGCCAATAACTTTTATTATTGATGAATCAACTAAGGGTAAATCAATAGGTAGTTCCTCGTCTAAGTAGCTCATAGTATATATAATAATTGCCTTGTTTGCGTTTTATTTTAAATAGTTCTCGTCTTCAAAAAGATTCAGTAGTTTGTCTGCTACCTTATCTATAAATTTCTTTGTGGAGTTATCTGTTCTTACTTTTTTATTTTGATTCTTTTGGGGTGTTGCGGCTGCTTCTTTACTTGCAGTTTCTTCCAAATAGTCATGTAATAATAATGCCGTTCCTATAGACTGGGCATATATTGGGTTGTAAAAACGCTTGTCGTTATCTTCGCTCAACCAGTCGGAATGATTCCCGAAGCGGGCTTCCATTCTGGTTTTTGCTTCTAAAAAGTCAATAATGTTGTTTAGATTTGCTCCTCCGCCCGAAATGACAATTCCGGCATTCAGTTCAAAAGGAGTTTCTCTCAATTCCCTGAAAATAGGAGTCATTAGTTCGGTAAGGCGTGCTTCTATGATGGTAGCAAGAAAATCGGTCTTTATTATCACAGGCTCGCTATTGGGCTCAACTGATGTTATCTTTATAGATATAGGCTCAGTTACCAGACTTTCTAAGGCAGAGCCTTTTAGTTGTTTCAGCCGCTCTGCGTTTTTTTCGCTTATACCCAGTTCCTGAATATCATGAGTGATGTTTTTGCCTCCCAAGGGTACAACAAGCAGTTTTTGCAGCACTCCTTCGGCATATATGGCAAGCGTAGTAGTAGTAGCTCCAAAATTAATCAACGCACATCCGCTTTCGCGTTCTTCATCATCCAGCAGTACGGTAGATAATGCTTCCATTGCAAGGGGGGTAAAATCTTCGGATGCAAGGGTGGTGACACGTGCAAAACATCGCTTAAGTTCATCTCTGATATAAATGGTACCAACTATTACATTGTAAGAAGCCGAAAGTTTATTACCCTTTTTGCCTACGGGGTTGTCGGTTCGTTCTCCATCAAGCTCGTACGATACAGGTATGATGTCAAAAATATCTACGTTAGGTTGTTGGCTGAATTTCTCGCTGCACTCGTCGGCCATTTCTTCCAGCAAGTCGTCGGTAATAGCTTTGTTGTTATTAAGCGAACGGACAATTTGTACCGGAATCTCCTTCATTGTCTTAGCGTTGAGGCTGACACAGGCTTTCTGCCCGTTGTACAACGGTGTTTTGTTCTGGAGGAGCCGGAATAGCTTGTTGATATTGAATGCTGCGTTCGAGGGTTGTGATATTACGCCATATATTACGTCGTTCGATTCTATCGACTCTTCGGATAAAATGCGTACTTCACCGCTTTCCTGTATTTCAACAGCCATTACCGAAACATGGGAACTTCCTATGTCGACTATTACATGGATGTTGTTCTCTGTATTTTTATTTGACATTGTTTTCACTATGTTAATCCCTTTTTTTTACCTAAAATAAATAATCCCCAAATTTATACGCTTAATTTTTATACTCAATCAGAATCGAATTGCAAATTTCAGGAACAAAGGAACAAGATAGAATAAAATAGATGATAAGACGTGTGAAAACTCATTTTATCCGTGTCTTTTTGTTCAAACTTGTTCTGTTTTTACCAATTTTGTTCAACTCCTATTTTTGCAAATCATTCTTTAGTTGAGTAAATCTACTTTGTGCAAACAATTTGTCCTTTGTATTGTAAATCAATCGTTTTATAACGGTTCCAACCAATTTCGTTGAACGCTTTTACGTATAGTTTTTTTAGCTTATCAAGTTTGCTCTCGTAATCATCCAGCGTTCCTAACATGATAATACTATCGCCAACACGGGGCACCAGTTCTATCTTATGGTCGGGGCGAATGTATATTTGTTCTATTTGCGCATTCCAGAAAGAGTTTTTTTCCAGATACGAGATGAAATTGAATAATTCGCCTGTAGCAGTTTCAAAACTTACATTGCCCGACACTACAGGAACGTAGGCTGTATAGTTGGGCGAGGTTTTTATTTTTTTGCCTTCGGTGTCAACGTAATAACTCTCGTTGCTGATAACCCTGAATTTTGGTGTGCGTTGCTTAACTCGCAGGTGCACAATACCCGCAGGTGTCATGTAACATTCGGCGGCTTTTATCATCTCGCTTTTGCTAAGCTCGTTTTCTATTTTTTCGGTTTCTATGTCGTTAAGCATTTTTCCTACAGGATACAGATTTTTGCTTTTCAGAAAATTCTCAATTTCAGTATGGTTAATCAGGCTTATTTCGTTCTGATTAACGAAAACTGTCTCCATGTGGGTGCACTCTATAGCTTTATTCTTGCTTGTAAAGGCCGATAGCGAAAATACAAGGTAGGCCCCCGCCAGCGAAAGCCCGCAAGTAATTAATATCTTATGTGATAATTTTTTCTTCATTGGAAGAATTTCTTTTTTATGGATTTTACAGTTTTTATAAATGTATAAATTTTACTTTCTCTTCTGTCGAAATTATGAGCACTTGCTTTTAAGTAATTTTCCTATTTGGGGTACGAGCTGGTCTATGTCTCCCGCACCAAAAGTAACCAATACTTCAGCATCATTTTGTTCTAACAAAGATAGCAGATTTTCTTTGGAACACAAGGTTTTATCCTCGATATTCACGTTGTCGAAAATGAGTTTTGAGCTCACTCCCCTTATCGGTTTTTCGCGTGCCGGATATATATCCAGCAGTATAAGTTTGTCGAGTAACGACAATGATTCGGCAAACTCTGTGGCAAAATCCCGCGTGCGTGTATAGAGGTGTGGTTGAAAAATACCTGTTATCTTTTTGTCGGGGTACAGTTTGCGTATCGAGTTGATGCTTGCTTTCAGTTCGTTGGGGTGGTGAGCGTAGTCGTCTACGTACACCGTTCGCTCCGATTTGTGTATAATATTGAACCTGCGGTATATGCCTGAGAATGACGATATACCCGTTCTTATTTCTTCTTTGGTAGCTCCGTTGAGCCATGCGAGTGCTATTGCAGCAATACTGTTCTCTACGTTTATCATTACGGGGACAGTGATGTAGAGGTCGTTGATGCGCTCGGTAGGAGCTACAAAATCGAAATATATCCTGTCTTTTTCCTGACGTATGTCCTCGGCGTGGAAATCGCCGCCTTCGTCCATCGAGTAGGTGTATTGCTTTACCCCTTTTTGCAATTTTGGGTTTAGCTCAATCCCTTTTCTCACTATCAACACCCCTCCCGGAGTGATTAATGATGCGAAATGTTCAAAACTCTCGTAGAAAGCCTCTGCCGTTTTATAAATATCCAGATGGTCGGCATCCATCGACGTAATTACTGCCATATAAGGCGCAAGCTGATGAAATGAGCGGTCGTATTCATCGGCCTCGATTACTACCAGATTACTCTCTTTCGACAATAGCAGGTTGCTTTGATAATTGTTGGCAATACCTCCCAAAAATGCACTGCACGAAACATGCGACTGGTATAGTAAATGTGCCGTAATGGTCGAGGTAGTGGTTTTTCCGTGTGTTCCGGCTATACATATCCCTTTTTGCTGGCGGGTAATGTCGCCTAATACCTGTGCCCGTTTATGAATAGTGAAGTTGTTTTCCCTGAAGTATAACAACTGGGGATGGTCGTCGGGGATGGCCGGAGTCATAATAACCATTGTAGAGTTTTTGTACTTGAAGTTTTCAGGAATACAATCTACACAGTCATCGTACGTTATGGTTATACCTTCGGCTTGCAGGCTCTTTGTAAGCAGGCTTTCGGTACGGTCGTATCCTGCCACCTGAAATCCTTTTGCATTGAAGTAGCGTGCAAGCGCGCTCATCCCAATACCTCCGATGCCTAAAAAATAATATCTAAAAAAATTACTCATATACGGAAAATAAGTAGTTACAAGAAATTAGTTACAAGTTACAAGTCGTATCCTCTGAAATTTAACAACAAGAAATATAAATATTAATTTTATCAGTCAAGCGGGCTTTGCAATCCAGCTTTTCTATATTATCAGGCTTTGTAATCAGTCGTGGTCGGAAGATTTTAGCCCTTAAAATAATTCTGATTTTAAGGGCTGTAAGCNTTGGCTTGCCAAGAAATAACCTGCCACTTCGTGGCGAAAAAATCTTCCGACCACGACTGATTCGTAGTCCTGTGAGACGGGCTGAGCTATCTGTCAGCTTTTTATTGTTCTGTTCGGTATCAATTTTATTACTTCTTCTGCAATCCGGCTTGCCGAATCCTTTTGTGCTAATTTTATTATGTTGCTACTCAGATTTTTTAATCCCTTTTCGTTGTTTATCAACTCTAATGCTTCCGGTACAAGTTTTTCTTTAGCCTCGTTGTCCTTAATCAGCACAGCGGCATTTTTTTCGGAAAGCGCTAATGCGTTTTTGGTCTGGTGGTCTTCGGCCACGTTGGGCGATGGAACTAAGATAACCGGCTTTTGCAATAAGCATAGTTCGGATATGGAGCTTGCCCCTGCCCGTGATATTACCAAGTCGGCAACGGAATAAGCATAGTCCATACGTGAAACAAAATCGGTCACAATTAGTTCGGCCGACGCATAGGGTTCGGCCGCTTTTTTAGCCTCTTCGATATAGAATTTTCCTGTTTGCCATATCACCTGAATACCCGATTCGCACAATTCTTTCAGATGCGCAATTATGCTTTGGTTTATAGTGCGCGCGCCAAGGCTGCCGCCTACAATCAGCAGTGTTTTTTTCTGTGGATTAAGCCCGAAGAAACGATATGCTTCCTCTGCTTTTGGCGGTACGTTAAACAAGTCCTGGCGTACAGGATTACCAGTAAGTACTATTTTTTCTTTCGGAAAAAAGCGTTCCATCCCTTCGTAAGCCACACATATGCACGATGCTTTTTTAGCCAGAAGCTTGTTGGTTACGCCCGCATAGGAGTTTTGTTCTTGCAGCAGGGTAGGGATGCCGTATGCCGAAGCTGCCCTTAGTGTAGGGGCGCTTGCATATCCGCCAACTCCGATGGCTACCTGTGGCTTGAATTTCTTTACTATTTTCCGTGCTTTCCGTGTACTCTTGAATAAATCAATCAGGACTTTTACGTTTTTGAGCATGTTTTTGCGGTCGAATCCCCTTACAGGCAACCCTTCGATTTTGTATCCGGCTTGCGGTACACGTTCCATCTCCATCCGTCCGAGTGCCCCTACAAACAGGAACTCCGCGTCAGGGTATTTTGCTTTCAGCGCATTGGCAATACTTATTGCAGGAAAAATATGTCCCCCTGTTCCGCCTCCGCTTATTATGAAGCGGTGGCTTTTACCCGATTCGGCTGTTTTATTTTTTGTTGGCATGCTTTTATTATTTTAGCATTCTGTGTTTATTTAAAAACGTCGTTCTTTGTCCTTTCAAATTTCAGTGCAAGCAAATAGAATAATCCGTTTGCGGTGCGAACAAATTTGAGCAATAATCCGAAAGCTATTATTTACGGATTTTAAATCTGCTATTAGTATCTCATCGGATTACAAATCCGATGATACGGAGAAACAAATGCAATAATATTGAAAGTGCTGTACACCGAAATATTAAAATCAAACAATTTCAAACAACCTCTGAGATTTTTCTCTCTTAAGCCTCCCTTGTGGGGAGGTTTGGAGGGGCTTAGGTGTTTTCTTATAACTCATCCAGTTCTACTACCGGAATTTCTGCTTCTGCAACTGTTTCTTCGCCTCTTTGTTCCTCCTTTAGTTGGCGGGTTACTCCCAGTATAATGCCGAAATACACAGAGGTTATCACAATAGATGTTCCTCCCCGGCTTATCAGGGGTAGGGGCTGTCCGGTAACAGGCCCTAAACCTGTAGCAACCGCCATGCTGACAAATGCCTGTATTACTATCATCAGGCATAGCCCGATAACCAGCATGGCGGGAAAAACCGTAGTACATTTAGTAGCTATCTGCCCTGTACGGAATAGCAATATCAGATACAGCAGAATCAAGATTACCCCTATTATCAGTCCTCCCTCCTCGATAACTATGGCATAGATGAAGTCGGAGTATGCCAGAGACAGATAATCGCGCTGAACGCTATTGCCTATACCCACCCCGAAAGCTCCTCCGCTGGCAATAGCTATTTTTGCGGTTATAGGTTGCTGGGTCTCGTCTGTTTTTACATATTTTTCTGCATTTCCCTTGCCTGATATAAAGTTATCTATACGTCCTACCCAAGTGTCGGCACGATGAAAGAACCCTTTTTCTTTTGAATCGCTTGGTAGAACTTTAATTATAAAGTAGCCTGAAACTCCGGTTATAAGTAATATGCCAACAATAATTCCCAAACGTTTCAGCGAAATGCGTCCTATGAGCATCAAGATAAAAATAACGCCAAAAAGCAATAATGCTGTAGAGAGGTTTTCTCTCAGTATAAGCAGGCATATAATTGTAGTGCAAATAATGATTCGCCAGAAATATATACGTTCGCTATCGGGGTCGTTATCCTTTATGCGCGATATAAAATCGGCACATACTATAACGAGCGATAGTTTTGCTATTTCCGAAGGCTGGAATCGTATCCCGAAAAGGTCGATCCAGCGCGTTGCGTCATTCTCGCTTACTCCTTTGAATTGCACTAAAATAAGAAGAATAAGTGATACAATAAGACCGAAATAGGATAATATCTTAATGTATTTATAGGGAATAAAATGGATTACATAGGCAATGATTATTCCCAAAGCCAGATAACCGGCGTGTTTCAGTATGGGGTCGAAATAGCTGCCCTGCTTACGCGCTGCTGCATATGCAAGTGTGCTCGATGCGCTATACATGATAACAACAGACCCTATACATAATATCAGGAATACAATCCAGATAGTGGTGTCGCCCCGCAGTATTTTTTTGAAAAAAGAATTCATTTGTTTTTATTCTTATTAGTTTTCTAAATTTATTATCCGACAAGTGGCACAAAGCCGCTGTTCGGGTTTTTTGATGGCGTATAGCGGCTGTAGTCCGCTTTGTGCCTGATTTTCTTTGTTCCTTTGTCCTTTCGGATTTGCAAATCCGAAAGGAACTATTCTGCGGATTTTAAATCCGCTATTATGATATCATCGGATTGCAAATCCGATGAGGCAGAAGGGTTTTCAGGTGAAAGCTGAAAGTATAAAGGATGCTCTCTTTTTTTCTGAAATACTCACTACTCACTACTCACTACTCACTACTCGCTACTCACTACCCGCTACTCACTACCCGCTACTTATAACTCTCTCACGTTTTTCTTGAACTGTTTTCCTCTGTCTTCGTAATTTTCGAACAGGTCGAAGCTGGCGCAAGCTGGCGCAAGCAATACCGTGTCGCCATCTAAAGCCAACTCGTAAGCCGCCTTTACTGCATCTTCCATCGATTGTGCATCAACAATATGCTTTCCTTTTTTATCGAAAAAAGCATGTAGCGGCGTATTGTCTTTGCCTAAAAATATCAAAGCTCTTACCTTGTTGTGCACAAGCTCTTCTATTTCGGCATAGTCGTTGCCTTTATCCAGCCCTCCAAGTATGAGTACTACCGGAGTTTCCATGCTGTTGAGTGCATACCAGCAGGAGTTTACGTTAGTCGCTTTCGAGTCGTTTATGAACTTTACATTCCGGATAGTGGCAACATATTCCAAACGATGCTCCACTCCTTTGAAGTCGGATAGCGATGCGCGTATATTTTCTTTCTTCACATCGAGAATCGAGGCTGTCAGTCCGGCAGCCATTGAGTTGTAGGTATTATGAATACCTTTCAGTGCTAATTCAGATGTAGGCATAGTAAACAAGGATTTTAGGATTTGTATTATTAGTTCTTCTTTTTCGACGAATGCTTTTGTTTTTTCGCCCCGTTGTATTGCAAATGGGTACAAGGTTGAGTTTATATTGCGCTTGGCAAGTTCAGCTTCTATCACGGGGTCATTTTCCCAATAAATAAATGCGTCTTTTTCAGTTTGGTTTTGCGTGATTCTGAATTTAGAATCTATATAATTTTGAAATTTGTAATCGTATCTGTCCAGATGGTCGGGCGTAATGTTCAGCAATACCGCAATGTCTGCCTTAAACTCGTGCATCCCGTCCAGTTGGAAACTGCTCAACTCAACCACATAGTAATCATACGATTGGGTAGCCACCTGCAATGCGAGGCTTTGTCCTACATTTCCGGCCAGTCCTACATTCAATCCCGCGTTTTTCAGTATATGGTAGGTTAGCATAGTGGTGGTGGTTTTTCCATTACTGCCTGTGATGCAAATCATCTTAGCATCAGTATACCGCCCTGCAAATTCTATCTCGGAGATTACCGGAATGTTTTTTCCTTTTAATTTCTGTATTATAGGAGCTTTATCAGGAATGCCCGGGCTTTTTATCACTTCATCGGCGTTCAGTATCAATTCTTCGGTATGGCGTTTTTCTTCCCAACGGATAGTATGATTGTTCAGCATGATTTTGTATTCGGGCTTAATCTCTGAAAAGTCCGATACAAAAACGTCGAATCCCTGCTTTTGTGCCAGTATGGCAGCACCGGCACCGCTTTCTCCTGCTCCAAGTATTACTATTCGTTTCATAGGATTTTGTATTATCTTATTTTCAATGTAATAACTGCTACTGCTGCCAATATCATTCCCACAATCCAAAAGCGGACTACTATTTTTGACTCCGGTATAGGTATTATCGGTTTTTGTATGATAGCCTGTATACCTGCATTTCCGGCTTTCTGGTAATGGTGGTGCAGAGGAGTCATTTTGAATATGCGCCTGCCTTCGCCGTACTTCCTTTTGGTGAGTTTGAAATAGCCCACCTGAAAAATCACCGACAGGCTCTCAGCCAGAAAAACTCCGCAAAGGATTGGTATGAGCAACTCTTTACGTATAGCTATTGCAAATACGGCGATTATTCCACCCAGCATGAGGCTGCCCGTGTCGCCCATGAACACCTGTGCAGGGAACGAATTGTACCACAGGAATCCGATAGTAGCTCCTATGAATGCCCCTGCAAAAATCAATAGCTCGCCTGTGCCCGGTATATACATGATGTTCAGGTATCCGGCGTAGTTTATATTGCCCGAAACGTATGCGAGAATCCCAAGCGTCACCCCCATTATTGCCGATGAGCCTGTAGCAAGCCCATCCAGCCCGTCGGTCAGGTTTGCGCCGTTTGATACTGCCGTTACGATGAATATGGCTACTAATACAAATAGAATCCATCCGTAAGTCTGTGCCTTATCGCCCAGCCAACGGAAAGCTCCGGCATAATCCAGATTGTTGTTTTTAATAAAGGGAATTGTTGATTTTGTTGATTTTACGTCCTGACCCGAATAAATCACTTCTTCTATCCGGTTTTCACTTCCTTTTACTTCAATATTTTCACGAATTACAATATCCGGACTCAGCCACATGGTTAATCCTACAATTAAGCCAAGCCCTACCTGCCCCACAATTTTGAATTTCCCGTTCAATCCGTCTTTGTTTTTTTTGAAAACTTTAATATAATCATCAAGAAATCCTATTGCTCCCATCCATACCGTTGTTATCAGCATCAGGATAATGTAGATATTCGTCAGGTCGGCAAAAAGCAATGTTGGAATCAATATCGACAGTATAATGATTATTCCACCCATAGTAGGAGTGCCTTTTTTGCTCAACTGCCCTTCCAGGTCGAGATTGCGTATGGTTTCTCCTATTTGCTTTTTTTGCAGCAGGCTGATAATCTTTTTCCCGAATACCGTAGCAATCAGTAGCGCGGTGATAAATGCCAACGCTGTTCTGAAAGAAATGTAGTTAAACATCCCTGCACCGGGAATGTCAAAAGTCTTGTCTAAATATTGAAATAAATGGTATATCATACTTTCTTCTCTTGATTCTTGGTTCTTGACTCTTTAATCTAAAAACAGACTTTTACTTCTTCTCTGTCGTCGAAGTGGCTTTTTTCACCTTGAATAATCTGATAATTTTCATGTCCTTTTCCGGCTACCAACACTATATCTCCCGGCTGTGCAAGCGAGCAGGCTGTCCTGATTGCTTCCCTGCGGTTTACGATAACCAGTGTTTTCTTTCTTTGTTCATTGTCAAGCCCTACGGTCATATCATCAAGAATAGCCTGAGGGTCTTCAAAACGTGGATTATCCGATGTAAATATCGCTTTCCAACTGCCGTTTACCGCCTCTTGTGCCATGATTGGGCGTTTGCCTTTGTCGCGGTTTCCGCCGCAGCCCACTACTGTTATCAGCCTTCCCTGCTTACCTGTCAGTATTTGATTTATACTGCTTATTACGTTATTCAGGGCGTCAGGTGTATGTGCATAGTCTACTATCGCCATGTAGCCTGTAGGGGAATACAGAGTTTCGAAACGTCCCGATACCGACTGCAAGGCACTGATAATACGCAGGGTTTCCAATTCGTTTTGCCATAGCAACATAGCCGTACCGTATACAGCGGTAAGGTTGCTTGCGTTAAACTTGCCGACAAACGACACATGTACCTCTTTATCATTCATATTGAGCAGCATACCGTCGAATCCGCTTTCCAGAATTTTGGTTTTAAAGTCGCCCATCGAGCGTAGTGTATAGGTATATTTCCTTGCTTTCGTATTCTGGAGCATCACCATGCCGTTTTTGTCGTCAATGTTGGTCAGTGCAAACGATTCGGGCGAAAGCTCATCGAAAAAGCGTTTCTTCGCTTTCAGGTAATTATCAAATGTTTCATGATAATCAATATGGTCGCGTGTGAGGTTGGTAAAAATTCCTCCTGCGAAATTCAGCCCGCTAATGCGGTTTTGTACTATAGCGTGCGAACTTACTTCCATAAAGGCGTATTCGCATCCGGCATCTGCCATTTCCGATAGTAATTCGTTTATAGTCAGTGCGTCGGGCGTTGTGTGGGTAGCTTCAATGGTTTTGTCGTTCACGTAATTAACAACGGTTGAAAGCAATCCCGCCTTATAGCCTAATTTTCTGAAAAGCTGGTAGAGTAGGGTGACGATAGTTGTTTTTCCGTTTGTGCCGGTAACTCCCACCAGTGTCAACTTGCTCGACGGATAATCGTACCATGTGCATGCTACTTGCCCTAAAGCCTCCGATGTGTCAGGGGTAGTGATGTATGTAACGTGTGCTTTTAGCTCTGTTGGCAGTTCTTCGCACAATACGGCTACTGCTCCTCGTTCTATAGCAGTGTTGATATACTCATGCCCATCTACGGCAGTGCCCCGTGTGGCAATGAATAAATCACCTTTTTCTACTTTCCTCGAATCGAATTTTACACCGTAAATATCAACTGTGCCATCGCCGATTGTTTTTTTACAGTTGACGTTTATCAATAGGTTATTTAATTTTAGCATAGTTGTTTTTTTATGTTTTTACTTCTATCCTCAAGGATATTCCTGTCTCACGGGATTTGTAATCCCGTGATTTATTAACTCCGGATTTAAAATCCGATAAGATAAGTGTTATCTTAAAGTTAAAGTTATGTTTCTGCCTTTGGTGGCTTGTGTGCCGGCTAATATATTTTGCGAAACAACTTTTCCCCTGCCGTTTATTTGCACGTTCAGTCCCATATTTTCAAGGAGATAAATTGCGTTTTTAGCTCCCATTCCTCTTACATCGGGAATTTTTTCGTTGTCCAGTGCCAATGGTTTTATTGTTGTTTCATTTTCGGTTATTTCAGATTTTACCCATTCGCCCGATTCGCCTGATATAGGTAGGCGGACATTTTTCATTACGGTTTGCAAATCTTTGTAATTCCCATCTTTGCTATTAGGCAGTAACACGGTGTTTTTCATGATAGTGGTGTCGTTAGCCATCAGTTTAGGTGTCCAGTCCGATTTCAAGGCCATAATACGTTCTGCAGTGTTTTTGAAGGCTACACCGCTCGTCAATCCCGCCGATGATACATTGGGCTCGTTTATTACAACTATTCCTGTATATTGAGGATTTTCAGCCGGAAAATATCCGCAAAACGATACCCTGTGTTTGCTGTTGGAGTAAACGCCGTCTTTTATAACACGGGCAGTTCCCGTTTTTCCGGCAATGTGTACGGTTTGCGAGCGTACATCTTTTCCAGTTCCCATTTCACCCTCTACTACTCCCAGTAGTACTTCTTGTATATCGGCTAAGGTAGATGGTTTGCATATCGAATTGTTTATTGTTTCGGTACTGAATTTTTTTATGGTTTGCCCGTCTTTCGCTATCGATTTTACAAAGATGGGACGAATCATTTTTCCGTTGTTTGCAATAGCATTATAATACGTCAGTATATAAATAGGTGGTACTTGTACCTCGTAACCTCTGGACATGGCAGAGAGCGACGTTACCGTCGACCAGTTGTTTTTTTCGTTCGGATGTTTTATCCTTGGTCTTTGGGCTTCGATAAACTCCAGATTCATAGGCTCGCCTATTTTAGTGCTTCTTATCCGGTCGATAAATGCTCCTTGGTCGTTGCCGTATGCGTCTACTATAATTTTGTGCATTCCCACGTTGGATGAGCCATGTATTACGTTTGCAACCGATATTTTGCCATACCCTCCTTTGCGTGCATTGTGGTCTGTTACTTCGGGCACTCTGCTGTGGTATTTCAGCCTTCCGTCGCCCACGTCTATTGAGTCGGTTATTTTTATTTTTCCATCGTCCAAGGCCGCAATCAGGGCTATTGTCTTGAAGGTAGAGCCGGGCTCCATGATGTCGGTAACAGCCCCGTTTTCTTTTTCGTAGTATTTGCCGGAGGCGTTTCTATACATATTTACGATAGATTTTACTTCGCCCGTTTTTGTTTCCATAAAAATGGCATAACCCGATACCGCGTTGAATTTTTCAAGTGTTTCTACCAGTACGTTTTCCGAAATATCCTGAATATCGACGTCAATAGTGCTGTATATGTCGTTTCCGTCAATAGGTTCGGCCTCTATTACCGTTTGCCACAGGTTGGTAAGTTTCTGACGGCTGGAGTACCCCGGTTCTCCGTTCAGATAGTCGTTGTAGTATTTTTCCAGCCCGTATTTTGCATTCAGCCCTACCCATTGCTCCTGTCTTTTTTTTATTGTGTCGGTTTTGTGTGTTTTAGGGTTGGTTCTGATGATTATTGTATCTTTTTTCACTATTTGCGATTCGTTGCCAAAAACATCGCCTATGGTTATATTTGCCAATGAACCGAATGGTTTTTCGCGCCTTACTTTTTCTTCGACAATCAGCCCGCTTTTAATTCTTCCTAATTTGAAAAGAGGCATTGCTTCCACTTCTTTCAGGTGGTAGTACTGGATACGTCCCGGATAAATTTTAAAATAGCGTTTTTTCTTGTCGTATGCATCTTTGAGCGCGGCTTTATATTGTTCTTTCGTCCGGTCTTTGAACAGGAGCGAGAGACTTTCTGACACAGAGTCGAGCTTCTCGTAAAAAACCTTCCCATTTTTATCCCTCAAGTTTGCAGCTGTGGTTTCAAGAAATATTTCGTAGGTCGGTATTGAACTTGCCAGCAATCTGCCGTCGTGCGAATAGATATTGCCTCGGTTGGGCGGTACTATTTTTGTGCTTTTCTCGCTATTGTATTGTAATGCAAGCCAATTGTCGCGCTCTTTGGTTTGTATGATAATTATTTGGGCAATAACCAATACAAAGGCGATGACAATAAGTGAGTACATAATGCCAAACCTGATAATGATGTTTGTACGTTTGTCAGCCATTTGTTAGTTGTTTTTTATCGTTAAAGCGTTGATTCGTAGTTTTTATTTTGTGTCACATAGGTTTAGTTAGCTCGCACATAGTTTTTGTTTTCAAACACGGAGACACCAAGACGCGGATTTAATGTTTAATTATTAATGTTCAATTATTATTCCCGTTTAGTGGATTTATCCATTGCTCTCTTTTTATTTTATCGGACGAAAGATTTTTCGGCCCTACAGATATTTGTACTTATAGCTTATTGACTACTAACTACTGACTGCTAACTCATAAGTGTCCTATGTGAGCTAAATAATATAAGTTAATTTGTGTCGAATACTTATCTCTTATCTCTTATTTCTCAATTTTCAACTCTCAATTTTGAATCTCAAGCTCAATCTAATTTTATCGGTGGGGTAGTGGCTTCTACCAATCCCAGCCCTTTTTCGTTTGCCAGTTTCAGTACGTGCGAGCGCCGGCTCATTTGTATCAATTCGGCCGATAGTGTAAGCGATTCGTATTTAACGTCTTTCAGCTCTCTTTTCAGCTTGTTTTCTTTATTCATCTGTGTTTCGCAATAGTAGCGGTTGCCCACATATACAAAAGCTAATACCGCAGCCATGATTAACAAACCGTATTGTTTTTGTATGAACTTTTTGGTCAGGATGTTACCATTCAGTAAATCCCGCAGGCTGCTCGATTTTATATCAGAATAATCTTCGCTGCCTTTAATACTGCTCATGAATTTTTTAAATCTCGACATATCTTAATACAGTTACAAGAAATTAGTTGCAAATTACGTTGTCCTTCGGGACGAGCTACAAGCTACAAGTTAATAGCTACAAGATGATGTAAAAAATATCTGAAGTTTAATAGTGAAAAATGTAATGTTAATTTATTAGATACTTACTTCCCTTACTTCCTTTACTCCTCTTATTTCTTTTACTTCTTTTATTCCCCTTCCTTCCCTTATTTTACACCTTTTCCGCTATCCTTAGTTTTGCACTGCGCGCGCGCGGATTGTTTGCTATTTCTTCATCTGTTGCTGTAATCACTTTGTTGTTGACGGCCCTGAGTGGTGATAATACGTTTCCGTAAAAATCTTTTTCGATTTTTCCCTCAATATTTCCGCTACGTACAAAGTTTTTTACAAGCCGGTCTTCGAGCGAATGGTAAGTTAGCACCACTAATCTGCCTTTTGTGTCTAACGCTTCCATACTTTGGTTCAATAGCTGTTTTAGCACTTCCAGCTCCTTATTCACCTCTATGCGCAATGCCTGAAACACCCGTGCCATGTCTTTCTTTTCCTTGTCCTTTCCGTAGAATGGCTTTAGGGTTTCAACAAAAGGAAATATCCTTTCGAAAGGCTCTTGTGCCCGTGCTCTTACAATGACAGATGCTATGCGGCGTGCATTTCTTAACTCTCCGTACAGGTAAAATATATCAGCCAGTTGTTCTTCGCTATAGGTATTCAGTACTTTGGCGGCGGTTAAGGCCGATTGTTTGTTCATCCGCATATCCAGTTCTCCATCGAAGCGGAATGAAAAGCCTCTTTCGGCTTCATCAAAATGATGGAATGATACGCCCAAGTCGCCCAAGATGCCATCTATGTGTTCGATGCCATGATAGCGAAGAAAGTTTTTTAAGTATTTAAAGTTGCTTCTTACGAAAGTGAACCTGCTGTCGTCGATTATATTTTTTATGGCGTCTTCGTCCTGGTCGAAAGCTATTAGTTTGCCTCTCTCGTTAAGGTGCGATAATATCTCGCGCGAATGGCCTCCTCCTCCAAACGTAACATCCACATATACTCCATCGGGTTTAATGTTCAAACCCTCGATGGTTTCGCTCAGCATTGCCGGTATGTGATATGTGTTTGTTTCCATAAGGATTTTTTTGTGTATGAAATGATTTTGTGTTATTCGGCTTTTCTGTTCTTTTTCATCATTTTCTCTCTTAACTTGCTCGCCAAGTCGGTAGGAGATGGCTTTACCTGTTCGTATCTCGATTTGCTCCAAAGGGCAAAGCTGTTAATCCCACCTATAAAGAGAATCTCGTTGTCGTCAATAAGTTTTATGGCATTTCGGTTTTTCTTGGATAGTAGTATGCGTCCTTGTGAGTCGATGTCTACCCATTCGGCGTCTTCGGTAAAACTGAAAAGCAGCATTTGGTCTTCGGGGTCCCACTCGTCCAGATTTTCCTGCAGGCCGTTTAGCTTTTTGTTCCAAGCCTCTTCCGGATAAAATACGATATAGTCGCTATCGGCCTCTTTGTGCATGACGATTCGCTCTCTGTCTTCTCCGGCGAGTAGCTTTCTGTAGGGTGCAGGGATGAATATGCGCCCTTTGGAATCAGCCTTAGCTTCGTATTTTCCTATGAATCTGGTCATGGGTTTTAATGCTTGAATTTCAAGTGTAAAGGTATGAAATAATTTTTTAATTTCCCCACTTTTCCCCACTAAAAAGTTTTCAACAAATAATGAATAGTTTATTAACTTTAAAATGCGGGTTATCAACAGTTTTTCAACTCAAGTTGTTTTTATTGTTTTGCTGTTAAATCTATAACAATCAAACTATTATAAAAGTTCAGTCGGAAAATGAATTGAAAGTGGAAAAAAGTGGGGGAGTTTTCTCTGATTTTTACCGATTCTTTTTTTGTGTCGCTTTTCTTGTTAATTAAATTTCGTATTTTTGCATACCTTTTTATAACATTGTGTATGGAGAAGAATGAAATAGCCCATATTGATTTGGAGAAAATACTCGAAGCGAAACTACCGAATCGGAAACTGCCTAAGTTTATTATCCGTTATCTGAAAAAGATAGTTCACGTAGATGAGATAAACCATATTTTTCGGACTTACCCCGGAGCAAAGAATTTTGATTTTATCGAATCGTTGCTCGATTATATGAACATAACCTATTCGGTAGAAGGGCTTGAAAACCTGCCGAAAGGCGAAAAATATATTTTTGCAGGTAATCACCCGTTGGGCGGTTTAGATGGGGTGGTGCTGGCATATGTTATTGGCAAGGAGTATGATGGTAAGGTGCGTTTGCTTACGAATGACATACTGCTGTTTCTCGACCCGCTAAAAGAGTTGTTCATTCCCGTGAATAAGGTAGGGGCGCAGGGAAAGGAGAATGTTGAAAAATTGAATGAGTTTTATAATTCAGACGATAATCTGATAACTTTTCCTTCGGGCAAGTGTTCCCGCAAAGCCAAAGGTAAGATTATAGACCCCGAATGGAAGAAAAACTTCATTGCAAAGGCTACCCGGTACCACCGCGACGTTGTTCCTATTTACTTTGAGGGGCGCAATTCTAACTTTTTCTACAATCTGGCAAATCTGCGTACATTTTTTGGTGTAAAGCTAAATCTTGAGATGCTTTATCTTGCCGACGAGCTTTTCAAACAAAAAGGTAGCCACTTTACAATAAAGATAGGCAACGCTATTTCGTGGGAGGCTTTTGGTAAATCGAAGTCGCAACTACAATGGGCCGATTGGGTTAAAGGGCTTGTGTATGAGATGAAATAATGTACTGTGACTGGTTTTAGTAAAGACGTGTTTCGGATAAGATGGCTCGTTTTTTGTTTCTTATTTAGAAAATACTGCTTATCTTTGCAATGGATTTACATCGGATGAAAAAGACACTCACTCGGATATTAGCTTTTGTATGCGCTGTTTACTTCCTTACCGCAGGGTTGGGATTTAATGTAGTGCACTATTGCTGTGATACTTGTGCAAGTGAGGGGATTGAAGCTGTTGCAAACAAATCGTGCGAGGCGATACATCATGAGCATGAGCACGAGGATGGATGTTGTCATCATGCTCCGTCCGCTACCCGTGAGGATATGGCATGTTCTGATGCAAGCCATACAACAGATGGCTGTCATCTGTTGCGTATGAGTACAGATATGCCTTCGGTAGTTGCCGGTGTGGATATTACTCCCGCCGATTTTGGGCAGTTTATTGATTTGCCATATATTATAATTTCTTCGTTATTTGAATTAGATAATCCTTTTTGGGATAAACCATCTTTTACCCCCCCCGACGATGTCCCGCTACTGAGCGGGCGTGATATCTTGGCATATCACGCAGTTTTACTGATTTGATTTTTTAATGTGAATAAATTAGATGCGAATATAGGGAAATGCAATCCGTGTTCGTTCAAACTTTTATTTGTATCACATTAAAATTATTAATCAGTAAAAATGAAAAAAATCTTATATTTAACCATATTGTTATTAATATCTACGCTTTCGGTTTCGGCTCAGGTAAGAGGGCTTGTAATGGATACCGGAGGCGAACCCTTGATTGGGGTAAATGTTTACTGGGAAGGCACTACGGTAGGTGTTGCTACGGATGCTGCAGGGCAATTTTCGCTTCCCCGGTTAAATGCAACGAATCGTTTGGTATTTAGCAGCGTGTCGTTTAACAACGATACCGTGGTTGTGTCTGCTCCCTATGATTTTTTGAACGTAGTACTTAACGAAGTAATTGAGTTATCGGAAGTGTCTGTCATTCAGAAAAAGCCGGGTGTTCTAAAAGCCCGTACTTCTGTTTTTCAGACCGAAAAAATAACAGGCGATGAGCTTTGCAAGGCTGCTTGTTGCAATCTGTCCGAAAGTTTCGAGACCAATCCCTCGGTCGATGTGGCTTATAGCGATGCCGCTACAGGAGCCAAGCAAATTCGTTTGCTGGGTTTGTCGGGGGCTTATGTGCAGATGTTGACAGAGAATATCCCCAGTTTGCGGGGAATATCTTCGGCGTATGGTCTGGGGTTTATTCCCGGCCCTTGGATGGAGAGTATTCAGGTTTCAAAAGGTACTTCGTCCGTTATTAATGGTTATGAGGCCATTACGGGACAAATAAACGTTGAGTACAAGAAACCTCAAACAAGCGAAATTGTAGCGGCTAACGTGTTTGCAAGCGATGCGGGTAGGGTAGAGGCTAATGCAAATGCTTCGGTATTGCTGAATGATAAACTATCGACAGGCGTGTTGCTTCATTTTTCGGACGAACTGCGCGACAACGACCATAATGGCGATGATTTTTTGGATATGCCTAAAATTCGTCAAATGAATGCAATAAACCGCTGGTATTATACTAATGGCAATTATACTTCGCAGGTATTCTTGCGTGGATTGTCGGAAAAGCGTACCGGAGGTCAGATTGAAGGCCCTTATAAAATAGGAATCGAAACACAGCGCTATGAGTTTTTTACTAAAAACGGTTATGTGTTCAATCATGCTAAAGGTACAAGCCTTGGGTTTATCCTGAGTGGCTCATGGCACGAGCAGGATGCCAAATATGGCAATAAGGCGTATGACGGCGTACAGGGTAATATTTATGCTAATTTGATTTTCCAGACTAACTTTACCGATGCTCATAAGCTGTCGGCAGGGGCGAGCTTTAATATGGACGATTATAATGAGAAGCTTGTAATCCCGAATGTTAGCTATGACCCGATAAAGAAACGTGAATACGTACCGGGCGCTTTTGCTGAATATACTTTCAACTGGGATGATAAATTTATTGCTTTGGCTGGTTTGCGTGGCGATTATAATTCGTTTTACAATCGGTTTCTTATCACTCCGCGTTTGCACCTGAAGTATAATGTTTCTGACTATGTTCACTTGCGTGCTTCAGTCGGGAAAGGTTATCGGTCGCCCAATGTGTGGGCCGAAAACAATTTCCTCTTAGCCAGCAACAGACAGGTGAGTTATGAGGAGAACCTGAAAATGGAAGAGGCTTGGAATTACGGGCTGAGCGTGCAAACCTATATCCCGATGTTTGGCAGGGAGCTGAGTTTGTCGGGCGAGTGGTATTACACCGATTTTGCGCAACAGGTGGTTACTGATATGGATGCTGATGCTCATGCAGTTTCGTTTTACAATCTGAATGGCGGAAGGTCGTATGCAAGCAATCTGCAATTCGAAGCGAATATGGAAATTGTGAGAGGGCTTACGGCTACTCTGGCGCACCGTATGACCGATGTGAAAAGTACGTACAGAGATGGCTCTTTGCGCGAAAAGCCTTTGACAAACCGCTATAAAAGCCTTTTTACGGCTTCGTACCAAACGCCTTTGAAAAAATGGCAATTCGATTTTACTACCCAGCTCAACGGTGGCGGGCGTTTGCCCGATGCGGATGCGGATAACCCGTTGTGGGAAAAGGAGTTTAATCCTTATGTGGTGTTGAACGCTCAGATAACAAAGTATTTCAAAACATGGTCGGTGTATTTGGGTTCGGAAAACTTAACCGGATTTGTACAAAACAATCCGATTGTGGATGTAGCCAACCCTTTTGGTTCGGATTTTGATGCTACTGTAATATGGGGCCCTACACACGGGCGAAAGATATATGTGGGCTTTCGCTGGGCGCTGGATAGGGAGTAATGAGCCTACTATGTGTGTGCTAAAAGTGAGAGAACGCGAATATCGCAAATAAAACACAAGTTTGCGCAAGTTATATTTGATTGAACTTTTAGTAAATCTCAAAAGTGTGATTTGCGTAATTTGCGTTCAAAAAAAGAAATTTAAATCAACTCCTCAATCGGGTTTATGTAGGATAAAATATAGAATAAATACAATTAAATCAACTAATTAATATGAAAACAAAAAGTATCATTCTTTCAGTAATTATGCTGATGTCCTTTGCGGGGCTTTCGGCGCAGTCGAAAAAAGACAGTAACAAAGAAAAAGTTGTTTTTAATGTTTCGATGCACTGTCAAAGTTGTGCAAATAAAATCGAAAAAAATATTGCTTTTGAAAAAGGTGTAAAAGACTTGAATGCTAATCTGGAGAAACAAACGGTAGCGGTGACTTATGATAAGCGCAAAACCGATGTTCCGGCTTTGCAGGCAGCTTTCAAGAAAATAGGTTATGAAGCTACTTTGCCCGATGCTGCTTGTTGTGCTGAGGGTAAAAAAGCAAATTGCAAACACGGGGAGGCTGCGTGTACTCCATCTGAAGGTAAAAGCCAACCAGCCGATTGCCCTTCGAAAAAGTAAAAAGTTTACTTACTTATACATTCAAACTAAAAACAGAAGCTATTCCACAATAGGAGTAGCTTCTGTTTTTTTGTAAATGATTAATTTAAACAGCTTCTTGTAATTTTGCAATGCCATCGTACGATGTGCCCGTTCGCACGGTTGTACACTCGCCCCGTTAATCTACATAGACTAATAGGGCGAATTTTATTATCTGTACAAAATAAAATGGAGAAAGCCTCCGGACTTGTCTCCAATGGGGATAAAATTGATAGATTGCCTATTCTGCGACGCACCTGAGGCTATGTCCGTTGGAGCGATAGAAGTATTTTGTCCTCTGTATAGTATTATCGAAAGCCAAGTAGTACCCTTCGGTAGTACCCTTCTGTGTACTACTCCAGTAACTACCGTAGCTGCCACGGCCATTCTGTGCTCCATCAGTGTAGTAGCGGGAGTCGGCGGCCGTCAAGAATAAATTATCTCCTACTTTGTAACCATTGGCGTAGTTTCCAGTATCCGCTGTCCAGTTTGTACCTTCCTCAATCCAAGTGTTATTGGCTATTACCTGTTCCCATTCTGTATTTGTTGGTACACGCCATCCGGCAGGGCAAGGGTTCTGGGTGGTCATATTCCAAGGAGCATTGGTTGACGGAGGTGTACCCAAACCAGTCCAACCACTGATAGCGCCTACTGTACTTTGGTCGGTAGCCTGACTGATACCACTGCTCGCCAATCCCCACTTATATTTACCTCCATGAATAGCTGCCGCAGGAGTAAACGGGTCGGCAGTATAATCTGCTCCCAAGTTGTGGCACATAAAGTAAAATGTTTTGCTATTATTTCCTTTAGCATCACAGGCTTTCACTATGCTGGCACGTTTGCTCTCTACCATACCATAACTATTGTAAACTACACAATAATATGTGTTAGGGAAGTAGCCTATAGCATCGGTAGGAGTGAAGGCAGGGGCTGTTTCACCGTCTATCTCTGTTCCGTCACCTTTGAACCATTGATAACTCAGGTTAAAACCTGCTGCCGTAATTTTAAGTTGTGCAGGTGTCGCGTTATTCCAGTCATCTTTAGTTATAAACTGTGACTGTGGATGTATTACAATTAATGGCGGTTGTCCTGATAGGTCGTTTCCACAATTGGATAGCCATTTACTGCCGTTCCATGTTTCCATACAGTCGATGTCGGTATTGAAGATAGTCAACCCCTTGGCTAAATCTCTACCACTTACGGCTAAAGCATCGCGTTGTACGGTGGTTAACTGAGGTAGACGCAAACCACCTGTAGTACCTGTTACCTCTAAAAGTGAAAAACTTTCGGGTGCTTTATCGGCACCGATAGTTACCTGTGCGTTTGCGCTAAAAATGAAAAACGAAAATTGAAAAAGACAGAACAAAATTAAAGTCTGTCGGAATGATTGTTTTCTGTTCATGAGTTGATAATGTTTAATTGTTAGTTATTAATTATTATTTAGTTACAAGT
>NZ_QVMH01000052.1 GCF_010501035.1 Paludibacter sp. 221
AAAGATAGTATTTTACCAAACTTCCACTCCTAACGGAGTGCATATATTTGAATTTCAATACATCAATCAATATGAAGAACTGATAATTAAACCTGTAACTTTTTATTGAATATAATCTCTAATATAAAATAAGGTAATAAGGTTGGTTTACTCTTACTTTGTGTAATTACTAAGGTTTTTCAATAAAGTGCTTGATAAAAGCCTTATTTACAGTCAATAACCTTAGTAACTGATACAGTCAGCCAGTAATAACCTTATTGCCTTGTTTCGGGAGGTAATAATTTGATAGTGGCAAAATTGATTATTTTACTTTGGGGCAGCTCCTTCGGGGAGAGTTATTTAAAATAATTGTATCTTTGTAAAAGAGTGTGCCGTTGATGCAAAGGATTGGGTGTTTGGGTTTTGCTCGCGGGATGAATTATGGCTGTTTTTTCGCGAATAATTTGAACAGGCTCAAAGGCACGATTAATGTAAATCTTAAATTAATACCTTATTAGTAATGAAAAAATTGTTTTTATTCCTGTTGCTTGGTTTATTGGCTTTGCCTATGTGGGGTCAGAACCTGAAGGGACAAAATTATTTGGTAGACGGTGAAGATAAATACCGTTTTTTTATAAAAATACGTCCGGAGGCTGTTATTGATGTTGATGATTCTAAAGTCCGGTCTTTTAGCAAATTGCAATCGGCCGGATTGGATGATGTGCTGACGAGGCTGAATGAATATGAATTTGCCCAGTTGTTTGAGTTTGATAAAAAAGAGCGTACCCTTTTACGTTCGGGAAAAAAAATACGTTCTGTAAATAACAATTTTAATAAGACAGAGTTTGCCGGTTTGTTGCAGATGCAGGGTGCGGAAGATGTGGATAAGTACGAACTGCTTGCTTTGGCCAACGAACTGGAGAAATATGATGTGGTAGAGTATTGCGAGATTTCGCCTGTAACGCCTCCACCCCCTCCGGGAGCTGTATCTGCTCCTGCACTTGCCGAGAGTGTTCTTTCTGCTTCGGCAGTACCTCCTTCTGCTGTAGTTTCACCTTCGGCTACTCCTAATTTTGAGGGGCGGCAATCTTATCTTTTTGGATATAAGAAGAATGATATTCATGGTATTTATGTTGATTATGCATGGAGTCAGGGTATTACAGGTCAGGGTGTGACTATTGCTGATATTGAGTGGGGCTGGGTGTACGAACATGAGGATTTTTTCGGGCAAAACGTTATCGACGGGTTTACCACCACAAACCATGAACAAGATGATCATGGTCTTGCTGTGATGGGAGAGATGTATGCCGCAAAAAACGGATTTGGTGTTACCGGTGCGGTGCATGGTGCCGATGCTTTTTATGGATTTTCGGAAATACCTAAAGGCAGGGAGAAGGCTATTGCTATGGCATTGGAAGTGCTCAAGCCGGGCGATGTGATGGTGTACGAGATGCAAACCGGTAGTCCGGAGCCAGGTAAAGACCGTTATGTCCCTGCCGATTATACAAAAACGGTTTGGGATTTGACTAAAGGTGCTACCGAGGCAGGGATAATAGTGGTAGCGGCAGCAGGCAATGGTAATGTGAATCTGGATGGGACTTTACATGCCGAATACCGTAGCCGTGGCGATAATGGCTCTATTGTTGTGGGTGCGGCTACCATGTCGGCACGCAACCGTTGCGATTTTTCTACTTATGGCTCAATGGTTAAACTCTGTGGTATTGGTAACCTGACTGTTGTTACAACGGGCTATGGTGTTTTGTATAAAAACGGGGATTTGGCTACTTATACACATATGTTTTCGGGAACAAGTTCTTCTACTCCTATCGTTGCTTCGGCAGCGGTTGCGGTGCAGTCCTATGCTAAAAACAAACTGGGGCGTGTACTTTCGCCGAAAGAAATGAGGGATTTGCTTTACGATACCGGAACTGCAGGAGGTGCAGACTGGGGAACTACAGTGCCAAGGCTGCCTAACGTAAAGGCTGCTATTAAGAAACTGGATCCCGATGGGCTTAAAGAGAAATATACCTTGACAGTGGATAACGGTATTGGCGGTGGTTTTTATGCTCCCGGCGAGGAGGTTGTCATTACTCCCTGCTATATACATAGGGATTCTGTTTTTCATCGTTGGGATTTTCTTCAGGGTTCGGCCGAAATACGTGATATGTCGGTTACATCTGCAAAACTTATCATGCCATCGTCGGATGTAAGGGTAGTATCCCGTTATGCTGCCGAAAAAAAATGTACTATGGCTTTGAGCCGGAAGGCTTATATGGTGGGTGAGCAGATTACAATTAATTTTAAAGCAAATGTGGATACGGATCCGGAAATTGAGTTTTTCTTGGTTTCGGATACAGGCAATAAATACCCTTTGGGTAAAAAGAAATTGAGCGATAAGCAATTGACAGCGGTTATTCCGGTAAACCTGATACCTGATACCCCATGTTGGGTAATGGCGGAGTTTACTTATATGAACTGTTTGATATGCAGCATGTCCGACTCATTCGATGTTAGCTCTCAACATCCGTCTTACTATGTAATACCGCGTACCGACTTGAGTATTCATTCGGTAGACAGCGAGCAAAGCGGTGCTACAAATGCGGCCACAAATGCAATTGATGGCAATCCGGAGTCGATATGGCACACTCAATGGACTCCGACCGAAGCGTCGCAGCCACACGAAATTGTTTTGAAATTGAAATCGCCTCTTAACGTGGCAGGGCTTATTTATCTTCCGAGACAGACGGGCGATAATGGCAAAATAACTCAATATGAGATTTATACAAGCACCGACGGGCAGGCGTGGGGTACGGCAATAACATCGGGTACGTGGGATTCGGAGGTGGCCGAAAAAACAGCAATATTCCCAACTTGCCCTGAGGCACAGTATGTAAAGTTGAAATCGCTTTCTTCGGTTGGCGACAAGGGGTTTACCTCTGCGGCTGAAATACTGGTTCTTGGCGAGCAATCCGAAAAAGTACCTGCCTGCGATGTATCGTTGAGCCGTGCGTATTACCGTCCGGGCGAACAGGTTACTGTAAGGTGGACTTCGGGCATGGAAGGTTCGGCTGATATATTTTTGGTGGGTCATGGGATTGACCGAAAACTGGGAAGCGAAAGCCTTCAGACGGGTAAGTTCATTACCTATATCCCTTCGGATTGTGAGTTGGGTAAGGATTATCGTATTGCAGTAGAGTTTACCGGGTCGGGAAATTACAGAAGTGCTTCAGCGGGCTTTGATGTGGTAAGGTATAACAAAAAATATCAGGTGATACCGCGAACCCGCCTGACAGTAGATTCGTTTGATAGCGAATATCCGAACAAAAGCGAAGCTGCTGTGAATGTTATTGATGGGGATGAGTCTACTTACTGGCATACCAACTGGTCGGTGAGTACCGATACGCATCCTCATAATATTGTGCTTAAAGTGGATTCGGTTTACGAATTGAGTGGCCTGATTTATGTGCCACGCCAGATTGGAAGCAACGGACGGATTGCCAAGTACGAAATATATACAAGCCATGATGGTAAGCAATGGCCGGAAAAACCTGTAGCTAAGGGTACATGGACTGATAGCCAGCTTGAAGAGATTGTTTATTTTGAAGATGTGGTGTATGGGCAGTATGTGAAACTGGTAGCATTGTCGGAGGTTAAAGGTCAGAGATATACATCTGTAGGCGAGTTGCTGCTGCTACACGACCATTCGCCTGAGAAAGATATTGAGGATGCAAAGCTAACTATCTCCGATATGGCTTACAAGGGGGTTGATTTTCTTCCGTCGGTGAATGTGGTGTATAAAAGCATCAATTTGAACGAAGGTGTGGACTATAGTCTTAAATTTACTCCTGCAAGCGGAGTATCGAAACCGGGCGACAAGTTGACAATCACACTTGAGGCAAAAGAGCCGTATTCCGGTACGAAAAAGGTAACGGTAGAGGTAGTTGCTGCCCCTCTGACGGTTAAGGCAAAAGATATGTTTAAGTATGCCGGAGAAGAAGACCCTGAATTTGAGGCTACTTACGAGGGGTTTGTAAATGGTGAGGATGAAAGTGTGTTAGGTGGAAAACTTGTATTGAAACGCTCGGCAGGCGAGGTGACAGGACGGCGTTACCTGATTGTTCCTTCGGGAGTAACTTCTACTAATTATCAGATTAAGTTTGTAAATGGTTACTTCTCTATAAAAACCGGTAATGGTTTAGACCTACATTCGGACGATTTGATAATGATTTATCCTAATCCGGCTAAAGATTATATTTATATAGATGGCATTGTTGGCAAAGAGCATGTTGCTATACTGGATGTGTCGGGTGTGTCGGTATCTGAGTTTGACGTGGAAAAGGATGAACTGATAGACCTTAGCCATTTGCCACAAGGATTGTACTTTGTTAAGGTAGGCGGAATGGTGAAAAAATTATTGAAGGAATAATTTGAGAGCTTTGACTCACATAAAAACCCCTCGAAGGAAACATCCTTCGAGGGGTTTTTGTAGGGACTAACTAACTGCTTTGTTAGTTGTATCTTATGGATTAAATGATTAACATAGCGTCGCCGTATACTCCGAATCTGTAGCCTTCTTTTATAGCTACTTCGTAAGCATTCATGATATGGTCGTAGTCGCCAAATGCGGTCGTCATCATAAGCAGGGTGGAGTAGGGCAGGTGGAAATTGGTTATCATCGCATTTGCGATTGTAAAATCGTAAGGAGGGAAAATGAATTTATTTGTCCAACCCTCGTATGCTTTTATTCTTCCTTCGGTGCCGGCTACAGTTTCCAATGCACGCATTACGGTTACGCCTACTGCGCATATACGGCGGTGTTCGGCTTGTTTCTTGTTAACCAGTTCGGCAACTTCGGGCGTGATAACCATTTGTTCCGAATCCATTTTGTGCTTGGTTAAATCCTCTACATCAATTTCACGGAAATTACCCAAACTCATGTGCGATGTGATAAAAGTGGTGTCAATTCCTTTTATCTCCATTCTTTTCATCAGTTCGCGGCTGAAGTGCAAGCCTGCTCCCGGTGCTGATACTGCACCTTCATGTTCAGCAAAAATTGTTTGAAACCTTTCTTCGTCTTCCGGTTCGGGTGGACGGGTTATTGTGCGCGGGAGGGGTGTTTCTCCTAAAACAAACAGGTTTCGTTTGAAGTTTTCGTACGTGCCATCGTATAAGAAACGCAGTGTACGTCCGCGCGATGTAGTATTGTCAATTACCTCTGCCACAACCGAATGGTGTGCCCCGAAATAGAGCTTGTTACCTATCCTTATTTTGCGTGCAGGCTCTACCAATACATCCCACAGGTGCATTTCGCGGTTTAGTTCCCTAAGCAAAAATACTTCGATTTGCGCTCCGGTTTTTTCCTTGTTTCCATACAGGCGTGCGGGGAACACTTTTGTGTTATTCATTATGAATAAGTCACTTTCATCAAAATACTCGATGATGTCTTTGAATATCCGATGTTCTATTTCACCAGTCTTTCTGTTTACCACCATTAAACGCGATTCGTCGCGATGAGGAGCCGGATGTTGTGCAATCAACTCTTCCGGTAACTTAAATTTAAACTGAGATAGTTTCATATTTTGCTTAAATTAATATTTTAATATAAAGGAGAAAGGTTAAAGGTAAAAGTTTAAAGTATAAAATTAAACATTCAATGAATGATATATATTTTTTTGGTTTTTAAGAGAATAAAAATACTTTTTCCTTTTC
The DNA here is from genome assembly GCF_010501035.1 of Paludibacter sp. 221. Lineage (GTDB taxonomy): Bacteria > Bacteroidota > Bacteroidia > Bacteroidales > Paludibacteraceae > QVMH01. Next base: position 5,689 of record NZ_QVMH01000052.1, read on the forward strand.
CCTACTTGCTTTTTTCTGCTTCCTTGTCCAAAAAATCCATCAAATCGTTTACCTGCCAGCATTCGTTCAGGTGTTTTTCGCCTATGCGCGTCCTCGCAAGTGCTGTGAGGTAGGCTCCGCTATTTAGTGCCTTTCCTATGTCGCGTGCCAAAGCACGAATGTATGTTCCTTTGCTGCAAACAACTCTTATTTTCAGTACGGGCAACGAGAAATCCAACACTTCGATTTCGTCAATTACCAGTAGTTTCGGTTTGAGTTCTACGTCTTGCCCCTCGCGGGCATAATTATATGCTCTTTTTCCGTCTACCTTAACGGCTGAATACACAGGTGGCACTTGCCATATTTCGCCTGTAAAACGAGGTATTACCGTATCAATCAGTTCCCTCGTTATATGATTGGTCGGGAAAGTGGCATCTTCCTCGTGTTCCATATCAAACGAAGGCGTTGTAGCTCCAAGTTTCAGTGTCGCTACATACTCTTTGGTCTGATACTGGAAACTTTCTATTTTTTTAGTGGCTTTTCCGGTGCAAAGAATCATTACCCCTGTTGCCAAGGGGTCGAGCGTACCGGCATGTCCAACTTTCAATTTTTTTATGTTGAATGCTTTCTGAATTTTTCCTCTTATCCGGTTTACCACTTTGAATGACGTCCATTCCAGTGGTTTGTCTACATATAGTACCTCTCCTTCAATAAAATCCATTCTCAATTTCTGCCCCTCTTTTTATACTACTGCGTAAACAATAGATATGATACCAATTATAGCGCAATAGATGGCAAAGTAGATTAGTTTTCCTCGTTTTACTAAGTTAATCATAAACTTGCATGCAAAACACCCTGCCGCGAAAGCTCCCAAAAAACCTATAACTAACGGGAATACTCCTACACCCATTGTGACTACGGGCTCTTTTATCATTTTTATAACATCCAAGAGGGTTTCGCCCAATATCGGAACTAATACCATCAGGAACGAGAATTGTGCTACTTTTTCTTTTTTATTGCCCAATAATAAGCCTGTGGCAATGGTTGTTCCCGAACGCGATAAGCCGGGCAAAACGGCAACTGCCTGCGACAGCCCTATGATAAAGGCATCACGGTATGAGATGTTTTCTTTTTGTCTTGGTTTGGCATAATAGGCGAAAGTAAGCAGTAAGGCTGTAACCAGCAGGCAGCAACCTACCAATAGTATTCCTTGCCCGAATAATGCTTCGACTTGGTCTTTGAAGAAAACCCCGACAATGAAAACGGGAATCATCGAGATAATTATTTTCAGTACGTACGATTTTTCATCGTTCCAAACCTTTGTACAAAAGGTTCCTTTGAACAGGAATGAAATTTCTTTCCAAAGAATAACGATGGTACTTAAAACTGTTGCGGCATGTACTACAACTATGAATTGTAAATTGTCGGCAGCCGTTGTATTCAGGTTTAAAAGTTCCTGCGCAATAGTGAGGTGTCCGCTACTGCTTACGGGTAAAAATTCGGTTAACCCTTGAAGTATTCCTAATAATAACGCTTCTAACCAATTCATTCTTTATCCGCTTTTTTGGGTTTGTATAAAATGGCAAATACCATAAATAAAAATCCAAAAAAAGAAATCATTGGACCTATTACAATACGGCGTGTGCTGAATATATCAGGGTTGAATTCGACCTCGGTCGGAGCTCCGATCATTAACAAAAAACCGAATACAATGATGAGAAAGGCAACGCCTATCAGGATAAGGTTTTTTTTGTCTAAATTGAAATATCTGTTTTTTTCCATAAAATAAAGTATTCTCTGAATTTTTTTTATACAAAATACATATCGTTGGTGCTCATCCTTACGTAGCGCCCTACGGCAAAGTAGGATGAAATTCCTGTAAGGATTATTCCTGTAAGGATTATAGCCCCACAAACCAGCCCTGATGTCTGAACGGAAATTACCATTTCGTCGAGTCCGAACTCATAACGGGCATAGTAAAGCAATAAACCTATATATATGATTGCAAGCAATGCCGCTATCAGTCCGTTTCGCATGCTGCGTTTTACGTAGGGTTTGCGGATAAACCATGATTTGGCTCCGACCAGCTTCATCGTGTTGATTAAGAAACGATTGGAGTAAATAGCCAGACGGATTGTATTGTTTATAAGGGCTATTGAAATAAGTAGCAACACCAGTACCAACCCAAGTATAATTATGCTGATTTTGTGGATATTGTTGTTTACCAAGGCTATAACGTCTTTTTGGTAAATAATGCGGCTTACATGGTCAAAGGTTTTGAGTTTTGACTCGATAAGGGCAAGACTGTCGTTGTTTGCATAGGGTGCATTCAGTTTAACCTCGAATGAGGCTAAGAGTGGGTTGTATCCAAGAAAGCTCTGAGGGTCTTCTCCTAATGATGAAACCAAGTCTTCGAGTGCCGATTCTTTCGAGACATACTCCACCGATTTTGTATAGGGTGCTGCTTGCAGATAGCGTTCGATTCTTTTTACGTAATCATCCTTAATGTTATCTTCCAGTATGACGGATATGTTTATGTTTTCTTTCACATGAGTGCTCATCTCATGCGCGGTGAAAAGAATCAGGCACATTAAGCCAATCAGGAACAACACCAGCGATATACTGATGGTGGAGGTAAGATGCATATTCCAAAAACTTTGTTTTTGTTTTTTAGCTCTATTCTTTTTCGACATATTTTTCGAGCAATAATTTTTAATTAACTTTTTTATTTTAACTCAATTATTCTGCTCAGATTTAATCTAATCATAAAAAGAATCAGTAAATAGGGTAAGTACTGAAAAAAAAGTTTTATGCAGAATAGCACCGATAGAGATAGCTTGTTCTTGTTCTGAAATGTTCGTAAAAGAGCAAACTACCCGAAAAATCGAACAAAAGTACATTATTTTTTTGCAATACGTACTAAGATAGCGGTTAAAATTCCCAAAAAATGACCTGTGAAAAAATTCAAAACAATTTCTTAGCCATGTGGCAAGGTGAAAAAGCCATCGATGGTGAAAATGATAAAAAAGTTAATTGGTTTTAACAAATATTCAAAAAAGAAGCAATAAATTTGATTTTTTGAAAAAAAATACAGACCTTTGGTCATACAGAGCTTTGGCGTTATGTAAACACAACCATATCATAACCAAGTAGTTCACCAATCAATATTCATTATGGAAATAGAAAAGACAAAAAACGAAGTTGAAAAAAGAGAAAATGACATTATTTACTCGAAGGCGATAAAAGCCGGAAAAAGAATCTATTATTTAGATGTGAAAAAGAGTAGAAATGATGATTTGTTCGTTGCAATTACAGAAAGTAAAAAAAGGGTTTCTGGGGCGGATGAAAACATGCAGGTTACTTATGAGAAGCATAAGATATTTTTATACAAAGAGGACTTTGATAAATTTATTGATGGCTTAGAAGATGTTATCGGCTATATTAAACGGGGAAATGCCGGAGTTTCACAAGAGGATGACGATTTCTCGGTGGAAGATGAATTTGAGGAAGAAGAATCGCCTGTAGAGGAGAAAACAAGCAGGGGCTTTTTTGATAAATTCAAAAAACAATAGTTTTGACATTTAAGAAAATAAGAAAGACCATCTTCTATATTGAAAATGGTCTTTTTTTGTTTTTGCCTTATTCAAACATATTTCGTATGCGTGAGAAAAAGTTTTTCGATGCCGACGAATTTGGTTTTATATTATCCGATTCGGCCAGCTTTTCCATCATGCTTTTTTCTTCCTTGCTTAAATGTTCGGGGATATAAACGCCTATGTTAACTAAGAGGTCGCCTGTGCCGTAGTGATTTACGCTGGGCAATCCTTTTCCTCTCAGGCGCAGTACTTTGCCCGGTTGTGTGCCGGGGGCGATAGTTACTTTTACCTTGCCATCTACAGTAGGCACTTCGATAGAGTCGCCTAATGTGGCTGTGGGTACCGAAAGTAGCAGATTGTAAACCAAATCGTTCCCATCCCTGATTAACTCCGGATGTGGTTCTTCTTCTATTAATACCAGCAAGTCTCCGTTTACCCCGCCTCGTCTGGCTGCATTCCCTTTTCCGCTTACGCTAAGTTGCATTCCCTCCATTACGCCCGCAGGGATATTTATTGTGATTACCTCCTCGCCTTTAGTAATGCCGTCGCCATTACAGTGCGGGCACTTGTCTTTTATCACAGTGCCGTCGCCACCGCAGGTTGGACATTCGGAGGTGGTTTGCATAGCTCCCAGTATGGTTTGCTGTACTCTTGTTACACGTCCGTTTCCTTTACAGGTATCGCATGTTATGGGCTTTGAGTCTTTTGCGGCTCCTGAGCCTGAACATTCCTCGCAAGGAACGTATTTTTTCACCTTGATTTTTTTCTCAACGCCTTTGGCTACTTCTGCCAATGTGAGTTTTACTTTTACCCGAAGGTCGGAGCCTTTTCTTACGCGTGGGCCTCTGCTGCGTGAGCCGCCAAATCCACCAAACCCTCCGAATCCGCCAATGTCTCCGAAAATATCACCAAAATGGGAGAATATGTCTTCCATAGTCATACCTCCGCCAAATCCTCCTCCGCTGGCTGCACCTCCTACTCCTGCGTGCCCGAACTGGTCGTAGCGTTGTCGTTTTTGTTGGTCGCTCAGCACTTCGTAAGCCTCAGCGGCTTCCTTGAACTTTTCTTCGGCCTCTTTATCACCGGGATTTTTGTCGGGGTGATGCTGGATGGCTTTTTTCCGGTACGCTTTTTTTATTTCCTCGAAAGAGGCGGTTTTTGTAACCTCCAGTACTTCGTAATAATCTCTTTTTGACATTGTCTGATCTCCCAAAACTCAAGGTTCAAAATAAACCTTTTAGTTTTATTCTTCGTATGTAAATTGTGCTCTTATTTATTCCCTTGCAAAAAGGGTGAAATTGCTATGTGTGAAAAGAAAACATTCTTTCGCAGAATGTGCTTGGTATTATTCGCAAACTACTACTTTAGGGTAGCGTATTACTTTGTCGTTCAGGGTATAGCCTTTGGATACACAGTCCATGATTTTTCCTTTCATATCGTCGCTTGGAGCAGGAAAGGTGGTTACAGCTTCGTGTACGTCCATATCAAAAGGCTCATTTTCTGTAGGGATTTCTTTCACCCCGTTTTGCGACAGGAACGAAACGAATTTTTCATAAATCAGTTCAACTCCTTCTTTTACGGCATCAACGTCGGTTGATGTTTCCATTGCTTTGAGCGCGCGTTCAAAATCGTCGACCAACGGTAGCATGCTTACCAAAATGCTTTCGCCTGCTGTTTTAATTAGTTCAGAACGTTCTTTTAGCGACCTTTTCCGGTAATTGTCAAACTCGGCCATCAGGCGCAGGTTTTTGTCATTTAGGTCATCGACTTTACTTTTCAGTTCGTCAATGCTATCGCTTACGGCTTGTTCTGCTTCTGCCGATTCTTTTATTTCTTCTGCGAAATTATCTTCGTTCAAAATTTCTTCCTCGTTGATAAAGTCATTCGTTTCTTTCTTATTCTTCATAATTTAAACTGTTTGGGGTTAGTAAACAAATAGAACGGGTTGATAATCAAAAATGTTTAATTAGTTGAGCTTATACCTATATTGCTTGCTAAACATAAACTGCCCTTTGTAAGCAATTACTTTGCCAAATAGGTGAGCGCTTGTTTCTGGCAGTGGCATTAGTGGCATATTGGCAGAAATTAATGTTGTTTATGACATTTTAAGACAAAATGTACATTTGGTACGAATGTGTTTTATGTCATTTTGAGCAGATGGGTATAATAAACCGAAATTGTTTTTTATCATTATTCGTGTTTCGGTGGCTGTACTCTTGGGTTTAAATTGTTGAACTTGAAATAAAAATGAAAATTTCTTTTTTTTCTTTGCTTTTTTAACAGAAACCTTTACTTTTATGCCCGAAACTAAGAGATTTTTTTAAAACTCAAAAAAACAAATTTTATGTCGATAAATAAGGTTATTTTAGTAGGTAATGTGGGGAGAGATCCCGAAGTACGTTATTTGGACAATAACGTTTCGGTTGCAAATTTTACAGTAGCGACAACAGAAAGAGGTTATACTATGCAAAACGGCACTCAGGTTCCTGAGCGTACCGAGTGGCATAATATCGTAGCGTGGAGAGGATTGGCTGATTTGGCTGAGAAATATATCCGTAAGGGTACTCAGCTTTATGTTGAAGGTAAAATTCAGACCCGCTCGTGGGAAAAAGATGGGATAAAAAGATATACTACTGAAATTTATGCTGACACCATACAGCTGTTGGGTCGCCGGGGCGACCGTCAGGAGGAGCCGCCAACTGCTGCTCCGGCTTCATCGCCGTCTACCGCAGCTCCAAGCAGTACGCCAACGTCGGCTGCTCCACAGGTTGATGATGACCTTCCTTTTTAAGAGAAACGGATAGGTTTGAAAATAGGATAAAACAAGAAACGGAGTTCAAAATGAACTCCGTTTCTTGTTTTATTTCGATAAAAAGGTTTGTTAAACCCTTCTTTCTTTGATTCTTGCTTTTTTACCTGTAAGGTTACGTAAGTAGTACAATTTAGCACGACGTACTTTTCCGTATTTGTTTACAGTGATTTTTTCGATAAAAGGAGAATCCATCGGGAAGATACGCTCAACGCCAATGTTACCCGAGATTTTACGTACTGTGAAACGTTTTTTGTCTCCATGTCCGGCTATTTTAATAACATCGCCGCGGAATTCCTGAATACGTTCTTTGTTACCTTCTTTGATACGATAAGCTACTGTGATAGTATCGCCACTTTTGAATGCAGGAAAGTTATTTTCTACCTGAAACGCTTGTTCTGCAATTTTAATAAAGTCCATTGTAATTCAGTTTTTAATTAAATAATATGCACAATATACACAGACCTCACTTATTCTGTCAGAGATTATGCTGAATCGGAGTGCAAAAGTACATTATTTTTTTTATTCTCCAAAATTCTTTGGCCTATATATTAAATCTTTCTTTTACAGTATTGTAAATAAGCTCCACTGTTTGGTCGACACCCATGAATGATGAATTGATACACAAATCGTACGAACCGGCTACTCCCCATAGTTTGTTTGTGTAATAATTGTAGTAGCTTGAGCGTTTTTTATCTGTTTTTTCGAGCATGTCTTCCGCCTTATCTTCCGGTAGGTCTTTCATACGTTGCAAGATTCTTTTTTTACGGTCTTTAATGTCGGCTGTGATAAATATGTTGATACAGTTAGGGTGTTCACGCAGAATGTAATCGGCGCACCGTCCTACGAATATACATGATTTTTGTGATGCCAGTTCGCGAATGACGTCGCTTTGTATCTTAAAGAGGGTTTCGTTGCTGAGGTAATTGTACGAGAAATCGTCAGGGAAAAAATTGGAGCGTATGCCCAGCAGGTTGCTGAAAATCCCGTGTCCTTTTTTTTCGTCGGCTTCTTCAAAAAACTCCTTGCCCAATCCGCTTTCTTTCGATGCTATATTGATAAGTTCCTTGTCGTAATACGAGAATCCTAATTTTTTAGCAAGTTTTTCGCCTATCAGGCGGCCACCGCTTCCGTACTGCCTGCCTATGTTTATTATAATGTGTTTATCCATTGATGTATATTTTACAAATATAAAAATAATAATTGTTAATCGTTTTGCATAGCTTCTTTTTCTTTTTTCTTAAAGCTCCTGAATTGGTGTGTCAGCATTATCAATGCTACTAAAAAGGCAATGCTGTCGGCAATAGGGAAACTAATCCATACGCCGTTTGTGCCATAAAAATTGGGAAGAATAAGTAAGCAGGGCAACAGGAATATCAACTGGCGGCTCAGTGACATAAAAATAGCTTTGCCTGCCATGCCTATGCTCTGAAAAAAGTTGGAAGTCACCATCTGGAATCCTACTAAAGGATATGCAAGGAAAATGAGCCTTAGCCCATTGGCGGCAAGGTTTACCAACTCTTCGTGCGTTGTAAAGATAGAGGCTACTGTACGGGGGAATAATTCTACTATAATGAATCCGAAAACCAAAATGACAGTTGCCCATAATATGGTTTTTTTTAATATTTCGGTAACTCGTGTGTATTGCTTAGCCCCGAAATTGTATCCGGCTATAGGCTGCATCCCTTGGTTGAGCCCCATTACTATCATAATGAACAGGAAGGCTATCCGGTTTACAATGCCGTATGCTCCTACCGCCAAGTCGCCTCCTGTGCGGATAAGCGCTTGGTTGATAATAATGACGACAAGACATGCGGCTGCATTCATAAAAAACGGAGCAGAGCCGATTGACAGGATGTCTAAAACTATCTTTTTTCGAAGTTTATATATCCCTTTCTTCAGATGGATGAAGTAGTTTTTGTTGCTGAAAAACTTAAACTGCCATGCGAGTACTATCATTTGAGCTATTATTGTAGCATAGGCGGCTCCGCTAATGCCCCAGCCAAACCCGAAAATGAATATTGCGTTCAGTCCGGCATTTATAATAACGGTGGCAATGGTAGCGTACATTGATTTTTCAGGATTGCCGGCCGAGCGTAGCAGCGTATTCAGCCCCATGTACATGTGTGTAAATACGTTGCCATACAGCAGTATTCGCATATAGTCGCGGGCATGTGGCAGAGTATCCGGGCTTGCCCCGAAAAAGTAGAGGATAGGGTCTAAGAATAGTAATATAGCAACAGAAAAGGCAACGCCTATCACAAGGTTAAGCACCAGTACGTTGCCTAAAATGATGTTTCCGGTTTCATAATCCTTTTGTCCGAGGCGGATGGACAAAAGCGTTGCTCCACCTGCACCTACCAATGAGCCGAAAGCAGCCGCAAGGTTCATCAGCGGGAAGCATATGGCTAATGCCGAAAGTGCTAAAGGCCCCACGCCATGCCCGATAAAAATACTGTCGGTGATGTTGTAAAGCGACGATGCAGTCATCGCAATGATGGCGGGAATAGCGTATTGTTTCAGTAATTTACCGATTTTCTCGGTGCCTAACTCCGTAGGCGTAGTTTTAGTTCTCATAATCTTTTTTATACCTATTTTTCGAGTGCAAAAGTACTAAAAAAACAAATCGGTTGTAACCTCCTTGTTTTTATTAAAATATCTTCAAAGAGTTAAACAAGTATGACAAGATTGCTTAAGTTGTTTTTTTTGATAAGATGCGGAATAATAATGTTGTCGCGAAAAAATGCAATGATATGTTTTTTCGGAAATTCTATTTTTTGTATGTTTGCATCTAAAGTCAAAATAAAGTTATGCATCGAATAATTTCTCCATCGGTTTTAGCAGCAGATTTCAGCAATTTGCAAGTTATGTGTGATATGATAAACAAGAGTGAGGCCGAGTGGCTGCATATTGACGTGATGGATGGAGTTTTCGTGCCGAATATTTCATTTGGCTTTCCGGTGATGGAAGCTATCAAAAAGCATTGTATTAAGCCGCTTGATGTGCATATTATGATTGTGCATCCTGAGAAATATGTGAAACGCTTTGCCGAATATGGAGCTTCTACGCTTACTTTTCATTACGAAGCAGCCGAAAATCCCGATGCTGTGATTGAACAGATACGTGCAGAGGGTATGAGTCCGGGCATTACGATAAACCCTGATATCCCGGTAAGTGTGTTGGAGAAATACATTGAAAAAGTGGATTTAGTGCTTTTGATGAGTGTTTTTGCAGGATATGGTGGTCAGAAGTTTATTGAAGAAAGCTACGAACGGTTGGAAGAACTGAAAAAAATGGTTGACCGCTTGAATCCCGCTTGCCGTATCGAAGTGGATGGCGGAATCAATGCGTCGAACGCGGGCAGATTGTTTGATTGTGGCGCGAATGTACTTGTGGCGGGAAGTTCTGTTTTTAATGCCGAAAATCCTCTTAAAGCTATACGAGACCTGATAAATGCATAACTCCTGAAAATGATTTTATGGATTTTTTACAACGGACTCCATTTTTCCGTTTGTTAATTCCTGTTGTTGCCGGTGTTATCCTCTATCGGTTTATCAAACTGCCTGTTTGGGTAACGGGCATTAGCATTGCCCTTTCTATCCTTGTTGTTTTATTCTCTTTTTTGCTTCGCTCTCCCGTGCTGCAATATAAATTGCGGTGGCTGTTTGGTTTCGGGGTCTTTTTGTTTTTCGTAAGCCTTGCTTATTCGTTATGCACATTTCAGGAAGAAAGAAACAGCTTCGACTATCTTGATGAAGAAGGCTGCTTTCTGGTTGAAGTAGTGAAAACTCCGGTGAAAAAATCCCGTTCTTATTTGTGTGAGGTGGAGTTAATGCAATATTCGGATTTGAATATTATCGCGCAGGCTAAAGGAAGGGCTTATGTTTATTTTCAACCGGACGCTGTTGTTCCTAATTTGTCGTACGGCGACCGCTTGTTTATCCGTACTACTTTTTCGGAACCCGAAGAGATTCGGAATCCTGACGGATTCGATTATCCGCTATATCTGAAACGTAAAGGCGTTGGGGCTACGGCTTATGTTACTGCCGGAAATTGGAAAAAGACAGGAGAGAGCCAAAGTGTCCCTGTAATGACGCTTGCGCAAAAATGCCGGGATTATTTGCTTGATGTTTACCGCAAGTTTGGTTTTGAGGGAGATGAATTTGCGGTGTTGTCGGCTCTTACGCTTGGATATACCGACGAACTGGATGCCGATTTGCGTACCGGCTATAGCGCATCGGGTGTTATGCATATTTTAGCGGTAAGTGGTTTGCATATAGGCATCGTTTATGTGGTTTTCTCTTTTTTACTTGGATTTCTGAATAAAGGCAAATGGCAACGGTTGATTAAGACTGTCCTTATTTTACTCCTTTTATGGTCGTACGCTTTTATTACCGGGTTGCCGCCATCGGTTTTTCGTGCTACGCTGATGTTCTCCTTTGTGGCTGTAGGGGCGGCGTTAGGCCGGAAATCTTCCATTTATAACACTATATTCATGTCGGCATTTCTGATGCTGCTGCTAAATCCGAACTTGTTGTTCAATGTAGGGTTTCAGCTTAGCTATTCGGCAGTGTTGAGTATCGTATACTTCCAGCCTAAGGTTTCAGGCTTATTGAATATCCGTAACAGGCCTTTGGGGTGGTTGTGGAATTTGATGGCGGTGTCGGTTGCGGCTCAGATAGGCACATTGCCTATTACGTTGTATTATTTTCAGGTGTTTCCTAATTATTTTCTGTTGTCCAATTTGATAGCTATTCCGGCAGCTTCAATTATACTGTATCTTGCGGTTTTGTTATTTGCTGTGTCGTGGATTCCGTATTTATCAGCTTCTGTAGCGTATTTGCTGAAGCTGGTGCTGAGTGGGTTGAATATCTCGGTTGATTTTATTTATCACTTGCCTTTTTCAGTTTCAAATGTGTCGCTGAACGGCTTACAGGTGTTTTTGGTGTTTCTTGCTATTTTCTCTTTTGCGTATTATTTCCGTTCTAAAAAATATCATGCTATAATAACCGCATTGAGTTGTCTGCTGTTTGTTTTTTCAATCAACCTGTATGTGCGGTGCAATACATTATACTCGAAAAAAGTGATTGTGTATGCTGCCCACCGGAATACGCACGTGAACTTTATTGATGGCAATAATAATTATGTATATACTACCGATTATAACGAGGTATGTAAAATTGCATCATCGTATTGGAATAATAATAAGATAAAAATGCCGCAGAGGATTGAGCAGCAGGCGTTTTGGTTGGATGGTTATGTTGCCTTCGGTGGGTTGCGATTCTTAATTCTCAGGAACGACTTTAGCCGAAATTATCTGCCCGAAAAACCTATCGAGGTTGATTATCTGGTTGTTGGGAATGGAATCAGACCCCGTGCTGAACAACTGCTGGAATGTGTAATTCCACTTAATGTTATTGTAGATAAAACGGTAACTGATTCGTACACAAAGCAATGGAAAAAAGTGTGTGAGGAGCGAAATATAAATTTTCATTCTACGCGATATGATGGCGCATACATCGCTATTTTAGAGTAAATTGATGGGGCAACCGCACCAAAATTACATTTTAATCACCAAATTCATCAGATATTGTTCTTTCGTTTTACAGCCTTCAAGTCCCTCTCTTTGAGAGAGGGATTTAGGGAGAGTTACCGTATCCTCATTTTTATTCTTTTGTCCTCAAGCCGGACGGGCTTTTACTTTTTCCTATAGCTGAAAAAGATACTGTTGTAAAAAACAATTTTTTCAAATAAACAATTTGTTTGTCA
>NZ_QVMH01000053.1 GCF_010501035.1 Paludibacter sp. 221
AGCCTGTCCGGCTCGAGGACGAAAGAATAAAAGCGAGAATACGGTAACTCTCCCTAAATCCCTCTCTCAAAGAGAGGGACTTTGAGAGCGAGAAACGAAAGAGCTGTATCGGATGAATTTGGTGTTTAAAATGTAATTTTGGGGCGGTTGCCCTAAATAAAGAATAAACTACTTGACAGGTAAATATGTTTTTATTAAGTTACAACCATAACAAAATATAAACCATATTTACCTTTTTCGTTTCCAGCCAGTAATGAATAAGAAAGTACGTCATATAATATCAGTCTTTATACTCTGTTTAGCTCCCTTTGCTTTACACGCACAAGGCATTAGCATAAAAACAGGGTTAGAAGTACTCAAAGAACGTAATTTCGATATTCTTGAAGGTAAGCGCATCGGCCTGATAACAAACCAAACGGGTGTAGACAACAATCTGAAATCGACCATCGACATCCTACACGAAGCCGAAAATGTAAACTTGGTAGCTTTGTATGCTCCTGAGCATGGGGTGCGAGGTGATATATATGCAGGTGATATAGTCAAAGACATGAAAGACCCAAAAACGGGGCTGCCTGTTTATTCGCTCTATGGGAAAACAAGAAAACCTACTCCGGAAATGCTACAGGATATCGACGCATTAGTATATGATATTCAGGACATTGGCTGCCGTTCGTACACATACATCAGCACCATGGGACTGGCTATGGAAGCCGCCGCCGAAAACGATATTGAATTCATCATCCTCGATAGGCCTAATCCACTGGGTGGCAATAAAATAGAAGGATGTATAGTAGAAGATAAGTTCATAACTTTCGTAAGTCAATATAAAATACCCTATATTTATGGATTAACGTGTGGAGAGCTTGCCTTACTTCTGAACGAAGAACAAATGACCCGGAAAAAATGTAGACTAAACATAATATTAATGGAGGGCTGGAAGCGTGAAATGACTTATGAAAGCACCGGATTGCAATGGGTTCCGACTTCGCCCCATATTCCCCAAGCCATTACTGCCCTGTTTTATCCGGCCTCGGGAATCGTAGGCGAATTAGGCTACCTCTCCATTGGGGTTGGCTATACGCTTCCTTTTCAGATGTTCGCAGCAGAATGGATTTCGGCCGAAAAGCTGTCTGAAAACCTGAATGCGCTCAGTCTTTCGGGGGTTCATTTCCGTCCTGTATATTTCAAGCCATTTTACAGCATGGGTAAAGGAGAAGCATTGCAGGGAGTACAAGTGCACATAACAAACTACGAGGATGCGAAACTTTCAGAAATACAGTTTTATGTAATGCAGGAAATAGCCGCTCTATATCCGGATAAGGCTGTTTTCGACAATGCCGACAGAAACCGATTCTCTATGTTCGACGCTGTATGCGGGAGCGATTCTATACGGCTGAAATTCTCAAAAAACAACAGATTTGAAGATATACGGGACTTTTGGTACAAAGACGTGGAGGCTTTTAAGCAGCTATCGTCAAAGTACTATTTATATTAAAGTTACGAGTCTCATTCTCTGGGAATAAAAAAAGAGGATATAGGATATTAATTTTTATAGAACACCACAATTAGAAGTAATAAGTCATGATATTAGTAGCAGATAGCGGTTCTACCAAAACAGATTGGTGTCTGGTTGGCAAGAATGGTTTAGTAAAGAAAGCCTCATTAAAAGGGTGTAACCCGTTTTTTCGGACTAAGGAGGATATCCGCGCCGAGCTAAAAGAAATGCTGCTGCCTGAAATAGAAGGCTGTCAGATTGAAGCTATCTATTTTTACGGTGCCGGATGTATTGCAGAGAAAATCGAAATTGTACATTCTGCTATAAGCGACATTTTCCCTAATGCAGCGATTGAAGTGGGTACCGACTTATTAGGGGCAGCAATAGGGCTGAAAGGCAATTCGGCAGGCATCGTCGCTATATTAGGGACAGGCTCAAATTCCTGCTTTTACGATGGTGAAGGAATAACCGACAACGTATCGCCTCTTGGTTTCATACTGGGCGATGAAGGTAGCGGCGCGGCTTTAGGAAAATTATTTATTGGCGCATGCCTGAAAAATCAACTTGGGGAAGATATTAAGAACCGGTTTTTAGAAAGATACGGACTTGACGTTCCCACTATTCTGGACAGGGTGTATAGGCAAACAATGCCAAACCGTTTTCTGGCAGGCTTTGCTCCGTTTATAAAGGAGAACATTGAAACCGAAGGAGTACACACGCTCGTTTACAACGCGTTTTCCGACTACTTCAAAAGGAATGTTATGCAATACGACTACAAACAGCATCCTGTTTCATTTACGGGTTCGGTGGCATTTCATTTTCAGGAGATACTTTATCAATGCGCGTCGGACCTGAATATCAAGATTGATAAAATAACGCAATCACCTATTCAAGGGCTTATTAACTATCACACACCTAAGGTATAAGCTTTTACAAAAAAGCGCATACTATAGCGTATCTGCTATTTTACGTTGCTCGTCAAAAAACAAAATACGTTGTACCTCATTGCTTTCGGATATTAGCGTGGAAGTACGGATTAGCGACTGCATCCATTTTTTTATTCTGTCGAACACCGCTTTGTCAAGCGAGATAGTATCGTTGAGCGTGAACGACCTGATGATGCTAAGGTAATACTCGCTGGTTTGAATAAAGGTGTAACTGGTTTCGAAATTGAGGTTGGAGATAAAGATATATACATCTTTCCCGTTGCCATAGCCACCATTTAAGGCCAGTTTTTCAAAATCATCTATAAAATTGAATATGTCCTCTTTCAGCAAACCAACTTCTTCTTCTGTCACAAACCTGATATTCTGAAAGTATTTAATGTCTTTAACAAGCGAGCGAATAGTCTGGTCATTCCATATATAGTATGTCTTAGCTATTTCCCTGATATCGCTCAGTGATTGTCGATTCATTTTCATCACCCTCTCAGGAATAATTATTTCATTGAATTTTTTCTGGTTTTTGCCAAGCTGATAATGCCATTTCATCCGTTGAAAGCGATAGATGTAATCGTACGCCATACTAAGGTTGATAGGAATGTTGTTGGTAGCTGTACATACTTCGGAGTCGTGCTCTTTTTTTGCTACCCGAAGCATGCCAGCATAATGTTCCTGCAATTGATAGTCGATTTCAGATGGATTTTCGAAATCTATCAGCCGCATAAGGAAAGGACGATCTTTGGACGAACCTGCTCCTACAATATTATCTAACGAAATATCCAAATTACGGGCAATAGTCACAATCTCGGAAAAGGTGAAAGGAACTTCGCCACGAAGCCTACGATATATAGCCTCTTTTTCGAGTAACAGCATATCCATCAGTACGTTTGCCAATCTCCCTCTCTCAGGAAATTTTTCTTTAATTATTTCAACAAACTTCTCGTATGGAGAATTTTTCTTCATATAAATGATTAGTTAATGGTTAATAAGATATCTAATCAAGAACAAGCAGTTCACGATCAGTCAGGGGTTAAGCTCTAAATTTGTTAATTAAATTCTAAAAAACTGTTTGTTTTTTAGTGCTCAGACAGACAAGTTTTCTTCCAAAGATTTACGTTGTCTCTCAAAAAAAAGAATACGGTTTCTTTCGTCGCTTTCTGATATAAGGGTTGAAGTCCTTTTAAGAGAATGCATCCATGTTTTAACTCTGTTAAAAACTTCTTCGTCCAAAGATGTGGTTTCATTCAAAGTGAATGTTTTCAACATTGTCAGTTTGTATTCGCTGGTTTGCAGATAAGTATATGTTGTTTCAAAATTAATGTTTGAAACATAAATTGCTACTTTATTTCCCTTATTTGTCGTACCATGAATCGATAATTGTTCGAGGTGGTTCAAAAAACGGGTGAGCTCCTCTTTCAGCATCCTTACTTCATCTGCTGTAAGCAAGCGGATGGAATAAAAGTAATTTATGTCGTTACAGAAGTAAGACATCATTTGCTGGTTAAAGATAAAAAAAGTTTGCTTAAAATATTCCACTTCGTTCAAAAACCCTTGAAAAAGATTTTTCATTTTGTCCTCGAATACAATTTCGGAAAAAGGAACGATAGCATCGGGTGCGCCAAATTGATACAGCCACCGCAATGTATAAAAACGATGGATAAGCTCGTATTTCACACTGAAATGCAACGGCAATATATTAGCAGCAAAACCTACCTCCGAATATTCATCATTTCTGACGACACTTAACAAGTCGGCAAACTCCTCATGCATTGCATAGTCGTCCGGTGTAGGGTTGTAATAATCGGTAAGTTTAAGCTGAAAAGGGCGGCTTTTGAGCGAGGCAGCTCCAATAGTATCATCCAGTGAGATATTCAGTTCCTTCGCAATGATGGCTATCTCAGCAAAGGTAAAAGGCACTTCATTACGTAGCCTCCTGTATACTGCTTCTTTCTCGATACATAGCATGTCGACAAGTAGGCTTGTCAGTTTTCCTCTTTGAGGTATTTTTTCTTTTATTGCTTCTATGAAATTTTCATACGGCAAATCTCTATTGGCAGTCATGATGTTTTTTATCAAATGGGGTATCAAAAAAGGTATAAAAGAGCTACTCATCACAAAAATAGTAAATATTATTTTCTTTTTTATCAATTTTCTCCTTTTCTGAATATTTTATTGCCAAATTATACATTTTTTATAAAACGACAATATCAAATAGTCACTTACAGTCACTGATTATCAATAATATAAAAATAAATTTACACTAACAAAAAAGGCAGAAATCAGTAGCAGTCAAGGTCGGCAGTCAATTTTTTATCTATAATACTAAAGCACACATCTCCGAAGTCCGGATTTAATGCTTATAATACTTAAAAGCATGAATAGAAATAGGATAAATAAAAAAGACCTGTATATCATTAACAACAAAGAGATTAATGATCCTACTTTAATAAATTATTCAATGTCGGATAAAAAAGGCTTATTAGATGATTTCTCTTTTGATGATAACAAAGAAGCCGGTGCTGCCGACGAGAAAGACCTGTTTATAAACATATGGTCGGTACCCTTGGATAGTGCAGCCTTGAACGAAGATAAAACAGACAAGCCTGATGATGAAGATTGTCTGGAAGCAAAACCCGGATTCAGTTTTTAATTTATTCATTCATTTTTTATAAAACGAGTTCAATCTTTCTTCTTCTGAATATATGAGTATGTAAATGTTTTTTTCTGTTCAAACTTTTATTCAACAGAATAAGTGGTTGAATTTAGAGCAAAGGCTATCTTTTCATAATCAGATAGTCTTTGTTTTTTTATAATTAAATAATCTGATTATATATTATTATCACAAAAATTTATATCTTTGCACCTGCAATTTTTATTAACCGACTCCGTAGCTCAGTTGGTAGAGCAAATGACTCTTAATCATTGGGTCGAGAGTTCGAGCCTCTCCGGGGTCACAAATTTCACAAGCAAACCCTTATAACATAAAAGTTATGAGGGTTTTCCTTTCAAGAACATGATGAGAAAGATTATTTATTTAAGATAATTACTTGTAAATAATTAAGACTTACATTGAACTAGCTGGCTACAATACTTTTCATTTACAACTTTATCACGCATCGAAACTTTATCGGAAAAAATTCTGTATATATTTTTTATAATATCGTCATAGTTACTGTGTTCCTTTTTATCAACATAGAAAAAAGGTTTTATTGAAACACAATTCTCATGTTCAAACATTGTTTTTAATAATGTTTTGTCTGACAATCCGCAAGAATGACCAAATATGAATACTTGATATAAATCACTTTCAATAAATCTTAACAATCTTTTGTAGTTATCATTTTTTAAATAATTTATAGTCTTGATGTTATTTAAATAATCTCCACCTTTTCTTTCTATTTCACGATGTAATTCGTCATCTTCATCTCCATAACCAAAAATCATTGGATTATCAGGTTTGTTTAACTCTCCGTGAATGTAATTTATAGTGAATTTAGATTTTGCCCAATCTTCAAGTTGCCATCTATTGCTGTAAATACAAGAAATAAATCTTTCTGCCAAGTTAGTATAATTAAAATTCAGAAACAATGTATTCTCAGGGTATATATATGTCTTACATAATATCTTATTTATGTTCTTATTCTTTAAGTAAGACAATTTTTCCTCAAACTTACGTCTATATTCCTCTGTCTCAGAAAAATATTTTTTAAAAAAATATTCTAATCCATTAGTTGTAAAATCAACGAGATTAAAGTCTTCTTCAATATTCATGAAATTAAATTGTTCTATTTTTCGTCTATTTTGTTCGTTTATCAAATATTTTTCTAATTCAATTTTTATTTTTTCAAAATCTATATTTAAAGTTTTCAAAAAAAAATCTCTTACTCCTTCTCTTTGTTCTGGATATTGAAATTGTATAATTTCTTTTATTTGAAGATAATACTCCTCTTCAATATCAACCCATTTTTCCAAGTTTTTATCTGAAATTTTTTCTAAGAATTTGTTTTGAAATTCAATCATATTGAGATTCAATCTATACAAAATAGCCTCTTTAAATTCCTTAAATGAATACATTTCGTAAAATGGAGATAATGTTGTTCTTGAATATTTTTCTAGATTTTCTTTTGGCAATTTTATAAGTTCATTAAGACTATCTACATATTTATTATCTGAAAAATATCTTATTTGGTCTTTCCAATATTTGCCAATAAAATGCTTATAACTTGTTTCTAAACCATAAGATAAATCAAATCCGTTTCCTACAAGTACTATTCTGTTCATTCTTTTTATTTTTATTAATTTACAAAATTAATCTTTTTACAGAAAAAAGGTGATTTTCATTTTTCAACATGATTATTTGCACAAAACTATTTCTTTGTAAGCGAATAGGTGATTTTATTTAATACAATTCTTCCTATTTCTTGTTTCAACCAACTTCCAACAAGATTTAGAAACAATAAAGATAATCTTCTCCGGGGTCACACCAATAAAAAAAGCCATTACTAAATCAATAGTAATGGCTTTTTTAGTATTTCAAGTATCGAATTATTTTTTTCCCAATCGTTTGTTCAGCTGCTCTATCACGTCTTTGGTAATATCATACTTTTTGTTGGCATGCAAGATGTTATCGTTGCCGGTATTACTAAGAATGATTTCGTATTTCTTGTTTTTGTTATATTGCTGTAAGAAATTATCAATAGTATCGCGCAATTGTTCGTTCACTTTTTGTTGTTGAGCAAAAAGTTCCTGAGCCAGTTTAGCCTCAAGCTCTTGCAGCTCTTGCTGCTTCTGCACCAGTCTGGTTTGCTCGCGCTCAGCCCGCTCGCGACTTAAGAAAGCGTTGTTTTCAAGTTTGCTCTGAAACTCAGCAACTTCGTTTTGCAGTTGGCGTGCTTTTGTATTGAACGTCAAACGAGAATCTTCTTCCTTTTTTATCAATACTTCGTTAGCTTCACGTGCAAACTGATAGTTCAACAGCAATGAATCTACATTGATATAAGCAATGGGCAAAGTAAAAGAAGATGCTATAGAGTCATTTATAACATAAGTTTCGCCGGCTTGTTGTTGATTCTTATTTCCCAGTACAAGCACAAACAAAACAGCCACAGCAGCTAATAAAATGACATTAATTATGAGCGAAATATTTTTCATAATTTCTAATTCCTGTTTAATTATTATTTATTATTTCATTTACAATTTCAGAAGTACTTAACCGTTTGCTGTCCTTCTGTGCTTCTCTGTCTTGCGAAGTAGCACAACCAATTCCCCTCGCGCGCATGGCTTTGCTACCGCCAATGTGAGTATTGGGAAATTTGCCGTTTTTCACAAAAAAAACTCGTACTCCTAATAACAGTATGGCTATTAAAAGCAATACGGCTGAAACAATTAAAACTGCTAACATATGTTCGGTACTTATCTTGATGCAAATATAGTGAAAGTCGAATGCAAAGTCAAACTCGCTTGAAACTTTGCTAAGACGCATCCTATATTATGCAAATATACGTGTTTTGCCATATAAATATACGGGAATTGTTTTTTTTTAGGAATTTGAATGTTTTATTGTATTTATTAACAATTGTGTTTGTTTGTAAATAAAAATAGAGGAACTACTCTAAAACAAAGCAATTCCTCCACTCTCAATACTACTAAATACGATATTATAACTTATAACGTTTCGAAACCTCGTCCCAGTTCACTATATCCCACAGAGATTTCACGTGGTCGGGGCGGCGGTTTTGATAATCAAGATAATAAGCATGTTCCCATACATCAAAAGTCAATAAAGGAGTCAGGCCACGTGTAAGCGGATTTCCTGCATTACTCTCTTTTAATATCGAAAGTTTGCCCGAAGCATCGGCAACCAGCCATGCCCATCCCGAACCAAATACAGCTACAGCCGATTTGTCAAACTCATCCTTAAACGCCTCCAAAGAGCCCCAAGTATCATTAATAGCTTTTGCTAATTTTTCGCTTGGTTTTGTTCCCTTTTTAGGAGTCAGAGTAAGAAAATAAAAATTATGGTTCCACGCCTGTGCAGCATTGTTGAAAATAGCTCCATCCGATTTTTTCACGATGGTATCCAAATCATCATTTTCAAATTCAGTACCTACAATCAGGTTATTCAGGTTATTCACATAAGTTTGGTGGTGTTTCCCATAATGGAAACTTATAGTTTTTTCACTTATTACCGGTTCCAGTTCATTCGGAGCATAAGGCAATTTAGGCAATTCAAATTTCATAATTATCAGTTTTTTATAGTAAATATATTTATTTCAGTAATGTATAGTCAATAAATGAACTATATTAAACAGAACAACCACAAAGCTTTTTTGTTCTTTAAAAAGTAAAGTTTTTTCAAAAAAAAACATTCAAACAGTTTGTCAACAACATTTTTCTTTCCATCTTTGCAACAATGGGATTATATGTAAGATAAACATTTACAATTTACAGATATGAAAAAAAATATTCAGATTTTAGCAATATTGGTAATTTTCGGATTAGGAGCCTCATCGTGCAAATCGAAACAAAAGGTAGTAACAATACCAAATGCACACGTAGAAGCTACTAACCAAGCAACCGAAACCCCTGCACCAAAACCTGCTCCTGTAGTAGTTTCTCAGCCGGAGGAAGTACGTGACGAAAAATTCAGCCTCGACTCAGAAGAAAAAAACACTAAAATTCTCGACCAAAAATATCACGTTGTAGTAGGTAGCTTCAAAAACAGAGACAACGCCAAAGGACTTCAACAAACTTTGAACACTGAAGGCAACAGCGCCGTTATCGTAGTAAACGAGCATGGCATGTTCAGGATACTTCTATCTTCGTACGGAACATATAAAGACGCACGCACTAAAGTTAACCAAGTGCTCAACAGATTTCCAGACGCCTGGATATTAGTTCAAAAAGAAGGAAACTAAAAAGAAAAACATCAATTCATTTTTTCAAATAACAAAAAGGAACTTACACCAAGTTCCTTTTTTTGTGTGCCTACCGAAAACAATCCGTATCAAAAGCCCGCACTCCCCCCAACGCATAAATCATAATTTATATATACAATACTAAATAAGTATTACGAGGTTAAACCTTGGCTTTCCCCAAAAGTCAAACCTGATATAAATTTAATTATTCAATAATCTGAAAAAAACTAAAGTATGAAAAAACTAATGTTATTTACACTGGTCGCATTTTTTGCAGGCAACATGGCAGTTATGTCTCAAAACCATCGCCACCACCCGAACAACGGGGAAAGGACTGAAATGAAAAGGGAACGTATATCGGCCGAACAACGCGCCGAACGAATGGCTAAACAACTGGAACTGACCAACGACGAGAGAATGAAAGTTCAGGCATTGTTTGAAAAACAAGACAAAGAGCGTGAAAAAGAAATGGCCGAAATGCAAAAACAACGGGAAGAAAAACAGGCAAAGGCTAAAGCTAAAAAAGAGAAACAAGATGCCGAGCTACAAAAAATAATAGGCAAAAAAAAGTTTGAACAACTGCAAGCCCGGCGTGCCGAAAATCAAGACAATATGAGACAAAAAGAAATGCACAAAAAACATCCTGCTAAAAAAGGAGATAGAAAAGATTGTTACAACAGTTAACAAATTATGGCTTTGAATAAGTTTACTCAAAGCTATCGATTCCTCGTTTTTATTTATTTCAAAGAAAGGTCGAATGAAAAATTTTCATTCGGCCTTTTCCGTTCAAATAAACCATCCAATTATACTCATTTCAAGTGGCGAGAGACAAAAAAACACACATAACAACCTCAAAGCGAGCGTCATTTTTTACTACTAAAACTATCATTTATTACACAATCGCTTATAGCGTGGCTTTTACTTTTGTATCTGTGTAAGTTTCCGAAGAAACATATTCCGAAAAAAATCTAATTTCAATTTTATATCATGAAAAAAATTTTTACTCTACTATTAATTGGTTTACTTCTTATAACCAACAGTATTTCAGCCCGTGAAATTTTCGTAGCAACGAGTGGGAAAGACACCAATCAGGGAACAGAAACCTCCCCCTACGCCAGCATACAGAAAGCTGTGGACGAAGCACAAGCAGGAGACATTATCTACGTACGCGGCGGAACATATAAACCT
This sequence comes from Paludibacter sp. 221, assembly GCF_010501035.1. GTDB lineage: Bacteria > Bacteroidota > Bacteroidia > Bacteroidales > Paludibacteraceae > QVMH01. The sequence continues at coordinate 10,542 of NZ_QVMH01000053.1, forward strand.
GTTAAACGGATTTTGATAGATAAAGCAGGCACCGAAAATGCGCGTATCTGCCTGTGGGCATATCCCGGCGAACGTGTTATTATAGACGGTAGCGCGATGGCCCCAGCCAATGTCAGCGAGTTCAAAATGTCGCGTTGTATTTACGTGAATCACTTGGGAGACTACTGGCACTTCAAAAACCTTGAAATGTGCAATGCACACGACAACGGAATGAAACTGGAAGGGAGCTACAACATTGTAGAAAACTGTAGCTTTTACGATAATAATGATACCGGACTACAAATAGGGATGTACAAAGACTTCACTTACGAAGAAGTAAAGTCCTTGCCCATATCAGGCACTCCACAATTCAACCCCGATTACACATACTGCCGTTACAACGTTATAATCAACTGCGATTCGTATAATAATTACGACAGCCGCTCCTTCAATGGCACCGACGACGGTGGCGATGCCGATGGCTTTGCAGCCAAACTATTTCCCGGTCCCGGCACCGAGTTTCACGGCTGCCGTGCATGGAACAACTCGGACGACAACTGGGATTTATACATGGTTTACCATCCCATCGTTATCGACAACTGCTGGGCATGGAAAGCAGGATACGATAAAAACAACATCGAACGTAAAAACGGGAACGGATTCAAACTTGGCGGCGGAGGCACATCGGGTGGAGCTGCATTTTCACAATCAGTAGGAGCACACATCGTAAAAAATTGCATTTCGTTTGATAATCTGCACAAAGGTTTCGACCAGAACAATGCCTACGAGGCAATGTATTTGTTCAACAACATAGCATGGAATAACGAATACAACTATCGTTTTCCTACTATCTTTCAGTACGGCACCATGTATATGCGCAATAATATAGGCTGGGGAGCCACCTATCAGAAAGACGGTGTAAACATGGGAAATCACGAGTTTCTATCAGAGAATAAGGCAGGAGCAAAACTCCCTGACACCGAATATAACAGCTGGACTACTATTGATGGATGCGACCCCTACAAAGAAGGAAACCGCGACAGTAACAAGAATTATCTGGTAACTAAAAATCATAGCGCACAGTTCAAAAGCCTTTCGGTAGAATTGGCCAAAGCACCACGCCAAACAGACGGCAGCTTGCCCGACAATGATTTCGGCAAACTTATAGAAGGCAGTTACTTCATAAATGCAGGGCAGAATATCGAAAATTTTGAACCAAAAGCACACAGTCCGGGCGGGCTTACACTTCCCAACCTTACCATCCCCTACAACGATGGACGCGCCGACATGGGAGCTTTTGAAACCGGTGACCCTACTATTGCCACATTAGTATTAAACTCAGGAAAAGCCAACCAAACAGTTTATACAGAAACTGCAATTCAAACCACAATATACAAATGGGGCGGTGCAGCTACCGACGTGACATTAACCGGCCTACCGGCAGGGCTACTACAGGAGAAAGACCTTGTTGCTAAAACGCTGAAAATATCAGGCACACCAACAGCCGGAGGAACATACCGCATAGCAAACGTTGGTGGAGAAAATGACATTGAACTTACGGGAACAATCGCAATTTCGACCATAGCACCGGCAAGCCTGCAGTTGACACAAGGCAAAGCCGTTCAGGAAATCTTCGTTGGCGACGCGATAGAAGACATTGTTTTTACTTGGGGAGGAGGCGCTACCGATGTAGAATACTCCAATTTGCCCAACGGGCTAACTGCACAAAAAGACGAAACAGCAAAAACCCTTACCATATCCGGAACACCTGCCGCTAACGGAACGTTCACCGTATCGTCTGTAGGAGGAATGGAAGGCTCCGAAATAACAATCAATTGTAACATTACACGGGTACTGCGTACAAAAATACTAACAGGCAACTGGTACAAGATTCAAGATGATTTTGACAACATACCCGACGACCTGAAAGGCGTAATAAGCATTGACGCTAACTCATTATGGACTCCTGCTTACAAAGAAGGCGGAAACTCTGTCCCTACCGGGTGCACCGAAGGAGCTATCGAGATAGCTAAATCGAACGGATATGTGCAATGGACTTTGCCTAGTTTGGTGGAACTGAAATCGAACATACACTTCACCGGCGACCGTACGCTCAGAATTGAATATTCCATCGACGGCGGTGCTGTGAAAACATGGAACTCCGACAAATTGAAAAAGCAAACCATGAGCGGTTGGGATATGATGCAGGCTATGGGGCTCGACCCTGTAAGCAAACCCATTACAATCAAATTTATAAACACATCATCGTCGGGAGGTATCCGCATGTACGACTTTTATGTAAAAATATATGACGGCGAAGTGCCCGACATCACCTCTACACCGCAAACCGAACAGGATGCTGTAAACTTCCCCGTTTATCAAACCGAAACTACTCTGGTAGTACAAGGCGAGGTCGAATCGTTGAGAATTTATTCTTTGTCGGGTCATGTAGTAGCCGAGTCGCAATGGTCGCAGCTTGTGCCAATCAGCCATCTGAACAAAGGGATATATATTGTTCACATACAAGGAAAAGAAGGACAGGTATCTTCGCAAAAGTTTGTAAAACGATAAAAAAACTGGGGTTTTGCACACACAAAACACTCACCACACACGAAAACACATAGGGCACAATAGCAATCATTTATAAGCTATGTGTACCTATGTGTAATCTAACTGAACTTATGTGTGTCATAAAAACAGGAACCAATTCATCATTTAAAAACGGCAAAGCAACAAAACAAATAAACATGAGATTTTTAAAACCTTTTTACCTCCTTTTATTCATACTGGCTGCAAATAATATTGCTCCGGCACAAGACTATTATATGAGCTCGCCAATCGGTTTCGGGCGTAATGCTACAGGTGGTGGAAACAGCAGCATAGTAACCGTTAATACACGCAGCGCATTAGTAAATGCACTGAAAGCCTCGGGCTCGGCCATAATAATAGTAACAGGAAATATAAGTTTTGGAGAAAACGAAGTAATCAGCGAAGTTGTAACCAACAAAACATTGTTAGGACTGAAAGGGGTAAAACTCATAACAACGGCACAAACTGCTAACGGAGGTATTCTGAATCTGAAAGAAGGGTCGAACAACGTTATTATACGCAACCTTATTTTCGAAGGGCCGGGAGCATACGATGTAGACGGACGTGATTTACTATCGAATGTAGGTTGTAATAATCTTTGGGTCGACCATTGCGAATTTTACGATGGCGTGGATGGAAATTTCGACAACACAAAAAAATCGGATAACATTACTATATCATGGTGCAGGTTTGGATACAACAAGCCGGCCAAAGCCGGAGGCTCAGGAGGAAGCGACGACCATCGTTTCTCCAATCTGGTAGGCGGCAGCTCCAGCGATTATCCCGGCGATGGGCATTACAGCATTACATTTCAGTATTGCTATTGGGGCGATGGATGCCGCCAGCGTATGCCCCGTGCACGCAATGCCGAACTCCACATGCTGAACTGCTACTACAACACCAATGTTTCAGACGCTTTGGCTATCGGGCTGGAGGACGGCACAAAAGGTACGACCTGCTATGTAGAAGGCACCAATTTTAAAAAGGTAAAAAGAGTAGTCGACCGTAGCTATGGAGGCGACCCCGATGTTACATTTGTAAACTGCCTGAGCGGAGGCACCAGTGCCGGAAACGTCGTTACAAAGCCAACATATCAGTACGCAGCCTTGGATGTAACCCAAGTGGAAGCAGCCGTAACAAGCTCGTGCGGAGCCGGCGCTACCCTCGATGTAACCCTTACCGGCGAAATATCCTCGCCTTGCGGTTCGCAACCACCTCTTACTATACCAACCAATGTAAATGCAACATCTGCAGCAAACTCAATCACTGTAAGTTGGAGCCCGGTAGAAAATGCCACAGGCTACAAAGTAAAAGTGTGCTATGATGACAAAGACGAAAATAATAGCATTATAAAACAATGGGACTTTACCAACTGGACAATAAATGAAGACAATGCAGATGCCAACCTGATAATCGACGAAAAAAACACAGGGCGTTTCAATTACAACCCATCTACCAAATCGGAAGAGCTTAAATTTGCAAACGGAAAAGTAATCCCCGACACCGAAGGATTATTGTTTACAGCAGCAGAAACAGACAAACTCAGGTTAGGTTTTGCAACGCAGCTTGTTTATCTGAACGGCACGGGAATAAAAATAAAAATCCCATGCCAAACGGGCTATTACATAACAATCGAAGGGATGTCGGGAAATGCAAGTAAAACAGACAGAGGTTTTTCGGCTACAGGAGCTACAGTCGATACCAAAGGCACTTCGAGCAACATCAGTAGCGGAATAATAACTGAGGCCGGAGCTTCGGGCACATGGTCGTACGTTGCCACTGCCGATGCGGTGGAAATAACTACAATTGGCGGTGGAATGAACATTCAGAAAATCACAATAAGCACCGGTGTCGCCTCCTCTACCGTTTGCAATGAGTATGAAGTAACATCAACCGAAACCTCAAAACTGATTGACGGCTTAACCGAGGGGGTAGAATACACCTATCAGGTAAAGGCGTTGAGAGACGATTACGAATCGGATTATAGCGCGTCTCAAACAATTATCACTTCGGGTACATCGGGATATCAGCACCCGCAAGCCGAATGGTATATAGTGCAGGAGGGAAACCGGTTTCGGGTAGAAGGCATTGAAGCGGATAAAATAATTTTGTTTGATTTTACGGGCAAACAGATTATAAGTTCAGTCAATTCGCAAACGATTGATATAACAGGTATTGACAATGGCCTCTATATCATTTCGGTAGAAACTAAAACAAACAGAACCGAAACCGGAAAAGTATTGAAATACAATTAAAGTTTCTTTTTTTAGAAGTAAACTACAAACCGCAGAAGGAGCCGTTCTTACAAAAGGATAGGCTCCTTTTACATTCTCCCGAAAGAGGGAACACTCGTAGGACGGCTAACTTACACACGGAGGAATAAAACACATAAAACACTGACAGACAAATAATTATCCTAGAAATTAAGACACAATCACTCTGCTACAGCACAGTAAACAGGCAACTCAAGCTGATTCGGAAAAAGCGAAAAACAACCACTTTATCGGCCCATGCCTGTTTCTGCACAGCACCCGAAAACAACCTGATTTTTAGCGTTTAAGCCCAAAATATGTTAAACACACACCATCGCGCCACCCTCCAATCAAGGTAAAAACACATCGTCTCAATTCAAATTTTTTTTCAAAAAAACGACCATATAGTTTCCATCTCAAAATCAGATATTTAAAACCAACCTATTTATCCTATAAAGTAGCAAAAAAGTATTGGCCGTACAAGAAATATTTTTTATGCAGTATTAAAATAGAGTACACTTTTTTTTACATTATAGAAGTAATAACTTATCTTTGGAGGATTTCAGTAAAAAAAACATCTATTACATAATTAAGGACACAGATATTGTTCCTAAAAAATTTTACTATCATGAAAAAAACTTACTTTTATTTATTTTTATTGTTGGTTTTTCTCTCCGGGTATACACAATCCGGACGGGCCGAAACTCTAACTAACTTATCTACAGACTTTACCTTAAATAGCAAGCTAGTAGGACACTGGGAATTTAAATCGGCTGCAGAGCTGTTCAAAGCTACTAAAGGTAGTGATCTTACCTCTTTGATGACAGAAGATTTGATTTACCATGCGGTAGTTGACGGCATTAGCACTGTCAGGATAGACTTTGGTGGTGCTGTTACATCCGGAATGAGTGTAGCGCACGGCATTGCTGCTAACGGAGGAGGTACTACTACAGAAGTAAAAAACTTTGCCATGATGTTTGATATCAAAATTGATGCAAACAAAGGTGGTAGTACTAATGAAAACTTGAGTGCTCTTTATTGGAACGGCAACAGAACTGACGGATCTATATTCGTATCATTCAGCGATGGTGCTTCAAACAGAAAAAACGGAGTTGGGCTAGGCACTTACAAAACAGACCTGCTTCTTCCCGGAGATTGGAACCGGATTATTCTTAACGCCAATCTGGAAAACGACAAATATGACATCTACGTTATACATAGCGACAAGACTATCCGTACAAATTTCGACACAAGCCAAGGTGGTGTGGAGCTTAGAACAGACAAGAATTTGGTTTTTTGTGGAGATTACAATAAAGATAAAGAATATGGAAGATACAACGTTTCTCAAATAGCTATTTTCAACGACTGCCTTACAGCTACGGAAATTGACAGTTTTATTTATAGCAGGCTTCCAAAACCATCTACAGATGATAATGGCCCTTGGTATAAAATTCAGGTATTGGGAGGCGACACTGACCGTATGAACAGGCTGTTTACAGCAGAAACAGACGCTAACTCCAAAGAAAGAGTAAACGGACGTCCGCTTGCTGAAGATGATGCTGCCCTTGAAAACCAATTATGGCGTTT
>NZ_QVMH01000054.1 GCF_010501035.1 Paludibacter sp. 221
ATATTGTTTGCTTGAGCCGTGTGAGGGGAAACTTTCACGCACGGTTCTTAGGGGGGAAAGCACCCGCAAGGGTGCTGACCTACCCGACCCAATAAATGAGTAACCGTTCCGGTTCCTGTGAACGTCCGCCAATGCCGGCGGATTTTATTGTCGTCAGACAATAGCAAGAAGTGTTTTTGTCAGCAGAAAATTCCATTTTCTTTCCTCCAAAAACATTTCTTGCCCAAACCTAAAGTTTGGGGGCGGTTCTCCCAAGTCGAACCTTTTAAAGAATAAACTCAATATTTAATGAACATGGAACATGTTAATAATGGAGCCGGACGACTCAAAAAGAAAAGAGGGCGTAAACCTAAAGCGGATAAGCAGACTTACCGCCATATGATACGCCTGAATAACAAGGATAACGAACGGTTTCTATCCTTGTTTTCTAAATCGGGACATAAAAGTAAGTCCCGGTTTATTGCAGATTGTGTACTGAATAATCCGATAAAAATCGTTTCGATAGATAAACCGGCGATCGATTTTATAATGTTGTTATCCCAATTCTTCGTACAGTTTCGGGCGATAAAGACCAATTATAACCAAGCCTTTCAAGTCTTGATTCGGAATTTAGGAGAAGAAAAAATACATTCAATGATGAAAATTATCGAGAAACCAACACTGGATTTTATTCTGTTGAAAAGCCGGATAGAAGATTTATACACTCAAATCAGAGAAAGATGCTTGCCAAAATAAGTTCGGGTAAATCAGTATTTGGAGTATTAGCCTATAATAAAATCAAGGTGGACGACAATCAGGCAGATGTATTATACAGCCAGAAGATGTTTAACTCTCCTGACGGAAAATTCTCCATCCATGATTGTATGGATTCGTTTTATCCTTATCTGGCGATGAACAATAGAACTGAAAAGGTCGTATTTCATGCTTCGCTTAATCCTGATCCGAAAGATAAGCTATCGGATGAACGCCTGTCGGAAATTGCGCAGCAATACATGGAGAAACTCGGCTACGGAAATCAACCTTACATTGTATTCAAACATTCGGACATAGACCGGACGCACGCACATATTGTATCATTGAGGGTTGATGAAACTGGCAAGAAGATAAACGACAGCTACGAAGTCGCCCGTTCGATGAAAATCTGTAAGGAATTGGAACAAGAATTCAACCTTATCCCGTTGAAGAAAGGAAAACGGGAAAGCGAAGCACCAACAAAAAAAATAGACTACAAAGCCGGAGATATAAAACATCAGATGGGTAATATCACTAAATCAGTAATGAGTCATTTCTATTTTCAGTCATTTGGGGAATACCGGACATTATTGGAGCAGTTCAATGTTACGGTGGAAGAAGTAAAAGGCGAATATAAAGGCAAGCCTTATCATGGATTGATTTATTCCGTAATAGATGACAAAGGAGATAAAATCGGTGTGCCGGTTAAATCCTCCAAGTTTGGCAAATCGATCGGCTATGATGCAATGCAAAAACATTTTGAACACTCCAAATCAGCTGTCGAGAAAAATAAGGTAAGGGAAAACCTTCGTTCGATAATTGCCAAAGCGATGAAAGATGCCAATAATATGGATAACTTCAAGACCCTGTTGAAAGAAAAAAATATCGGTGCTATTTTCCGGCAAAACGAACAAGGACGTATTTATGGAGTTACATTTATCGACTATCAGAATCAGGCTATTCTCAACGGTTCGCGCTTAGGGAAAGAGTTTTCTGCCAATTTGTTTCAGAATTTATTTAATGATATTCCGGTGAAAGAAGAGAGATCAGAACAACAAACCAGTAACAAACTCCAACCGGAAAAGTCATCTTCGCCATCACTAAATATGTCTGGTGTCACGGATGCTGCTTCAAGTTTATTTGGTATCTTCGATATAGAGCCGCAGGGTGATAATTATGAAGACATCGCTTTTGCTAAAGAGAAAGAATATGAAGAAAAGCAACGACAACGGAAAGCGAAAAGACGAAAACCAGGAAGGCAGATATAATTAAAATTAGTAACTTTGCGTATCTAAAATAGAATTTAAGAATCTTTAATTCAGAAATATATGATTTGGCATGCTCCTCATAAACAGCACAAGAAAAATAGAAACAGAAGTGACAAAAAGAAAGGAATTAAATTAACAAAGCTATTTGATTTGCTTAAAAAATGTCGTAAACGTGATTGTTGTCCGTTAAAGAAAAATAAGTGCACAATTACAGACAAAAAGAAAGATGATGATATTTTTGAATTATTTTCATCTGTTGATATGTCTAATTTTAAACCATTAGAAGAAGGAGATAAACTCTTTAAAGACCCTTCTGATTACAACGACTTACTAATTATTAACAGGTTTGGGAAACGAAGTGATTTTCTTATTATTGAAGGTTATAAAAATCTCGTATTCAATTCTCTGAAACAATTGCAGAATGAAAAAGGAAACTTAGAGAAAGATTCTCATATATACCCTATTATGTTTCTATTCAGACATTATTTGGAATTAATCATGAAACATACTTTAAGAAATTTTAGACTGTCTAATAATGAAATATCCCCAAATGAAGTAGGGTATGAGAGAGGGCATTCATTATTAAACTTATGGAATGACGTAAAAGCATATATTAGCGAACTTGAAAATGAAAATATTGAAGATAGAGAATATAAGATATTCAGTGAGTTGATAAATGAACTAAACGAAATTGATAACAGTTCATTTAGCTTTAGATATCCATATCAAGGTGTTAATAATATAAATGGTAAAATCACTTTAAGTATTCCAGAACCAAGAGATATATCTTTAGATAATATTGAAGAAGTTATTTACAGAATGTCTAGGTTTATTGAAGGTTTAAATGATCTCTCTTATGCACAATTAGATAATATATAATCTTTATCTAATGTGATAAAATGAAATATTTTCCTTTTCAAAGTCCCCCAAGGGGTTGGTGAGGGGACGTTCGAAAAGAAAAACATTTGTTAGAGAGAGTTCTGTGTGGAACTTAGGTACTTTTGCTGGAATCCGCCTGTTTCTCAAACTCTTGCCATGTTTGGGAATCCATGTGTTCACGAACAAAGTTACGAACGTCAACAGTCCGGTAGTACGTTTTGTGTGCTATCATAAAATAGGGGAGTTTGCCACTTGTGCGATAGCGTTGAAGTGTACGGAATGAAACTTTCAAAAGGAAAGCTAAGTCCTGATTGTCGAGTAGTTTCTCCTCTTCGCTGAATACTTCGCTTGTGTTAATCAGGGATTTTATATCTTGTCCGATTTCACTTAACTTCTTGGACAGCTTTGCCATCCATTTTTCAAAATCCTCATTATTAATATACATGATTTACTTCGTTTTGAAATTAATACTATTTTTACTGTTTTATCAATGCATTGACGAAGCAAAGTTCAGAGATTTTTGGATGCTTGATAACGAGGCCGGTATGACTTTTTTTGATATTTTTTGCAGAATGGCTATTTATAACGGTTTACAGAGAGAACTTTTCGCAAAAAACAAGAAAAGAAAAACAAGAAAAGGCCGGTATTTATATGATATAAGTTAATAATAAGTTAAAACACCCGATTTTGATCTGTATTAGTATCAAAATCGGGTGTTTGAGGTGTATATATCGGATAATACCGACCCCGGTTTACTTCCTGCCCATACGCCGTAGCAAAGCATTTTTTAGTTTATCCATAAAGGGTGTAGGAGTATTTCTGGTTTTCAAATCGTCTAAAACTCGTGAAAGATTGCTATCGACTTGAATATTAAATACATTTTGCATATAGTGATGAAGTTGCGTGAATGGTACGTCTCCGAATGTAGCCGCATTATCCCATGATAAAATTTGTTCCTGAAATTCAGCTTTCGTTCCTTTCCATGTTAATTTAGTGGCAGGAAAACCGAATGAGCCCATTATGAGATTGTTATTGTCGCTTAATGCTTCTATTTCCCTCATTAGATAATCAGAAAGCATATCATTCGCTAAAATCTTCGCTACTTTGAAATCGCAATTTGTTGAAAAACTCGGATCAAATTCATGAGAAAAGGTTTCCATATACTGCTCCGTATCAGCTTGTCCCCGTAAAAAATATAGAGAGTCAAAACAAGAAGACCCTGAACGATAATAACGGATAAAATCAAGTCGCTTCCCGTTATATTTATTTATACTATTCAATAAGTCGTTTAGATATTCGCGTTGTTTCTCTGTTCCTGTAGGTCGATCCATTTCAATATTATATAATTTGCGGTAATAGATTAACCGAAAGCACAGTCTTGGCTTAATTTCCTTAAAAAATAGAATTTCTTCCTCCTCGCTCTGAAATGTATATGACGAAATGAATGATTTTAATTCATTGTAAGCATCCCTGAGTAAACGGGATGCTTCTAATGATTTCGTCATTGAGCTGATCTCCGAGTTTTCTATTTTTTCAATTTCAGCATCTATTTCTTTTTTTAAACAAGAACAAAATTGAAGCATGATTGTTTTTTTTACTCCCCAATAGGCATCTGCAATTTGTAGAATCTTAACCCTAATCTACACAGTTTCTCAAGATACAACTACTATCACTACTCTTTATCGTTTTCACTTTTGAATCCTAAAGTTTAGAATGATTAGTTTAGAAATGTAGATTAAAAGTACGACAAACAGCATAATTATAAGGAATAAGAAAGCAACAGATAGTGAAGAGTGTTGTGCAATAAAACCTAATAATACAGGTCCAGCAAGTTGTCCAGAGTATCCAAGAGTAGTAATAACAGATAGTACCAATGATATTTTCATTTTTTCTATCTTACCTCCTTCACTAAATAACACAGGCACAGAATTGGCTACACCAATTCCTACAAAAGCAAAACCTCCTAAGATTAAAAATGTAGCATTAGAAAAAATAATGAGCAACAAACCTATAATAGCAACTATTCCTCCTCCAACAATAACCTGATGACTACTGATTTTGGCAATAACTTGTCCTCCAATAAGTCGCATTCCAGCCATAGCAACTGAAAATGCAGCATATCCCATTCCTGCAAGCTCAATAGGAATCCTTTTTACATCATTTAAAAAGATAGCACTCCAGTCTAACATTGCTCCTTCAACTAAAAAAAAAGAAAAACAAAAAAAACCTAATAGTAAGACTTTTCCACTAAGCCATGCATTTGTTCTCACTTCTTCTTTTTCTTCCTTAATCATGGAATTTCCGTTCTCATTCTTCTCAAAATCCAGAGAAAGTAAATTTCTTTGTTGATTGTATAATATAATTAATATGAAAGTTGAAAGAATGAGAGTTGCATAAAATGGGGTTAATCCCCATTTTATAAAAAAAGATACACACAGCGCTCCAACTAATGCCCCAACACTAAATAAACCATGCAAAAAAGAAAATATAGGTTTTTGATAATGTTTTTCTATTATTACACCATGTGTATTCATTGAAACGTCTACCATCCCAATTCCTCCACCGAAAAGGAATAAAGTTAGTGACATTATGAAAATAGAGGATGATATTGCGAGTATAGGAATAGTTAAAGCTATAATAATACTACCGAATAACATAATCTTCCGACTACCAAATTTCGAAGTCAACACCCCCGAAAGTGGCATCATTAACATACCACCTCCGCCAAGTAGCAAGAGTAATAAACCTAAATCACTATCAGTAAGGTCTAAACGTTCTTTTGCAAAAGGCACTAAAGGTGCCCAGCACGAGAGGCCTAATCCACAAATAAAGAAAAACCATTGATTTGCAATCTTGGCTTTTTTTATGTCTTTTGTAATATTCATATATGATAACAATCTTATTTTTTCTATATTTTATTAGCGGGAAGTTTTCTTCCTACAAAATAGGCATAGCTATAATAATCTCTATATTTCTCGAATAGATTTACAGCTAAATTTATGCTTCTTAAAAACGATTGAACATCTTTGTTATTTGCATATTTTTTTGATAAATTTTCCTTTTGCACATCTATCGAATAGAAAAAAATCCACCAACTGGTATCGGGTACAATAAAGTGAGAAACAGGAGCAAATCCCTTATTTTCCATTTCTTCTATCCGATTAGAGATGTGATCTATTTCTATACCACAGCTAAGGAAAAAATCAGAAACCTCCTTTGGTTTGTAAGGTGAATTCCAACAGTAAGCGCATATAACAATATATCCATTTCTCTTTATGAATTGAGACCAATTACTTAACACTCTTTTAAATGTAAATTCAGAAGGCAGATCACTTGACCACAAAATGTCAAGCTCCTCTTCATTAAAAGGCAGTTTATCTAATTTGCTGTATTTTGCAATAATATGATTATTTAATTTGTTAAATTTCAATTCGTTCTGAAATATTTCAATAAGCTCACTTCTATGATCAATTGCTATTATATCTGCATTCGTCAGCTCATATAATGCTATACTTAGGTTTCCATAGCCACAACTAATGTCTGCAATTCTTTCGATTTGAGGTAAATACGATAGCTCCTTTATAATAGTCTTTGTCAAAGATAGACATTCAGGCCCAAGACTATCCATATCGTATAAAAACTCAGAAAGCAGTACTTCAGGTAAGTTCATTTTTTCATGTTTAATAAAGGATTATAATAGCTGTCCGCAATAGTGATAAAATTCATTTATTTTTTACAACAATCTTATGTCTGACAATATAAATGCTATTACTACACATTTAGGATATAAGTTGAATGCATATGGCCATATAGTAACTTGTCATAGAAATAATTCCATTAATTTTTCTATAAATGAATGGATTAAATTTGAGAAGAAAATTTAGCATTGTAAAAAAATGTGAGGAAAGATCCTACCTCACATTTTCCAGTTAGTTGGAGATGTTTTTTGTGTTGAGAACTTAATTATATCAGTAGTGTCCCATTAAAATAAAACGATTAAAGTTTAATTAAATAAACATAGCTCACAAGAGCTGCATCGCCCTTTTCTATATTGAAAAACAGTTTTATTGAAGAGATGAAAATTGGAGTCCGTTTAATCCAAATTTTAACGTAATAAACTATATTTCAATCGCTTGAAGAGGTAATTTCCATTTTTAATGGGACACTAATGTAATTATATATAAACTAATACCTCTTCTAAATAGAAACGCTTGATTAGATACCCATCCTAAAATCTGATACACTTTTTTCTTCTAAATGAATGTCCTCAAACACACTTTCATTTCCTTCGCCCATTGGACATTGAGAACTGATTCCAAGCCATATTTCATCAGGATAATTATTTTCATATAAACGAACCATTTGCCAATTTATGTTATCAAGAGAGTAATATGATGCTATAGTGCGAGTGTCAGATGATATCTTCATGTAGGCGTAGGGTAGTTCTACTATATCGTGATTACTGTCGTCTGATGTACCTACAGTTTGAACTGTAACTATTCTATGCTTACCTCTTTCATCTTGTTCAAAACAGTGTTTTTGAAAAAAGCTATCATTTGCATAGACATATAGCACGCCCGCATTATAAACATCCTGCTCATTAAAGCCAGGAGTTACTTTTGCTGTGAAAGTAAAAGGTTTAGTGTTGTCAACATCGGTTAATAGTATAGGAGCACTTGTATTCGACAACTTGCCATTTGGGTCACTAAAATAATCAGTCTTCTCTTTTGCAGTAAAAACAACTTTCCCGTCCTTTTGTACTTTAATTGAAGATGCTGCATCATTTATTGATTTTGTAAAGCGGATATTCCCAACTGTTAAATCACATGGAGTTCCACTCACTTTCCCATTAACTTGTGTAGAAGAGCTAAGTGGCAAATTTCCTGACTCTAATTGTTTTGAGGTATCCTTATTCGTACAATTGCAGAAAAGTATTCCAGACATAACCATAAAAATTAAAAAAACTTTTTTTTTCATTTTGAACAATTTTATAAGATTGAATATTATTGGTAACTTTGTGATGCAAAGATAGGTGTACTTTGTATCTGATGCAATACTCAAAATTAACCAATTATATTGTGGTATGACTATAGAAGCAATTCAAAAAGAGGTTAACGACGCTTTGATCGAGCAGGTCTCTATAGATTCGTTTCAAAAAGAAACTATCATTGACCACTATAAACAAACAGCACAATCATACGTTAAGGTTGAGCAGAGCGTTGCTGTACTTACAAATTATCAGGATAATTACAGCTATATCTTTGCTGGTGCATTTGGTTCCGTTTTTGGAATGAAATCGGGTAGCACTTATATAAACTCTGCTTTTGAGGATGATATTTTTAACAAAATTCATTCTGATGATTTGTTAGAACGGCATGTATTAGAACTACGTTACTTTCACTTCTTAAAGACTTTATCGCCAGAAGATAGATACAAATACAGCACTCACAGCTATATCAGAACTAGAAATGCAGACGGAATTTATAAATATATTACCCATCGGACGTATTTTCTTACAAGTTTGTCAAATGGTATTATCTGGTTAGCACTCTGTACTTATTCGCCTTGTCTGGAACAAAATCCACGAAAAGGGATTGAAGGTAAAATCGTAAATAACGAAAATGGTGAAATACTGCCAGCAGCTGAATATATTCACTGTGACAAAATGATATTAAGTGAGCGAGAAATAGAAATTCTAAGAGAAATTGCAGTAGGAAAAGGAAGTAAGGAAATAGCATCTGAGCTATACATTTCTCCTTATACTGTATACAGACATAGACAAAATCTGATAAGAAAATTAAAAGTTTCGAATAGCGCAGAAGCTGTAAAAACAGCCTTACTCATGGGATTAATTACTATCTAAACAGATATAAATGTAAACTTCAGGAGTTTATTGCTTTCATATTCCTTAATAGTATCAATACATTTAAAGTTTAACTTTTTCTACTATAAATTCTTTATGCTTTTCACCCCATTTTTCGAGCATTGACAAAATGGGGATTAGTTCTGCTCCTATCTTAGTAAGTTCATATTCTACGCGCGGAGGAACTTCTGCATAAACAGTACGAGTTACTAACTTATTTTGCTCCATCTTTCGTAGCTGCAAAGTTAACATTCGCTCAGTTATTCCGGGTAAACACTTGCGTAATTCACCAAATCTGAGTTTTCCATTTTGTAGATAACAACATATCGACAAAGTCCATTGACCACTTATTAAACTTGCACCATAAACGCTTGTACATTCATTTTTTAAGTTTGTTTTATTCTCAAAATTTGTCGATGTTTCCTTGATCTTACTCATTTTGTAATTATTGTTTCTAATACTTACATTTTTTATAGTACCCTACATTTAGTTGCAAATATACGAAATGGCATGAATTGAGCTATATTTGCAGCAAATAAAAAAATAAATTCTAATGAAAACTTTAATCATTGTTACTCATCCAAATTTGAGAGAATCTGTTGTAAACAAACGGTGGATAGAAGAGTTAAATAAGTATCCTGATAAATATCAGGTTCATGATTTATACAAAACTTATCCTGATGAAAAAATTGATGTAGAAAAAGAACAACAATTAATAGAATCTTTCGATAATATTGTATTCCAATTCCCTTTATACTGGTTTAGTTCACCTCCTTTGCTTAAAAAGTGGTTTGATGAAGTATTGACTTATGGTTGGGCATATGGTAGTAGAAGTGGATACAAAGTGGGTGGTAAAAAAATTGCTCTGGCTATATCAGCGGGAATTGACGAAGAAGATTATTCATCTACTGGTAAATATCGGTATACTTTAAAAGAATTAACAAAACCATTCGAAATCATATTCCAGTATGTGAAAGCAGATTACCAATTCTTCTATGCATTTTATGGAATAGAACAAAATCCATCAGTTGAAGATATTGAAAGTAGTGTAGATGAATATGTTAATTATTTAGAGTCGTTTAGCATATGAAATAAATACAGATAAAATAAATAAAGGTTCTGTTAGGAAATAAAGCCCCTTAAATCAAAATGACGATTTCAAGGAGTGTATATTTAAGAAATCATGTAGGTTCTATTTTGATAATAATCAAGAGGCTGTCCCAACAGGGTAGCCTCTTGATTATTATAGAATCTCTCAATAACATCTTCTCTGAATTAGCCCTTATAGTACATGACACATGGTAGTCATTACATATTGTGTCTGTCATTCTTACCTTGATATTTATATCTATAGATATCTTTCAGCATAGGAATTAGTATATTAGCTGTCAGAAGGCTACAAACTCCTAAGAATGATTTACTAGAAATATTAAGTAAATTATATATTCATATTGAGGCTTTTGACAGGCGTTAATCTTTCAGTTTGATATAGGATATTTTTACAACTCCATTTCCGTAACACATACTATGCCGCAACTCCCATCGGGATTCTTTCGGATTGTCAGGGAATAAGGGAATTCCCTGACCAAGAATAATTGGAATATAGGCAATCTGCATTTCATCTACCAAATCGGCGGCAAGAAGCATTGAAATCAACTCACCTCCGCCAAACAACCAAATATCTTTTCCTGGCTGATTACGCAGATCGAGAATGCGTTCAATCACATTTTCTGTAATGAATTTAATATTTCCTTTTTCACTCCAATCATTGCGGGAAACTACATAAACTGCCTTGTCGTCATACGCACCCATTGCATCCATATTTGATAATTCACGCCAAGAGCGACCACCCATGATGATAGTGTCAATAGAAGCCATAAATTCTTTATAACCATAATTCATTTTTTCTGTAATGGGAAATTCCGAAAGCCACTCGATATCACCGTCCGGTTCGGCAATTCGTCCGTCAATAGACGCAGCGATGTAGAGGATAATCTTTTTCATGTTTTCTATTTTTACGTATTATTAATTCTACTTTTTGATGTCAATAACACGCAAAAAAGAAGCGTGGAACCTACGACCGTCCCACCGCAAGGTACTGGAATACCCAAGAGGAAACGGAAGCAATCCCACGCTATACGATACACGTATAGCATGAACATTGCTGTTTTCCTCTTGCCTTGTAAATTTCCAGTTTTTGCGGCAGAATTCAGCGAACATCATGTTATATCTAATAAACGGACAAGTCCGTTATAAATTCTATTTAGCTGATGCAAAGGTAGTAATTTATTTCAAGTAACTGTATTTTCGCAATCAATGGAGTTCATCAGCACAGCTCTGCTCCAATCATTTTTTATAGTTTTCTGAACGTAGAATAAGGCTTCATGCACGGGTTCGCATTCAGCATATATTTACATATGACAACGCCAGAAGGGGGTGAGTGGTCTCCTAATTCGCCACCAGCTTGGTCACGAATTGTATCAATCTCTTTTTTTCCGGGTAATTCACCAAGTTCCATAATATCCAACATCTGAAAACGGATGTTTGAGATATATTCTGTATGAGAATTATGGAAGAGATTCATAATTGCTGAAGTCGCTGTATATCTTCATTCTCTTCTTTAGAATAAAAATACCGTTTTTATAAATAGTCATGAGAAAAAGCCATCTACTTCCATGCAATGCCATTGACACCTATTTCCGAAAACCTCTCTATCTCTTATATATATTTGTTGGAAAAACAAAGTAACTCAAACAAATATGAATATTATAGGTGTAGAAAAAGAATCCTTTGATTCCTTCAAAAAGAAGCTGGAACAGATAGCTTCATTAGTTCCAAAACACCCCTCTGATAATGCACTGTTCATTGAACAGGAATGGATAGAGAACAAAGAACTTGCAGAGATCTTAAATCTATCTCCTCGTCGTTTGCAGTATCTTCGGGAAAGTGGAAAACTCTCATTCTCATCTCTTGGAAAGAAAGTTTATTATCGCATATCTGAGGTAAAATATTTATTGGAACAGGGCAAAATCAACTCAAAATAATATCTCATGCAACTATACACCAACCAAGATGGCAAAGAACTATTACAGGCATTGAATAATGCCCTGCCTTATATTGAACACATTTTGGAAACGCATAAGCCATTATTTGACGGTGAGCGCTACCTGACAAGTGAAGAGCTTTGTTCTATCTTGAAAATAAGCCGCCGCTGTCTACAGGATTATCGTAATAATGGCGTTTTACCATTTATCCAGTTGCCGGGAAAGGTTCTGTTTCGTGAATCTGATATTAAAAAGGTTTTGGAAGAACGATTTCGTCCGGCGTATTAATTCTATTGTTGGTTTTGCTTAAATTTGCGTCATAAACAGAACTGCAAATGTCCGATAAAACAGAAAATATGCTCCCTTTTGATATTCAGATAGAAAACCTGCAGAAAAGTGAATATGAGAAAGTATCCACTCTATTAACAGATGCTTTTGAATCGAACCCTGCTTATGCCTTAATATTTACGAAGAAAGAGAAATTACGGGATGGGTTACTCTGGCTATTCAGAACTAATTTATTTTTGATAAACCGAAGAATTTCAGTCACAAAAGTCGTAAAAGAAAAGGAGTCTGGTAAAATAATAGGTGTATTTAGCTTGCTACCTCCCGGTGGAGCAAAAGCCAGGTTTAGCGATTACCTACAGATAGGATTGTCTCGATTTGTTTCAAAATTTGGTTTCCAAACTTTGCATAAAATGTTGGGAATGGATTCTTATAATAAAAAACTTCTTACCAAAGCTATGGGGACAAATGAATATTATTATTTATCGATGGTTGCCATAAAGGAAGAATACCGGGGAACTGGCATCGGCTCATTTATGATTACACACTCTTTAGATGAATTGAGACAGGCAAAGGGTAAAAGTCATATAGTCGGACTAACAACTCAACTGCCTGAAAATGTTACTTTTTATTCCCGGTTAGGGTTCCAAAAGTTGGATGAAGGAGAGGTTCAGTTTAAGCAGGAGCACTATTACAATTATAATATGAAGTTAGACTTATAGCTTAAAATTGTGTTGATAAAAAAAACGGCTGAACATTCTTAGGAATGAATCAGCCGTTTTTTCGTTTGTTTACTTCGCAAAGTTTTCCCTTACCCCTTGCATATCCCTAAGGATACTTTGATCCAACACTTTCGCATACCGCTGTGTCATTTTTGTATTGGTATGACCAAGCATTTTCGCCACGTTTTCTAGCGATACATTGTTGGCGAGGGCAACCACGGTCGAAAATGTATGTCGGCCAGAATGGCTCGAAATTTGCTTCTTAATCCCACAGAAATCGGCGATCTCTTTGAGGTAAGAATTTACCTTTTGGTTACTCATTACCGGAAGTAAAACACCTTTCTTCTGACAAAGCGGATGGTCTTTGTACTTTTCCAATATCTGCAATGGAATATCAAGCAACGGGATGTTACACATGATTTTAGTTTTCTGCCTGCTTTTACGAATCCACAAATTGCCTTCATTGTCAGAAACAATATGTTCTTCTTTCAATTCTGATACATCTATGAACGCTAACCCAGTCCAGCACTGGAAGAGAAAAACATCCCGCACCAAATCCAGTCGGGGAATATCAAATTCTTTCGTGCGAAGTATTTCCAATTCTTCTTTAGTCAGAAACTCTTTATGTACTTCCTGTTCGTGGAATTTGATATTAACAAATGGATTCTTTGTCATCCATTCATTTGCCAGTGCCATATTGGTGATTTTTTTGATTACTTTCATGTAGCGAATCAGTGTATTCTCTGATAAATTCTTTTCAACTTTTAGAAAATGGATATAATCTTGTATCAAAGCATGGTTGACTTCTCTAAGCGGAATGTCCTTCACCCGATATTGATTCAGCACCATTTCTTTGAAATATTTCAAGCAGGTGTCAAAGCGGGAGATAGTAACTTTGACATAATCCTTACCAATTAGCTCTCTACACTTGTCGTTATGTTCCTGAAATACCTGAAAGAACATTTTGTGTTCTTCATCCATTCCAAGAAACTTCCGTTTTATTTCTATCGGATTGATTAGTTTTCCTTCTTCTTCCATCTTTCGGTGGATTTCAAATAAGCGAAGTTTTACCGATTCAAGATAACGGTTAATTTCTAACGATGCGGCATCTTTACCCATACATCGCTCTTTAGGTTGATTCCAAAGGTTAGGTTTTACGTCGCGTTTAAGCTGTAACTCTACTAACTGCCCTTCAATAGTGATGCGCAGCATGATTGGTGTTTCACCTGATTTTTTCAACTTTGTCTTTCTGATAAAGAAAAGCACATTAAAAGTCTGTCTCATACTCTATAAATTAATGGTTTAAAGATACTTGAACCATGTCTAATAGAGAGCATTAAACGATAAGACAATCAGTGACTTATAGTGTCATTCGTGGTCAATTTTTAGTGGTCAAAAAAATGACCACGATTTAGCCCGAGGGAACTGCCTAATTTTGCTAAAAATGGAGGATTTCTTGGAAAAAGAAAATCCCTGAAATGTTTTATTTTCAGGGATTTACCAAATTTGAAGTCTTTTAAAAGTGGTGCCACCAGGAATCGAACCGGGGACACAAGGATTTTCAGTCCTTTGCTCTACCAACTGAGCTATGGCACCTTTGTGTTTTGCGGTTGCAAAGATAAGGTTTTTTTTTATTCCGCAAAAGAAAATGAAGAAAAAATCAAAAAAAGTTTTACTTGTGATTAATATATCATTTACTATAAATTGATTACCTTTGCACTCTTACTGAAAAATAAATACAAAACACAAAATACAAATCCTTAATTTTAAAACGGTTATGGAATATAACTTTAAAGAAATCGAACAGAAGTGGCAGTCTTATTGGAAAAAGCACAACACCTATAAAACTGATATTAAAGAAAATAAAGAAAAGTATTACGTATTAGACATGTTCCCTTATCCATCAGGGGCAGGGCTACACGTAGGACATCCGCTCGGTTATATTGCATCCGATATTTACAGCCGCTACAAACGGTTGAAAGGATTTAATGTACTCCACCCAATGGGTTATGATGCGTATGGACTGCCTGCTGAGCAGTATGCTATACAAACAGGGCAACATCCCGCCATCACAACTGATAAAAATATTGAACGCTACAGGGAACAATTGGATAAAATAGGATTCTCTTTTGATTGGGACAGAGAAATCCGTACCAGCGACCCCGGCTATTATAAATGGACTCAATGGACATTTATCAAAATGTTTGAATCATATTATTGTTATGATGAAAAACAAGCCCGTCCGATGACAGAATTAATCGAATGCTTTGAACAACAAGGAAGCAAAGGGCTAAATGTGGCTTGTACCGAAGAATTACTATTTACTGCTGAAGAATGGAATACTAAAACAGAAAAAGAACGGCGGGAAATTCTGATGAACTACCGTATGGCTTACCTCGCCGATACGATGGTAAACTGGTGCCCTCAACTGGGAACTGTTTTAGCAAACGATGAAGTAATCAACGGCCTGTCTGAGCGTGGCGGATTTCCTGTCGAACAACGCAAAATGCGCCAATGGTGCTTACGGGTATCAGCCTATGCACAGCGACTTTTGGATGGGCTGGACAGAATAGACTGGACAGAATCGCTAAAAGAGACACAACGCAACTGGATTGGAAGAAGCGAAGGTGCCGAAATGAAATTCAAAGTAAAAAACTCCGATTTAGAATTGGAGATTTTTACCACAAGAGCCGATACGGTATTTGGCGTCACCTTCATGGTGCTTGCACCCGAAAGCGACTACGTTTGCCAACTAACTACACCTGAGCAAGCCGAAGAGGTTGCAAAATATCTGGAAGCTACAAAAAAACGCACCGAGCGCGAACGCCAGACTGACAAGAAAGTTACCGGTGTATTTACCGGTTCATACGCAGCGAACCCTTTAAGCGGCGAAGAAATTCCTGTATGGATTAGCGATTACGTATTGGCAGGTTACGGCACAGGAGCTATTATGGCTGTTCCGGCACACGATAGCCGCGACTATGCTTTTGCAAAACATTTTAATCTGCCAATCATACCGCTGATTGAAGGCTGCGACATAAGCAACGAAAGTTTTGATGCAAAAGAAGGAGTAATGATGAATTCCGGATTTTTGAATGGATTGAGCGTCCCTGAGGCAATTAAAAAAGCAAAAGAATATGTTGAAGAAAAAGGAATCGGACGCATAAAAGTGAACTACCGCCTGCGCGATGCCATCTTTAGCCGTCAACGCTACTGGGGCGAGCCGTTCCCCGTCTACTACAAAGACGGAATACCCTATATGCTTCCAACAGAATCTTTACCATTGGAGCTGCCGGAGGTGACTAAATTTCTGCCTACCGAAACAGGTGAGCCACCATTAGGCAATGCTACCGTTTGGGCATGGGACGAAACAAATAAAAAAGTAGTTGAGACAAGCAAAATTGATAACAAAACGATATTCCCGTTGGAATTAAATACAATGCCCGGTTTCGCAGGGTCGTCGGCGTACTATTTGCGCTACATGGACCCGCACAACGACAAAGCATTGGTAGATAAAAAAGTGAACGAATATTGGAAAAACGTAGATTTGTATATTGGTGGAACTGAGCATGCAACAGGGCACTTGATTTACAGCCGTTTTTGGAATAAATTTCTGTTCGACTTAGGAGTCATCTGCGAAGACGAGCCATTCAAAAAACTGATAAATCAGGGAATGATTCAGGGGCGCAGCAACTTTGTTTACCGAATTACCAATACAAATAAATTTGTTTCGCTAAACTTAAAAGACCAATACGACACAACTCCCTTACACGTAGATGTCAACATCGTAAGCAATGATGTACTGGATTTGGATAAATTCAAAGCATGGCGTCCTGAGTTTGCCAATGCAGAGTTCATTCTGGAAGACGGGAAATACATATGTGGCTGGGCGGTAGAGAAAATGTCGAAATCGATGTTCAACGTAGTAAATCCTGACGATATAGTAGAAAACTACGGAGCAGACACATTGCGCCTGTACGAAATGTTTTTAGGCCCGTTGGAGCAATCAAAACCATGGGATACAAACGGGATTGACGGTGTCAACCGTTTCTTGAAACGCCTTTGGGGATTGTTTTACGACAGAGAAGGAAACTTCATAGTGAGCGATGATAAAGCAACAGCCGAAGAACTGAAAACACTACATAAAACAATTAAAAAAGTAGGATTTGATATCGAAAATTTTTCATTCAACACTTCCGTTTCCGCTTTTATGATTTGTGTAAACGAATTAGTTGCATTAAAATGCAGCAAACGTGAGATTCTTGAGCCACTTGTGGTTACATTAGCCTCGTTTGCCCCGCATATCTGCGAAGAACTTTACCATGCTCTTGGATATAATACAAGTGTTTGCAATGCAGAGTTTCCGAAGTACGACGAAAAACACTTAGTAGAGGCTACAAAGAAATACCCAATCTCGTTCAACGGGAAAGTACGTTTTACAATGGAGCTTCCGGCCGACATGAGCAAAGAAGAGGTAGAAAAAGCTACTTTAGCTGACGAACAAACATCAAAGTATCTGGATGGAAAAACTATCAAAAAGATTATTGTTGTTCCCGGTAAAATTGTGAATGTCGTTTTCTAAAAAAAACAAGCATACTGTGAAACCAAAACAATATCTGAAAATTTTTTATTGGAAAGATTATCTTAATATCACGATAGGACTGCTGGCTTATGCCGTCGGGCTAATCGGCTTCATACGCCCGGTTGGCGTTGTCACCGGTGGCCTTACCGGCATTTCACTTTTAGTAGAATATGCCACAGGCGGTAGTATCCCGATACAATACACCTATTTTGCTGTTAATGCTATCCTTTTAATAGTCGCATTGAAAGTTTTGGGCTTCAAATTTCTGATAAAAACAATATACAGCGTACTGGTGCTGACGTTTCTGCTTACTTTAATGCAGAAAATCATAACAAAACCCATAGTCGAAAATGAGCCACTTATGTCTGCCCTCATCGGCGGCATGATGTGCGGTGCAGGCATTGGCTTTGTATTTAATGCAAACGGAAGTACAGGAGGCACCGATGTCGTTGTTGCAATTATCAACAAGTATAAGAATATAGCATTCGGACGAGGCATGATGTTTTGCGACTTCATCATCATTTGTTGCTCCTACTTTGTCTTTCACGATTTTATAAAGATTGTACACGGGCTGATTGTAATGGGAGTAATGACCTATACGATAGACCTTGTTATAAACGGCTTCCGGCAGTCGGTACAATTTCTTATTTTCTCAAAGAAATATGAAATTATTGCAGATGCTATAAATAAAGAGCTAAATCGCGGGTGTACCATACTCGACGGCATGGGTTGGTATTCCAAAGAGCCTTCTAAGGTTATTGTTCTTTTAGCCAAACGAAGCGAAGCGGCTACAATATTCCGCATGATAAAGTCGATTGATGAAAATGCCTTTATATCCCAAAGCGTTGTGCGCGGAGTGTGGGGGCAGGGCTTTGACCCAATCAAGCTTAAATGATTTCTCGTTTTTCACCCAGTTTCTAAAATGTTACAAAAGGTATACATATTTCTAAGTACTTATTAGGCTATTATTATAATAATTCACTGATATTCAAGCTGTTATAATCAAAGTAAAATTATAGCATTCTGAATTTTTCTTAATCTTGGCTAGAAGATTTATAAAGTGAATGAAGATTTGAAATACATTTGCCGTATTTGCATTCAAAGCCCTATGGTTTTATCGGTAAGTTTGATGAGCAGTCAAAAAGCAGTGTTAAAATAAATGGTATGAAAAAATTAAATAATTTTGGTATGAAAAAACGTAACTTATTAATATTGATGATTTTAGTAGGAACAAATATCAATGCAGCTATATTCATTAAAACAGACAAGGGATATATTAAACAAACAGAAGAATTGAAAGGCTCACTCAATAATATTTTAAAAACACTTGGTTATGAAAGTAATATGTATTATACATATTCTAATAGCGAAAAAGAAAGTGATATTAGACTTGTGTGTTTCAAGAACTTAACGACTGATATTATCTGTGTATTTACTGAGAATAATGTATTGGATGTTAGAGAACAAGAAGTGAAGGTATATTTGTCGAATTTTGATTTTTCTAACGTATATTCAACATATAGCAGAGAAGAGGATTTGAAAGAAGGGATTGAGCGGAAAAATTTAAGTATAGAGTTTCTGGCTGAAGCTCTTAAAATACCATATAACATAAATAGTAAAGACACTATGTTGATATGCAATAACTTCAAGTATAATTTATATTTTAAAGAGGGTTATTTATGTAAATTTGAATCGTCAGATGGTTATAATAGTTCTGCTAAAGAGTTTATGGAACAAAATCCAGATTATTTTAAAATAATGAAGTTATTTGCTCAAGAATATTGGGGTAAAGATGAAGAACAGATTAAAAATGAGTTAAATGTACAATGCGAAGCACTATACAATATTCCAGATGGTTTTGAAAATGAGTATCTTGACAGATTTTCTCTAAAATATGGTTGTTATAACTTTAAGATTGTTTCCGTTCTGTATTATAAAGATAAGATTACGTTACGTGAATTTAAAGATATCTGCCATAGTAATGTAAAATTTATTTCAACCGAAATTATAGAGGAGCAAGAATTATATGTTTATGAGTACAAAAATGCTTTTTTTGCTTTTTTGAATGACGGAACATTAGCGACTGCTGTGCCGTAATCTAAAAAGACAGTAAGTATAAAAAATATCGGTAGTATTTTAAAAAGTATGCTGTTATAAATATTTATTTATCAGCGTAATAAACCTTATTTTGGGGATTTAATCTTAGTAACAGTAACAGAATTATTCCCCTACCTTATTCCCTTATTTATCTTTTGCTTGGCGCAAGTCTATGGCTTGCGCCGATTCGTCCGTTTCTTTTTGCAGTGCTCCCGCAGTAGGCGGCAAGCTATCCGACAAGCGGCATGAAGCCGTTGTGCGGTAAGGGCGTAAACCCTCCTTTGTTTGCAAACCCCTTTGCTGCCACACAATTGTATCGTGTGGCACTTCAAGCTCCGTAAGAGCATAAGTTTGGTAACAGAGAGTGTATCCTGCTACGGGTATTATTCGTGCCGCAGGTACGAAACCTGTATCGCATGCAGCGTACCTACGGCACGCAGATGGTATGTAATGCAGGCTATTACCAAACTTCCGTCTCTACGAGATGGTAAGTAACAGTTACTAAGAATCGAAAAATCAATATTCACCTGTATACTATTATAAAACGCCCATCGCACACTCAGAATCTCGTATCTGTTGACTTGATTCTTGTTTCGTTATTCAATCCTTGTTTTTTATAAATATCGAAAAAGTTTAGGGGTAAAGCGAACTTAAAGCCGTTATACTCCCATCGTAATGTTGCTTTATCGGGGTGCAAATATCTTGTCTGGGTGTCTTCTGCTGTATTTTTCCTTTTTGACGTCTTATTATCATTTTTCATAACATTAATCAAAATGAATAAAAATAGAATTAAGTTTCATTTTTAGTTTTTTTATTATCAAAACATAATACTTTTATCAAAAAATCAAGATTTTTGTAAAACAATCATTGATTTTACATATAAAATGATTACATTTGCACTCGAATTGAATTTTAAACTAAAAAACAATAAGCAATGAAAGTTGAACAAGTTCTTGACAATTTGAAAAGAAGATTTCCAAATGAGGTGGAATATCATCAAGCAGTAACTGAGGTATTAGAATCTATTGAAGAAGTGTACAACGCTCACCCTGAATTTGAAAAACAAAACTTAATCGAACGCATTTGTATTCCCGACCGTATTTTTTCTTTCCGTATCACATGGGTCGACGACAAAGGAAACGTACAAACAAACATGGGATACCGCGTACAACATAATAATGCAATAGGCCCATATAAAGGCGGGTTACGTTTCCACGCATCCGTAAATCTTTCTATACTTAAATTCTTGGCTTTCGAACAAACTTTCAAAAACTCACTAACCACACTGCCTATGGGTGGAGGTAAAGGAGGTTCGGACTTTAATCCTAAAGGAAAATCGAACGCGGAAATCATGCGTTTCTGTCAGGCATTCATGATCGAGCTGTGGAGACACATTGGTCCTGAAACCGACGTACCTGCAGGCGATATAGGAGTAGGCGGACGCGAAGTAGGTTATATGTATGGCATGTACAAAAAACTGGCTCGCGAAAACACAGGTACCCTTACCGGAAAAAGTATCGAATTTGGCGGGTCGCTTATCCGCCCCGAAGCCACAGGATATGGCAATATCTATTTCCTGATGAATATGCTGAAACGAAAAGGCATTACCGACCTGAAAGGTCAGGTAGTTGCAATATCGGGCTCAGGAAACGTAGCTACCTACACTGCCGAAAAAGTATTGGAACTTGGAGGCAAAGTTATCACATTGTCAGACAGTAACGGCTATATCTACGATGCAGATGGTATTGACGCTGAAAAGCTGAAATATGTATTCGAGCTGAAAAACGTATACCGCGGACGTATTAAGGAATATGCTGATAAATACGGTTGCAAATACGTAGAAGGCGGACGCCCTTGGGCCGAAAAATGCACTATAGCATTACCATCGGCTACACAGAACGAACTGAATGGCGACGACGCTGCTGCGCTGGTTAAAAATGGCTGTATGGCCGTTTCGGAAGGAGCAAACATGCCTTCGACACCTGAGGCTATAGAGGTATTCCTGAAAAACAAAATCCTGTATGCTCCCGGTAAGGCAGCAAACGCCGGTGGAGTTTCTGTATCAGGCTTGGAAATGACTCAGAACTCAATAAAACTTAGTTGGTCAAAAGAAGAAGTTGACCAAAAACTAAAAGATATTATGGCTGCTATTCACGAGTCTTGTGTAAAATATGGCACCGAAGCCGATGGCTACGTTAATTATGTAAAAGGTGCTAACATAGCCGGATTTATGAAGGTAGCAAAAGCAATGATGGCTCAAGGAGTGATATAAGAAGACTTTACTAAAACAGACCAAGAATAAAAGGAACTGTCCCAAAAAAGTCTAAAAAACAGCAAAACACCCTCGTTACAGCATATTGTAGCGAGGGTATTTTTATTAAATCGGGGCTTTTGGACATTTAAACACATCCAAACATTATAATTCTGCAATACACCGTACACTTAAGCCGTACGCACGACCGTTATTGGTCGCTGGGTACACGGTACCATTGCTGAAGTTTAAGAGGAACGAATATATACTGCTAAGACTACCACTCCAGTAACGTCCGCCTGTACCTACATAGTAGAGTTCACCGCTACTGTAACTACGAAGACCAGCGGCGGGTAAAAAGAGCGTAGTAGTTTCGCCGTCAGGCTTGATTTCGTAACCGGCAGTCCCATTAGCAGCTGCATGCCATGTCCAAGTATTAGCTACAGCAGTGCTCGAAGCACCGGGGGCTGAACCACCACGGAAGATATCTCCCCATTCACTTTGAGTGGGAACACGCCATCCGGCAGGACATGGGTCGTAAGTTGCGTTTTTTTGGTTACGCCAGTTCAAGTCTGCGGTTGTAGCTGATGTCCAGTTGTGCGGATAATCAGAAGCAAGAATAAATGTTTTTGTAGTAGCATTAGTACTTTCACCGTTAGTAGCTGTACCACCAGTATTTGCTGTAGTAAGAATAGTAGTACTGGTTCCGCTTGTACGCTTTTCGTGACCATCGCGAACACGCCCCCATTGGTACAAGTCACCGTAAACATCAGAAGTCTTCATATTTTCGGGAGTTGTACCACTGCTGAAACTATATACAACACTTGAAGTTGTTTTCTGATCTGCAATAGTTGTAACAGTAGCTCCCAAATTATAACACATAAATTTGCTCCAACCACCTGCTACTGTTTTAGCACCACAGCCTACTGCTACTTCGGCTATGTCGCTATTTATGCTGTTGCCATTAGCATCAGTAACTTGGCAATAGTAACGGCGCATGCCCAAAGCTGATAAGTCGGGAGTAAAAGTTGCTGCTGTTTCACCGGTTATAGGAGCAGGAGCAGCATTGGTATTAGCTGTCACTTCGTACCATTGGTAAGCAAGAGGAGCTATTCCGGTAGCCGTTACGCTGATAGTAGCCGATTCGCCACCAATACCCGACAGATTACCTGCTGTCGCAGTTTCACGCCAGTTGAAAGCACGGGGCTGGGTAGTAATAACTAAATTGTTGCTACCACCACTACAATCGGATACCCAAGCAGTACCGTTCCATGTGTCGGTACATTTAGTAGTAATGTTGTAAATAGTAAGTCCTTCGGCTAAATCCTCACCACTTACCGATAATTTGTTACGCTGGTCGGTAGTCAACTGAGGCAAGCGTAAACCGCCTGTAGTACTTACTACCTCTAAAGCCGAGAATGTTTCGGGTGCTTTGTCAGCTCCGATAGTTACTTGCGCAGTTGCATTAAAAATGAAAAACGAAAATTGAAAAAGACAGAACAAAACTAAAGTCTGTCGGAA
>NZ_QVMH01000055.1:0-17125 GCF_010501035.1 Paludibacter sp. 221
GAGCTAAAGAAAAAAATAGGCTAGAAAAACAAAAAGAGCATGAGCCTGTTATCTGCTCATGCTATTTTGAAACTATTTACTGAATAGCCCTATATACTCAGGGGTAAATTAATTACATTAAGTTAAACATATTCTGTTTCTTCTTTGTTATCTTAATATAATTTTAAACAACTAAAACTATGAACCGCAAATTGAACAATTTTATTTTGATAACATTAGGTAAAAAAAACGTTAATGCAAACGACTTCGGCTTGCTTATTTTTCGTTTAGCTGTTGGTATCTTGATGCTTACACACGGATTGCAAAAGATAGCTAATTATGAAACGTTGAAACTGGCTTTTCCCGACCCTATCGGGTTAGGTTCTTCTTTTTCGCTTACTCTTATTATCCTTGCCGAATTTGGGTGTTCCATTTTGATTATATTAGGATTATTTACCCGTTTAGCCACAATCCCTTTGATGTTCGGAATGATAGTTGCCGGATTTGTAGTGCACGGAGGCGACCCTTTTGCAGTAAAAGAACTTTCAGTACTTTATCTTTTAATGTATGTTGTATTAATACTCACAGGAGCAGGAAAATACTCCGTCGATCATTATCTACAACGTTGGTGGATGAAAAAAAGCAAATTTGCATAAAAAATCTACTCACTTTATAGTTTTCGGGTTACAGCATGAGTTGGTACACTCTCATGCTTGTACCTGTTTACCGAAGTAACTACAAATGTGTAGTTACCACTTAAATCCCATCCCGAAACATCTTTCAGGTTTAGATAATTATTTTTTGTCTGTAACAGTATATTTGCCGGATTGTCCAAATCACCAATATGCTTCCCTTTGAATGCATATACCATGTAACACATTACTTCGTCCCCACCCTTTTCGTCTATTTTATCCCAAACGATGAAAGTATTGTCACCATCTTTCAATATATTTATATTCTGTGGTTGCATAGCAGGCTTTCCTTGAATATTACGGTTGACAGGACAAAGTGCCGGATACTTGTAATAATTATTTTGCAAACTGTCGTTCAGTCCCATTTTATTACTAAGAAAGTTGCTTGCATTGTAAAAAGCTGCGCCATCTACTTCGGCGTTTTTCCTGTTTAGCTTTATTTGCCGGATTAGCTCGTTCCCATTACTCCAAGCAGCCGGGTGCGATGCATCTCCCGATTTATATGCGGCCAGTCCTATATATAAGTTTTTTCTGTACGAATTGCGGCTCCACCATTTCAGCAATATGTCATAATTAGCGTCAGAACGTCCTATTTCCCAGTAAAGCTGTGGCATTACATAGTCGATATAGCCTTCGCGAAGCCATTTTAAAATATCGGCGTACAAGTCGTCATAATTTTGTATACCGGCCTTTGTGGCTGAGCCACGACGGTCGCTGGTGCTGTTGCGCCATACACCAAAAGGGCTTACTCCAAACTCCACCCAGGGCTTTACCGACTTTATGGTGTATTGCAGCTCGGAAATAATCATATCTACATTGTTTCTCCTCCAATCAGCTTTTTGTCCGGGCTTAAAACCACGCGAGTTATTTTCGAATGTTTTCTGGTCGGGAAAATCTTCCCCGTTTATTTTGTATGGGTAAAAATAGTCATCAAAATGGATTGCATCCATATCATACCGCTCTACAATATCTTTTACCACCAGGTTAAGATATTCTCTTGTAGCATCCAACCCGGGGTCGAAATAATAGCAATTACCATATTTTACGAATAAATCATTATTCTTAAAAAACAAATGGTCTTTATGTAGCAATTCGCAATTATCATTGTTTGTCACGCGGTACGGATTCAGCCACACGTGTACTTCCATAAAACGCTTATGTGCCTCTTGAATAAGAAATTCCAAAGGGTCATAATAAGGAGAAGGACGAACACCCTGCTTACCTGTAAGCCAATGCGACCAAGGCTCATACTTAGAGAAATAAAGTGCATCGGCAGTAGGGCGTACCTGAAAAATAACCGCATTGATATTGTTTTGCTTGAATTTGTCAAGCATGGCTATCATTTCCTGTTTCTGCTCGTCGGTACTGAGCCACTGGCGGCTGGGCCAGTCGATATTATTTACCGTAGCAATCCATACGCCCCGCAACTCCCGCTTGGGATGTTGTGCATATATACTTGTAATGGAAATGAGCAAAAATAAAAATGTGAGCCTTTTATGCATACTTTTATAGATATGAAAAACAAAACAATGTTCCGTTAGCTTAACAAATATCTTTTATCAAAATCTTATCTGCTTCGGACTTATTATGTTCGCGCAGATACAATGTTTTTTCCCAGAATTTTTCCATTGCCGGATTATCATTTTTCAAGAACAACTCTGAGCCATGAGTCTCCAGTCGGTCGAACAAGAAACCTGCTGTTAACTGATTTATGTCAATAGCGGGTTGGTAACTTTTACTTTTGTTCGATTCATTGTAAACCTCAATCAGAACAGACGCTTCCACCAGTTTGGATATTAGTTGGTTTACTAAGCGGATGGGAAGGTTATTACGTGTTGATATTTCTTCCGATGTTAACGGGGGCTTTTTAAACTCGAATTGCTTAACAATCAAATAAGTTATATAAAGCAGTAGAAAATTACGATAGCGGATGCTAATTGTTTTGGTATCAGTTTCGTATTCAAAATTATGAATATTCTGGGCTGCATAAGATAGCTCTGCTCCAAATAAAATGATAAGACACGATATTCTTATCCATAACAGCAACAACGGAATGGCAGCAAATCCCCCATATACGGCATTGTAACGGGATAAATTTATCTGCCCGCTGATGTATAGCATCTGGAACAACTGGAAAACCGTACCCGCAATAATACCTGCAACCAAAGCATTTCCAAATTTAACACGAGTATTGGGTATAGCCATGTACAAGATGGTAAATACGAGCCAGTTTATAAAAAACGGGGATATTTTGACCAAAATACGTACAAGCGGGCTTATTATATCGTACAAGAACGAGTTGGAGATAGTTGAATTTATATAAATAGAAAGTCCGCTCGAAGCAACAATAAGGATAGGAATAAGAAGTATGATTGAAAAATAAGTGGTAAACTGGCGGATGATAGAACGTGATTTTTTTACCTGCCAGATGTCGTTAAAAGCGTTCTCGGCCTGACGAAAGAAATTTACAACCGACCACAACAATATAATGATACCAATTCCGATAAAGATACCTCCTTTGGCTGTATCCAGATAACGCTCAACAAAATCCATTACCATGGGAGTCATATTCATTTTATCAATATAGCTCCCCTGAAGCAATCCTTCAACCATCCCCTCGATACCAAAACCTCGGGCTATGGATATAAACAGTGCGATAATAGGTACTATTGCAAACAGGATGGAATATGTAAGTGCCGATGCTTTTATATTCAAATCGTCGGATATGAAGCCTCTTATAGCAAGAACGAGCGTCTTAATACTGTTGTATAAAACTTTTTTTGAGCGCGATAGCTCGTTACCCGTTATCCTCCATATATCGTGCCGTATGAAATTATAAACACGAATAAAAAAATCAGAGATATTCGACATGATTAAGCAGTTAGTTGTTTTAAAAAAGTAGCGGATCTGTAAGCCGGGTTCTGTACTTTGTTTTCACAAAGCGTCTGTCATTTATCTGGGATGAGTGTCGCCACCCACCTCAAGCAATCTACCCCCCGGCATCGGACGAGCCATCCTACATGCGCCGGTATACATGATCTTGCAACCCATAAGGCGTACGGCTCCTGATGTTGCCATCAGGACCGGTGAGCTCTTACCTCACCTTTTCACCCTTACTCCGGCCAAAAAACCGGAGCGGTTATTTTCTGTTACACTACTCTGCCTTCACAAACAGCTTCCCGTTAGGAAGTATGGTGCTCTGTGTTGCCCGGACTTTCCTCCTCTTTAAAAATAAAGAAGCGACAGACCGATCCGCTACTAATATGCAAAGATACAGATATTTTTCGGGTTGTTCAATGTAAGGAATTAACGTTTTTCGAGACAGAGGTAAAATCTAACAATTTTCAAAATCAATCTCCAGTTGCAAACCTTCTTTCCATTCGTCCGAATCGGGCTTTTTTACACTGATACCCAACAAACGTACCGTTGGCGATATATCTACATTATGTAATAACTCTCTGCCTGTATCAAATAACACTTCCTGCTTGTCAATTGTTTTAGATAAAGTTTTACTACGGCTGATAACCTTGAAATCAGCATACTTTATTTTTATGGTAACAGTACGACCGGTAAATGAGTTTTTACTCACTTTATTAAACACATCTTCTGACAATTCTTTTAAAATGCCTTCAAGCTCACCGTAGGTGCCAATATCAGTAGCAAATGTATTTTCCGCCCCAATTGATTTCCTTATACGGTTAGGCTCAACAGCTCGCTCGTCGATAGCTCGCACATTCAGATAATAAACGTGTCCTGCCTTGCCAAAAGCATTTACAAGTTCCGCTTCGCTCTTTGTGCGAAGGTCGGCCCCGGTATTTACACCCATGCGGTGCATTTTTTCGGCAGTTACCTTACCTACACCAAAGAACCGTTCGATAGGGAGTTTTGCGAGGAAATCTTCCGCATCGCGTGGACGGATAACATATAATCCATCAGGTTTATTCTGATCGGATGCTATCTTTGCAAGAAATTTATTGAATGAAACTCCGGCCGATGCAGTAAGTGAGGTTTCTTGATAAATACGCTCTTTTATTTCCTGCGCTATCTGCGTAGCCGAAGCTATTTGCTTGTGATTATTTGTCACATCCAAAAAAGCCTCATCTAATGACAACGGCTCTACTAAATCGGTGTAATCGAAAAAGATATCCCTTATTTGCCTCGAAACTTCTTTGTACACACCAAATCGAGCCGGCAAAAAGATAAGATGAGGACATTTTCTTTTAGCTGTTTTAGATGCCATTGCCGAGTGAACACCATATTTACGTGCCTCGTAGCTTGCAGCAGCCACTACGCCCCTATCGCCCGAATAGCCTACAGCCAGTGGTTTACCCTTATATTGAGGGTAATCACGTTGTTCAATAGATGCGTAAAAAGCATCCATATCAATATGTATTATTTTACGGGATTCCAAAAAAGAATGTTTTATTTGTTTGCCTAAAATCTAAATCCTTACTATAAAGAAAAACAAATTTCATGCAAAAAACAAGGAGGGTGTTAGAAAAGTATTGAATTTTCACTTTGACATTTAAAAGTCCCATCGGGATGACAGCTTGGTAATGACTGTTTTTAGCCTTCTACCCGCGTGCCGTAGGTATATGCTACTTGCTGCGAAAGTTTCGTGCCTACGGCACGAATGTTGCCCATTATTGCGTATTGTTACCAAACTTTTGCTCCTCCGGAGCAACCGGATATTACTCTTCAATTGGCAAAAACAAAAAGCTATTTTAACGCATCAGCGTTAATTAATGAATATGAATAAAATCGAGTCTATTTTGCTCTTTAAATCCGGTAATACAATATCAGTTTATCCTGCTCTGAAAGATAAGAACAGCGATATAGCAGCATAAATTAGCAGGAAAACAACCCACGAATTAGAGCCAGTAAACATTAAGTAAGCCGAAAGAATCAGAAGCAAACTGGAAATAAATCCGATACGTGATAACCTGCGGGAGCGAAAATCGTCTTCTTTTTGTGCAAACGAGTTCATCACATGGCAATATACCAATAACAAACCACCTCCGGAAAAAACAAAAGGAGCATATACATAATTGATTATTTGCAATATAGCACCAATGATAGTAAGAATGCCGCCTATAATGAAAATAACTTGGGTGATATTGTTTTTTTGTGCCATAAAACTGTACTGTTTGCCGAGAAAGATGTTAACGGATTTTATTCTTCGATTATAAATATATCTTCGTTTTCTTTTTTCATCAAGTATTGTTCCCTTGCAAATTTTTCAAGGTTTTCATCACTCGATTGTAATTCGTCCATTTTCTCCTTGCTTTTTTCTATTTCACCTTTATAATATGATATTTCTTTTTCCAACTGTTTTACATTCCGGTCTATTTTCCAGCGTTTTATCATATTATGGTTGTCGAAAAACATAACAAAAACAACAAATATAACAAGTGCCAACAGGTATTTATTTAATACTATTGGTTTAATCGTAGCCCATATTTTTTTGACAAAAGACATTTTCTCCTTACTTTTAAACGACAAAAATACGTATTTTTTCCGTTATCAACGATTTTTTAAAAATTATTTTTTTGTTGAAAAACTACAAGTAAATTTCATTATATTTGCAATCTTAATATGCATATTTACAACACAACATACAGCAATACATTTGGCATGGTTTTTATACATCAAATAACATTGTTACAGTAAATATACATCTCTTTTAAAAATGGCAATTCATGGATAACTTTATAGTATCAGCACGCAAATACCGTCCTTCTACCTTCAATTCGGTTGTGGGGCAATCTTCATTAACCACAACACTTAAAAATGCGATTACCAATAATCACCTTGCGCATGCTTATTTGTTCTGTGGTCCTCGTGGCGTGGGAAAAACCACTTGTGCCCGCATATTTGCTAAAATTATAAATTGTCAGAATTTAACAAGCGAGTTCGAAGCCTGCAACCAATGTGAATCGTGCGTAGCTTTCAACGAAGGACGCTCGTACAACATACATGAGCTCGACGCTGCATCCAATAACGGTGTAGACGATATTCGTAACTTGATTGACCAGGTACGCATCCCGCCTCAAATCGGCAAATATAGTGTCTATATCATCGATGAGGTTCACATGCTTTCGCAAGGCGCGTTCAATGCTTTTCTGAAAACACTTGAAGAACCGCCGGCACACGCTATTTTCATATTGGCAACAACCGAAAAGCATAAGATTATACCTACTATACTTTCGCGTACGCAGATATACGATTTCAACCGCATCACTATAGCCGACACGGTAGACCATCTGAAATATGTAGCAAGCCAAGAAGGTGTTGACGCTGACGAGAATGCATTGACTATCATTGCACAGAAAAGCGACGGTGGAATGCGCGATG
Organism: Paludibacter sp. 221; assembly: GCF_010501035.1. GTDB lineage: Bacteria > Bacteroidota > Bacteroidia > Bacteroidales > Paludibacteraceae > QVMH01. The sequence continues at coordinate 7,026 of NZ_QVMH01000055.1, forward strand.
CGCTTTCAATATTCGACCAGATTGTAAGTTTCAGCGGTAATAAAATTACTTATCAGGATGTTATTACCAACCTGAATGTGCTTGATTATGAGTATTATTTTCAACTGGTAGATGCTTTCCTGAAAAACGAAGTAAGTAAAGCTTTGCTGATATTCAACGAGATTTTGGATAAAGGTTTCGACGCTCACCATTTTATCGGAGGGCTAAGCACACACCTACGTGATGTGTTGGTATGTAAAGACCCTCAAACCATATCGCTGCTCGAAGTAGGCGCAGATATTCGCGAACGTTACAAAAAACAAGCTCAGGATTGCCCTACAGATTTTCTTTTTCAGGCATTGAAAATAACAAATGATTGCGACCTGAATTACCGGATAAGTAAGAATAAACGCTTGTTAGTAGAGTTAGCTCTGATTCGTTTAAGCCAGTTGACGAACGAAAAAAAAAAACAACTGAGTGAGGAAAACCCTATTCCACTGCAAAAAATAGCGGTGGAAGCATCTTCTACTGACACACCAAAAACGACAATCCGGCCCGAACAAAAACAAGAGGAAAAGACAGTACAAGCACCTGTTTCAATGCCTAATAATACTGTTATTCCCCGTGTAGAAAGTGTACCAAAACAGGAGAAATCCGCTCCAAAAGCACAACAACTCCCTCCGAGTATCTCAATTACGGCTAAAGTAGTTGCAGCCCCTCAGGAGACGTACGCCAAAGCTGAGGCTACTGAAACACTAAACAACGATTTTACTGACGAAGATTTAACCAAAGTATGGCTAAGTTTTGCAGATACTATTCCTGACGAAAAACGCCTTATAAGCTATATCAACAGTAATTTACCCAAAAGAATACCCGACACTCCTACTTTCGAAGTGTGGATTTCAAATTCGATGCAGGAAAAAGAAGTAAACGGATTTAAGAGAGATATTCTTAACTACTTACGTTCAAATCTTAAAAATTCGTACATTGATATGATTATTAATATGAACGAAACAATAGAATCGTATAAAATCCTGTCACCCGAAGATAAATATAAACAGATGGCGGCTCAAAATCCCGCTCTGATAAAACTCAGAACAGGCCTTAATTTTGAGATAGACTGATAAAACCATTACAACTAATTAGTTACAAGTCTTATTCCGATAGCTTTTTTCGCTAAAAACCAATGATTGACAATTCATTATTCCATAATAAAAAAGTTCACTACCATACCCTTGGTTGTAAATTGAATTTTGCCGAAACATCGTCCATAGGTAAAATGCTTAGCAACGAAGGCTTTGTAAAGGCGCGTGCAGGCGAACAGGCAGACGTCTGTATTGTCAACACTTGCTCGGTAACAGATACGGCCGACCATAAATGCCGACAAGCAATAAACAGGCTGAACCGTCAGCACCCGAATGCGGTAATAATAGTGACAGGCTGCTATGCCCAGCTTAAACCGGACGAAGTAGCTGCTATCGAAGGGGTGGATTTGGTATTGGGAATGAACGAAAAATTCGATATACTTGAGTATTTACAAAAAAGAGAGGAAAATTCTTCCGACGAAATATTTCATTCCGACATTCTGAAAACAAAAAAATTTCGTCCTGCATGCTCGCGCGACGGACGCACACGCTTTTTTCTGAAAGTGCAGGATGGATGCGACTATTATTGCACATACTGTACCATCCCCTTTGCACGAGGACACAGCCGTAACGCCTCTATCGTAGAAACTGTAGAAGCTGCAAAAGAAGCAATAGCCGAAGGTGCAAAAGAAATTGTGCTTTCGGGCGTAAATACGGGCGATTTCGGAAAAACGACCTCCGAAAAGTTTATCGACCTTGTAAAAGCATTGGATGCCTTACCGCAAGATATACGTTTTCGGATTTCATCTATTGAGCCTAACCTCCTTACGGACGAACTCATTGAATATTTAGCTCACAGCCGCCATTTTATGCCGCATTTCCACATACCCTTACAGACAGGCAGTAATGCTGTGCTAAAATTGATGAAGCGTAGGTATACTACAGAGTTTTTTGCAGAGAAAATACAGACAATACACAAGTTCATTCCCGATGCTTTTATCGGAGTTGATGTAATTGTAGGTGTCAGAGGCGAAACGGAGAAATATTTTCAGGAGGCTGTAAACTTTATAGAGTCTTTGGATATTTCTCAACTTCACGTTTTTAGCTATTCCGAACGCGCAGGTACAAAGATGCTGGAAATAGAGCCGGTTGTTTCGCCTGCCGAACGGAAACGAAGAAGCGAAGTATTACATGAAATTTCGGCGAAGAAAACAAGGCTTTTTTATGAAAAGCAAATCGGGAAAACCGATTATGTACTTTGGGAAAGCCGGAAAAACGATGATAACATGGTAGGCTTTACTGAAAATTATATCCGGGTAGAGCATCCTTACATCAAAGAGCATATAAACACAATACAAAAAGTAAAACTTGCTGATTGGAACGAAGATAAATCGGCAATAACAGTCATATATTAAATACTTAATAATATAACTATGCTTGCAAAACGTATTATTCCCTGCTTGGATATAAAAAACGGGAAAACCGTAAAAGGGATAAATTTTGAGAATATAACCGATGTAGGCGACCCGGTAGAGCTTGGCTCATTATATGCACAGATGGGAGCCGACGAACTGGTATTTTTGGATATCACAGCAACCAACGAAAAGCGTAAAACATTTTCTGAGTTAGTTACACGCATTGCCAAGCACATCAACATACCCTTTACTGTAGGTGGTGGAATTTCTACGGTCGAAGATGTATCTGTACTACTTGATTGCGGTGCCGACAAGATATCTGTAAATACTTCTGCCGTTCGTAATCCGCAATTAATATATGATTTGGCAAATAATTTCGGAAGTCAATGTGTGGTTTTGGCTATTGATACCAAGTTCATTGATGGCGAATGGTACGTTTTCTTGAATGGCGGGCGAATCCCCACAGACATTAAAACCGTTGAATGGGCAAAACAGGCCGTAGAACTTGGAGCAGGTGAGATTCTCCTCACATCAATGAATAACGACGGTACGAAAGATGGTTTTGCACTGGATATCACCCGTGCGGTGTCCGAATCGGTAAACGTACCCGTTATTGCAAGCGGAGGAGCCGGAACAATGGAGCATTTTATTGATGTATTTAAAGAAGGAAAAGCCGATGCTGCTTTAGCTGCAAGTATTTTTCATTACAAAGAAATCGGTATTCCCGAACTAAAGCGTTTTCTTAAAGAGAGAGGAATCGAGGTCAGAATTTAGGAGTGTGAAGTGTTTCAAATACATATTGTTCTTTTGTATCGGCTTGTTATTGCAATCGTGTAGTAATCAGTTGGAAGAATCGCCCTACCCTCCGCTCAACTGGAGCAAAAAAGCAGCTTTCCCCGATGGCGGACGTTCATCGTCGACCGTAGTAAGTGTTGGAGAAAAAGCATACGTGCTATTTGGACGAAATTCATCGGGAACTTATAAAAATGATTGTTGGCAATACGATTCCCAGCAAAACTCATGGACAAAAAAAAGCTCATGTCCGGGATTCCCGCGTGTAAAGCCTGTTAGCTTTGAGCTTAATGGTAAAATATACACCGGATTGGGGTACTATCCCTTAGCAGTTTCGTCTTCTATGTACCTATACAACGATTCGTTGTATTTGAAAGATTTTTGGATGTATGACCCCTCAACCGATATATGGGAACGGAAAGTTGATATTCCCCTAAAAGGTACAGATGCCTGTTCCGGTTTTATATATGATGGCGAAATCTATGTAGGGATGGGATTTCATGGGCTTAGTTTCGGGCATGAGTGGTGCAAGTACACTCCGGAAACAAATGAATGGACTGTATTAAATAATTTTCCAGGAGTTGCAAGATTTGGTGGAGTTGCCTGTTCAAATGGAGAAAACGTTTTTTTCGGCACTGGATATTGTACCGAAAACATAAGCGACTGGTGGATATATTATCCTGAAGCAGACACATGGAAAGAACAAAAAAACATGCCTGATAAAGGACGAATAAATCCGGTTGCCCTGAGTGTAAAAAAGCGTATATTCGTTTCTACCGGACGTTTTTTTCGGGGCACTTTAACGGGGGGGCATTTGAAGAATGATATTATTGAATACGATATAGAAAAAAACATTTGGTACAATCAGGGAAGAATTCCTGCTCCGGAACGTGAAAATGCTATCGCTTTTACCATTGGTAATAAAGGATATATCGGACTGGGTGAGAATGACAAAAAACTGCTTGATGACTTACTGTGTTTTGAGCCCTGATTTTTAATGCTCTAATTTTTTAAAACGAGACTGTCTCTAAAATGCCACTTATCGCACGAAAAATAATACTCTTAATTATACTGTTCACTTCGGTATTTTCCATTTCCGCACAAGATAGTATATATTATCGTGTAGGTATTTCGGGAGTGGCATCCACAGGCGAGGTTGCACCTTTTTGGCTATATTCCAATCGCTATGGAATTTATTCTTCTTCACCATTTTCTTCTGTACTTTCTGCTGAGATAGGAAAAGACTTTCGTCACTCAGGTTGGTTCGATTATGGATTTAAGATTAATGTCCAACAACGTTTTGACAAATACGGAAGCGGAACTTACTTGCAGGAATATTATGGAAAAATAAGGGCATGGGGATTTCTTGATTTGGTTGTAGGCGCACGTGAGGAAAACCTCGGCTGTCAGGATTCTATCCTGTCAAGCGGTGGGCTTCTGTTTTCGAACAACTCACGCCCGATGCCAAAAATCACAGCCGGAATAGAACAATATACAGGAATTCCTTTTACACGAAATTACATCCAGATAAAGGGTGCTATTGTACATGGGTGGCTAAACGACCCACGATTTGTAGATAATGCCTTTCTGCATCATAAATATGCTTATGTGAAATTAGGGGGCGATTTACCTGTCAACATCCATTACGGGCTGAACCATGCAGTGCAGTGGGGAGGTACACACCCTACACTTGGAAAACTTGCCAACGATATGCAGGATTTTATCCGTATCTTTTTTGGCAAAGAAGGGCAAGATGAAGCAAACCCCAACGACCTGAACAATGCACAAGGCAACCATATTATTTCAAAAAGTTTGCAGTTGGATGTAAAAATATCTGACTTTAAGATAAGTGCTTACTGGCAGAACATATACGAAGATGGTCCTGTGAAACGAATGTACAAATCGATGAATGTACATGATGGTTTGTGGGGAATATCGATCAGAAATAACAAACTTCCGTACGTATCGGGAGTTTTATATGAATATCTGAATACAACCGACCAATCCGGGCCTTATCATGATAAGGATGGTATGGTTTTCGGAGGTAACGACAGCTATTTTAGTAATAGCATTTATCAGTCGGGATGGACTTATTTTTCACGTACTATAGGCACCCCTTTCATTACTCCTCCGGCTAAACGTGAGAATGGCTCATATTACCCCTACAACAACCGTGTAAATGTTCATCACGTGGGTATAAACGGCGATATATTCGGTTATCGTTATCGTTTTTTTACATCGGTAAGCAAAAGTTACGGCACCTACAGCAGTGTTTTTGGCGAAACAATGAAATGCACCTCTATCTTGCTCGAAGTGAATAAAGTGTTTCCTAAGCTCTGTAATATAGAAGCAGCTTGCTCATTAGCTGCCGATTTTGGAAAAACACCTGTAGTAGAAAGAAATGCGGTAGTTAACGGCGGCAATTCATTCGGACTATGTGTTTCTATTCGGAAACAAGGTAATTTGTTTCGTTTCAAATAACTATTTAAGCAAAAAAAGGATATGTCTTAAAAAGCATATAGCTGTAAACATTTGTTTATCAATACAAAAAACTTTATTTTCGGAAACAAACCTTAGTAACATTGATACCTCTAAAACTCAACCTTATTAGCTTATTTATCAGATAGTTTAATAAGCTAATAAGGTAGATATAGTCGATTTATCCTTATTACTAAGGTTTGTTTCTGAAAATAAGGTTTTTGCGTTGATATTCAAACGATTACATCAGTATACTTTTTAAAACACATACAACTAAAAAAAATCAGGTAAAGTAATAAAATGGAAAGCCGAAAATATCAATTAACTGATTTTCTTCCTACTACAAAAAAGGAGTTGGAACTGCGTGGTTGGGACGAGGTAGATGTTGTCCTGTTTACCGGCGATGCCTATGTTGACCATCCATCTTTTGCCAACGCTGTTATCGGGCGTACGCTGGAAGCCGAAGGATTACGAGTAGCCATTGTACCGCAACCCAACTGGCAGGACGATTTGCGCGACTTTAAGAAAATGGGGCGTCCGCGCTTGTTTTTTGCAGTGTCGGCAGGCAATATGGATTCGATGGTAAACCACTATACTGCTAATAAACGCCTGCGTTCTGACGATGCTTACTCGCCCGATGGAAGGGCAAAAATGCGTCCCGATTACACCACTATAACCTATTGCAATATATTAAAAAGGCTCTATCCTGATGTCCCGCTGGTTATTGGTGGAATAGAAGCCTCGCTTCGCCGTGTTACTCACTACGACTATTGGTCGGATAAACTTATGCCAAGCATACTTATTGACTCAAAAGCCGATTTACTCATTTACGGAATGGGTGAGAAACCGCTCAAAGAACTGGTGAAAAATCTACGGGAAGGACAGAAACTCTCCGATTTGGACGATATTCCTCAAACAGTTTTTTTATCTGCTAAAACGCCGCCGCAGAGTATTTGGAACGACATAACCTTAGTTCCGCACGAAGTATGCTTGAAGGATAAGAAAAAATATGCCTCTAATTTCAAGTTTATAGAAGAGGAATCCAACAAATACAACGCTGCACGTTTAATACAAAAAACAGGCGACAAGTGGGTAGTGGTAAATCCTCCATTCCACCCGCTTACTGAGCAAGAAATGGATGCTTCGTTTGCCTTACCTTATACACGAATGCCCCACCCTAAATACAGAGGTAAAACAATCCCCGCCTACGAGATGATAAAATTCTCTGTCAATCTGCATCGAGGCTGTTTCGGGGGGTGCGCATTTTGTACTATATCGGCACATCAGGGCAAATTCATAGCATCACGTTCCAAACAGTCCATTGTGGACGAAGTAAAGAAAATTACCCAAATGGACGATTTCAAGGGGTATCTGAGCGATTTGGGAGGCCCATCGGCTAATATGTATGCCATGCAGGGAAAAGACCTGAAAATCTGCGAAAAATGTAAGAAACCGTCTTGCATTTTCCCCGTCGTTTGTAATAATCTGAATGCAAATCATGCTCCTTTATTGGAGGTTTACCGTGCTGTGGATAAAATTCCCGAAGTAAAAAAATCGTTCATTGGAAGCGGAGTAAGATACGACATGTTATTGCATGAGAGTAAAGACACCGGAATCAACAAAAGTAATGTTGAATACACCAAAGAATTGATTACAAAGCACGTATCAGGCAGATTGAAAGTTGCTCCCGAACATACGTCTACTCATGTACTAAACCTGATGCGTAAGCCATCGTTCGGCTGTTTTGGAAAGTTCAAAGCACAGTTTGACAGAATCAATGCTGAAAGTGGGCTTAATCAGCAGTTAATACCGTACTTTATATCAAGCCATCCGGGTTGCAGTGACGAGGATATGGCCGAACTGGCAGTACAAACCAAGAAAATGAACTTCCATCTGGAACAAGTGCAGGACTTCACTCCCACCCCCATGACGCTGGCCACCGAGATATATTATTCGGGCTATCACCCTTATACCTTAGAGCCTGTGTATACCGCTAAAACTAAAGAACAAAAGCTAAACCAACGGAAATTTTTCTTTTGGTACAAAAGCGAGTACCGTAAAGAAATCATCCGCGACCTGCAACGGATGAAACGTTCTGATTTACAGAAAAAACTATTTGAAAAGAATTAAAAATTTTATCCGAACACAAGCTACACAGAATCTTTTTATATAATTATCTGCATAATTTGCGTTCGGATATTAAAAACATCTTACAACTCCGCTATACACCGTACACTGAAGCCGTGCGAACGGCTGTGCAGGTACGCAGGGTACACGCTACTACCATTGAAGTACAGGGTGAGCGAGTAATCACTGCTAAGGCTACCACTCCAATAGAGGCCGTTAGAACCTACGTTGTAGAGCTCGCCATTACCGTTGTGGCGGTTGCCGGCGGCGGGCAAAAATAAAGTAGTAGTCTCGCCGTCAGGCTTGATCTCGTAACCATTAGTACCACCAGTAGAATACCACTCCCAAGTATTAGCTACAGCAGTAGCTTTAGCACCGGGAGCTGAACCGCCACGGAAGATATCACTCCATTCACCCTGAGCAGGAATGCGCCAATCGGCAGGACATGGGTCGTAAGTACCATTTTTTTGATTACGCCAGTTAATGTCGGCTGTAGGAGCACTAGTCCAATTGTAAGGGTAAGCAGTAATTTTAAGGAACGTATTCGTTCCTGCTGTCAGACCACCAACCGGAGCAGTTGTAGTTGAAGTTACGCTTGTACGCTTTTCGTGACCATCAGTAGTACGACCCCATTGATAAAGGTCGCCGTAAACAGCGGAGTTACGATCTGCTGGACTAGCTGTAGTACCACCATAGGTATATACGGGACTGGAAGTTGATTTTTGAGCTGCAATAGTTGTAACAGTAGCACCCAAATTGTAGCACATAAACGTACTCCAACCTCCTGCTACAGTTTTTGCACCACAACCTACAGCTACTTCGGCTATATCGCTGTTTATGCTGTTGCCGTTAGCATCGGTAACTTGACAATAATAACGACGCATGCCCAAAGCAGATAAGTCAGGAGTAAAGGCTGCTGCTGTTTCACCGGTTATAGGAGCAGGAACTGCATTGGTATTAGCTGTTAGTTCGTACCATTGGTAAGCAAGAGGAGCTATACCGGTAGCTGCTACGCTTATGGTAGCGGCGTCAGTACCAATACCCAACAAAGTACCGGCACCTTCTGTTTCTTTCCAGTTGAAAGCACGAGGCTGTGTAGTGATTTGTGGAGCCGAATCACCTGTACAATGCGATACCCATGCAGTACCGTTCCACACATCGAAACAATCAGTAGTAGTGTTGTAAATAGTNCCTGTACAATGCGATACCCATGCAGTACCGTTCCATACGTCGAAACAATCAGTAGTAGTGTTGTAAATAGTCAAGCCCTTAGCTACTTCTTTTTCGGCTACAGTTTTGCTGCTCAAAAGCGCGTCACGCTCAGTAGTTGTCAGTTTTGGCAACTGAATCCCACCCTTTACCGTTGCTGTATTCAGCTCCAACAGCGAGTAAGATTGAGGCTCTTGGTCGGCTCCAATAGTTACCTGAGCATTTGCATTAAAAATAAAAAACGAAAATTGAAAAAGACAGAACAAAACTAAAGTCTGTCGTAAAAATTGTTTTCTGTTCATGATGATAATTATTAATTGTTAGTTATTACTTTTTAAACACGGAGGCACTAAGACACGGTGCTTCGGTTTATTCAATCTTTTATCTTGATTCTTGGCTCTTGATTCTTTAATCTATTTATGTCCGCTTTACGGGTAGATTATGTTTGCTTTATTCTCTCCCTCTCTTTGCAACGAGAGGGTTGTTGTTTTACGTTTAAAACGTAATCCCCATTTAACCCCTCGTTACAAACGAGGGGGAGTAATATGGTTTGTATCAATATCCTTTTGCAGTTTAAAACTGCACTTATCTTCGGCACAAGTTACGCTACGCTAAACTTGCGCCAGTCAGGGGCGGATTTAAAATCCGTTATTAGCATATCATCGGATTGCCGCTCGAACTTATTCGCACCGCAAAGCGGATTGTTCCATTGGCTTGCCAAGAAATCCGATGCGACAAACATCTTTTCCTTTTATCCGTAAAGCGAACTCAAAGCCGCTATACGGATGAAGAATAAATATCCCACAAAACCACACAAAGAAAAACACAGAGCAACGCCAGAAGTGAATAACACTCTGCGAAACTCCGTGAATAACTCTGTGTGGCTCTGTGAAACACACAACAACATTCATGTGATATGAATAAAAAACAAGGGAATATAAACAACGGTAGGGGCGAAAAATTTTTCGCCCTATAATAGTTGGATATAAAAGAACAAAGGAGTAAGGGAATAAAA
>NZ_QVMH01000055.1:17161-23952 GCF_010501035.1 Paludibacter sp. 221
AATAAAATAGAGATAACGGCAAACATTTTAACGTTTGCAAAGGCATTTTTTTGAGGTGTTATTTGTAGAGAAAGATTCATTTTTCAATTTTCATTCTTCATTTTTGCTCGAAGAATGTGGATGCAAATGTAAAGGCTTTGATTTTTAAGCGCAAATATTTAACGAAACAGAGCTTATTCGAAAATTATCCAATTAAGCTCTATAACTAAATCAGGCAAATGCTATTTTTATATTTTATTCAAATTCAACAAAATAGCACTTACCTGATTTTATATTCTCTTTTTTTCGAGCTATTCTCCTTATAGTGGTTTTATATACACCCCGTTAAGGCGAATCTCTGTTTTTTTAAATCCAACGTACGTAGCAGAAGTCCTGACGGTGAGGCAAGTCCTCATTTTTAGGGAACATGCGGAAACTATACTTAAACGACCCTGCCATATTCAACTGGTAGTCGATATTAAAATACAGTTTAGAACCTTCAGTTTTTACCAGTTTAAGCTCTTGTACATCACACAATACTTCATTGTTAGAGCTATCTAGATTTGTGATAACCAATTCGATACCAACACCGTTATCATTCAGCTTTTTAGTATCTACAACTATGTTAATATTATAGTTCTCACCTACATGCGGATTGTGTATCAAGTTTTCCGGCAAATCAACCGCTACAACTTCTATATCATTCCAGCCTTGTGCCATCTTTTCTTTCCATGCCGCAATTTCTTTTGCTTTGGCAAAATCCTTGTCTTTCAGTAATGCCGAACGCTTAGCCAGCTTGCTATAAAAACGGTTGATATAGTCATCAATCATGCGCTTGGTAGTAAAACGAGGAGTAATCTCTGCAAACGATTTCTTTATATATTGTATCCATTCAGGAGAGTAACCTTTTGTATTTCGTGCAAAAAACAATGGGATAATCTCACTTTCGAGCATATTATATATAGTAGCCGCATCAAGTTGGTCTTGATAAGTCTGATTTTCGTAAGTACGTTTATCAGTCAAAGCCCATCCGGCCCCTTTTACATATCCTTCGAGCCACCAGCCATCAAGTACCGAGAAGTTAAGCACACCGTTCATTTGAGCTTTTTCACCCGATGTTCCCGATGCTTCCAACGGACGTGTCGGAGTATTCAGCCAAATATCCACACCAGACACCAAACGTTTTGCCAAACGCATATCATAGTTTTCAAGGAAAATGATTTTTCCTAAAAACTGCGGCATGCGCGAAATTTCTATAATACGCTTGATTAAACCTTGCCCTCCACCATCGGCGGGGTGTGCTTTACCGGTGAAAAGGAATTGCACAGGACGCTGCGGGTCGTTTACAATTTTTTCTAAACGCTCTAAATCGGTGAACAGCAAATGTGCACGTTTGTACGTTGCAAAACGACGGCCAAAACCTATAATTAAAGCATTAGGATTTATCGACTCCAAGATAGACACAACGGCTTTGGGGTCGCCCTGACTCTTAAACCACGACTCTTGAAACTGCTGACGGATATAGTCTATCAGCTTAGATTTCAACCCCATACGCGTATCCCAAATTTCCTGATCGGAAATCTCATATATTTTTTGCCAGATTTTCAGATTCGACTGGTCTTCGTAAAATGCCGGAGTGAAGTATTTTTCGTATATTTTTTTCCATTCGGATGCAGCCCAAGTTGGCAAGTGTACTCCGTTAGTAACATAGCTAACGTGCAGTTCCTCAGGGAAATATCCTTTCCAGATAGGTTGGAACATTTTTTGGGACACTTTGCCGTGTAGCCAGCTAACTCCATTCACTTCCTGACAAGTATTACATGCAAATGTACTCATGCTGAATTTCTCATCGTGGTTGCCGGGATGCTCACGCCCCATGTCGATAAAATCGTTCCAAGAGATATTCAGCTTACTTGGATATTCACTCATATACTTTCCGAACAAGCCTTCGTCGAAACTATCATGACCGGCAGGAACCGGTGTATGAACTGTATATAATGAACTGGAGCGTACAACTTCCATTGCCTGGTCAAACGACAAACCTTTTTCTGCTATCAAATCAACTAAACGTTGTACGTTAATCAGAGCAGCATGTCCTTCGTTACAATGATATACTTGTTTTTCTACTCCAAGTTTCTTCAAAGTAAGAATACCACCAATACCTAACATGTATTCTTGTTTCAAACGGTTCTCCCAATCACCACCATAAAGTTGATGCGTAATAGAACGGTCGAACTCGCTGTTCATATCATTATCGGTATCGAGCAGGTAAAGAGAGATACGTCCTACTTTCACTTGCCATACATAGGTATAGATAGTACGTCCGGGGTATGGAACTTCTACTACAACCGGATTATCGTTTTCGTCTTTTACTTGCTTTATCGGCAAGTTATTAAAGTTTTGAGGCTCATATACAGCTATTTGCTGACCTTCCATCGAAAGCGATTGAGTGAAATATCCATAACGATACAGGAAACCAACCGCTGTCATATCCACATGGCTATCACTGGCTTCTTTCAGATAGTCGCCAGCCAGTACGCCTAACCCCCCTGAGTATATTTTCAACACTTCTGTAAGTCCATATTCCATACTGAAATATGCAACAGAAGGTTTTTGAGTGTCATAGGGTTGAGCCAGATAATTTTTATAGCTATCGTAAACCTTGTCCAGTTTTTTCAGGAAAGACTCATCGTTGCTTAGTTCAGTCATTTGTTTGTAATTCAACACATTGAACAACTGAACCGGATTTGATGATGCTTCTTTCCACGCCTTCCTGTCGATATTGCGGAAAAGGTCACGGGCTTCGCTATCCCAGCACCACCATATATTATATGCTATTTCTTCTAATTTTTTTAAGTTTTCGGGCAAATTGGATTTTACGTTAATATCCCTCCAATTTGTTTCATTTACTTCATTTACTTTAATCTTCATAATTTCTAATTTATGTGTAATTTAGCCAAGCTAAGTGCTTATTATACTTTTAAATAAATTTTTCATTAGCACATGCAAAAGTACAATAATGATTTAGAATATGAAAACTCATTCTGCATCAAAACTGCATACTTTTGCAAACACTTATATTTCTTTTTATTTCTGAATACTTATTAATATAAATATAGTACTGATGCGTTAAATATTTTTTTGTAGATTGAAAATATCATCGATGTGCTCCGTAGGAGCATAAGTTTGGTAAAAGCACGTAATAACGGGTATTATTCGTGCCGTAGGTACGAAGCCCTCGCATCAGTAGTAATATAAATACTTAAAAACCTCAGACAAAAGTGTGTCTGCAATTTAGTAAAATGGGATAGATTAAAGATTATAAGAAAAGACTAATTTTTATTTTGAAATAAAACCTTATTTTTTGTATTAAACCTTAGTAATAGTATAAAGACCGGTTAAGCCCAACCCCTTATTACCTTATTTTTTTCTGTTATTCAATAAGCTAATAAGGTTAAGCTTTACGAGATATTGAAGTTACTAAGGTTTATTCACGAAAATAAGGTTTCGTTATTAGTCTAACATATTATAGTTTATATTCAATAGTTTATTATAATACTGATTTGCAAATTATTTTCGTATTAAAAGCTCCTGTAGGGAGCAAAGTTTGGTAATGTACGGGTTACTCAATTATCCGGCGTGCCGTAGGTACGCGACGTTTAATTGATAAAAAATATACAATAGCAACCTGCATAAAACCACTTGTCATTATTGAGGCTTATTCTTTTGCCTTTTATTCATATTCTTAATAGCAATATCATAAGCCTCTTCATAATGATGTATAAAATGATCCCAAAGTGCCGCTTCTGCAATATCGGATGCTCTTTTCTGTACCTGTTTCAGTGTTTGCTTATCGTATTGGGCAAACTCTAAAACCGTATTGCAAATCTGAAAGGCAACATGTGAAGCATTGTAATCCGAACGGTGAATAACAGCCACACCTTTATCAATATCCTGTGGCTCAGGCGACACCCATTGACCAAAACCGGACAGTTCGGTAGTAATAGTAGGTACCGAAAAAGCCACACTTTCGAGCGGAGTATATCCCCAAGGCTCGTAATACGATGGAAATACGGTCAAATCCATTCCTATCAGCAGGTCGTAATATACCTTATTGAAAATACCGTCGGCACCATTCAGATACGATGGCATAAACATAACCTTCACCCTGTCGTGCTCTTCATTTTTCAGATGGTACCAGTTTATTGCCGACATTATACTATCATTATTATAGTCATAAAGTTCGTGCGTAGTAAAATGATTCCAATTTTCCAGTTTATCCTCCGGATTGTCCAACGCATAAAGCAAATCGGCACGTGGCCCGACTGAATGAGCCGGAACTACAATCAAGGCAAGTATCTGACGTTCAGGTTCTTTTTTCGACAAACGTTTCAAAGACTCCATAAACACGTCGAGCCCTTTATTTTTATACTCGTAGCGTCCTGCCGTACCTACAAGCAACACATCGTCCTCCAGTTTATACCCAAACAAGGCTTCTGCCACACGTATAAAAGATTGGCGGGCTTCCTTTCGTTTCTTTGTAAAAATCTTGCCTTTTGGTATAAAATCGTCTTCAAAACCATTAGGGGTTACCACATCGGGCTTCCGCTCCAACAGTTGTGTACACTCACGCGCTGTGATATCGCTCACCGTGGTAAAACAATCTGCTATGTGCGCGCCCTTCTTCTCTGTCGAGTGTTTAGCTACCATATTAAGCTCCTGCGCCATCTGGTCGCCGTTATAGTCATTCAGATAGTTATATAATGGCTTGTTATTTCCGGCAATAGAACGGCCTATCGAAGTAGCGTGAGTAGTAAATACGGTAGCTACAGTAGGCAGGTTCTCTTTCAGGTAAAAAATACCGAAGGTGGTCATCCATTCGTTAAAGTGCGCCACAACTTTTTGCTTCGGACTAAGTTTAAAGAAATTGTAATAACTCTCTACTACCATGCCGGAGGCATATCCGAACATCGAAGATTCATCATAATCTCCGTATGCATGTAGCGAATCTACACCAAACAGATTCCAGACATGACCATATATGCCGTTTTTTTTATGATACAATGGAGTGAAATCCACCAACACTGCAACCGGATTTCCCGGAACATTCCATCGGCCTACGCGAATATCCAACCCATATTTTTCGTTGGTATATTCTTTCCAACCGGAAAGTAAATCATCCGATTCGGTAAAATATGGACTTGGACTCTCTTTCCAAACATCAGGCCCTATAAAAATAAGTTTGTCGTGATGCTGATGCTGTAAGATACGGGCACGGGTAGACAGCACTGTATATATACCACCCACCATATTGCAAACCTCCCAACTGGCTTCGAAAATATAATCAGGAATATTCTTTTTTGACATTGAAAAACTCGGTTTAAAAAATTACATATAATTATATAAGTTACAAAGTTAATACTTTTTGTAAGAAATTGGGAGGCATTATGCCGAATTATCATAATAAGCCCCCTTATATATAAAACAAAACTCGTTTGGTGAGTTAAACCTCCTAAACGAGTTTTGCATAATAAATATATTTTCTAAATCAGCTTATATTCTTGCTTTTTCAAACAAATAGGATACTATAATTCCGCAATACACCGTACACTGAAGCCGTATGCACGGCCTTCAATGCCCGCAGGATACACATTACTACCATTAACATTCAGAGTGAGCGAGTACGTACCACTAAGGCTATCACTCCAATAGTAGCCGGTAGCACCTACGTAGTAGAGCTCGCCATTACCAGTGTAGCGAAGACCAGCGACGGGCAAAAATAAAGTAGTGGTTTCGCCGTCAGGCTTCACTTCGTAACCAGCTGTACCATTAGCAGCATCGTGCCACACCCAAGTATTAGCTACAGCAGTGCCCGAAGCACCGGGAGTAGAACCACCACAGAAAATACTTCCCCATTCACTCTGAGCAGGAACACGCCAACCGACAGGGCATGGGTCATAAGTACCATTCTTTTGGTTACGCCAGTTAAGGTCGGCAGTAGGAGCCTTAGAAACATCAACCCAGTTGTAAGGATAAGAAGGAACTTTAATAAATGAACCGGAAATACCGGCAGGAAGTGTAGCGTCATTGTTAGTAGACAAAGTAGTGGTTGCAGCACTTGTACGCTTTTCGTGCCCATCACTCTTACGTCCCCATTGGTACAAATCGCCATAAACAGTCATGTCATTATTCCTTGAAATAGGCTCGTATTTACTACTTGTAGCATTATAACTAAACACAGGACTGCTATGTGACTTTTGAGCATCTATAGTAGTTTTACTTGCACCCAGATTATAACACATAAATTTGCTCCATCCACCTGCTACAGTTTTTGCACCACAGCCTACAGCTACTTCAGCCATTTCGCTGTTTACACTATTGCCATTAGCATCAGTCACCTTACAATAATAACGGCGCATGCCCAGTTTGCTTAAATCAGGAGTAAAAGCATCCGAATCGTCTCCCGTACCATCAGTCACGGCTATAGGAGCAACGTTCTGATTTGCAGGCAATTCGTACCATTGGTAAGCAAGCGTACCTATACCTGTAGCCGTTACACTAATAGTAGTTGCATCCGTTCCAATACCTAATAGATTACCTGCACCTACGGTTTCTTTCCAGTTGAATGCACGAGGCTGGGTAGTAATTTGTGGAGCTACATTATCACCACAGTTCGAAATCCAGGCAGTACCATTCCATGTGTCGGTACAGTTAGTAGTAATGTTGTAAATAGTCAAGCCCTTAGCTAAATCCTTACCACTTACCGATAAGGCGTTACGTTGAACGGTAGTAAGCTGAGGCAAGCGAAAACC
>NZ_QVMH01000056.1 GCF_010501035.1 Paludibacter sp. 221
CAGATATTAGTTTTATCTTTTACAAGGAGCCGTCTCTGACGTTTTAATCTCTAAAGCCTCCCTTATGAGGAGGTTTGGAGGGGCTAATTCGCTGCGCTCGTCAAACAGCAAATCCTGTTTAACGCTGCGTTACGCTGAATTTCTTAACGCTCACCAGCTGAGGCGAAAAGATTAGCTTCGGCTATGAAATATTTTTGAGCTCTTCATAATACGAACTCTTCTTATTTTAATGCGGTTGCCCTGAAAGAACATTACAGCAACATACTTTTTTAAAACCGAAAAAAACTTACTATTTTAATAATTCCACATATTTTTCGTATTTTTGCAGTCCTAAAAATTTAGAAACATGTTACGAATTGCTATACAAACCAAAGGACGTTTGCACGAAGAAACAATGTCCTTACTTTCAGAGTCGGGAATCAAACTTGAACAGAGTAAACGTTTACTGTTAATCCCTTCGCGTAATTTTCCGATAGAAGTCCTGTTTCTTAGGGACGATGACATCCCCCAGTCGGTAGCCGACGGCGTAGCCGATATCGGCATTGTAGGCGAAAATGAATATGCCGAGAAGAAAAAGGATGTGAAAGTGGTAAAGCGGTTAGGATTCAGCAAGTGCCGCCTCTCGTTGGCAATACCCAAGGAAATAGATTATAAAAGTACGGCATGGCTCAATGGTAAAGTTATAGCTACCTCCTACCCCGAAATCCTTAACGATTTTCTGAAAAGCAAGGATGTAAAAGCTGATATACATGTAATCACAGGTTCGGTAGAGATTGCTCCGGGAATAGGACTGGCAGATGCCATATTTGATATAGTAAGCTCAGGCAGCACGCTTGTTACCAATCATCTGAAAGAGGTAGAGGTAGTGATGCAATCGGAAGCAATAATGATTGCCAATAAAAACATAACGGACGAAAAACAAGCTATATTGAATGAGTTGCTATTCCGTATGGAAGCCGTTCAGATAGCGGAAGGCAAGAAATACGTACTGATGAACGTCCCCACCGAAAATTTGGATGAAATAATCGAGATTTTACCCGGAATGAAAAGCCCTACTATAATGCCATTGGCAAAGGAAGGATGGAGTTCGCTGCATGTGGTAATAGCAGAAAAACTATTTTGGGATATTATCGGAAAACTAAAAGCATTGGGCGCAGAGAGTATTCTGGTAATGCCTATCGAAAAGATGATATTGTAATCTCTCCAAACTTTAGCATAAGAAGAGACGACCATTGGCGCAAGTTTAGTGTAGCGTAACTTGTGTTAACAACAAATGCGGTTTTGAACACTGCAAAAAATATTAGCACAAGTCACAGACTTGCGCTAAATATGGGTTAGCTTTACAATTCAACTATTTTGCTGCTTAGCGTTTACACACTACTACTATGAGTTTCTCACTCTGTATAGACCAAGGTAATTCGAGGACAAAAATTGGTGTTTTTGAACAAGATAACTTAATCGAAAGTCAGACTTTCGATTATTTTAGTTTTGAAGATATCGGTGCACTTTTTCATAAATACCGTGATTTATCTACTATCTTTTCGACAGTGGTAAAGCCCGACGAAAAAGTAATCGCTTATTTAAAAGAGAAAAGCCTTAGTTTCATTGAGCTTACGCACGAAACCAAAGTACCTATCAACAATCAATATAAAACGCCTGAAACTTTGGGTAAAGACCGCTTGGCCGGAGTTGTAGGAGCCTCATTTTTAAAGCCCCATACAGATATATTAGTAGTGGATATAGGCTCGGCTATAACTTTCGACTTTATTGATTCAACCGGAGTTTACCGGGGCGGCAATATCTCGCCCGGAATAGGAATCCGCTTAAGAGGGCTACATGAGTTTACTCAAAAATTACCATTGGTTGAAGCCAAGCAGACAAACGAATTATTAGGCAGCGACACGCAATCGGCAATACTTTCGGGAGTGATGTATGGCATTGTTTTCGAGATAGATGGATATATCGACGAATTGAGAAAAGAACATCCTTTGCTTTCAACTTTTTTAACAGGAGGTAGCACATTTTACTTTGTAAATAAGCTAAAAAATGCCATCTTTGCAAACGAAAATTTAATATTAACTGGGCTTAACCGCATCCTTCTGTATAATGCACAAAAATAAGGTACTTTTAATCATTCTCATTGCTATTATTTCTATTCCTGTTGCAACAAGCCAAAATAACACAAACTCGCCATACACCCGTTTCGGATTCGGAGAAATAAGTGACAATACCTCGGGAGAGCAACGCGCTATGGGAGGGGTAGCAATAGGAGCACGGTCGAAAAGCCGGATTAATGTTGTCAATCCTGCCTCGTACAGCATGAGCGACAGCCTTACGTTTATGATGGACTTAGGAGTATCGGCACTTGCTTCGCGGTTTTCTGACGAAAATTCAAATAAAAAAACCAGCTTTAACGGTAATCTGGAATATCTGACCCTACAGTTCCGCCTGTTCAAAGGAGTAGGAATAAGTGCGGGTATATTGCCCTATTCTTTTGCCGGCTACAATTTTTATACAAGCGACTCTATTGCCATGCCCGGATTTGAAGGGGATGATGTTGAGCAAATAAAATATACAACCCGATTCAACGGGACTGGAGGAATCAGTCAGGTTTATTTAGGCTTGTCCGCTGATTTGTTCAACCATTTCTCCGTAGGTGCAAATATGTATTACATGTTTGGCAGTTACGATAATATCAGGGTGCTGAATTATAATAATACAAGCTACCAATCGGCTACCCAAACAAATTCCATAACGGCCAATCATCTGCGTTTCCGCTTTGGAGTTCAGTTTTACAATACATTTGCCGAAAAACATGACGTAACCATAGGGGCAATATACGAACCTAAAATGCTTCTGAAAGCGGATGCCCAACAAACAAATATTTCGCATTTCGAGACGGTAAAGGATCTTACAAACAGCTTTGACCTGCCGCAAATGTTCGGAGCAGGGTTGTATTACAAGTATGACAATAAACTTTCGGTAGGAGTGGATTACACCCTGCACCAGTGGAAAGATGCTTTATACTTCGGGCAACGCGATAGCCTTGCGAATAGCTCGAAACTGGCCTTAGGATTTGAGTATCAGCCAAATTACCGTAGCCGCAAATATGGGGAAAGAATCATGTACCGTTTCGGGGTAAACACGAATAATCCATATTATAAATTAGAGGGCGAAAATGCAGGACTAAACTTTGGTATAACTTTTGGTATTGGTTTACCATTACCAAGCAGCAGCCGTACAATGTTGAACATGACATTTGAATACGGCAAGGTGGGAGCCTATAAAAGCAAGCTGAATGAGGACTATTTCAAATTCACATTTAACTTTGCCCTTGCCGAAACATGGTTCTTCAAACGGAAACTTTAAAAAGAATACGACAAGAATATTATAAGTAAAAACACATAAAGGAAAAGATAAAGATGAAAAAATTTGCAATTATTTTAATTAGCCTTTTTGCACTCGCCAACATTGTGAAAGCTCAGGATGAGGTTTCGGAACAATGTAAGATAAACTTAAGTTTATTCAACGAGTCGGCAAAAAACAAGCAATATGCAGATGCATATGGACCTTGGAAAGCAACCTACGATGAATGTCCCAGTGCCAACAGGGCTATCTATACCAGAGGTCGTGAAATACTACACTGGAAACTTTCGCAAGCTAAAACGCCCGAAGATTATAAGCAAACTTTTGACTTGCTGATGCAAATGTATGACAAACGAATCCAGTATTTCGGATCGGACTCGCGCTACCCTACCCCTTGGATATTAGGGCTGAAAGCGTTGGATTATGCTACCTTTGTAAAAGGCGACGAGCTGAAAAAACAAGCATATGACTGGATGGCTGAATCAATCAACGGTTTGGGTACAAGCACCGATTTGAACGTATTGAGCCAATACATCGTATTATCTAACGGACTGTACAAAGCGGATGCGGAACAACATGGAGAAAAATTCATTGCCGATTATCTGAAGGTAAACGACATTATGGAGCAACTTATTGCCGACCCTAACAATAAGAACAAACAAATATCTGAGCAAATAAAACAGTCATTAGACCAAATCTTTGTTCAAAGCGGTGCGGCCGAATGTTCTACCCTTGATAAAGTTTACGGAGAAAAGGTGAAACAAAACCTGACTAACCTTGAGTATCTGAATACTGTAATGTCGTTCTACCGCATGGTTGGATGTACCGAGCAAGATGTGTACTTTGCTGCTGCAGTAGCTGCACACGAGATACAACCTACCGCTGAATCGGCAAACGGATGTGCACAGATGTCGTACAAAAAAGGTGATTTCAACAAGGCTATCGAATACTATCAGGAAGCCACTAATCTGGAAAAAGACAATATAGAAAAAGCTGAATATCAATATAAGATAGCTCAAATATATTATAGCGAACTCAATAACTATCCACGTTCGCGCCAGTTTGCATTAAAATCGCTTGAATACAATCCTAAAAACGGCAAAGCTTATTTGCTTATCGGTGTAATGTATGCAAACTCGAAAGATATCTATGACGACCCCGTGTTAGGAAAAAGTGTATATTGGGTTGCTGTTGACAAATTTGTAAGAGCTAAACAAGCGGATGCTAATCTTGCTCCGGATGCAGACAAAATGATTCGTACTTACAGCAACTATTTCCCAACAAAAGAAGAAGTATTCTTTAGCAAGGATATGAATGAGGGAGAATCGTTCACTGTAGGTGGATGGATAAATGAAAAAACTACCGTGCGTGTAGCAAAGTAAAATAACTACTTTTGAGATTGTAAAACTTGAAAATAGCACGTAAAAATATAAACGGCATAATAACCACTGTTTCAGTAGTTATTATGCTGTTTCTTATAATGGCAACTTCGTGTGGACGAAAAAAGACCGAAGTTATCGGAGCTGTGGGCGACCGCAAACAGATTGCAAGGCTCCATGCAAACGAAATCACAACCATAATATCCGATTCGGGTATTACCCGCTACCGTATCTCGGCTCCGGTATGGGATATTTTTGATAAAGCAGAGCCGTCGTATTGGGAATTTCCGGAAGGAATACATCTGGAACGTTTCGATTTAGACCTGAACGTGGATGCCAATATACACAGTAATTACGCCAAATACTTCGACAAACAGGAGCTGTGGGAGCTTCGCGGTGAAGTTGACGCTACAAACCTTGAGGGCGAACGGTTTGAAACTGAAAGGCTGTATTGGGATCAGAAGAAAGAACGAATCCACTCCGACACAATCGTAAAAGTTACAGATGTATCCGGAGCTATTATGTATGGAGATGATTTTGTTTCAAATCAATCTTTATCCAAATATAGTTTCAAAAATGGACGAGGAAGTATCGCTGTAAAAGAAGACGAAGAAGAAAAATAGTTTTAAAGTGCCAATATACTACTCAGCACTATACCTACTACTGTAGCCAGCAATATCCAGAGCGGTAAATAAATCCTTACCTGATATAAAAATCCTTTTGTAGTAGTTTGATTCCCCCCCTTGTCAAGCTCTAAAGAATAAGACTTTTTAGAATAAAAGTATTTCAGTACGGCGTAACAAAGCAAAGCCGAAAACACCCCCACCAAAGTACCTCCTACAATATCAAACGGATAGTGCACGCCTAAGTAGATACGTGAATAAGCGGTTAAAGCAGCCCATACGAAAAGCATTATAGAGTATATCTTTCTCCTGAAAAGCAAGGAGCAAAAAAGGGCAAGCCCAAACGCATTAGCGGCGTGCGACGAAACAAAACCATACATCCCTCCCCTATAACCATTCACGATATGCACCATCCCCTCCAAAGCAGGATTGTGCGTAGGGCGTGGACGCTCAACTAAATTTTTGATAATACCGGAAGATATTTGGTCGGCAAGAACAATACAGACAACCAACGAAAGTATAATCCATAAAGACTGCTTTTTCCAGTTGACAATGATAACATACAGCAATGCGCAGTAAAAAGGCACCCAAACCCACTTATCGCTGAAGACATACATAAATCCATCAAAAAATGCGGAATGTATTCCGTTCAGGAACAAAAAAACATTGGTATCAAGTGTATTTAAGATGTCAATCATATATAAGAGGTGAAAGGGAAAAGGTGAAAGCTGAAAGTGCTTCTAGCTTTATATTTTCTATCCATATTTGGCGCAAGTCTGTGACTCGTGGCTATGTATTTTGCAGTTTAAAAACTGCATCTATTTTCGGCATAAGTTACGCTACGCTAAACTTGCACCAATAATTGAAAGGGTGATAAGGTAACCGCATCAAAATTACATTCTAATCCCCATCCGATATTGCTCTTTCGTCCTCAAGCCGGACTGGCTTTTACTTTTTCCTATAGCTGAAAAAGTAAGCAAAAAAGCCACCGCTACACCTGCTTCGCTAAAATTCAGCTACACTACGCTACAGGCTTTGAAACTCCTCGCTTNACAGGCTTTGAAACTCCTCGCTACGCTCGTCAAACAGCAAATCCTGTTTAACGCTGCATTACACTGAATTTCTTAACGCTCACCAGCTGAGGCGGAAAGATTAGCTACGGCTACGAAAGAATAAAATAGCAATTCATCCTATATTTGGCGCAAGTCTGTGACTTGTGACTATGTATTTTGCAGTTTAAAAACTGCTTCTATTTTCGGCACAAGTTACGCTACGCTAAACTTGCGCCAGTAATTATCTTTTTTTGAACGCAAATTATGCAAATTTTATTTTTTGTAACTTACTTCATTTCAACAAAATAAGATTTACGTAAATTTGTGTTTATCTGCGTAGTTTCTTGGCAAGCCAAGCGAAGTATCAAGCGGCGTTCTCTTTCCTTTTGGGACATTCCCTTTATACTCCCTATATTTGTTCTATCTGGCGATTTTCAACCCAACCAATACGTCCGTCTCCAATCAGAATTTCACTCCATTCTCCCAAGTGGCTCTTTATACTTACTTTTGTTCCTTCATGAAGTTCGAACAAGTCAGTGCCGCTCCGGTCGGGCGAACTTTTGACAGTAATAATGCCAACCATTACAATGGCATCGTTATGATTCTGAAAGTGATTTTTACGCACTATAGAGAAAACTAATGAAAATGCACTTATTACCAATACTACCAGTGTAATAGTGAACGAACTTTTTCTCAGGCTTCGTGATTTTCCGAACACAAATAATAATACCCCTACCAAACACAGCACAAAAAGCCCCCAGCTAAAATACAACCATTGATTGGATGTATAGCGGTTTATAAGGTTCTGTATCCACCGTTTTACGAAAAAAGTTTCTGTAGCGGTTATATTATCAATTACCTTTGTTTCGGCCAGCTTCAGGTTGAAACGCGCATCCTCAAAACGGGGATTCAAGCGAAGCGCGCGTTCATAATTAAGTATGGATAGCCCCAATTCGTTTGCTTTGAAATAAGCATTTCCCAAGTTATAATATAACTCCGGAGCCACCCCCTCGTCGGTCAAAACACGCTCGTAATAATCAGCAGCTTGCCTGAACTCTCCCTGAGTATAAAGTGCATTTGCACGTTGCAGGTTGGTGGTATCCTGCTGTGCCAAAACCGAAGTTAAACCAACTGTTATTAATAAGAAAGATATTAATATGCGTTTCATAGGATTCAATTCTTTTTAATCTGTTCTTCTAAAGTGCTTATTACCTGAACCGTTTCATCAAACAAATTACCCATCTCCTGCTGTCCGGTATTAGGGGCATAACGGGCAAATTCACAAGTATTTAATATCTGCATCAACTGGGCTACCAACTCTTGGCTCACACTATTCCGGTTCAGTTCCGATTCAATGCGGTCTTTCGTAAGCGAAGCCACAGGTATCGACAGTTTATCACTCAGATATGTCCACACCGCTTTCAGCACCTCATCATAAAATTGGTCTTTTTTACCTTCACTAAGCAGTTTCTGAGCATATTTCAACCGCTTTCGTGCTATTTTATTAGCTTTTTTATTTTTTACCAGATGAGCGTTCGCATTTTCTTTAGCCTGCCGGCTCAGTACAATAAACAGCAGGAGGCAAATAGCAAGCGGAATTAAATACATCAACCACGAAGTTAATGAACCGATACGGGGTTCTTCCTCCGGCACTATTTTATAATTATTTGTCTGAATATACCGAATATCACTGGCCAACTGCTTAACATCTTCTTTTCCTACATAGCTGTCTACTACGGTAGTTTCTCCGGGAACGTTCTCGGCTTTCAGCACATTCAATTTATACGATGGAGTACGCAGGGTTTTATAAGATTTGGATTGAATATCAAAATAACAGAACTCGACAGAGGGTATCTCAAATTCGCCTGAATAACGGGGGATAAACAGGTATTCAACCGTTTTTTTACCATTCACGCCCGAAGCCGACACTTTGAAATCGTTCGTTACTTTAGGGTCATATTGCTCAAAGCTATCAGGAAGTTTCACTACCGGATTTTTTATCATGCGCATGTTTCCCGCACCTTCAATAGCAATTTTCATGGTGACGGCTTCATTTGCCTTTATCTCCTGCGTCGAAATAGAGGAGTTCATCGTAAAACGCCCTACACTACCTCCGAAAGCCATTGGCTTATTAGCTGTAGGAAGCTCATTTACATTTATCTTTACTCCCGGAGCTGTTACATTTCTCGAAACATTGGTATAAGTATCAAAAAAACTGTCGAAAATACTACGCCGCGGGCTTGTATTCTCTACCCGTATAATCACTTCAAAATCAGTTTTTTCAATATCGATAGTTCCGGCACGCTGGGGAAACAGTACAGTTTGATATAAATCTACCGTAGCATAATTACGGCCGTTGTAATTTTCTAATTGTAGTTGAGGCTGTATCTCCAAATCGTTTTTCATGAAGCCTTTAAAATCGGGCATTTTTTTTACCGAAAAATTCACAACATCAAGCGTAGAATATAGCCGATAAGTCATCAGGATAGCTTCCTGCTCATACACATTGGTTTTGGAAACTATGGTGCGGATAAAAAGATTCTCGTTAGATATGGCGGTATTGTCCGATTGATTTTGCGACCGGCTTTGTTGCCCCTGTCCTCCCTGGTTTTGTTGCTGTGGAGCATCGGGAGGAAGCACTTGAATACTCAATCCATTGGAGGTATGTTTTTGGCTCTTAACCGTTATGCTTGCCGAAGGTATAGTGAAAGTTCCCGTATTTTTTGCCAACAAGGTATAGGTATATTTATAAGATACGCTTGATGTTTGCTTACCATTAATAAAGCTAAAGCTGGAAGAACTCGACTCAAAAGGGCCTGCAAGTATGTCAAAATCGGTAATTTCAGGGAGCCTGAAATCTTTCCCCTTTGCATTTACGGTAAAGGAAATCTGAAAAGGCCTGTCCAATATTACCTGCGAGGGGCCGGAAGCCTGAAACGTTACAGGCTCGTCTGCAGCGCCAACGCCCCAAACTACTGAAAATAATAAGAAAAAGACTAACAGACTATTATGCAGACTTTGTCGTTTAAACAGATTTTGACTTTTGCGACTTATCAAACTTAATGTATTTGTCATTATTTTCAATTTTCGAAATTTCATGATTCAGATTATCACTTTCTTTTCAAATTTAATCACTGAAAGGTAGATTCGTCAGTATCAAACACTTACAAGTATTCTATTAAATTAATGTTATATTATAGTAAACAAGTAGATAAGAATTTTAGGAGAAAGTACTTTTGCCTTTAAACTTTTACCTTTTACCTCTGTAACTTGTAACTAAAATTACCAATCCTTCTCTACTTTTCGCGAACTCTTAGCTTTTTGTTTCTTCACCTTTTCCTGTGTTTCCTTCTCATCGTCAAGCAAAGCATCTAATATTTGCTGTGCATTTTCCTGCGACATTTGTGCGTCTTGCTGCTGTTGATTCTGCTGATTTTGGTCTTGGTTCTTATTTTGCTGGTCTTGCTTATCCTCGTCTTGTTGTCCTTGGTCTTGCTTATCTTGGTTGTCTTGTTTGTCCTGTTTGTCCTGACTATCGTCCTTATTATCTTTGTCTTGTTGGTTATCTTGGTTTTGTTGTTGCTGTTCCTGATTTTTCAGCAACTCCTGAGCAAAAGCCAGATTGTATCGTGTATCATCATCCGCAGGGTTATTTTTCAATGCCATTTTATATGCTTCAATACTTTGCGGTATTTGTCCTCCTGTAAGCAGGGAATTTCCTATATTATGATAAGCCGCAGCTAATTTCTTCTTGTCGGTAGGGTTCTGAGCCAACGAACTCATGTATTGTTTCATAGCATCTTCATACTTTTCCTGACGAAACAAGGCATTTCCTAAATTAAAATTTGCCTCGAACGATTGGGAATTTTTCTGCAATCCTTTTCTATACTCAACCTCTGCGTCAGTATATTTCTCTTCGTTATACAATTTATTACCGGCACGAACATCCTTACTTTCTTTCTGAGCAAGTAAAGAAAACGTTATAAACATCAATGATAATATAAAAACGAGTTTTTTCATATCCAATAATATCATCCCAATTCTAAAAAAACAAATATATGACCTCTAACTTAATAGGAACATGTAAAAAATTAGTAACTCAAAACCTTATTTCCATAAAAACAACCTTAGTAATATCAAGAAACTCTATCTCTCAAACCTTATTACCTTATTTATAAGCTAATAAGGTGCTTGTGTTATTACATTCGGGTTACTAAGGTTAAAAACAAAAATAAGGTTACAATTTCCGATATTGAAAATTTATCACTTTTTTCAAATCCTTATTTACTTATTTTATCTTTTAAGTCGAAAATCTTTATTTTCGACAGTTTTTTATTCTTACGGTAAAAGATAAAAAAGTCGGCAATCAATAAAAACAATGCAAAGAATGCAAAAGATTGGTATTGCTCGTTGTGAGTGGTAAAAACTTTCGACTCTATCTCCGACTTTGCCAACTTATCAAGTTCACTGCCAATAGCCCGTACTGCCGTATTTGTATTATCAGCGCGTACGTAAGTTCCTTTTCCTGCTTTGGCTATTTCGCGGCACATCTCTTCATTAAGCCTCGACACTACAACATTGTCGTTGCGGTCTTTCCTGAAACTCATCGTGCCTGGTATAGGAATAGGCGACCCTTCGGGACGTCCCATCCCAATCACGTTCACCGCAATGCCACTCTCGGCAGCCAGTTTTGCAGCCCCGATAGCATCATCTTCATGGTTTTCTCCATCGGTGATAACTATAATTGAACGTCCCGACTCATTGGGCTGACCAAAAGACTTAATAGCCAAGTCAATGGCTGTACCAATGGCTGTTCCCTGACGCGAAACAATCTGCGTATTGATAGTAGACATAAACATTTTAGCCGAAACATAATCGACCGTAATAGGCAACTGGACAAACGCATCTCCGGCAAAAACAATCAGCCCTATTTTATCATTTTCCATGTTATCAACCAGTTGCGATACCATTTGTTTGGCTTTTTCCAACCGGTTAGGCTTAATATCTTCGGCCAGCATCGAGTTCGATACGTCTAACGCAATCATTACTTCGATTCCCTGCCTTTTTACCGTTTCTTCTTTCGACCCAAATTGAGGTTGTGCCAGCACCACAATAATCAACACCAATGCAAGCAGTTGTATATAAAATTTGACATGGGGACGTATCCGGGAAACATTCGGCATAAGCCCTTCGAGCAGCTCGGGGTTACCAAGCTTCTTTATATTACGCTTCCTTCTTATACCGGAATAGATAAACACCCCTATAAGTATAGGAACGAGTATCAGTAAAAACAAATATTCTGGCGATGCAAATCGAAACATATATTTAAATAGTTACAAGAAATTTAGTTACAAATCTTATTATCTGACAATAAAAAAACACGTCATCAATAATTTTTTATCAAATACTTAGAAAAACCTTTTACCGTATTACGGATTTGACTTTAAAACCGTATTTCGCAGTAAAATTTCCAAAGCTAAAAATACTAATGCCAACAAAGCAAATATATGGTAGGCTTCTTCTTTTTTACTAAACTCCCTTACACGGATTTTTGATTTTTCCAGTTCGTCAATCTGTTGATAAATCGTACGAAGCGTGTTATTATCTGTAGCTCTGAAATAAACACCTCCTGTCATCTGGGCTATTTCCTTCAACGGCTCTTCGTCAAAAGTGGAATCAACCATCTGGTAGCGTGTACCAAGCGGAGTTTGGTAAGGAACTCTTATTTCGCCATGCGAACCAACTCCAATAGTATAAACACGGACTCCGAATGTCTGCGCTATTTCTCCTGCAGTAGTAGGAGTTATATCACCCCTGTTGTTAGAACCATCGGTCAGCAAAATAATAACTTTCGACTTAGCCGGGCCATCTTTTATCCGCGCTACAGCATTTGCCAGCCCAAGCCCGATAGCAGTACCATCCTCAATCATACCAAAGGTTACGGCGTTGAACAGGTTTATCAGCACAGCATGGTCGGTAGTAAGCGGGCACTGTGTAAAACTCTCGCCTGCAAAAACCACCAAGCCCATATTGTCATTCGGGCGCGACTTGATAAATTCAATTCCCAAAGCCTTTGCTGCCTCCAACCGGTTCGGTTTAAAATCGGGCAGCTCCATCGAGCCGGAAATATCAAGCGCCATCATTATATCAATACCTTCGGTATTCTCTGTTTTCCAACTATCTGATTTTTGCGGACGGGCAATAGCTATAATTATAAATGTGATGGATAGCACCCTCAAGGCAAAGGGTAAATGCCTGAGCCTTATCTTTAATGTTTTAGAATATTGCTTTAAATCCTGATGCGACGATATTTGCAAACTTGCATCGGATTTTTGCATCTCCCATACATACCAAAATATGATGGGAATCAGCACCAACAAAAATAATAAGTATTCCGGATTGTGAAATGTCATATCAAGTCGTTACAAGTAATTTAGTTACAAGTTACAAGTCCTGTTTTTTTATAATTAGTTTATTTTTTTTCAGCCTCAGCAACGTCCTCCTTTGGGGAATTTATGGGGCTGGTTTCTTCTTCCTGCTTAGTTTCCTCCACAAACAGGAAAGCATCTTTCAGGCTGCGTTCATTTTCTTCATTCTGCGGATTCCATTTTGCAAATTTAACCAAATCTGATATCTGCAACATTTTTGTCAACCTCTCATAAGCATCTTTCTGCTCTTTTTTTATAAAGCGCAGCGTATCCAATATCTCATCCGAAGTCATCTCCATTGCGTTAATCTCAAAAACTCCCGCAATATAAGTTCTCATTACATCAGTCAGTTCCGTATAATACTCTTTCAAACGTCCCTGCTGCCAGATTTTTTCGTCTTTAATTTTGTTCAACGCATTCAGGGCAACAATATGAGGCGGAAGTTCAGGCTCCGTATTCACCGGTTCGAACACAGGCTTTTTCTGTATGTATTTCCGTATAAGAATATACAACCCGATAGCCAGCGCTACAATCAGCATTACCAATAATACTATCTTAAAAAAGCCTGCCCAATCAAATTTTGGCTTGTACACAGGCTTTATGTCTGTTATTGAGTTCTCTTCCAAATCGAGCTCGAAAGGCTGTACTACTTTAAGAGAAACGGGATTTGACCAAATTGTATCACCGTCTGCTACAAAAGGGAATGGCGGAATAAACAAGAGTGAATCCTGAAAAGCTGTAACTACATACTTCTGCTTCACTACAATGTACCCGTCCGATGAACGGACTGAATCCACCTTAGCAGGCTCCACAATATCCAGCCCTCCGGGTATCTGCTCGCTGAAAACAGGAAAAGACACGTATTGTTCGGGCTGTTGGGTTACCTCGAATGTAAGCGGGGTTTGCTCTCCAATCCATATCAAAGTAGAATCGATACGTGCTTCGACTGAAAGTTTCTGCGCACTCAACGATAAAGCCGAGCAAGAAATCAGTAACAGAAGAAAAAGCCGCCTTATAGGCTTCAAACTTCTATAAATGAATGTACCTGATAATTCCAAATGATTATATTGTTTTATATTCATTTTTTTGAATAACACATTTTTTAGTTTACCCTTATGATATTATTTAAAGGGGGATATTCTGAAAAAAACAAAAGATAACTCTGCTACGCCCTTTGCCGGAATAGCTTCATCAGTACTTTTACAAAATCCTCAGAAGTCGACATCGACACCCAGTCGACCCCTGCTTTTGTAAAGGTCTTTTGCAGTTCCAGTTGCTTCTCGCCAAAGTTGTTGCGATAGGCTGTACGCAGACGACGGTCCGATGTATCAACCCATATACGCTCTCCCGTTTCAGCATCTTTCAGTTTAAGAAGCCCTACATTGGGAAGCTCCGCCTCGCGGATATCATATACCTGAATTGAAACGACATCGTGCTTGCGGTTGGCTATCTGCAATTCCTTTTCAAAGCCTTTGTCGATAAAGTCGGAAATAAGAAATGCTGTCGACCGTTTACGGATTACATTGGTAAAATACTTCAACGCACCTGCAATATCAGTTTTATTGCTCTCAGGCTCAAAGTCGATAAGCTCGCGTATGATGTGAAGCACATGTTTTCTCCCTTTCTGAGGTGGAATAAACTTCTCTATCTTATCCGAAAAAAATATCACACCTACCTTATCGTTGTTTTGTATAGTAGAGAAAGCCAATGTCGCTGCTATTTCAGTAAATATGTCCTTCTTCATTTTGGACACTGTACCAAAATCGCGGCTACCCGAAACATCAATAAGCAACATCACCGTCAGCTCACGCTCTTCCTCAAAAACTTTAACGTACGGATGCCCAAAACGAGCCGTAACATTCCAGTCGATAGACCGCACATCGTCGCCAACCTGATACCCACGTACTTCGGCAAAGGTCATACCCAAGCCCTTAAAAGCAGAGTGATATTCTCCGGCAAAGATATTCTGAGACAAACCTTTTGTTTTTATCTCAATCTTACGTACTTGTTTCAATAATTCGCTGGTTTCCACAAACTCAAGTTAAATTGGTTGAATTGTTGAGCCGCTAAATTGCTGAATTGCAAAAAAAACGTCTCAACGGTTTATCAATTTTCCGGCAATTAAGCGTTAAGGCACTTCAACTGCATTAAGTATCTCTGTGATAATCTCGTCCGAAGTCATATTATTAGCCTCAGCTTCATAGCTCAGCCCAATACGGTGGCGCAACACATCGTAGCATACTGCACGCACATCCTCTGGTATCACATACCCACGACGCTTGATAAACGCATAAGCACGGGCAGCTAATGCCAAATTGATAGAGGCACGCGGAGATGCTCCGTACGAAATCATATCTTGCAAGAAATCCAGTCCGTAATCCTGTGGGAAACGGGTAGCAAAAACAATGTCGACAATATAACGTTCAATTTTCTCGTCGATATACACTTCACGTACCACATCGCGTGCTGCGATTATATCCTGAGGCGAAAGCACGGGAGTTACCGATGGTTTAACCTTCTCGATATTTTGGCGAATGATTAGTTTTTCTTCTTCTTTTTGCGGATAGTTAATCACCACTTTCAGCATAAAACGGTCTACCTGTGCTTCGGGCAGTGGATATGTACCTTCCTGCTCTATAGGGTTTTGAGTTGCCAATACCAAGAAAGGCTCTTCCAGTTTATAGGTTTTTTCTCCTATTGTGACCTGACGCTCCTGCATGGCTTCGAGCAAGGCACTTTGCACTTTAGCCGGAGCACGGTTTATCTCGTCGGCAAGGATGAAATTGACAAAGATAGGTCCTTTTTTAATTTTAAACTCTTCTGTTTTCTGACTGTAAATCATAGTTCCGACCACATCGGCAGGAAGTAAATCGGGAGTAAACTGAATGCGGCTAAAATCGGCCTTAATCAAATCGGACAATGTTTTTATTGCCAGAGTTTTAGCTAATCCCGGTACACCTTCGAGCAGGATATGACCATCTGATAGCAAACCAATCAATAAAGAATCGACCAAATGTTTCTGACCTACAATAACTTTGTTCATTCCCATAGTCAGTGCATCTACAAAAGCACTTTGCTTCTCAATGCGCTCATTAAGTTCACGAATATCAACGGATTGATTCATATATAATAAGTTATAATTTTAAAATATGATTATTGCTTTTTATTTTTCTAAAAACACAACTACAAATATAAAGCTAATTTGATACGAAAAAACATCAGTTTAATATCTATTAACCTGATTTTACATTATTAAGGGGGAGTTTTTGGCGTTTTAGCCCTAAAAAGTTACGAAAAAAAAGTCTTGCATATAATTACGCAAGACTTCTCGATTTACAGAATATTATTTTTTATACAAAGTGGCTAATTCATCAGCTCGCTGAAATGCATACTCACTATTCAAATCAACAAGTATGTGATCCATCATCGGGATTTTTATTTCAGTACCTACGGCTACTACATCGGGATCGGGGATTTTATCTTTGTTTATTTCATAAATATAAACCCAAAACTGCGGAGCACCATAATACTTATCTGCCAAACGTGCAATACTACTCTTTTCTCCCAATTCTTCAACTGCTGCAATTTCCAGATTATCAAACCTTTTATTGAATGCTTCTTCAAACTGGCTCATGTTACCTGCTTGCACAGTCGGAGCAGTAGAAGCAGCCGGAGTAGTTTTTGTAGAAAGAAACTGGTCTATATCTACTCTGGGGGAATTTATGTTGTAAGAATGAGGATTACGTCCCAATACTTTCACATCTATCCACCGCCTCACGGGTTTGTTGTACGAGTAAAGAACATAAACACCTCCAAACAGCAATACTAAAAACAATAAGAACCAAACCCAAACCCGTCCTTTTCTTTTAGGTTCATTATCTGAGTTCCCAACATTAGCCTTTTTACTCTCAACCTTCTTATCCGTACTCATATTATCCTTATTAACCTTTTTTTCTACAATAGTTTGTTGTTTTTCTTCTTCGCCATCTGATGGCATAGATTTTATTTCAGAAAGCAAGTCTTTTATTTCCACAGCCTGCTCGGTAAGCGAAGCCAAAGGAACCGGTTCATCCGCTACAGGGCGGCTATCTTGCTCTTTATCCCCCTCACTATCATCCAGCACAACTGTCTCTAAATGGGCGAAAGGTTTATTTACAAGTTCTTTCAATTCTTTATCCGGCGAAAAAATCACTTTATAATATCCATCAATCACAATATCCTCGCCTGTCTGCACATTCACACTCTTACGGGGAGCAATCCAGTTAAGCTTAAAAGTCCCAAGGTCTTTCACCTTTACAACATCATTTGCAAGCAATGCGTCTTCGATAGAGCTGATGAATGCTTTGAAAAACTCATCTGCCAAAACTTTCGTAATATCTGCTTTTGCTGCAAGGGCATCAATAACTTCTTGTGCTGATATTTTATCTTTATTCATGTGGCAATTCTTTTAACTTGTCTTTCAAAATATTACTTTGCTTGAAGCTAACTACCAACTTTGGCGGAACCAGCGTACGGACTTGCGTAGCCGGATGTACCGAAATCCGCTCTTCTTTTTTCTTCACTTCCATATTGCCAAATCCCTGAAGGCCGATTGTAGTGCCGGCTGATAAATGTTCTACAAAAATTGACACCGTATCGCCGAGCAGTTTTTCAACCTCTGCTTTCGGCATATCCAATTTTGCAGCAATACTATTAGTTAGTTCCTTATGATTCATAATAATTTTTTATTTCATCAATTTAGCTTTTGGCAGTCAGTTATTAGCTTTCAGTCTCGCCTGTTCACTATAGACTGTAGGCATTAATGCTTCAAAAATAAATATATTATTTTAACAAACAAGGGTTTAACGCTATTTTTTAAACACCATACAGGTCAAAATCGGTAGCATCTACAACTTTTGTATCATAAAAGCTCCCTATACTTACATTCTGAGTATCCGAAGGAATCAGAACCTCCATGTCCACTTCGGGCGAATCAAACTCAGTCCGTCCGATATAATAGTCACCGTCTAAGCGATCTATCATAACCTTAAACTGTTTACCTATTTTCTTCTGATTAATATTAAACGAAATTTCCTGCTGAATGTTCATTATATCAGCCACACGTTGGTCTTTTACCTCCTGTGGGATATTATCTTCGTAATGCTTATAAGCGTATGTTCCTTCTTCGTTCGAAAAGGCAAAAGCCCCCAGACGCTCAAAACGCACTTTACGGATAAACTCCTTCATTTCCTCTACATCATCTTCTGTTTCGCCCGGATGCCCCAGCAGCATGGTAGTTCTTAAATGGATTCCGGGTACTTCCTCCCGCATCCGTTGCAACAAATCATAAGTTTCCTGCTTGGTTATATTTCTTCGCATCATTTTCAGCATATTATCGCTAATGTGCTGCAATGCTATATCCATGTACTTACACACATTGTCGCGCTCACGCATCACGTCTAACACATCATAGGGGAAACGGGCAGGATAAGCATAATGCAACCGAATCCACTCTACACCCGATATATCAGAAATACGGCGCACCAAATCGGCCAATTTCAGCTCCTTATAACTGTCGAGCCCATAATAAGACAAGTCCTGAGCTATCAACTGAAACTCTTTAACACCCTTAGCTACAAGGAGTTTAACTTCAGCTTCAATATCTTCTAACGAGCGTGAACGGTTTCGCCCTGTTATGATAGGTATGGCACAATAGGAGCAAGTACGGTTGCACCCTTCCGAAATTTTAATGTAGGCATAATGCGGTGGAGTGGTCAGCGTGCGCTCCAAACGCAAATCGGCGCGGTATTCACACCCTAAATCAGTGAGTATATTGGTGAAATTAAATTTCCCGTAATACTGGTCTACTTCGGGTATTTCAAGGCTGAGTTCTTTCAGATAACGCTCCGAAAGACAACCCATTACAAACAATTTCTTTATCTTATTTTCCTTACGCAGCTCGGCCAGTTGCAAGATAGTATTGATACTTTCCTCTTTAGCATCGCCGATAAAGCCACAGGTATTTACAATTACTATTTCGCCGTCAGGCTCTTCCGCGTCGTGCCTCACCTTATATCCCAATGCCTCGAACTGCCTCAACAACTGCTCCGAATCAACCAAATTCTTCGAACAACCAAGGGTTATTATATCAACAAGTGCAGCCCCTCCATCCCTCCCCACAGGGGAGGCCTTCAATGATTTACCCAAGGGCTTATTATTCTGCATAGTATAACTTTCAAACAAAAAAATCCGTATTCATCAACGTAACTTACTTTCCTCTCTGCCTGATTAAAAGTATAAAAAAATGATTAGTTACTTTTAACTAAACAGCGATTCCACAAACTCATTTTTATCAAACACCTGCAAATCCTCCATCTTTTCGCCCAAGCCAATGTATTTTACAGGAATCTTGAATTGGTCTGAAATACCGATTACAACACCACCCTTGGCTGTTCCGTCGAGCTTTGTCACAGCAAGGGCATTTACATCTGTCGCCTTGGTAAATTGCTTAGCCTGCTCAAAGGCATTTTGCCCTGTGGAGCCATCCAAAACCAACAATATCTCATGCGGTGCGTCAGGAATAATCTTTTGCATCACATTCTTTATCTTGGTAAGCTCATTCATCAGGTTTACTTTATTGTGCAAGCGTCCGGCAGTATCAATAATGACCACATCCGCATCGTTAGCTTTGGCTGACGACACTGCATCATAGGCTACCGAAGCAGGGTCAGACCCCATTTTTTGTTTTACCACAGGCACTCCTACCCTTTCGCCCCAAATAACAAGCTGGTCTACAGCAGCAGCACGGAAAGTATCGGCCGCACCCAAGTAAACTTTTTTACCGGCTTTCTTAAACTGGTAAGCAAGTTTTCCTATAGTTGTGGTCTTTCCTACCCCGTTCACACCCACCACCATAATTACATATGGTTTTTTAGGAAGCGGAGCATCAAAGTCCAATGGCGCATCAGTATTATTCTCGGCAAGCAAGCTCGCTATCTCCTCTTTCAAGATACTATTCAGTTCGGAAGTATTCAGATACTTATCCTTTGCCACACGCTCCTCAATACGCTCAATAATTCGCAAAGTAGTTTCAACACCTACGTCCGAAGTCACCAATACTTCTTCCAAATTATCAAGCACATCATCATCAACCTTCGACTTACCCGCTACAGCACGCGAAAGTTTCGAGAAAACACTCTCTTTGGTTTTATTCAAACCCTTGTCAAGCGTTTCTTTTTTCTCTTTATTAAAAAAGTTGAAAATACCCATTTAAATTTATTTTTTATAACTGTATTCTTTCATTATTCACTAAAACAACACAGTGAACAACAAAAATCACAATTCTTTTTTTAAAACGAATAAAACTAAATATTTAACACACAAAGTTAAGATATTTTTTTAAGTTTCGGGCAAAAAAAATCCTCTCATTTTGATAATGAGAGGATTTTATATCTGAACAAAATATCTTATTTTGCTAAATGCTCTTTCACTTTGTCGTTATGAACCATTTCTTCCTGAAATGAATAAGCGCCTGTTTTTGGTGATTTTACCATTTTAATCACTTTTGCAAACGCACGACCTTCTCCTTTTTGAAGTGATGCTACCGCCTTCTTTGCCATGATTCAATCGTTTTTATTTTATTTCTTTATGTACTGTTACTTTTCTAAGGATAGGGTTGTATTTTTTCAACTCTAAACGTTCAGGAGTGTTTTTCCTGTTTTTCATAGTCACATAGCGTGATGTACCCGGCATGCCACTTGTTTTATGCTCAGTGCATTCCAATATCACCTGTATTCTTGCGTCTTTTGATTTCTTAGCCATGATATAAATCTCCTAATTTTTATACGTATAAATACCCTTTTTCAGCTGCTTGTTTCAGCGCTGCGTTTAAACCTATTTTATTGACGGTACGTAATCCTGCAGCAGAAATATTCAGGCTAATCCAGGTATCTTGTTCTACCCAATAAAACTTTTTACGGAACAAATTTACATCAAACGTTCTTTTAGTGCGACGTTTTGAGTGTGAAACATTGTTTCCTACCATTGCTTTTTTTCCGGTAATCTGACAAATCTTTGACATCTCAGTATATCTTTATATTCGTGTATATTATTTTCTAAAAACAGTGTGCAAAATTATAACTTTTTTTTCATCCACACAAATAAATCACTTATTAATATTTATTTTTTTATAAACAACCCCAATGAGCCAGAGTGAATTGGAATAACACAGAACAAAATGGAATAAATTGAACAACGAGCATTACTCATCTATCGCTCTATACATCCTTACTCTTTTGTTGCTGAGATTCACAAATAAGCAACATCCTCATCATTGAAACTCTTTAGCACAAAACACTTTCAGCCCTGCAGGCACAACACGCACCCTTACTTCTTTTCCTTCGTCAAAGGGCTCTCCATCCAGATGCGAAGGCATATCATGCGTCGCCTTTATAGTCAAATCGCCCGTTTGCCATGTAGTGATGTATTTATCGTTCCCTATTTTCTTAGTATAAAGTTTGAATGCAAGCCAAAGCGCAGGAAAAAAACGGACTTCTTTCAGCACAACAACATTAAACAAACCGTCTTTCAATGACGCTTTGGGGGCAACATAAGCTGCGTTTCCCCATTGCGAAGCATTCGCAACAGTAACCATAAAAGCCTCCATTTCAACGTTTTTCTCCTCTGAAACAATCTGATATTTACGTGGCTTATACGAAAAGAAACCGATGATTATCTTGCGCAGGTAACTGAAAAAACCCCGCTGCTTTACTTTGCAAAACTCCATGCTGATGTGAGCATCAAACCCAATCCCGCTTGTACAAAAAAACGGAGTTTCATTTATCAGACAATAATCAATGGCCGAAACTTTTGATTTATTCAGCTGCTTTATAGCCCTTATAGTACTTAGCGACACATGCAGATGCCGCGCAAGCCCATTTCCCGAACCGGTAGGAATAATCCCCAACGCTGTATCCGTATGCCGCAGGGCACAAGCTATTTCATTAACCGTACCATCTCCACCTACCGCCACAACACAGTCATATCCTTTTTCTGCAAAACTTTTCGCTATCTCGGTAGCATGGCCTGCATATTGCGTAAAAACAACCTCATAGTCAAAAAGCTCCGAATCCAGATAGTTCCGAATCAACGACGGTATTTTATCTTTATGAAAAATTCCGGAAATGGGGTTAATTATAAAAGCGATCCTTTTCTTCATTCTTTCCCTCTTTTACTCTCTCTGTTTTCTAATACCTTAGAGATTGTTTAAATTTTCCACAAAGAAGCTATTATAATTTTACATATGTCTTTTTCGCAATAATTTATGTCCTTTTTTCGTGACACGAAGTTGAGCGTAGCTAAATTTCACCTCTCATTTTACTCATTTAGCCC
>NZ_QVMH01000057.1 GCF_010501035.1 Paludibacter sp. 221
TAAGGGTTTAACTATTTACAACACTACCACTAACTGTACCGACACATGGAACGGTGCTGCTTGGATATCGAATTGCGGTGATAATATAGCTCCACAAATTACTACACAGCCTCGTGCTTTCAACTGGAAAGAAACTGAAGGTGCCGGTACTTTGTTGGGTATTGGTACTGACGCAGCTACCATAAGCGTAGCAGCTACCGGAATAGCTCCTCTTGCTTACCAATGGTACGAATTGCCTACAAATCTGAACGCTACTCCTAAGGCTGTGACAGACGGTACAGGAGACGATTCAGATACCTTCACTCCCAGTTTGACCGCTTCGGGCATGCGCCGTTATTACTGCCAAATAACCGACGCTAACGGCAACAGCATAAACAGCGAGATAGCCGAAGTGGCTGTAGGCTGTGGTGCTAAAACGGTGTCAGGTGGTTGGAGTACGTTTATGTGCTACAATTTGGGCGCTACTGTTACAACTATTGCAGCTCAAAAAGCACATCCCAGTCCTGTATATAGTTATGGTGGTACTACTGCTAACGATGCAGAGCGTAACTCCGATGTTTACGGTGACTTATACCAATGGGGTCGTAAAACAGACGGTCACGAGAAGCGTACCAGTGCTGCAACCACTACATTGTCTACTAATAACGATGCTACACTTCCTGCCGGTATTTCCGGTTCCTTTATTAAAATTCCTTCTTATCCTTACAACTGGGTTGATGTAACAAAAGCTACTACCGCCGACCTCAACTGGCGTAACCAGAAAAACGGCACTTACGACCCTTGCCCTACCGGCTGGCGCGTTCCTGCTCAGGGCGAATGGAGTGACATTTTCCGTGGTGGCTCAGCTCCCGGTGCTAAAGCTACTGCTGTAACTAATACTTGGGAGTGGTATTCTACTGGTGGTACCAATGGTTACGAGATCAAACCTGACGGCGAGACTACTACTTTATTTTTGCCCGCCGCCGGCTACCGCGCCGGCAGTAATGACGAGCTCTACTACGTAGGTTCCATTGGCCACTACTGGAGTGGTAGCCTTAGCAGTGTGTACTCGCTCGACTTACACTTCAGTGGTAGTAACGTGTACCCTGCGTACCTGAACTACCGTTCGCACGGCTTCAGTGTACGGTGTATCTCAGAATTATAATATTCCACTTGTTCGGAAAACAAGGAAGAGTATAAGCTAATTCGGAAAATATATTTATTATGCAAAACTCGTTTGGTGAATTTTAGAGGTATCAAACGAGTTTTGTTTTTATTATACATGTGTGCCGATTAGCGAGGCAGGCTCTTACTTTATTCTATCACACATACCAAAGCTTTTGACACAGGTGCCCAGCTATACACAAACTTAGCATGCGAAGTAGCATTACGCACACACATATGCGAACGTGGAGTAGTGCCCAAGGTCCAGCTTCGCTCAATAAAAGTAGAATCGGGCAAATTCACCGGAATACCATGAATATATGCACCATTGCAAAAACGACTGGCAAAAGGTGCAAATCCGCCTATTTCGGTAGTGTTATCGGCAAAGTAATACATCTTACTCTTTTTTTCCTGAACTACAAAAATACCCAACGGAGTTTCTTTTTGCAAAGGAGGCTTCTCCAATCCCGTTGTAGCATGGTCCATACTCCTCACTAACCATTTATCTTCAACCTTTTCGAGAGTAGCTATATTCTGGTTTGCCCTATCCACAAATATAGCTTTTGTAAAAACCGTTACATCCCGAAGCGGTTTTAAATACTTATTGGGAATAAGCCATTCGCCATCAAAATTAGTTCCCCGTACCCGCGAAAATTTTTCGCCTTGCTCCACATATTTAATCAAAGTGCCGTCTATCCCATACCTTTCGG
This sequence comes from Paludibacter sp. 221, assembly GCF_010501035.1. Classification (GTDB taxonomy): domain Bacteria; phylum Bacteroidota; class Bacteroidia; order Bacteroidales; family Paludibacteraceae; genus QVMH01. Next base: position 1,854 of record NZ_QVMH01000057.1, read on the forward strand.
GGATTACCGAATCTAATATATGATAAAGAGGGGCAGCCTGATAACATTCCACACCATAATCGTCGACAATGCGGTCGAAATTATTTTTTCTGTGGTTTTTCACAAGCGGGGCTTCTCCATTTATATTTTTCCTGTTTTGTATAACTCCCCACGATGCCGGATAATACTGTATAGAATCAATATAGGCAATGTTATCCCTTATCTTATCCCATTGAAATTGCCTTGTTGCATTGCGGTAAGGGTAAGAATCCGTAAGAATAAGATTATCATATATAAAATCTTTTTCGATAGCAATATCTGCCGCCTTAGGAAGTAAAACCGGCTTTTCGGCACTACCCGAAGATAAGGTATCATTTACATTTTCTTTAGTTTCCGGCAATTTATCGGCACGATACGAACAGGCATACATAGCAATCATCAGCCCACCAAACAGTACAAAAACATTCCTTTTCATAGTTATACTTAGATTTAATACTTAAACCTAAATAACACACTTTTTGTTTACGAACTGAGATTAAAATAACTTATTTAGACAAGTGTTTATAGAATAGTATTGTTTTTTTTTCGAAGTTTAAATCTTAATTTATGAATACACATTTTTTCTGTTATAAAAAACACAAAGGCTTGAAAACATATTTGTCTCCAAGCCTTTCGTATTCTGATTTTTATTATAACTGAATGTTACAACAATGCTTTGATTTTATCTTCTAAAGCCGATTTCTGAACTGCTCCTACTTGTTTATCAACCAATTCTCCATTTTTGAAAAATAAAATGGTAGGGATATTCCGTATTCCGTATTCTTCAGGAGTTTCGGTATTATCATCTACATTCATTTTTCCAATTTCTACCTGACCTTCATAAGCCTCGGCCAACTCTTCGATAATAGGTGTTATCATACGGCAAGGACCACACCATTCTGCCCAGAAGTCAACAACTACCGGCTTACCACCAGCAATATACTCTTTCAAATTGCTGTCTGTAAATTCTAATGCCATAATATATGTTTTTTATAATTTTATGCAATGATTTTTTAATTACTAAGAACAAGGTTATTACCCCAAAAAGTTTTACAAAGGAAGTCAACTCCTCGCAAAATATCAATAAAAATACAAATAAGTTATCAACAAAATGAGTTAAATGAAATGACATGACATTCCTTAATCCTTAACTTCTACATTTAATATTATACCATCATGTTTCGCTTGCTTTATCATATTGTAAAATTCCTTATTCATATCAAATCTATACTGACGGGCAAATAAGAGGATTTTATCCGTTGAGTTTTCGTCCACCACTTCCACATACAGGTTTGTATTTCCCTTGTTCAACTTTACACTTTCGGCCAGCTTTTCGGCAAAAGGGTCGGTCAACTGTTGGAGCGACACAGTAAGGGTCATACTTTTCAAGAGTTTATGTTTTATTTCGCGCAGCTCGTCAATCTGAAGTATTTTCAGTTCAAGTTCTTTAGGTACATTCGGGTCAGGGTTAACTTTTTTGAACCTGTAATCAGCACCTTTTTCCTGCACAATGGCTGAGATAAACACATACAAGTCCTTTATCATGTATTTACCAAATTCAATATAATTTTTTCCAAACAACGGAAACTCTTGCGAGCCACCATAATCCTCTACAATAAATACTCCATAAGGGTTTCCCGCTTTCGACATTCCGTGACGGATATCCGTTATCAAGCCGCCTACCTTTATTGGCCTGCCTTTTATCTGCTCCAAATCCTTAAGTTCGGTAGTACTTGTATTGCACAGGTATTTCATTTCAAATTCAAACTCATCCAGCGGATGAGACGAGAGGTACATGCCTATCAAATCCCGCTCTTTGTTCAATTTCTCCAATACCGACCATTCAGGAGCATAAGGCAATTCCGGCTTCGAAATCTCAATTACTTCAAAGTCGCCAAACAGCGAGTTCGTATTCAGGGCTTTATCACTCTGGAATTTGTTTCCGTAACGTATCACAGTCTCAAGCACCTGCTCGCCTTTACTGTTTTCTACAAAAAGCTGCTCACGTTTCACATCCGGAAATTCGTCAAATCCACCTGCCAGTGCTAAACTTTCAATAGTTTTTTTATTACAGGCAGTCAGGTTCACACGTTCAATAAAATCGAACATGCTTTTGTATTTGCCATTTTGCTTCCGCTCATTAGAGATAGCAATTACAGCACCCTCGCCTACTCCTTTCACCCCGCCTAAACCAAAACGTATATTTCCCTCACTGTTTACAGTAAAGTTCAAATCACTCTCGTTCACATCAGGCCCAAGCACTTTGATACCCATATTTTTACATTCGTCCATAAACTTACCAACCTCAGTAATGTCGTCTTTACTTCGCGTTAAGTTGGCAGCCATAAACTCGGCAGGATAATGTGCTTTCAGGTAAGCTGTTTGGTATGCAATCCACGAATAACAGGTAGCATGCGATTTATTAAAGGCATATTTGGCAAATTCGGCCCAGTCGCTCCATATTTGTTCCAACTTGCTTTTCGGTCCAAATCCTTTCTTTTCAGCCCCGTCCAGAAATTTTACTTTCAAAGCCTCCATTTTATCAACGAGCTTTTTACCCATCGCTTTCCGTAATTCGTCCGACTGACCGCGTGTGAATCCCGCTAAGTCGCGGCTTAAAAGCATGACTTGCTCCTGATAAACTGTAATACCGTAAGTATCTTTCAAACGGGTTTCCATCTCCGGAAAAGGATATTCTATTTTTTCTCGTCCATGCTTACGGGCAATAAACTGAGGGATATACTGCATCGGACCGGGACGGTATAGCGCATTCATCGCAATTAAATCTTCGAATTGCGTAGGTTGCAGTTCCCGCAGATATTTTTGCATACCGGCCGATTCAAACTGAAATGTACCAACCGTTTGCCCGTTGCTGAAAAGCTCGTAAGTTTTCTGGTCATCCAAAGGGATATTATCAATATCAATGTCAACTCCCCTCGATTTTTTTATGTTTTCGAGCGCATCTTTAATAATAGAGAGAGTTTTAAGCCCCAAGAAGTCCATCTTTATCAAACCTACGTCCTCAATTACCGACCCTTCGTACTGTGTAACCAGCATATCTTCTTTCGTGCCTTTTTCGGCAGCAGTACTCAACGGCACAAAGTTAGTAAGGTCGTCAGCACCAATAATCACACCACAGGCATGCACCCCTACTTGCCGAACTGTCCCTTCAAGCATTTCGGCATATTTCAGCGTATTAGCCAAATTCTCATCATTCGAATAGCGGGCGCTTTGAAGCTCGGGAACATATTTTATACAGTTTGATATATTCACTTTAGGAGACTTTCCGGTTGCATCTTCGGCAAACTTACCAGGCACAAGTTTAGTCAACCGCTCCGCTTCCGAAAGCGGAAGTTTCTGTACACGGGCAACGTCTTTTATCGACGATTTTGTTGCCATTGTACCATAGGTAATAATATGTGCTACACGTTCCTTGCCATATTTATCAGTCACCCAGCGGAGTACCAACGCCCGCCCGTCATCATCAAAGTCAATGTCAATATCGGGCATGGAAATACGGTCGGGATTCAAAAAACGCTCGAACAGCAAGTCATACTTCAGTGGGTCTATATCGGTTATCCGTAAGCAATAGGCCACTACCGAACCCGCAGCCGAACCACGTCCGGGACCTACCGACACACCCATACTGCGGGCTGCATTTATAAAATCCTGAACAATGAGGAAATAACCCGGAAATCCCATTGTTTTCATTGTATGGAGCTCGAACTGGATACGTTCCATTATTTCATCCGAAAAATTCTCTCCGTAGCGTTTTGTAGCTCCTTCCAACGATATTTTTTGAAGATAGTCTGCTTCCAGCTTAATACGATACAACTTATCATACCCACCCAAAACATTTATCTTTTTGTTCGCCTCTTCTTCCGACAATACTACATTTCCCTTTTCATCGCGTGTAAATTCATCAAAAAGGTCTTTCTCCGTATAACGCTGACGGTATTCTTCTTCTGTTCCAAACTCCAATGGGATATCGAACCTCGGCATTATGGGGCCGGAATCGATGCTGAATATTTCTACCTTTTCTGCAATTTCAAACGTATTTTCCAACGCCTCAGGCAAATCCGGAAAAACGGAAGCCATTTCTTCTGTTGTTTTCAGCCATTCTTGCTTTGTATAGCGCATGCGGTCGGGGTCATCCAAGTCCTTACCTGTACTCAGACAGATTAAGCGTTCGTGTGCTTCGGCATGCTCTTCTTCCACAAAATGCACATCATTGCTTGCTATTATTTTGGTATTTGTTTTTCGGGCAAGCTTTATCAGTTCCTCGTTTTGTACGCGCTGCTTTTCATAAGTAGAATAATCTGCATTCGGCTTATCAGTCTTATGCCGTTGCAGTTCTATATAATAATCGTCGCCAAACACACGCTTATGCCACAACACTGCTTCTTCGGCACCTGCAATATCTCCGGCTTCTATCTTTTTGTGTATTTCGCCTCCCAAACATGCTGATGCCACAATAAGCCCTTCGCTATATTTCTCCAGCAACTCGTGGTCGATACGCGGACGGTAATACAGCCCATCTATATAACCTATCGAAATAAGCTTACAAAGGTTTTTGTAACCTGTTTTGTTTTTCGCAAGCAATACAAGGTGGTAACCGCTACGATCTTCTTGGGTTTCTTTTGATTTATGTCCCCGGCGGGCTACATAAGCTTCACACCCTATTATTGCTTTGAAAGGCTTTTTATTCTTCAGCCTTTCCAACTCATCAAGGTAGTTATTTATATCGTTTTCGGCAAGCTGTTTATCAGCCAGTTTTTTTTCAAGTTCACTTATTTTATCCTTTGTTTTTCCATTTATTTTTTTTACATAATTGTAAAATTCTTTTATACCAAACATATTGCCATGGTCGGTAAGGGCAATGGCAGGCATATTGCATTGGATAGCCTTATCTACCAAACCCGGAATAGTAGACATCCCATCGAGGACTGAATAATGTGAATGGACGTGCAAATGGACAAACGAACTCATGTATGCTGCTTAATTTTATGGATTTATAAAAAAGAATGAATTTTCAAGAATTTGTTTTGAATTTTTTCGTAGGTCATATTCTATTTTGTAAAATTCAAAAATGGTTTCTAAATTCAGCAGATAAAGTTACGTTTTTTTACAGGGGATTAAAAGTTTTTTAGGAGAAAGTTATCCACAAATTGGCAAAGGTAAGAGGTAATGAGTTAGAGGTAAATACTTTTACCTTTCTATTCATTTTCCCGATTGATTAAAGCTATGATTTGTTCGGCAATTTCATTATCATTACCATATACTGTATAAGTAGCCTGATTATAAAAATGTTCACGTTTTTTCAGGCTTTCCGACACAAAATGAAGTAATTCTTCATCGCTTTTTCCGGCAACCAGCGGACGCGAGTTTTGAGATGAAATCTGAATACGTGTCTTCAACTCTTCGGGGGCAAATTTTAAATAAAATGTTTTGCCATGCTCATTCATCAACTCCATGTTATTGAAAAAACAAGGCACTCCCCCTCCTGTGGCGATTATTGTATTCTCGAGGGATATTAATTTTTTCAGGTATTCGTTTTCCAGTTTACGAAACGCTTCTTCTCCCTGCTCCGCAAAAATCTCCGAAACTGTTTTATTATGTTCCGATTCTATTAATTTATCCAAATCAACAAAACCGAAGCCCATTTTTTCAGCTACGGCTTTACCTATAGTAGTTTTGCCACAAGCCATGAATCCTATTAAAAAGTAGCGGGACATATTTAATGTTTAATTATCAATGATTAATTATTAAAGAGAAGTAACTCGTAACTATGTGATTATTTTCGTCCAAAATCGGCGGGAATTTCGCCCCATTCGGAGGTTTCCCACTTTATTATCCGGGTAGTATATTCATTTGTTCGCAGCCAATTTTCAGCCCGTTCAATCAGGTCAAAAACAACAGCATTTCTTTCTGTTTCCTTCAATTCTGTTTTAGCTTTTTTATTCCTTACCCAAGCTAACGCGGTTTTGCTATCGGTATATAGCGGCAAATTGCTATTTCTCTGCTTCAACAAAGCCAAGCCATGCACCAATGCCAAAAACTCACCTATATTGTTGGTAGCATCAGGAAAAGGGCCTTGATGAAAAATCAGTTCTTTCGTTCCGGTATATACACCCTGATACTCCATCATACCCGGATTTCCACTACAGGCAGCATCTACCGACAGGCTCTCCCATATAGGGCTTGTTGTGCTCTTATTTTGTTCGGACGATTGACTTACCTTTTTGCCAGCCTTTTTTATATAATCCCGATACGGCGAATTTATCGCTTGGATAGCCTCCTCTTTGGTAGCAAAACCTTTGTAAATAGCAGCTGTAACTCCATGTATCTGCTTTTTACACTCATCCCACGAGTTGTAAATACCCGGAGTTTTTCCTTCCCACACCACAAAATATTTATTTTTACTTTTACTCATTCATATTTGACATTTGCATTTTTTATTATCGAGAAAAAAATGTAATTTTGCCGCTCCTAACAAAGGGTCTTGTAGTTCAATGGATAGAATAGCGGTTTCCTAAACCGTAGATCCGGGTTCGATTCCCGGCGAGACTACTTAACTGAACGTTATCTCTTTTTATTACGAAGGTGTCCCACTATCAATGAGACACCTTCATTTATTTTTATACTATATATGCAAAAATCCTGATTAGTACCCACGGATAGCAGCAATTCCCGGAAGAGTACGTCCTTCAATTGCTTCGAGCAAAGCACCACCACCGGTCGACACGTAAGATACTTTATCGGCAATACCAAACTTATTAACAGCTGCTACCGAGTCGCCACCACCTACAAGCGAGAATGCACCATTTTTGGTAGCTTCCACTATAGCTTCGCCTACAGCGCGTGTTCCGTGAGTGAAATTCTCGAACTCGAAAACTCCTGTAGGACCATTCCAAAGGATTGTTTTCGATTTTTTGATAACGTCAGCAAATTTCTTTTCTGTTTCAGGACCTATATCCAGACCTTCCCAGCCATCAGGAATTTCACCAACAGGTACAAATTGAGTTTTTGCATCATTGCTAAAATCATCTGCTATTTTAGCATCTACCGCCAATACCATATTTACGCCATTCTTTTTAGCTTTTTCCAGCAATTCAAGCGCAAGGTCTAATTTATCATTTTCGCAAATAGAATTTCCGATTTTACCGCCCAATGCTTTGGTGAATGTATAAGTCATTCCACCGGCAATAATAAGGTTATCAACTTTAGTAAGCAGGTTTTCGATGATTTCTATTTTCGAAGATACTTTTGAACCTCCCATAATGGCTGTGAATGGACGGTTAATGTCTGACATTACCTTTTGTACCGCATCCACTTCTTTTTCCATCAGATAACCAAACATTTTATTATCCGTATCAAAATATTCCGCAATAAGTGCAGTAGAAGCATGTGCACGGTGGGCTGTACCGAAAGCGTCATTTACATAACAATCGGCCAACGAAGCCAATTTTTTTGTAAATTCTTTTTGGCTCTCTTTTATTGCTTTTTTAGCAGCAGCTTTTTCTTCGTCTGTTGCATCCTCAGCCAAACCACGTGGTTTACCTTCTTCTTCAGCATAAAAACGTAAGTTTTCGAGCATCAATGCTTCGCCCGGTTTCAAAGCAGCAGCTAATTTTACAGCTTCTTCGCCTACACAATCGGGAGCAAATTTAACTTCGATGCCTAACAACTCAGATACACGTGGGAGAATAGACTTCAATGAATATTTAGAATCCGGATTTTTTTTCGGGCGACCCATATGTGACGCAATGATAGGGCTTCCGCCATCGGATAATATTTTTTTCAGGGTAGGAAGTGCCGCACGGATACGGGTATCATCTGTAATATTAAAGTTCTCATCCAAAGGCACATTAAAGTCCACACGAACAAATGGTTTTCTGCCTGCAAAGTTAAATTTCTCAATTGTTTGCATAATGTTATTATTTGATAGTTTTATAATTAATCTTGATTACAAATAGGCTGCAAAGGTAAACATTTATTTGCAAAATATCATTTCAGCATTTACAAATTATTGCAAATAAATAAGCCGCCACAAACACTTGTTTACGAGTTTACAAGTGCCATTCCCCCACAATATACTAATTCGTTTTGTAAGTGAATTTAACTTGTTGTAATTGCTCGTTTGCTTCTACTATTTTCTTCTTCAAATTTTCTTTGTATTCGGCAAGCTTTTTTTGCAGGTTTTTGTCTCCTACTGCAAGCATTTGCACCGCAAGGATAGCGGCGTTTAACGATGCGTTTATACCAACAGTAGCTACAGGGATTCCCGGAGGCATTTGTACAATAGCCAGTAAAGCATCCATCCCGTCGAGGCTTGCACTAATAGGCACACCTATTACCGGAACAGTTGTCATAGAAGCAATTACACCCGGCAAATGTGCCGCCATACCTGCAGCAGCAATAATCACTTCTATTCCTCTATCTTGCGCTTGTGTTGCAAAACTCTCTACTTCGCGCGGCGTGCGGTGAGCCGATAAGGCATTCATCTCGAAAGGGATTTCAAATTCATTCAAAAGCACAGCCGCTTTCTCCATGATAGGCAGGTCGGAGGTACTGCCCATGATAATGCTTATTTTTGGGGTCATAAACTATATTTTAAAAGTAAAATAAAAAGATAAGAACCACCGGGAACACAAAAAACATCCCCTAACGATTCTTATCCCATATATTGTAAATCAATCCTTATTTCCCAATCAGTGCCTTATACTCGGCATCAGACAAAAGAGCATTTACGTCATTAACATTTGCTGCTTTTACCTTTATCATCCAGCCTTTTCCGTATGGGTCATCATTTACAAGTTCCGGAGTATCTTCCAAGTCTTGGTTAAATTCAATCACTTCCCCGGCTATTGGCAAATACAGGTCTGATACGGTTTTTACAGCTTCTACTGTACCGAACACCTCGTCGGCCGATAATGTTTCGCCTACTGTTTCAACTTCAACAAATACTATTTCGCCCAGTTCGCTCTGAGCGTAGTCTGTGATTCCTACGTAAACAATATCACCTTCAACACGAAGCCATTCGTGTTCTTTTGTGTACTTTAAGTTTGATGGTACGTTCATTTGGTCAATTTTTTTATTTTTAAATTTATAATTAGTTATTATTTATTTCCAATGTACAAAGTAAAGGATAATGATCGGAATATTTCACTTTATCTATCTTAAATTTTAATGGAATAATGTTTTTATTACAAAAAACATAATCGATACGGAACTTATACAGGCTTTCGGTAAAAGTGGAGCCAAACCCGAACCCAAGTTCTTCGAAAACATCTATCTGTTCTCCTCTTACTTTAGTATAAGCATACGACAAGGGTACATCATTGAAATCGCCACAAACAACCGTTTTATAAGGAGAGTTGCTCACTACCTCCGCCACTATATCAGCCTGTACAGCCCTCGTTTTGTAAGCCACCCCCAGTTTGCGCGACAATTGGATAGCTACGTTTGACAAGCTCTCCGTATCAAAGTTTTTACGAAGCTCCAATGGCATTGCTTTGTCCTTCTCGGTAAGCCTGTTCGATTCCAAATGACAGTTTATAAACCTCAATGTATCTTTTTTTACAACTATATCCGAAAAGATAGCCGAGTTTTGCCGCGACGTATAGTCTATCGCTTGCTTATTTATAATCGGATATTTTGAGAAAGTGGCAATTCCTAAACTTCTACGTTTGTTTTGGTCTTTATAGTATATATGCTGATAAGGATACTTCTTTTTCAACATACTTGTTATATCCCTATGGGTCAGATAATCATCATTTTCAGACACAACAAACTCCTGTAAGCAAATCACATCTGCATCACAATCCAACACATATTGCACTACCTGATTTGGAGATTCAGCCGTATGTTTCTTCATCCTGCCAAGTACCCATGTATTATAACTCAGCATAGTGAAAGCATTCTCCGAAACTTCTTTCTTTTTTACATTAATATTTACCGGGAATAATATCTTCAGAGACGAGTATGACAAAACTAAAAACACGAGCGAAAATAAAAAATACCATTTCTTAAATACAAGCCAGAAAACAACAAACAAAACATTTGCAACTACAAAAACCGGCAACACAAGCTCCAAGTAGGATGGTATAAGAATCTTTTCGGGACTCATATTAGTACCCAAAAAAGCAATCGCTGCACAGATTATTGCAACGAAATTAATGAACAAAAATATGCCGCGTACAATTTTCAACTCCGGTTATGTATTTGATGGAAAAACAAAAATACAAATTTATTTTTTCCCTTGTTCAAATAACTTTCTCTTTTCATCAGCAGTAAGGCTATCATACCCCGACGCCTTTATTTTATCCAAAATCCGGTCTATTTCGGCCATGCTGTTAGCCTTGTTCATATTGTATTCTTCGTCTGTCATTTTATGGTACGAAGAATTATTCTTAGTTTTTTTCCCTTTCTTTACTTTCAGCGGGTTAGGACGAAATATGTTTACCACCCAATCAGCCAGCCTATTAACCCATGCTGTAATATCGGTGCCCTTATTCAGCAGGGCAACAAACAGATAACCTGAAAGCGCACCGCCCAAATGTGCAAACTCGCCGCCTGCATTATCGGAGGTAATACCAAAAAAACTAACCAAAACGGCAACTATAGCAATATATTTCAGCTTCACCCCTCCAAAAAGAAGCAAGCGAACCTCCATGTTCGGAAGTTTGAAAGCCGATGCCACTACAATGGCCATAATAGAACCGGAAGCACCCAACAAGATACTATAAGGAATTTTATCGGCAAAATAAGGAAATATATTATAGGCCGCAACATAAAAAAGAGCCGCAACAAGACCTCCTACAAAATACAAACCGACTAAATGCCTGCTGGAATAAACAGATAAAAAGATCTTACCAAACCAGTAAAGGCACAGCATATTAAAAAACAGATGAAAAAAGCCGTCGTGCAAAAACATATAGCTAATAGGAGTCCACACACGATGCAACAACTGCGGCAGGTCGGCAGGTACGGCAAACCAATGAAGAATAAAGCCAGCCTGCATATTAAACAGGCGAAGAACGATTACAACTGCTTTAAGTAACACAAAAACAGCTACATTCACATAAATCAGCTTTATTAAAGCATCACCTTTCTTAAAAGTAAGTTTTATATTTTCCCAGACATTCATGACAAAGTTACGAGTTACAAGTTACAAGTCTAATTTTCTGAATATTAAATATAAAAATAATATCATTTTTCTGAATTCTGAATTCTGAATTCTTTAATTATAGAGTCGTCCCTTCTTTTTCCAGTAAAGTATAAGGATTATTCCGAACAACATTCCTCCCACATGAGCAAAGTGCGCAATACTATCGCCAGCCCTGTTGGCAAAACCTAAATATAGCTCTATCAACCCATATCCAACAACAAAATACTTCGCTTTTATTGGTATTGGGATAAACATAATGTATATGTTGGTGTTGGGAAACAACATGCCGAATGCCAACAGTATTCCAAATACAGAGCCGGAAGCACCTACAGTATAAAAATAACTGAGATAATCTGCTTTCATCTGAATTAGCAGTGGAGTATCAACCGCATTCCAAGAATTAACTTTAAAACTCGCTGCAATAAAGTCTTTATAAGGCTCTATGCTCCCTCCCGAAGCTACATCACTTATAGCATTATTAAAAGTAGTAATTGCAGGCTGAAACTCAATCGTATAAACAATCTGCTGTATTATTCCGGCACCGATTCCGGTAACCATATAATAAAACAAAAAACGTTTCGACCCCCATGCTTGCTCAAGTGCGCTCCCAAACATATACACCGCAAACATATTGAAAAACACATGGGATAAACCGCCGTGCATGAACATATAAGTTACGAGCTGCACCGGATTAAATTTATCAGAAGCCCAATAATGCATTCCAAGCACATTATTCAAGTCGATACCCCAACGTCGGACTACAATAGTGGCCAACCAAAGTATAAAATTTATAATAATCAGGTTTTTTACAACCGGGGGCATCGAATTCCAAAGCGAAGGTCGGTAATTATTCATTATTCTATATATATTTTTTTAGACGAGAAAGTATAAACTTATGAAAACATTATTTATATCAAAATAAAAGTATGATTTATTTTGCAAAAATAAAGAATAAAAGCATCGTAGAATATGTTTTCTAACATATTTTGTGAATAAAAGGGCAAAAAGCATTCACTTTCGGATTTAAAATCTTGCGTATTTGATACAAAAAACTACTTTTGTATAGTCAAAATTATGTTTAATTGTTTCTAAATAAAAAAGATTACCATGAACAAAGCTGATTTAATCAATGCCATTTCTACACAAAGCGGACTTAGCAAGGCCGACTCAAAAAAAGCAATCGATGCTGTAGTTAAAAGTATTACCGATGCACTTGCAGCAGGCGATAAAGTTAGCCTGATAGGTTTTGGTACATTTTCGGTTGCCACCCGCGCCGAGCGTCAGGGAATAAACCCCGCTACCAAAAAAGCAATTACTATCCCCGCCCGCAAAGCAGCTAAATTTAAAGCTGGCGCAGAATTGGCAAACGCTATCAACAAATAAATTCTATATTTATTTCTCACACATAACAAAACGACCATAATTAGCGTATTGTACGTCAATTATGGTCGTTTCATTTTTATAAATTAGTGACCTACGGTTACGAAAATCCGTTTTTCAAGTTAGCATACTTTTCTTAAATGCATCCAGACATTATAAATCCGCAATACACCGTACACTGAAGCCGTGCCCACGGCTGGCAATGTCCGCAGTGTACACGCTACTACCATTGAAGCTCAGGTAGAACGAGGTATAACTGTAAACGCTACCACTCCAGTAGTGGCCGAAAGAACCTACGTAGTAGAGCTCGCCATTACCACGGTCGCGATAGCCGGCGGCGGGCAAAAATAAAGTGGTAGTCTCGCCGTCGGGCTTAATCTCGTAACCGGCAGTACCGTTAGCAGCAGCATGCCACTCCCAAGTATTAGCTACAGCATTGCCCGAAGCACCGGAAGTAGAACCACCACAGAAAATATCACTCCATTCGCCCTGAGCAGGAACACGCCATCCGGCAGGACATGGGTCGTAAGTGCCGTTTTTCTGGTTACGCCAGTTGATGTCAGCAGCAGGAGCTTTTGCTACATCAACCCAGTTGTAAGGATAAGAAGGAGCTTTAATAAATGAACCGGAAATATCGGCAGGAAGTGTAGCAGCGTTGTTAGTAGACAATGTAGTGGTTGCAGCACTGGTACGCTTCTCGTGACCGTCAGTTTTACGACCCCATTGGTATAAGTCACCGTAAACAG
>NZ_QVMH01000058.1 GCF_010501035.1 Paludibacter sp. 221
AGACTTATAGCTTGTAGCTGATAACTTGTAGCTAACTAAATCATTCCTCATTTTTATCCGAAGAATGTGAGTGCAAATGTAAAGGCTTGATTTTTGAGATACAAATATTTAACGGAAAATGAAAAATCATCCGGTTATTCATTTTTTAAAACGATAATGCCCTATGATTTTATAATCGAACAGACAATCTTCCGACACCTGCCCTGCCCCTATGTTGTGTACAATGCAATATCTAATGTTATCAGCCGAACGCTTGTTTGCCACTATGCCAATGTGAGTAACAGCACCACCCAGATTCCAGCATACAATATCGCCGGGTTGGTAATCGTCGGGATTGTCTGATATGGATTTTACTTCACCATAGCGCGAAAAATAAGTCATAAGATTAGGCACACGCCGGTGGTCGATATTTTTATCCGGATGCTTCAATCCCCATATCTTAGGATATTTATCAAAATTCGCCTTCATATCCTCATGAACTTCTTTCTGAAGGTCGATACCCAGTTTGCGATATGCCCGGACAACCACATCTGTGCACACACCCTTATCGGCCGGAACATCGCCATTGGGATAAGGTATAGTGAAATAAGAAGGGTCATAAGTTACCCTTTGGCGTGTAAGCTCCATAGCTGCATCCGAAAGGCGAACAAAAAAGTCATCTTGTGCAAAAGCTGATGTTACACACAAAAGAGAGGCTAAAAGTAATCCGGCAATTTTTTTCATACTACAATAAGCAAAAAAAAGAGAAGCAAAATGTTTTTACTTCTCTTTTTATAACGCTTTATATCTTGTTTTATTATTAAAGCACGAATGTCTTATCTGCTACTCCGCGAAGTTGAGCCTGACGACCGTGACGAAGAGGACGAAGAGCCTGAACTACGGCTACTGCCCGAAGAGCTCGTACCTGAAGAGCGGCTTGGGCTCGAACTGGAGGAACCGGTGGATTGGCGAACACTTGTGCCGGACGAGCGGTTGCTTGATGATGATGAACCGGACGAACGGGTAGATGTAGGGCTTGAATTGCTACGCGAGCTTGAGCTGTTAGAGTTTACCGTTCCGCTTGAGTTACTTCTGCTCGACGATGAGCTGTTTCTTGGCTGGGTAGTAGTTTGTTTGCTACCTGAGCTTGAACTGGACGATGAACGGGTACTTGTGCCCGATGAATTCGAGTTCTGACGCGTATTGGTAGTAGAGCTTGGCTGTGTTGTAGTCTGACGGCTTGTGCCCGACGAGTTAGTGCCTGTGCCCTGTGTATTTTGCCTGCTATTGGTAGTAGAAGTGCCCGAGCTGTTCTGCCTACTGTTAGTTGAGGTTCCCGAAGTATTTTGCCGGCTATTGGTCGACGAATTTGAACGTGGACCGGTAGTCGTACTTGAGGACGAGCTTCGGCTCGGAGTAGCGGTGCTGCTGTTGCTACGCGTTCCGCTTTGGTTTGTACGGCTTTGAGTTGCTCGCGAGTCTCTTGCCTGCATTTCGCGTGTATTTCGAACGTTTGTGTTACGGCTGGTAAACGATTGTCCGGGATTGCGTTTTGCATAATCGCTACGGCTCACAGTAGTGCTCATACGGCTTACTGTACGCTGATTACGTACCTTTGTGGTATAATTGTAATTGTTACGGTTGTTTACGTGTATATGAATGTTGTTAATATATACGTTGGTACGTACAGGTGCTTTGTGGTAATAATAGCGTGGATAGTACCCCCAGTAATATGGCGAACGCCAAACTACATAATGCGGAGCCCAGAATGATGTATAAATAACGGGAGTGGCATAAAATACAGGCTCGATAATATAGTTTACACCATAGATGTAAGGATCGCCTACTATTTGTACGTAAGCAGTGTTTCTATTCTTCGATTCAACAACAATGGTTGCTACATCCTGAAAAACATTGTAACCTAAAACAGCTTGAACAACTACCAGCCGTGTACGGTTTTCGTACATCTCCACCACACGCAGATAATCAACTTGTCCATCCCTGTTCAAATCCAGATTGGAAATACCGCTTTCATAATCATTCAGACGGTACTCGAAATCTTCCAGATTGCGCGAGTTGGCAAAAACTGTAGCCACAGCCCGCAAGTCGAGGTTGTAACTGATGTCGTCGCTCATAGCTTCCACAGTAACAGTTTTGGTAGGTACAGGTTGCGTATGCACTTGTGTAACACAGGAAGAAGTCAATATAAACAACATAGACAAGGTAAGCGGGGCAATTATTCCTGTTTTCATGATAAATAATTTTAATGGTAAATAATTTGTTTTAATTTGCTTTAATACTTCAACATTCAAAACCCATGCCAAAATTAAAAAAGATATTCTACTAAAAAACACACCCGACACAAGAAAGTTCAATTTCGGCACCATACTTTTAAAGCATAAAATGATAAAAGTATGGTATGCAGGAGTTAACAGCTCACAACAAATTACTATATTTGCAACAAATCAAAATAAATAAAACGTTATGAATATTTTTGATATATGCATCATCGTTCCGGTAATTATCGGGTTTGTAGTCGGATTGTTCAAGGGGCTCATTAAAGAATTGATTTCATTAGCGGCAATCGTACTCGGAATTTTAGGTGCAAGGCTGTTCGAGCCTCAGGTATCAAAGCTACTCATGTCAATGTTCGACATGAAAGCCTCCATTGCGCAGCCACTCTCCTACCTTATACTGTTTCTGGCTATTGTAGTTGTACTGCTCGTTGTTGCAAATCTGCTCGATAAGCTATTCTCTGCCATTGCGCTCGGAGGGCTTAATAAGTTTCTTGGAGGAATATTTGGCGCACTGAAATACGCGTTAATAGTAAGTGTACTACTGAATGTAGTAGATGCTTTCGACCGTAAATCTTCGTTCATAAAAAAAGAAACAAAAGAAGAATCTTTCTTTTACGAGCCTTTGACCAATTTTGCTCCTGTACTGTGGAAAGAAGCTAAAGTATTGTTCGACGAAGATGAATAACAAAGAACCGTTGCAAAGCCATTTTTCCACATTCCGTTTCGAGTGCGGATGCGACGAAGCCGGACGCGGCTGCCTTGCCGGGCCTGTAGTGGCGGCGGCGGTAATTCTACCCCCCGATTTTACGTGCGACAAGCTAAACGATTCCAAGCAACTTAGCGAAAAAGAACGGGACAAGCTACGCCCCGTAATAGAAGAAAATGCACTCGCATGGGCGGTATCGTTTGTCGACAACAACGAGATTGACGAAATAAATATCCTGAACGCATCTATACTTGCCATGCACAGGGCAATAGACCAATTGCTGATGCGACCGGAATTTATCATTGTGGACGGCAACAGGTTTAAACCATATCAGGACGTTCCACACCAGACCATAGTAAAGGGAGACAGTAAATTCCTTTCGATTGCAGCAGCGTCGGTACTTGCCAAAACACACCGCGACGAGTTTATGCTAAAACTACATAATGAATTTCCACACTACTGCTGGGACAAGAACAAGGCATACCCTACCAAGACACACCGCGAAGCCATCCGGCAGTTTGGCATTACGCCATACCACCGTATGAGCTATAGGCTGATTTAAATCAAGAGCCAAGAATCAAGAATCAAGAATCGAGAGCCAAGAATCAAGAGCCAAGAACCAAGAATCGAGAGCCAAGAATCAAGAGCCAAGAACCAAGAATCGAGAGCCAAGAACCAAGAATCGAGAGCCAAGAATCGAGAACCAAGAACCAAGAATCAAGAACCAAGAATCAAGAGGCAAGATAAAAGATATAAAATAAGTTTGGTAACAGCACGTAATAGCGGACATTATTCGTGCCGTAGGTACGAAACCATTTCAGCAAGTAGCGTACCTACGGCACGCAGAGGCAGTGCTAAAAGCAGCCGTTACCAAACTATCGAGGCTGTCTCAAAAGTCTTTTTTGAACGCCGCTCGATATTTCGCTTGGCGTAAGCCAAGAAATTACGCAGGTTACGCAAATTTTGTTTTTTGTAACTTGCTTTATTTCAACAAAATAAGATTTGCGTGAATTTGTGTTTATCTGCGCAATTTGCGTTCTCTTTCCTTTTGGGACACTCTCTTTACATCCTCCTCCCAGTAGTTACCGAGAACAATAATGCAATTTTTTTGTTCTTACTATACAACCATTCATTAGCAGTTGTTAGCTTATTTTATTTTATAAAATAGATTAAAGAAATTTTTCTTCAATTCTATTATTCGTATCTTTGCAAACGTTTTTCTAAAAAGAATTTTCAAACTTATAAAACAATAACAATATGTCAAAAGTAACGGTAGTAGGCGCCGGAAATGTAGGTGCCACATGTGCAAATGTTCTTGCCTTTAACGAAGTGGCAGACGAAGTAATCATGTTGGATGTAAAAGAAGGCGTTTCGGAAGGAAAAGCACTTGATATGTTCCAAACAGCAGGCTTATTAGGATTCGATTCTAAAATAGCAGGTTATACAAACGATTATGCAAAAACAGCAAACTCGGATGTAGTTGTAATCACATCGGGAGTTCCACGTAAGCCGGGTATGACCCGCGAAGAGCTTATCGGTGTTAATGCCGGAATTGTAAAAAGCGTAGCCGAAAACATTCTGAAATACTCACCTAAAGCAATCCTCCTGATTGTAAGCAACCCAATGGATACAATGACCTACTTGGCATTGAAAACTACCGGACTTCCTAAAAATCAAGTTTTTGGTATGGGAGGAGCTTTGGACAGTTCACGTTTCAAATGCTACTTAAGCAAGGCTCTTGATGCCAATACA
Organism: Paludibacter sp. 221; assembly: GCF_010501035.1. Taxonomy (GTDB): domain Bacteria; phylum Bacteroidota; class Bacteroidia; order Bacteroidales; family Paludibacteraceae; genus QVMH01. Next base: position 4,735 of record NZ_QVMH01000058.1, read on the forward strand.
AGCGAATTGGAAGGATTGGTTATCGGCGGACACGGTGATACTACAATGATTCCTCTGACACGTTTTGCCACTTACAAAGGCCGTCCTGTTACCGACCTGTTAGGCAAAGAAGAACTTGACAAAGTGGTATCAGACACAATGGTGGGCGGTGCTACACTTACCAGCCTGTTAGGCACTTCGGCATGGTACGCTCCGGGAGCTGCTGCTGCCTATGTAGTAGAATCAATTATTCACGACCAAAAGAAAATTATCCCAAGTTGTGTTTACCTCGACGGCGAATACGGACAAAAAGATATTTGTATCGGTGTTCCGGCAGTTATCGGTAAAAACGGTATCGAAGAAATCATTGATTACAAACTTAATGAGGAAGAAAAAGCATTATTTGTTAAAAGTGCCGACGCAGTACGCAAAACAAATGACATCTTGAAAGAGATAAAAGCACTGTAATCTGTTAAATTATCATACTTTATCAAAAGCCGTATATAATAATACGGCTTTTTTTTATTAAAAAATGGACTATCGAGATATTTTTCTATAATTTTGTAAACAGGAATGATAATCCAATAAAAAAGACTATATTTGTAATTGTTACAATTTAGACTTAATTCCATATTGACCTAAAAAACACTCCAAAATGACTAAAAATATTGTGCAGGCACAACAACATCTGTTGAAATATTCGATAAAACCTTCGGTACAACGAATTGCTGTAATGAATTTTTTGCTGAACAACAAAATACACCCTACTGTTGATGAAATTTATATCAGTTTGAGCCCATCAATACCGACTTTATCTAAAACAACGATATATAACACCTTGAACTTATTTGCCGAAAAGGGTGCTGTACGTGTTTTAAGCATCGATGAAAAAAACGCACGTTATGATGTAGATATTTCGGCACATGCGCATTTCATCTGCAAAGGGTGTGGCAAAGTGCATGACCTGACGGATATCAATCCGGATATATTCAAAATTCCCGAAATCAAAGGATTCAGTTTCGACTCGGCCGAAATATCGTACAGGGGAACCTGCTCCAACTGCATGAACTAAAAAAACAATATAAGACGGTTGCAACCCGTATTATATAAAAGTACACTCTCTTAGTGTACTTTTTTTATATCTTTGCTGCCAATTAGCAAGTTACGTTTTACTCAACTCTTTTTATTCAAATTTGTTCTATCTTTATTATTTTTGTACAAGCTGTTTCAGCAAAATCATTCAGGTGAGGATACAGAACCTTAATAAAGAAGCATTTAAGAAAAAATAATTATGAAAAAAACACTACTCATCATCCTATCGTTTATTTTTATCTCACTATACCTCCATTCGCAGGAAAAAAAGAAAACAGGCTTCGGTTTCGGAGCATTACCTGCCGTTTCGTACGACTCCGACCTTGGATTCCAGTACGGGGCTATTGTAAACCTTTATCACTATGGAGATGGAAGCCGCTACCCACGCTACAACCATTCGTTGTATCTGGAGTACTCAAGATACACCAAAGGCACGGGAATAGCACGGCTCATGTACGACTCGGACCGCCTGATACCCAAAGTACGTACAACGGTAGACGTAACTTACCTTACCGACCGTGCAATGGATTTTTACGGATTCAACGGTTATCAGAGTTACTACAATGGCGATTTAAAAAACGACGAATCCACCCGCTTTTTTTACAAAAACGACCGTAATATGTTCCGTGCAAAAGCCGATTTTCAGGGTAGTTTCGGAGCTTCAAATTTTGGTTGGGTAGCAGGTTATACTTTCTATCATTTCGCAATGGATAGCGTGAACTATCAAAAACTGGGCACTGATAATCAGGAAAGGACATTGTACCAGCTTTATCAGGACTGGGGGCTGATTGAGCCTGAGGAAGCGAACGGCGGAAGCATAAACTACCTTAAATTAGGATTTAAATACGACTCGCGCGACCAGCTGGCTTCGCCAATGAAAGGGATATGGACAGAGGCTGTAATACAAACTGCACCAAAATTTATGAACCGGACATACCCTCATACTAAATTTGCTCTGATACACCGCCAATACTTTACCTTGATACCGAACGACATGTCGCTTGCATATCGCATCGATTACCAAACCACTATTGGCAACAGCCATGTTCCATATTACGCGCAACCGCTGGTTATCACCAGCTTCCTTACAGCCGCTTACTCACAAGGGCTTGGAGGGAAGACATCAGTACGTGGAGTACTTCGCAACCGTGTGGTAGGCGATGCTTTTGCTTTCGGTAACTTTGAATGGCGTTGGAAGTTTGTACGCTTCGAGCTGTGGAAGCAAAACTTCTACGTGGGTACAAACGTATTCTTCGATACAGGAGTAATATTAAGGCCAATCAAGATGGATTTATCGAACGCGCCGCAAGAAGCACAGGAAAAATACTTCAGAGATTACGAAAAAGGTAAATTCCACTCCACACTGGGAGCAGGGCTTAAAATAGGTTGGAATGAAAACTTCGTAATATCTGTCGACTTCGGCAAGGCGCTGAACAAGCAGGATGGAAACACCGGATTTTACATCGGATTGAATTATATGTTTTAGTCAATGGTCAAACAGACAACAGCCTACCAACAACTGTTGACTATTGACCAACGACTGTAGACAAGCATTATCTTGATTCTTGGCTCTTGATTCTTGATTCTAAATACTATGTGGCTCATTACTACAACTACAATTCTTATTGCGTTATACATCATCCTTATCCGCATATTCAAAGCAGGATGGAAAAACATGGACGATTTTCATCCTCACAGGAGAATTGTGGAGAGCGACATTAAAGTATCTGTAGTTGTTGCCTGCAAAAACGAAGAAAAAAGCCTACCACACCTTATCCAAGGCTTAAGAAACCAAAGCTACAAAGATTTTGAACTTATACTGGTAAACGACCACTCTACAGACCATACAGCGCAGATAATGCAGGAGTCGCTAAGCCGGTTCGAGAATGCTGTCTACATTGAGTCCGACGGGCAAGGCAAAAAAGCAGCCATCGCCAAAGGTATCAAACAGGCATCGGGCGAATTAATCATTACCACCGACGCCGATTGCAGCCCGAAAAAAACATGGATTCAGACCATTGTCGATTTCCAAATTCAAAACCCGTCGCACCTTATCATATGCCCGGTAAAACTAAGCGGTAGAAAGGGGATTTTCTCCCATCTACAGCAGTTTGAGTTCACCAGCCTTACAGCCTCAGGAGCAGGGGCGGCAGGAGCACAAATGCCTATTATGTGCAATGCGGCAAACTTGGCATTCCCCAAAGAGGCGTGGCTCAAAAGCCAGAAAGACCTAAAGATGGAAGAACAGTCGGGCGACGATATGTTCCTGCTGCAAAGCATAAAAAAACGGGGAGGAATTATCCGTTTCCTACGGTCGAAAGAAGCCTTTGTAGAAACCGAGCCTGCAAAAAACCTGAAAGCATTCGTCCGTCAGCGCAGGCGATGGGCAGGAAAATCTACTGCTTATACCGACTGGCATCTGATATTTACCGCTTGTGTGGTTTTCGGAGTTTGTCTAGCTCAGTTGCTGTTGCTTATATTCTCTTTTTTCAATATACTATACCTGTATATTTTCTTACTCTTTTTCGTACTGAAATACTGGGTAGACACACAGTTTCTGAATGAGGTTAGTGATTTTTACTCGCTGAAATCGGTGGAATTTTATTCGTTTTGCCTGTCGGTGATATATCCTTTTTACATCGTTTTCACCGCTATTTCAGCTATCGTATTTAAACCAAAGAAGTGGTAAGATAAGACACACAGGTTCACATAGCTTATAAGTATTTCTACTTGTGTTTCTATGTGTTTTCGTAGGTGTCCCCCATTGGCGCAAGTTTAGCGTAATGTAACTTGTGCCGAAAATAAATGCAGTTTAAAACTGCAAAAATAGAGGCACAAGTCACAGACTTGCACCAATGTGTATTTAAATTATCTATATTTGGGAGTAACGATAAGGAAATCCCCATTACGGGATACGGTAAAAGGTTTTAAGGATTCCTTGGCTGGCCCTTTTTCTACATAGCCTTGTCCCCAGTTCAAATTGAAAGTAGAGCCACACTCTTTACATACTGCCGACAGGTTCGACTCATCAGAAGATACGCTAACCTTGATATTTTTATCTTTCTCGTAAGGGCAGCACATATCAAATGCCGCATGAATTACACTACCACCACTATTTATATCAACATAGGCATAGATAAGGACTCCACCATAGCCTATATCGTAAACCCCAATAGCAGGGTTTCGCTCAGTAAAAGTAACGTACTCACCGGCAGCATACAAATTTATATAGTTAACAAGATTCAGCCGTACGTTGACAGGCGCATCGGGTATGGACGAGATGTTATTGTTGCACGCTGTAAAAACAACTGCATGCAACAATACAATAATGATATATAAATTTATTTTCCGTTTACTCATGCACCGATATTAAAACTCAACACGCGGAGCCTGAGATGCACCGGCTTCTGCCTCGAAATATGGTTTTTTCTCGAACCCGAACATCGACGCAAGTATGTTTTTAGGAAAACGGCGGATATTGGCATTATAAGCCTTTGCCATTTCGTTAAAGCGTTGACGCTCTACCGCAATACGGTTTTCGGTACCTTCGAGCTGAGCCTGAAGTTCAAGAAAGTTTTTGTTAGCTTTCAGGTCAGGATAATTCTCGGTTATCATCAACAAACGACCTAACGCCGAGCTTAACTCGCCCTGTGCAGCTTGATATTGTTGCAGTTTTTCGGGGGTCAGATTATCAGCATCTACAGTAACCTGAGTTGCTTTTGCCCTTGCAGCAACTACATTTTCCAACGTTTCGCTCTCGTGCGAGGCATATCCCTTTACAGTAGCCACCAAGTTCGGAATAAGGTCGGCACGGCGCTGATATTGGCTTTCTACATTAGCCCATTGTGCCGAAACGCTTTCTTCTGAATTTACCAAACCATTATAGCCACTTATTGCCCACAATGCTATTAGTGCAATAACGGCAACCACAATAATAATGACAGTGTTCTTTTTCATAATTTTCCTAATTGCTCTCTGTTTAAGGGAGAGCCTTTTGTTTTAATTAATGTAATATATTTATTTTCAAATTTATGACACATAGGTTCAGTTAGTTCACACATAGAGACACATAGTTTATGAACATTCTACTGTGTTCTTTTGTCCTTTCGGATTACAAATCCGATGAAAGAAAGGCTATGAAGCCTTGTAACTCGTAACTAAACACTTGTAACTATATCACTTACCATCGCCCCACAGCACCACCGCCTCCTGAACGTCCACCGCCAAAGCTACCGCCACCGCTAAAGCCTCCACCACCGCGAAGAACGCTTCCGGCAGCCATGCCTCCGGCTACTGCTCCTGCATTGGAACGGCGCAAGCGTGGGAGTTTTGTGTTTTTATGTTCCTCGTATCCGCAGAATTTACACTTATATATCGTTTGCTGTACCCCTGTACTCACATAGGTAGGTGCAACAATCACTTTGCTTCCGGTTTTTATAAAGGCTTTGGTTCCGCACTTTGGGCATATGGAATATGCGCTTGGTTTATCCAACGTAAAAACAAGCGTATTGTCACATTTATCGCATAAGAAAACATCATAATCAACAGCACTCAGTTGTTCCTCAAACTGCTGCGATACACTCAGATACTTGTCTTCATCCTTTTCCGAAAGAATGTGCATTGTTCCCCCGCACACGTCGCAAGGTATTGGCTGGCGGCGTATTTTACGCATCCGGTATTTGGCGTACAAATTGGCCGGAATAGCCAAAAAAGGCATCGGGATTACCAGTATAATGTATTCGGCACGGATGAAAAAAACTACTATGAAAAGAGTGATAAGCGGAAGAATAAAAGAAATAACGCTTACCATACCCGACTTCTGGCTTTTTATAGCTTTATAACGGGCAATATTGGTAGGATACCGCTTATCGTTTTTTACCTTACTTACAATACTGTTGACCCACAGGAAAGACAATAAAACTATAATAATATACAATGCCAACGCTATGGGCAAGACAACTCCCCATTGTATAAGTTCTTCTGCAGGCACAGCTACCGGCTCCTCGCGAATGACAGAAGCAACACGCTGAACACCAGCAAGCATACCTGCGTTATAATCGCCCTTGCGGAAATAAGGGAACATGGCTTCCTCCTGTATGCGCCTGCCAAGGGCATCAGTCAGCACCCCTTCAAGACCATAGCCCGTTTCAAATTTAATGGTACGCTGGTCGAGCACAAAAACAATGAGTAAACCATTGTCGGCTCCGGCTTTTCCTATTCCCCATTTTTCAAACAGTTTCACACTGAAATTTGAAATATCCTGAGTCCCAATAGAGTTAACCGCTACAACAGCAACTTCTGCTTTTGTATCATTTTCGAGCGAATTTATCACAGCGTTAATCTGAGATACTGTTTGACGGCTAAGGATACCATCAGGATTACTAACAAAATTAGTCGCATCGTACTGATTAGGACGCGGAATCGATTCGACAGCATATTGTTTCTGAGCCGAAACAATTACCGAAACGAACAATGAGATAAGAAAAACAACTTTCCTCATAAGTGCTTAAAAACTGTTTCTTAGTTTGATTGCGTATAAAAATCGTGCAACTCTACACGATGGTATATAAGCGTGGTATAAGGGGGTACGGAACTTGTGCCATCTTCTCCATAGGCCAGCTCATATGGCAAACAAAACTCATAAATAGCATTTAGTTTCATCATTTTAATTCCCTCCTGAAGCCCGGCAGACAAATAACTAAGAGTTGCGGTAGAAGGCGTTACGTCCGAATTAACCTTCTCATTCATGAAAACCTCCTGATAACTCACAACGACAACACTTTTATTGCTCGGTTTTGCTGTTCCGATTCCTTCATTCAGTACACGGTACAACAAACCGCTCTCAGTACGTTGCCAATAGTTTTCATCCGAACTTTCCTTTTTCAGTTCCTTTTGTTTATTAAACCACTGGACGTTCATGTACTTCCAGTCGAGATACCTGTCTTGTTTGCACGAAGTGAACGAAAAAACCAAAATAAAAAACAATGTTGTCAATCCAAATGCAGTACGTTTCATATATAAGTAGTTACAAGTATTAGTAAGATACAAGAATAAAGAGCCAAGAGCCAAGATTTTAATTTTTTTTATTCTTTCTATATTGTTGCGAAAACGATTTTCGGGCAAACTTAGGCATCGAACGCTTTGGCCCCCAGCCTACAAAGTTGAATGGATACAAAGCTACATTTTTTAATCCGGATGGGAAAACATCAAAACCAATGCGTTTGGAGCTTATCATTCGGAAACCCTTCATAGCACCACGCTCAACAAGTGGGCGATGATAATTCTCCACCGCTTTCCGTCGGTTTGTAAGCAATATATCGGTCAACGGGATTCGGACAGGGCATACCTCCGCACATTTCCCACAAAGCGACGATGCAAAACTCAGGTGCGAAAAATCCTTAAATCCACGGAAAAAAGGCGTTAAAACCGAACCGATAGGCCCGCTATAAGTGGTATTATACACATATCCACCTATGGTTTTATATACCGGACAACCATTGAGGCATGCCCCGCAACGGATACACGATAGCGCTTCGTAAGCATCATCATCTTCATATACAGTAGTACGTCCGTTATCAAGCAATATGACATACATTTGCTCAGGCCCGTTTGCTTCGTCCCCCTGTCGGGGCGCAGTAATGATAGTATTATAGGCAGTTATCTGCTGCCCTGTTCCCTTTGCAGCCAGGAGCGGATAAAACAGCCCTAACTGATTCATCCGGGGAATAATCTTTTCGATTCCGGCAAGTACAATATGTACTTTAGGAAAAGCGGTGGTCATTACGCCATTACCCTCGTTCTCGGTAACAGAAATTCCACCCACATCAGCCACCAGAAAATTAGCCCCCGTAACTCCTACATCGGCAGTAGTATATTTTTTTCGTAGCACCTGACGTACATACTCTGTCAGTTCCTCGGGTGTGCTGCTTTCGGGTGTATTGAACTCTTTATGAAAAAGCGCGGCAATATCTTCTTTCGATTTATGCATAGCGGGCGTTACAATATGGTAAGGGCGTTCGCCCGCTACCTGTACGATAAACTCGCCAAGATCAGTCTCTACCGACTCGCAACCCACTTCTGCCGCCACGTGGTTAAACTCTACTTCCTCCGTTGTCATCGACTTACTTTTCACCAGCAAGCGGGCTTCGTTCTCCAGCAATATATCTTTAATATACGAAGTAGCTTCTACCGTATCTTTGGCCCAAAGCACTTTCACGCCCCGCTTTGTGATATTCTCCTCGAACTGAATCAGGTACTTGTCCCAATCCTTCAGCATATTACGTTTAATGGAGGCAGCCCTGTTCCTTGCTTCTTCTATATCCTGATAGCGTGCGATGCCTTTGGCTACAGCAGCATCGTAACGCGATATGTTGAAGTTTATCGTTCTGCGGTGCCGCTCGTCGAAAGCAATCCGTTTGGAGCCTGTATGAAATTGTTTTGTTTCGGACATTTTTCCTTATAATCGTTTTATTCTCTTTAATCTTTCGATTCTGAACCACAATAGACACAATAGTTTTTTTATGATAGAAATCAGAATAACACCAGTTGGTGTTATTTAAGAACACAATAGCTGCGAATAGAGAACTTGGCTATGTGTTCTTTAAAAACAGTTTTCTACTGTTTTTAAATCTGAAAAACAAATGATGAAGCATCTATTAGGGTAACCGCATCAAAATTACATTCTAATCCCCAAATTCATTAGATACTGCTCTTTCGTTTCTCACTCTCAAAGTCCCTCTCTTTGAGAGAGGGATTTAGGGAGAGTTATAGTACCCTCATTTTTATTCTTTTCGTCCTCAAGCCGGACAGGCTTTTACTTTTTCCTATAGCTGAAAAAGTAAACAAAAAANCCTGCTTCGCTAAAATTCAGCTTCACTACGCTACAGGCTTTGAAACTCCTCGCTTTGCTCGTCAAACAGCAAATCCTGTTTAACGCTGCGTTATGCTGAATTTTTTAACGCTCACCAGCTGAGGCGGAAAGGTTAGCTTCGGCTACGAAAGAATAAAGTAGCAATTCTACATATTTTGATACCCTGAAGCATCTATTGTATCCGCTCGAACTTGTTCGCTTGGCTTTGCCAAGAATTGTGGTTAAAAAAAATCATCACTTATATACCTAATTCAATAATTTTATCTCCATTTTCGTCTTACCGAATTATAAATCCAAAAGGACGAAAGACATTCTTAATTTATTTTCTTATTTCAAACTGAAAACTACCTACAAGGCTTCCATCAACAAAGAAATCGGCACGGTAATCTCCTATCTGAAGTATTTCTTCCACTTTCCAATAAATAACATCATCTACGGCTTCTCCGTCATACTCAAACTCTTTTGTAGCCGAATATACGATATTCTTATCCTCGAAAGGAAATACGTTTTCGGGGCTTTTCGTCAGCACCTCATCATCAGGCCGTGTAATGCGCAGGTAAATTGTTTTAAGTCCCGGTTGCGTTGTTATATTCTTGGATACTGTATAATCAAATTCCAAAGTAGCTATCTGCGAGTAACGTTTTGTAGCACGGTCTTTTGCATTGAGGGTTTTCATCTCAAAGTTGGTTATATCAAGCCTTGACGCACGCGCTACAGTTTCGCTCAGCGTTTCACGTTCTTTGGATAGTACCTCCACCTTTTTAGTGGCTACCTGATATTGATGGCGAACCTGTTTGTTTTCTTTCTCAAGACGGGTGTTCACCGCATTCAGCGAGTCAATCTGAACTACATAAGTTTTCATCACAGTACGCACGGTGGTCAGTTCCTTTCGGAGCTCAGCTATCCTCCGCGCATTGGTTGCTTTGGTAATACGCAGTTCTTCAAGTAACTGCTGCACTTTCATCTGCTCATTTTCCAACAGTTTCACAAGCGAATCGTTGCGCAAAGTAGTAGGATAGTTGCCATACTCTATGCTAAGTTCTGAAAATTCATTTTCCAACTGTTCTTTCTCAAATGCCATCATCTCTACAATTTCGTTCATTTCTTTAGTGGACCGGCGAGATTGGTGAACGAAATAAATAACAACTCCAATAAGAATTGCGATAACAACAGTAAGTATTATGATAAAAGACTTTTTATTCATAAAAATCCATTTTTTTGCAAAAAAATTCCTTTTTAAAACTTATCAATTACCTGTTCAAGTTTTATACCTCTTGAGCCCTTTATCAGAATATAAAAATTCTTCACCGGATGCTCAGCAAGGTAAACATTCAACTCTGCCACATTATTAAACACCGGATATTGCAAAGTGTTCGCCTTAGCAAATTCCGTTCCTATCAGAATAACATCAGTAAATTTATTCCTCTGCAACAGTTCTATCACATTTTCATGTTCCTGTCCGCTATCAGCTCCAAGCTCCAGCATATCGCCCAAAACGAGCATCTTATTTACAGCCGTTAGCTGCGCAAAATTATTTATAGCCATCGCCATGCTGCTTGGGTTGGCATTGTAAGCATCCACAATGAGCTTATTATTCCCTGTATCAACAAACTGCGAACGGTTGTTTTGCGGAACATATCCCTCCAAGCCTTTTTTTATTTGCCCGTTGGGAACGGAGAAATACGCCCCTACCGTTACAGCAGCCAAAACATTCTCGGCATTATAAGCACCTATCAGGTTTGTTTTTACCTGAAATTCCCCCTCTGCCGTACTACATTTCATTTCCAGAAAAGGCGATGAATCTGCAACTGCACCATCCACATAATTTATAAGTTTATCTCGCAATCCGGCTTCTTCCGCCATTTCACAGAGATGCTCGTTTTTCGGATTTATAAAAACCTGCTTCCCGTTCCGCGCGATATATTCATACAGCTCTCTTTTGGTTTTTTTCACCCCCTCAAACGACCCGAATCCTTCCAAGTGTGCCTTGCCTACATTGGTAATCAAACCATAATCAGGCCGTGCAATCTCACAAAGCATGCTTATTTCATCCGGATGGTTTGCACCCATTTCCACTATTGCCAGTTCATGCTCCCTTGTCAGTTTCAAAAGAGTGAGCGGCACGCCGATATGGTTATTCAGGTTGCCCTGTGTATAAAGTATATTGTATTTTTCGTTGAGCACAGCCGCCATCAGTTCCTTTGTAGTGGTTTTTCCGTTAGTCCCTGTAATAGCTACAACAGGGGTAGCCAATTGCCTGCGGTGAAAAGTAGCGAGCTTTTGCAAAGCCTCCAATACATTGTCGGCCAATATAAACCGTTCGTCAATTTCATATTCCGGCTCGTCAATCACAGCATATTTACACCCTTTCTCCAACGCTCCAAGCGCAAAAGCATTTGCATCGAAACTATCCCCTTTCAGCGCAAAGAACAACGAATCGGGCGCACAATTCCGGCTATCGGTGCATACAACAGGAAACTGCCGAAAAATAGAATAAAGCTGTGCTACGGAGTCGAGCCTCATATTATACTCAAATTTGAAAAAACACGGTTAGCTGCAAAAATAAACATAATCGGATGAATTGCAGGCAAATTCAAATGATTATTAACAAAAATAGTTAGATGTTACGAAATATGAGTAGAAAGGGAAAGATGAAAGGGAAAAGTATAAAGTTATTTACTTGCCTCATCCGTCCAGCGGCTTTAAGTTCGCTTGACGGATAAAAAGAAATAAAAAACATAGGCTTACGCAGATGGTATATTCCGATGTATCGGCAATATTTATCTGTGTGTTGCTCGCAAGAGTAAGCAATTTGAACGGCATGACTGCTTTTCAAGCAGGACACGGACTACAATTTCCGACACGTCGGAATGTAGCATCCGCGCCAGCGGGGGGAAAGGGAAAAGTATAAAGTTGCTTACTTGCCTCTCACCTTTGTCCCTCAGTTCGGCGTAGCGTCCCACTACTGCCGCTGATAGAAGCAAAGCTCCGGCTTTGCAAAACAAATATAACTTTTGTCTCATCGGATTTCTTTGCAAACCAAGAAATCCGAAAGGACAAAGGGAACGTGAATGAATAGCAATATGACAATCAGAAGTAACTTAACCCCTCTCCTCAAGGAGAGGGGCAGGGGGTGAGGTGAATAAAACAAAACATCAATAACCCGTAAAGCGGACTTTAAGCCGCTATACGGAAATAATAATTAAAAATTAATAACTAATAATTAAATCCGTGTTCCTATGTGTAAACTACTAACTGAACCTATGTGTCGTAGTATTAATAAAATCATTATTTTTGTATTACTGATTAGAATCACCCCGTTTATGCAAATAAAGACCACTGGCATTGTTCTTCACACCGTAAAGTATTCCGATTCGGCGAATATTACCACTATTTACACCCGCGAGTGTGGACGTGTGCCGTATATGGTTTACGGGGCAAATAAGAAAAAAGCAGTTTGCCGTGCGGCTTTTCTGCAACCTCTTTCTATTGTCGACTTGGAAGTAACACACCATCCGGGAAAGGAGATACAACGGATAAAAGAAATAAAAGCCGGATACCTCTTTGCCGAAATACCGTTCCATCCTGCAAAAAATGCCATTGCCCTGTTCTTGTCCGAAGTATTATTCAGGGTACTGAGGCAAAGCGAGCCCGACGACGAGCTTTTTTGTTTTCTTGAGGAATCAATTAAAACACTTGACCTTTCGGGAGAGGGAACATCTAATTTTCATCTGATTTTTTTGGTGAAGTTGACCCGTTTTTTAGGATGCAGCCCGAACTACGAACAAGAGAATTCGGGCTATTTCGACCTTATAAACGGAGTGTTCCTCAGGCAAAGACCTATTCACACACATTATCTTATTCCTGATATTTCTAAAAACCTGCTTTTGCTACTGAATACTGATTATGGCGAAATAGAGAATGCTGTTTTTTCAAGAAAACAAAAAATAGAATTACTCGAAAGCCTTGTAGAATACTACAAACTGCACATCCCCGATTTCAACGGGCTTCATTCGCTTGAGGTATTGCAAAATGTATTCGATTAAATCACTTTCCATCCTCTTAAGGAAGTTAAGTTTCATCTAAAATAATTATTCATATATACGATGCACACCGTAGATGTGTAAGTTTGGTAGAAAACACAACCAAAAACCAATCGCGTACCTACGGTACGCTACCTCATGCGCTGAAAGCGCAGGTAAATTTTAACTTGGGCTTACAGCCCTCGTAAGTAGCAACACTGTCTCACGGGATTTGCAATCCCGTGATTTATTAACTGCGGATTTTTAAATCCGCTATCAGGATATCACAGAATTGACTTTCGTTCAGTGCAACGTTCCGCTACGCTACTTTGCAAACAGAACTAGTCACTTATCACTTCCATCAAGCCTTTTCTGAATCAGTTCGTCGGCAAAGCGGACACATTCCACACATGGGGTTTTCAGTTTTTTCAACTCCCTGCAATACACCGACCCAAGTTTGGCGGCAAATTGTTTTTCTAAAAACTCCTTTTCGGACGACTCTAATAACGATTCGGCAGCAAAGAGCGCCCCGCAAATTCCATCTTTAGCCCTGCCTCCACCGTAAGCCCTGTAATCCTCTATCATTGATTCCGGAACATTAAAATCCGCTTGAAAACCTTTTAAAATAGTTTGGGCACAGTTGAAATTATCAGGCTGTTTATGAAAATATTCTTCTGATTTTTTCCTCTTCATACATTATTCTATTATATTTGTAAAGTTACAAAGTAATGATGAAAAAATAAAATCGATTTTTCAACTCCGTCCACCATGAAAATAAAAGACATTTTCTCACCGTTTTTTTTCGTTGTTTTAGGGATTGCTTTTTTAGGTGTTTCGGCATGGGTATTTCTAAGCAACAACAAAAGCGCCAAAGCCATACGCTACAAATACCGCTTGGGAGGGATGATATTGTCGTTATCATTTTTTACCACCTCGTGCATACCGCTCACTACCTGTTATGACCCTGCACCTATCGACAATACCATTTACCTATCCCACTACGGCGAAAATTCATTCGCAATAGGCGATACGCTTTTTTTCTCTATCGAGAGCCCTACTTATCCATATTATTCGTATCTGATTTCCGATTCCACTTCTACCAAAAACCTACAGGAAGGTATGCTCAGCTCCTCCGAAGACCATTGGAGATACCATGTGCCACTAACAGAAAATCCGGAATATACAGGAAAGATTAATATTAAAATTTTCGGGGAAGAAACAAACGAAATAAAACACTCGAAGCTACTTTTCACCGGAATATCAAACATACATGCCGAAGAAAATTAATCTTGATGTGTTGATTTTTGAACTTACTGATGCTTGTAACGAGCGTTGTAAATTCTGCTACAACCACTGGAAAGGAACGGATAATGTTGTTAAACAAGAAAAAACAAACTATGCGAAAACAAAAAAAGTTTTGCAAAAGGTTTTTTCGCAAGCCGATGTAGGTTCCATTTCGTTTTCGGGAGGCGAGCCAATGCTTTTTCCACGCATACACGATCTTATTTTATTCACACGATTTCATAAAACGAATGTTTCCGTGCTTACCAACGGAACTTTGGTAACAGAGCAGGATTTAAGAATATTTTCACAGTTGGGCGTATCACGCATCCAAATACCGATACACAGCGCAAACCCCGAAACGCACGACGCAGTAACACAGGTTAAAGGCTCATGGGAGAAATCGGTTAATACCGTACAGAAAATAGTGGCTCAAGACGCTGATAAATTCAGTACGGTGTTAGTGCTTACAAAGCAAAATTTACCCGATTTAAACGACACATTATCATTATACCACGATTTAGGAATACAATCCGTGTTGGTAAACCGTTTCAACATTGGAGGCGAAGGGCGTAAATACCGCCACGAACTGGAACTGACACACACGGAATTGAAAGAGGCTTTTTCCATTATCAACGACTTTTCGAGGAACAATGTGATGCGATTTTACAGCGGTGTATGCACCCCCATTTGTGTATTAAACCCGAAGGACTATCCCTGTATCAGTTTTTCTTTTTGTAATACGGATATGTCCAAACGCCCTATCACAATCAACCACGCAGGCGACGTACGGTTTTGTAACCATTCGCCAAGGGTACTTGGCAATGTGTTTGAAAAACCGTTACACGACATACTTTTCGACAAAAGCATCGCCGAATACTACAGCTCAACCCCCGAATTTTGCGTCTCGTGCCAATTATTAAAAACCTGCGGGGGAGGTTGCCGTGCAGCCTCGGAGCAGGTTTATGATACCTTTGCAATAGTCGACCCAATTATGACGATATAAAAAGCTACCGGTTTCACCGCAATAAACGATGAAACCGGTAAAAATTTCAACAGCAAATATTTAACGAGATAAAAAATTACCTGCCGAGTAAACAAACATTTATTCAACAGGTAATTCAAGGAAACAAAGTGTATTTTTTTTAACTACCGGATACTTATGCTGGTTCCTATACGGTCGGTTTTGGTAACTTTTTTGGGGCTTCCTTTGCAGGTTATTTTTGCTGCTCCGCTTGCATCGGCACTCAGGCTTTCCGAAGCATACAGCGATGCCGAGCTTGCCCCTGACACATTTACCTTAGCATGCTTGGCATACAAGCCTTCCGCATCAATTTTGCTTGCGCCTACAGCTTTTATTCTCAAATTTTGGCAGCTTCCTTCCAGTTCCACTTTGCTTGCACCCTCCAAATCCATCTTAAAGGTATCTTGTATGTCAACGTCGAGTTCGGCCTTGCTTGCACCCTGCAACAGCATATAGAGATTATCGCTCTTTATTTTAAAGTCTGTTTCTATCTCGCTGGCTCCTCTGGCTACTATCTTATCAATATACTGCGTAGATATTCTTACTTCAATAAGTTCATTCAAAGTAATACCGTTGGAATGGATAAAAAGAGTTTCGTCGCGTACTTCGGTAATTATCCTGTGCATAAAATTTTCGCCGGCACTCACTACCAACAATTGATTAGGCGATTCCTCCAGTATAATCTTAAAAGTTCCTGATACATCTATCGCTTTAAAATCATCTACGGTGCGTATCTCATCGGTGTCATTGGTATTATTCCACGAGAGCGACCAAACTTCACCGTAATTGTTTTTCCACGAAACTGCCGATTTTGTACCCACACCTATCAGCATAAATATACCGGCAAGCCATAGTACCAATGCCACCCAAAACGCAGTACGCGATTTGGAACGATGCCCCGACGCAAGCCTCACAATTCCGTAGATGAATAAGAATATGGGACAGCCAACAACCAACAGCAGTGAGATAATGAGCAGGACGCTGTTTTCAGGAACAAGGAATCCCCATTCGGGAATAAAATCGAAGAAAAATGCCGGAGCAAATATAGCCGACACCAGCAATGCGAACAATACTATAACAAGAATAAACCCGCCAAAAGCCAATACACCTGCAATAATACCGCCTAATATCTTGAGTATCCATTTAAAAATCTCCCCCAAGCGGTATCCCACACTCCGGGTCGATTCCTTAAACTTTTCACTCTCCACATAATTTTTCACATTGTCAAATTCTGCCTTTATATTTTCCACCGTTACTTCTTCGCCCTGCATCTCGAGCCGCTGAGAGGGCGTTACTGCATTAGGAGCAATAATCCATGCCAGAATATAAAAAACAATGATAAACCAGCCTCCGCCCACAAGACTAAGGATGAAAAACAATATAACAGCTACAACACGCACAATGGTAACATCCCAATTGAACTGTGCGGCTATACCGCCAAAAACACCTCCTAAAATGGCATTGGATGGGTCGCGGTAAAAACGGCGTGGTTTTTTCTTTTTCCTTTCGGTATTCGAACTTTGCGCCTGTTCTTCGTCGCTATCGGCAAATTGGCTTGGATTGCCCATCACACTGATAATGTCCTGAACATCGGCCAGCGTGATTACTTCTTTGTTGCGTTGCAGCTTTTCGCCGAAAAGCTCTGCAATGCGGGCTTCTATATCCGCTATTATCTCATCCTTTTCCTCGTCCAGAGAAAAATGTGAAGCAATGTCTGCCAAGTATTTGTTCAGCACATCGTACGCATCATCATCAATATTGAATACAATGCCGTTCAGATTTACAGTTAATGTTTTTTTCATATCGCGCTGTGTTTATTATAATTACAATTCTTTTTTAATCTTATTTACCACTTCATTTATTTCGTTCCAAGCTACGTCCAGCTCACCCAGAAACTCCTCGCCCTTGGCAGTCATTTCATAATACTTACGCGGGGGGCCTTGAGTCGATTCCTCCCACCGATAATCGAGCAATCCACTGTTTTTCAGCCGCGTGAGCAAGGGATACAAAGTTCCTTCGACCACAATCAGGCGGACATCTTTCAGTTCGGAAATAATATCCGAAACATACGCAGGCTTTTTCTTCAGAATAAGCAAAATGCAATATTCCAGATAGCCCTTCCGCATTTGTGATTTAATATTATCTACATTCATCATTTTTTATATAATCATTTAGAACCTGTTTCATAACGATGCTGCAAATATAAGTTAATACACAGTACTATGCAATACATAGTACTAAAACCAAACAAAGTATTATAAATTAATAAAATTCAATTATTTTAAAATCAGAACATTGCAAAAACAAACAATATCACGCATTAACCTTATTTAACTTTTTGAAAAATAAAAAACGCCTCTCACCCATCCTGCTTTTTGTTGCCCGAAAGATAATATGCGTTACACTCAGTCCTACCTTTCAGGCAAAAAAGACGAAGCATTTTATACCCTCTCATGTATTAATAGCTCGTTTTAAAACACCTTGATATATTTCTCTCATTCGATACCGAATTTTGTTTTTAGTTCTTACCTTTGCACACTCAGCTTAACAAAACTGATAATATGCTTAACAAAATACGCCCTTATATGATGCCCGCCGCTATGATTCTGGGCGGGATTTTTCACCGTTTTTTCGCTCACTTTACGTTCCTCACACCTTACCTCATTTTCTCGATGCTGCTGCTTACCTACTGCAATCTTTCGCTCAAGAACATCCGCTTCTCACGTGCGCACGTTTGGCTTATTGCAATACAGGTATTCGGAAGCATAGGCGTCTATCTTTTGCTGAAGCCGGTCAACCTGATTTTGGCACAAGCGGCTATGATATGTATATTGGCACCTACGGCAACCTCGGCTCCCGTCATTGCACGCATGCTGAAGGGCAATGTGGAAAGCCTTACCGCCTATAGCCTCTTATGCAACACTACGGTAGCCATCGTAGCCCCTATTATGTTTTCATTTGTAGGCAGTTATCAGGAGATACCTTTTTGGGAATCTTTCTTTATCATAGCCCGGCAAATTGTTGTCTTGCTCATAGCCCCTTTTCTATTAGCAATCGTTGTGAGGAAGCTACTGCCGGTGGTGGAAACCAAAACCCATTTGTTTTCCAATATCTCATTCGTACTCTGGAGCTTTGCGCTTACGGTGGTAACGGCTAAAATAATAGAATTTATCCTTGTACAGGATTCTGAAAACTATTCGATTGAATTAATCATAGCCGGAGTTTCGATGGTAATATGTGTACTGCAATTTCTGCTGGGCAGGAAAATAGGCCGCAAGTATGATGATACCGTAGCCGGAGGGCAAGGCTTAGGACAAAAAAATACGGTGTTAGCCATATGGATGGCACAAACGTACCTTAATCCCATCGCATCATTAGGGCCGGGCACTTACGTGCTATGGCAAAATATCGTAAATTCGTACCAAGTATGGAGGACGCGAAAAAGTCTGGAATAAAACAAAGCGAGACATTAAAATAATGTCTCGCTTCGTTTTATATTAGATATAGAATTATCTTTTAGAAACGCATCCTCATAGTAAAACCTACTGAGGCCGAAGTAGTATTGTTAAACGAAATAGGCTCAACATAAGGCGACATCTCCCACTCTATCCGCGAAGTATTGCGAATATCCTGAATATACATATTGTTCACCTTTGCAACGCGTACCGCATCTACAATCGACCATATATCGAGTACCACTATTCCTGCAAGCCCTAAAAATATAGTCCCAAGCCCTCTGGTACTTACGCCCGTCGAATAATAAGGGTCGTAATCCATATTATTTAAAGTAAGTTGCATCATTCCTATGCTTGTAAGCACATAGCAACCGGCTACTCCGCCCAGAAATGCGAATCCGCGTCCTACTTCACCGCTTATCATTTGTCCCAATCCGGGAATGAAAAAAGAAGCTACACCTGCAAGAGCCGGGCTGTGAGGGTCATCATATTGAGGAATGTATAACTGATAGTTATAATGCTGTTTATTAAGCTTATAAGCCTGAGCATTCACTTTTGTTGCAGACAGGACACACACCAGCGCAACGGCTAAAAGAATAATTCTTTTCATACAATTTTTTTGATTCCTTTTTTATTAAACAATATTTTAATTTATACAAACATACGTAAAATGTCCTTAAAATCAATAACTGCAACAAAAAAAGGTTAAACATCCCAAAAGTACATAAGCCAATAAGGTTGACTTGCTCTTGTTCGTATAATTACTAAGTAACAGTTAGGAAATTAATCAAATGTCTTTAATTATCCTTTCATGTATATAATAGTGGGTTATTTTTTCATGCCTGAAAGGCAATATTTACATATGGAACAGTCCGATGTATCGGATACCGCATGCAAGCGAAGCGCAGCTTGTGGTAACAACCCACTCATTACACTTTGGCTGAAAGCAAGACAAAGGCTTTCAGTCCTGCCTTTCAGGCAGTATTTATGAGTTGTTCTCTTCCGCAGGTCGTTGACCTGCGGTTATGGAAGTTTGACTTTTCAAGTCAACATACTTTTTTAAAATATATATAATTTCCTAACAACCTCTAAGGTTAATCAACAAAATAAGGTGCTTGATAAAAACCTTATTTTCAAACAATAACCTTAGTAACTAATACTACCTGACAATAATAACCTTATTACCTTATTTTGGGCGGTAATAATTTAAAAGTAG
Organism: Paludibacter sp. 221; assembly: GCF_010501035.1. Lineage (GTDB taxonomy): Bacteria > Bacteroidota > Bacteroidia > Bacteroidales > Paludibacteraceae > QVMH01. The sequence goes on from NZ_QVMH01000058.1 coordinate 24,674, forward strand.
CAAGACTGATTATTTTACTTTCGGACAAACCATTCTATTACCAATATATAATTTTGATTTATTTTTTTGTCTTTACCAGCTCTTTTATCTTTTTTGCTTCTTCCGGTGTATTGCGGCGGGCATCGGTTGCATTTACAAACTCGAAGGGGACATACGTTACTACCTGTGTATAGCAAATGTTTCCGTCGGGAGTAGCAGCTACCCGTAGTTTTAAAGCATCGCTAACCGAGGTTTTTAATTTCGACAAATCCTGTACATTACCTTCGGAAACGAGACGAACTAACCTGTCACGCTCTTTTATATCGAAAAAAAGCTCTGAAAAAGATATTTTTTGTTTATTGCCTGTTGCTTTATATTGTGTTTTACGAAAGAAAACAGAAACAACTCCCCACGCTAAAAGTATGATTCCACCTACAATAAGCAAAGGGCTAATTATGCTATTGGGTGCATTTGATATTTGCCAACTCAAAAAAATAAGCCCTATTCCTAAAATAATTAAAACAATACTCAACACAATAGATGGTTTTGACTTGTACACAACATTATCACCTAAATTGTCTAAAACTTGCTCGATCGATTCTCTCGTCTCCATAAATTTAATTTTTACTTGGATTATAATTAATAAAATTTGTATTTACACGGTATTTTACGAAAGCCATATCACCGCTTTCATCGTTCTTTTCCTAAGCTATTTCTTCTGTATCCTACAGCAGTACATTTACCTTAGAGGTGGTCTAAATTTATCTTGCGAGTAAAATTTAAAACAACCTCTTAGCCTATAAAAAAACATATAGTGTACCTAATAAGATAGAGTACACTTCAGAATAAAATAAGATTGATTGATTTTTTTGTTCACTGCCTGACGGAGTACTTTTTCTTTCAAAAGAAAATAGTTTTCGTCAGGCAAATGGAGAATTGCAATAAATAAGATGCTTGCAATCTATGTGGAGGAAATTGTTATCAAATTATCAGTTTACGCAGTGCAAAGATATAGTATCCCCACATCCTTTTTTCGGCATAGAATGAAACATATATTGACTTAGTGGTATACAGTTTTTGATACGCCAGCTGTGTAAAACATGCAACCCGTGAAAAACGGAATTCATAGTTTACTTTCGAAAAGGCGTGTTGAACCCTTGCTGAAGAAGAGCCCCTGTTTATGCCTGCTGAAATAAACGGAGTATCAAGAACTGTAAAGAAATAATCGTTCTGAGAAGAAGATTCATTACTTACAACTTCGTAGCTGCTTGTTTCTAAATTGTCAGCACAAACACTTACACTTATTGCGGTTGCCCCAAGGGCAAGTCCGACAATTAATAATATGTTTGAAATAATTCTTTTCATTTTGTGCTGAATTAAAAAACAATCAAATGCAAATTTCCGTTTAATTTTTAATTATTACAAATTTTATCAGGCAAAAATCTAAACATTTTCTCGCTTGTATATAATTGACACACCAATTCAGAAAAAGGATGACCTCAAAAAATTTATTTTTTTTCGAATCATCACTGTCTTTTTCAGCAAAACCTATCTACACATACTTACAAGCGGTTTTTTAGTCGAAATAACGTTTTATATAAAAATGATATTATTTCATTTTTTAACTTATTTTCAAGAAAAAAGAAGCTGTTTTCTCACAAGATATCCCAAACCTTACACAAAAAAATCACCGGGAGAAGATAAGAAAACCCGAATTAACACGTTGATTATTTTGGAAAAAGCACTAATCATAATTATAAGGTTTTTTATAATCTCCATTTAACAAAATGGAACTAATTTTGTAACAACAAAAATTCAGAAGTATTAAAGCATCATCATAATGAGAAATATTATCAGGATAACATTCATATTTACATTAGTATTTATATTAGGGGCGTGCTCAAAAAAAGCCAAAGAGCAAAACACACAGTGCGAACACTCAGAAGAAAGAGCAGAGATAGAACACATTTACCGGTTCGGCATCTGTATCGACTCGCTCGACGTAAACGAATATCAAATAAAAAGTGGCGACAACCTGTCGAAAATATATTCGGACTTTGGTTTCTCAGGCAGAGAAATAGACCGGATAGTAAAAGCATCCTCCAACCTCCTGCCTCCGAAAAGCCTGCTCCCCGGTACAAAGTATTATTCCTTTACCACTCAGGAGGACACACTGCCCAAAATCACTAACATTGTTTTTGCCCGTTCCAAAACAGATTTTGTTGTAATAGACCTGACAGCAGACAGCATTAAGGCCGATACATTTAAAAAACCTGTGACAATAAAGCGGAAATACTCCGAAGGAACAGTAGAAACCTGTCTGTGGGATGCCATTGTAGCGAGCGGAACCGACCCCATCATTGCATTAAAGCTATCGGATATATACGCATGGCAGATAGACTTTTTCGGGATTCAAAAAGGCGATGCCTTCAAAGTAATATACGATGCGGCTTATATCGACGATACCATCCCGTTAAACGTCGAATCGGTGGAAGGAGCAATATTTACACACAACAAAAAAGATTACATTGCCGTACCATTTGTACAGGACGACGCACGCATATTTTTCGACGAAAATGGCAACAGCCTTCGCCGTGCCTTCCTGAAATCTCCTTTGGATTTTTTCCGCATAACCTCCAAATTTACAAACTCGCGTTACCATCCGGTACTGAAAAGATACCGCCCGCATCATGGAGTAGACTATGCAGCACCCGTAGGCACACCCGTAAAAACAATAGGCGATGGGGTGGTAATAGACAAGGGGTTTCAAAAAAACGGAGGAGGATACTATCTGAAGATTAAGCATAACTCCGTGTACACCACCACCTATATGCACCTGAGCCGCTATGCAAAAGGAATCCAAAAAGGCTCGCGCGTAAAACAAGGAGAGGTAGTAGCGTATGTAGGCTCTACAGGATTATCCACAGGCCCTCATCTGGACTTCCGTGTACATAAAAACGGTACTCCGATTAACCCTTTGACGATGGAGGCTCCCGCCGACATTCCGGTTAAACCCGAATTGTCAGACAGTTTCATGATAGTAAAGCAAGGGATATTAAACGAGATTGCGTTCTTCAATACTGTGGTAAACGACACTACCCAACTTTTGGCCGGAAATAATTAGAGATTGTAAATTAACTTTAAGAGTATTTTATTTAAGGGCAAACGCGTCAAAATATGCAGAATTACTATTTTATTCTTTCGTAGCCATAGCTAATCTTTCCGCCTCAGCTGGTGAGCGTTAAGAAATTCAGCGTAACGTAGCACTTTTCCCCTCTCCTTAAGGAGAGGGGGTAGGGGGGTGAGGTTGGAAAAAGTAAAAGCCTGTCCGGCTCGAGGACAAAAGAATAAAAATTGAAGACATCGTAACTTCCCCTAAATCCCTCTATAAAAGAGAGGGACTTTGAGGCTAATGAACGGAAGAGCAATATCTTGGATGAATTGAGTGCTTAAAATGTAATTTTGATGAGGTTACCCTAATTTTATTTAAGGAGGAAATACTTCTTAAAATAAAAATTGTACTTTTGTGCTATCTCATTAACTCTAATTTTAAAAAACTATATGGAAATTAAAATAGTCAATCGGTCGAAACACGCATTGCCTGAGTACGCCACTCCTCTTTCAGCAGGACTTGATTTACGTGCCAACCTGAGCGACCCCGTCACATTAAAATCGCTGGAACGGAAACTTATCCCCACAGGCCTGTTTATCGAACTACCCGAAGGGTATGAAGCACAGATACGCCCGCGTAGTGGTTTGGCAATAAAACACGGCATTTCGCTGGTAAACACACCCGGCACTATTGATGCCGACTACAGGGGCGAAATCGGCGTAATTGTAATAAACTTATCTAAAGAAGATTTTGTGATAAACGATGGCGAACGTATCTGCCAAATGGTAATTGCCAAACACGAGCGCGCCGAATGGATAGAAGTATCGGAACTGGGTGAAACCGACCGGGGAGCAGGAGGATTCGGACATACAGGGAAGAAGTGAGGAAAAAGTAGAAAGTACTAGAATGAGGAAAAAGGGAAAAGGGAAAAGTATAAAGTTGCTTTATTATCTCTTATTCCCTACTTCTTATCTCTAACCTACTTCCCCCTCGTTTGTAACGAGGGGTTAAATGGGGATTACGTTTGAAACGTAAAACAACAANCCTCTCGTTGCAAACGAGAGGGAGAGAATAAAGCAAACATAATTTACCCGTAAAGTGGACTTAAATAGATTAAAGAATCAAGAGCCAAGAATTAAGAAAGAGGAAAAAGGTGAAAGGGAAAAGTATAAAGTCACTTACTTGCCTCTTACTTCTTTGTCTCTCCAAATGGCGCAAGTTTAGCGTAGCGCAACTTGTGCCGAAAATAAGTGCAGTTTTAAACTGCGAAAAAATATAGTCACAAGTCACAGACTTGCGCTAAATATGGGTAACTAAATAATAACTAATAATTAACCATTAATAATTAATGTCCCCGTGTCTTAGTGTCTCCGTGTTTAAAAAAAAATAATAATTAAACATTGACAATTAATAATTAACCACGTGTCTCTGTGTTGGAAAAAACAAAACATTTATACTACTCAATAATGCAGTGGAATCTACAAAAAAACGTTCGGACAGAATTTCTTGAAACATATTTCAACAGGCTTAAAAAAGTCTGTTTCTTTTTCGTATTGTTGCTACTGCTTCCGGCCTGCTCTTCGCTAAAAAACTCGCCGAAACAACGAACCATTTCTACCGATTTAACCGACGATTCTACAAGAAAACAATTCTATTACTATTACTACGAAGGTTTGCGCCTGTTGGATAATAAAGAGTACGACCAAGCCCTCGAAACGCTGCTTCTTTGCTACAGCATAGATTCGCTTAATGCAGGGCTTAACTCGGACTTAGGCATGTTGTATGCTTCCATCGGATTTATGGACGAATCTATCCGGCATTTCGAAAAAGCCGTTGAACTACAGCCTGCAAACTGGTGGCACAACCTGCGGTTGATTAATTTGCTATCCGAGCAAAAAAAATACGACCGAGCCATTGAGCTTACAAGCAAATTACAGAAGAGATACCCTTACAGGGAAAACGTTTACTTTACACTGGCTTCTCTTTATACTCAAACAAAAGAGTATAACAAGGCTATCGAAACCTACGATAAACTGGAGAAAATAACTGATATAAACGAATACCTCGCGTTCGAAAAATTTCGTTTGTATGTACAGGCAGGCAAACCAAAAAAAGGAGTTGCAGAAATAGAGAAACTCATCGAAAAATATCCCGCCGAAATACGGTACAAGGTTTTAAGAGGCGATATATACATGCAACAAAAGATGCCTGAAAAGGCATTGGAAATATATGAGAGCGTGCTTGCAGAAGACCCACAGAACCCGCAGGTTTATCTCTCCCTGTCGGACTATTACAATGCAATGAATGAAGCCGAAAAGGCTCTCGAATTTATTGTGGAAGCCCTGAAAAATGAGCAACTCGACGTAGAAACAAAAATGGGTATATTGGGGAACTACATTGAAAACTTAGTTGCTGACAAGAAAAAAATAGATGAAACCGAAGAACTATTCAAACTACTGATTGAGTATTATCCGCTGGAAGAGCAGGTACATATATATTATGCCCTTTTTCTGGAATTTCAGGAACGCCGCGATGATATGCTCGAAGAGCTGGAAACCATCTTATATATCAATCCGCAAAACGAAGCGGTGTGGATGCAAATATTCCAGATTTATTTTGCGAAAGAAGATTTTGAAAAGGCTGTAGCAACAGGTTCGAATGCAATAGAAAACCTGCCGGACAACCCGGCCATGTACTTCTACAAGTCCATTGCACAGGCACAGCTCAAAGACTACGACGGTGCTTTGGAAACAAGCCTGAAAGCCCTTACATTGTTCGAGGACAATGGCAGTGGCAAGAAAAAGCTGATGAGCGACATTTATTCGCAGATAGGCGATATTTATTATAATAAGGACGAAAAGCAAAAAGCATTCGGAGCCTACGAGAGTGCGCTTAAAGTATATCCGGGCAATATATACACCATGAACAATTACGCTTACTACCTCTCGCTCGAAAAGGAAAACCTAAGGCATGCAGAGCGTTTGAGCGCAAAAACGGTGGAAATGGAACCCCGCAACAGTACTTTTCTGGACACCTACGCATGGATACTGTTTCAGCAGGAACAATACTCGCTTGCAAAACTATATATCGAACGGGCTATTGATAATCTGGAATCGGAAAAAGAATCGGGCGTACTTTACGACCATTACGGCGACATCCTTTGGAAAAACGGGGACGAAGAAAAAGCACTCGAAATGTGGAAAAAAGCACTCGATACAGGCCTTGAATCCGACACCTTAAAACAAAAGATAGAAACCAAACAATATATAGAAGAAAAGAAACAGGCAGAATAAAGTTGTCATTATATTCTGCCTGCAAATATTCCTAAGTTCGTAGCCTGTAGCTACTTCTTTCTTACCAGTATTTTATCAATTCGTGCGCCGTCCATATCTGCCACTTCGAATATGAAGGGGCCCCACTCTACAGTTTCGCCTGTAACCGGAACATGTTCGAGCAATTCGAGAATCAGTCCGCTGATAGTATTATGCCCGTTGTCAGCATACAGGTTTTCAAGCTCAAAATAATCCAGAAAGTTGTAAAAAGAACATTGTCCGTCCACATACCATCCACCCTCCGCGCGTTCGATAATTTCGGGTTCGTCGGTATCGTCAGGAATTTCGCCTACCAAAGCCTCCAGAATATCCATAAAAGTAATTATACCCTGAACGCTCCCGAACTCATCGAAGATAAGCGCCTGTTTCACATGCTTCTCTTTCATCTGCTCAAAAGCCCGGTAAACATCCATATTTTCGGGAAAACACGGTGCCGGCGTAGTTATGCTCTTCAAATCGAAGGTAGGGTTATCTATTTCACAAAACAAATCCTTCAGGCTCACCATACCTACAATCTGGTCTAAGTTGTTATCAGCTACAGGGTACGACTCGAACAAATGCAGGCAAATGATGCTTTTTATTTCCGGAATCGTCATACCCACCTCAATCCATACAATATCGCTACGGTGTGTCATAATCGACTCCACTTTACGGTCGCCCAGCGTAAATACACGCTCTACAATATCCTGCTCTATTTCCTGCACCTCGCCGCCCTCAGCACCTTCCTGAATAATCGATTTGATTTCTTCTTCGGTCACTGCATTATTCTCCGGTTTTATGCGGAACAATTTTACCAGTCCGGCAGTACTCTTGGACAGCACCCATACAAATGGATAAGTTATCTTCGAAAGAACATTCATCACTGGAGCCATAACTTTGGCTATCTTATCAGAGGCACTCATTCCCAAGCGTTTGGGCACAAGCTCCCCAATAACAAGGGTAAGGTAAGTAACTATAATAACAATAATAACCTTTGCCACAGTATAGGCGGTGGCAGGAGCAAGTCCCATTTTTTCGAACAGGGGAGAAACTTCGCCAGCCAGCACATCGCCCGAATACATACCGGTAAGGATACCAATGAGGGTAATCCCGATTTGAACGGTGGATAAAAAACGGTCGGGCTGTTCGGCCAAGTCCAGTGCTGTTTTTGCCGATTTGCTTCCTTGAAGCGCCTCCAACTTTAATTTTGATTTTCGGACAGATACAATGGCTATTTCCGACATGGAGAATACGCCATTCAATAATATAAGAGCTAATACGATTATAAAATCCATTTTTAAAATATAAGAATACTTCCCGAAATCCGCCTAAAGGAGACTTCAAGGGTAAAATAATAAGTTTTTAGATGATTAGTGAGAAAAAATAGAAAACTATATGCCTAAAGAAATTCTTTAGGAGTAAGCAACGAAAAGTTCTTTATCTGGCTGGTGGTTCCATGAGATTTGTAGTAAAATATCGGCTAATATAGTTATACAGTTGATGCAACAATTGTTTCATTATATTATTATAACATATTTAAAAGGATTTTAGTTTAGTACATGACAAAAAACAGAATAGCAATCAGTAATTTGCTGACATTAAATGATTTTGTTTAAGTTATTATCTACTTCCTTTTGCCTTGATGCAAAAGGAACAAAAAATCAAGACTGTGCCCGCTTC
>NZ_QVMH01000059.1 GCF_010501035.1 Paludibacter sp. 221
TTAGCGAAGCAGGTGTAGCGGTGAATGCACCGTTTAAGCGAAAGCAGAGTCAAGCTTGCTTGAGCTATGCTGAGCGTAGGTGCTTCAACAAGGTTAACTTTTTGTTTACTTTTTTGGCTATAGAAAAAAGTAAAAGCCTGTCCGGCTGGAGGACGAAGAAAACTAAGAACTCTCCCTAAATCCCTCTCTCAAAGAGAGGGACTTGAAGACTGTAGAACGAAAGAGAAATATCTGATGAACTTGGTACTTAAAATATAATTCTGATACGACTACCCTGATCTTATATCAGATACGAATTAAAGCAATACACACATTTTTAATTTTTACATTATACAAAAAAGAGAATCTTTATATTTCATAAAAACTCTCTCTCTTTTTCACAAGGTTATATATATCCCTACTTCTTATTTCTTATTTCTTATTTCTTATTTCTTATTTATATAATCTACAATCCACTCTCCCACTTCGCTTGTCGAATACGGCTTTGCACCATCCGCAATATCTTCGGTAACAAATCCCGCATCCATACTGGCTGCAACAGCCTCGCGAATAAGAGCACCTTCGTCCATCATCCCGAAAGCATATTCAAACATTAATGCTGCCGACAGGATAGTAGCCAACGGGTTGGCAATATTCTTTCCTGCCGCTTGCGGATATGAGCCATGTATAGGCTCGAAAACTGAAGTATGTAATCCAATAGAGGCCGAAGGCAACATTCCGAGTGAGCCGGTAATTACCGAAGCCTCGTCGGTCAGTATATCACCAAAAAGATTCTCCGTAACCAATACATCAAAGCTCTTAGGCCACTGGATAATACGCATCGCCGCATTATCTACAAACATATATTCCGTTTCGATATCAGGATACTGCGGAGCTATTTCCTGAGCTATCTGACGCCACAGGCGCGAAGTAGCAATCACGTTAGCTTTATCCACCACGGTCACTTTCTTCCTGCGCTGTCCGGCATACTTGTACGCCAGATGAAGAATACGCTCCACTTCCTCGCGCGTATAAACACAAGTATCGTAGGCTGTATTACCATCTTCGCTCCTACCCTGAGGGCGTCCGAAATACATACCGCCCGTAAGCTCACGGATACACATAAAATCAGCACCGTCAACCAATTCGGCACGCAGGGGAGATTTATGAATGAGCGAAGGAAAAGTTGTTACAGGGCGTATGTTTGCATAAAGCCCTAGTTCCTTGCGCATTTTTAACAGTCCCTGCTCCGGACGCACTTTTGCCGAAGGGTTGTTGTCATATTTCGGGTCGCCTATTGCCCCGAAAAGAACAGCATCCGATTGCATACACAAATCATGTGTTGCCTGCGGGTATGGCTCACCAACCTGGTCGATAGCTGTAGCTCCTACTATGCCATGTGTGTATTTTAGTTCGTGCCCGAATTTTCGGCAAATAGCTTTAGTTACGTTCAACGCCTGCTCTACAATTTCCGGTCCGATACCATCGCCGGGTAATACTGCGATATTCAATGTTTTCATCTATAATGTGTTATTTTAAAATTCCATATAATAATTGTTTTTCCTCAACCTGCAACAAACAAGTTTTCCGGCTAAATCAGGTTCAACATTTTAAAAGTTGCCTTAATAGCAGATTCTACCTGGTCGGCATCAAGTCCCGAAGTTTTCAAAACATGTCCGTTCATATCCCAAGTAATAATAGTATGCACCAATGCATCGGTACGTCCACCGGGGGGAATGCTTACGTTGTAATCTAATAATACAGGATGCGGCTTATCCAAACGGTCGTATATTTTCCACAGAGCTTTCATAAAGGCATCGTATTGCCCGTCACCGCTCGATGATTCCTGATATTCTTTACCTTCAATTTCGATAGCGATATTTGCAAGCGACTTCAACCCACGCGAGAGCGAAAGAGAGTAATTGATAATACGGATATTCTGCTCTACGTCCTCACTCTTCAACACATCCGAAATAATATACGGAAGGTCATCTTGCGTAACCATTTCCTTCTTATCGCCCAGCTCAATGATACGCTCGGTAACCTTTTTCATGGTTTCCTCGTCAAGCTCCATATCCAGATTTTCGAGGTTTTTCAGTATATTGGCTTTGCCCGAAGTTTTACCCAAAGCATATTGGCGTTCGCGCCCAAAGCGTTCAGGCAATAAATCGTTGTAATACAGGCAGTGTTTATTATCGCCATCGGCATGTACGCCTGCCACCTGAGTAAACACGTTTTCGCCGATAACAGGCTTATTTGCAGGGATGCGGATACCCGAATATGACTCGACAACACGGCTTACCGAATTAATTTTTTCTTCGCGGATATTGGTTTTCACTTTCAACTGGTCGTGCAACACCGCTACAACGCTGGAAATAGGAGCATTTCCGGCACGCTCACCCAACCCATTTACCGTAACATGCACACCTTTCACTCCTGCTTTCACTGCCTCATACACATTGGCAACTGCCAGGTCGTAATCGTTATGCGGATGAAAATCAAAATGTAAATTAGGGTAGCGTTCCACCATCTTACAGCAAAATTCGTAAGTTTGCTCCGGATTCAGCACACCTAAGGTGTCAGGCAACATGAAGCGCTTAATAGGTTCGTGCTGCAATGCGTCAACCATGAAATAAATGTATTCTTCAGAATCCTGCATCCCATTCGACCAATCTTCGAGATAGATATTTACGTCAACACCCATGCTTTTAGCATTGGCAAGCACTTGCTTAATATCCTCCGCATGCTGTTCAGGCGTTTTCTTCAGTTGATGCGTACAATGCTTCAACGACCCCTTGCAAAGCAGGTTCAGCACTTTGCATCCTGCATTGCGTATCCAGTCGAGCGAAGTACGCCCGTCAACAAACCCAAGCACCTCCACCTTGTCGATATGCCCGTTGGTACGTGCCCATTGGGCTACTTTCTTAACCGAAGAATATTCCCCTTCCGAAACCCGTGCCGACGCAATCTCAACCCTGTCGACATTCAACTCCTCGAGCAAGAGGCGTACTATTCCCAGTTTCTCCTGCACGGCAAACGAAACCCCCGATGTTTGTTCCCCATCGCGGAGAGTTGTGTCCATTATTTCAACCATAATTCAAAAATATGACTAATTTGCAAATATGCCAATGTGCCAATACTGTTGCTAATCAAAAATTAGTCTTATTGGCAAATTATTTATTGGCAATTTTTATGTTCGTATTCCTCTATCAACTCTTTCTTGCTCAACAGGTAATCTATATCATCCAAGCCTTTAAGAAAACACTCTTTTTTATACGTATTTATTGCAAACGATTCTGACTTTCCGGTAGCATTGTTGGTTATCGTTTGTGCTTCGAGGTCGATAGTAAGAGTCATTTTAGTGTCCTGTTTCACTGCATCAAAAATATCGGCAAGAAACTGCTCTGAAACAACCACCGGAAGCACAAAATTATTCATTGCGTTATTTTTAAAAATATCAGCAAAGAAACTTGACACTACTACCCGAAAGCCATACCCTGCTATCGCCCAAGCAGCATGCTCACGACTCGAGCCTGAACCGAAATTTTTTCCGGCAACTAATATCTCTGCCCCTTTGTACTTAGGCTCGTTCAGCACAAAGTCTTTCTTCTCATCCCCATTGCTGTCATAACGCCAGTCGGCAAAAAGGTTATCTCCAAAGCCCTCCTTCGATGTTGCTTTCAGAAAACGGGCAGGGATAATCTGGTCGGTATCTACATTCTCAATAGGCAACGGTACTATTGTTGATGTTAATGTTATAAATTTTTCCATATGTTATTTAATGTGCCAATATGACTAATATGCTAATGTGCCAATTAAGTTTGAAACCTACCTATTAGACTTGGCAGAATATATTATTCTATTTATTATTTTTTGAATCTCTTTTATATTACCCAATAGTTCCTCGCTAAATGGATAATTTTCAGAATACTTACAAAGCAAAAGCCAATATTCTGTTTCTTCTGCTTCTTTAGCTGCGATTTTAAATTTATGAATAAAATCGGCTTTACTCTCACAATTTTGTGCCTCACGAGCATTAGCGCCAATAGAAGTGCCACTTCTGATTAACTGTTTAGCAATAGTATATTTACGATGCTCTTCCAGTATTTCTACAAATGAAATTATTTTCAATGCAAAATTAAAGGTTAAATCTAAAATTTTATTTTCTGTCGGATACTCTTTCATTGTAAATCAAAATCATTGGCATATTATTCTTATCGGCACATTGGCACATTGGCATATTTCATTCATCCTCTTGGATCGGTGATGCGACCTGTAACAGCAGCAGCAGCAGCTACAAGTGGACCTGCCAAAATCGTTCGTGCTCCGGGCCCCTGACGTCCTTCGAAGTTACGGTTCGAGGTTGATACGGCATACTTTCCTGCCGGAACTTTGTCATCGTTCATCGCCAAACACGCCGAACATCCGGGTTGACGCAGTTCGAATCCCGCATCATGTAAAATTTTGTCCAAACCTTCTGCCTTTATTTGCTTCTCCACCGCCCAACTTCCGGGAACTAACCATGCAATAACATTATCCGCTTTTTTCCTCCCTTCTACATAATTGGTAAATGCACGGAAATCTTCGATACGTCCATTGGTACAGCTTCCAAGAAAGACATAATCAATGGACTTACCCAACAACTTTTCGCCCGGTTTGAAGCCCATATAGTCTAATGATTTTTCAAACGAAACGCGTCCGGCTGCATCTATTTGGTCTAACGTTGGAATTGATTCGGTTATCCCCATACCCATGCCGGGGTTAGTACCATAAGTTACCATTGGCTCAATGTCCGCTGCATCAAATGATATTTCTTTATCAAAAACAGCACCTTCGTCTGTTTTCAAGGTTTTCCAGTAAGCAAGCGCTTTTTCCCATTCCTCGCCTTTCGGGGCAAATTCCCTGCCCTTCACATATTCAAAGGTAGTCTCGTCAGGAGCAATCATACCACCACGTGCCCCCATCTCAATAGAGAGGTTACACACTGTTAAACGACCTTCCATCGACATGTTTTTAATCACATCACCTGCATACTCCACAAAATATCCGGTTGCGCCTCCCGTTGTCATTTTTGATATGATATAAAGCGCCACATCTTTAGGGGTGACACCTTCTTTCAGCTTTCCGTTCACCAAAATGCGCATTGTTTTGGGTTTCGACTGAAACACACATTGCGTAGCAAGTACCATTTCGACCTCGCTTGTGCCAATACCAAATGCTACCGCACCCATTGCACCATGTGTAGAAGTATGTGAATCTCCACAAACCATTGTCATACCCGGAAGCGAAAGTCCGTTTTCAGGCCCTACCACGTGTATAACTCCGTTTTTCTCGTGCCCCATCGGATAGTAATTTACACCAAATTCCTTAGCGTTTTTATCCAACGTATCTACCTGATTTTTCGATACTGGGTCTTCGATAGGCTTTTCCTGATTTACAGTAGGGATATTATGGTCGGGCATACAGGTAATCTGCTGGGGACGAAAAACCTTCAATCCTCGCTTACGCAACCCGTCAAAAGCCTGCGGACTTGTAACCTCGTGACAGTACATCCTGTCGATATACAGCTGGGTAGGCCCATCATCTACCGACGATACAACATGGGCATCCCAAATTTTATCAAAAAGAGTTTTCATTTTTGTCTATAGTCAACTATCAACCGCCAACTACTTTGTTGAAGGCCTACAATCAACATTTTTTTATTCGTTTGTATTATTTTGTTTTAAATATAAAATTAGGCTTCTCATAGTCATAAGATTACAACTACTATTTCACAAATTTATTTATCGCATCAATATAGGCTTCGACCGAAGCGGCTATAATATCGGTATTTGCTCCAAAGCCATAATAAACCGAGCCATCATATTCTACCTGCATATGTACTTTACCTACATCGTCGCTTCCACGGTCGATAGCCTGAATGGTAAATTCCTGCAATGTCATTTTACGCTTAATGATTTGTTTCAGTGCGTTAATTGCAGCATCTACAGGCCCGTTGCCCGAAGCGGCAGCTTCAAATTTTTCGCCCGCTATAAGTAATCCTACACTCGCTACTGGTTTTAAACCTACCCCCGAAGTCACTTGCAGGTAATCTAATTTTATACGGCGTTGTTCGGAACGCTCCATACCGGCAAGCATCAACACATCATCATCATTTATATCTTTTTTCTTGTCGGCCAGTTTCAAAAATTCTTCATAAATCTTATCCAATTTACCATTGTCCACCTCAACACCAAGTACGCTCAAACGGTGTTTCAATGCTGCGCGCCCACTACGAGCTGTAAGCAAAATGGCATTTTCATCAATGCCCACATCTTTAGGATCCATAATTTCATAGCTTTCACGGTTTTTCAACACTCCATCCTGATGGATTCCCGATGAATGGGCAAAAGCATTACGCCCAACTATCGCTTTGTTGGCTTGTACGGGCATATTCATTAGGCTCGAAACTAAACGGCTGGTCGAATATATCTTCTGAGTATTAATCTGAGTATCAATATTCAGGCCTTTGTGACATTTAAGAATCATTGCTACTTCTTCAAGCGAAGTGTTTCCCGCACGCTCACCAATTCCGTTCATCGTTACTTCAACCTGACGCGCACCGTTCATTACTCCGGCAATAGTATTAGCTGTTGCCATACCCAAATCGTTGTGGCAGTGGGTAGAAAGGATAGCTTTATCTATACTTTTCACATTCTCCATCAAGAACTTGATTTTTTCACCGTATTCCGTCGGAAGGCAATAACCTGTCGTATCCGGTATATTAACCACCGTTGCACCTGCCTTAATCACGGCTTCGACTACCTTTGCCAGATATACATTATCGGTACGTCCAGCATCCTCGCAATAAAACTCAACATCTTCAACATACTTTTTAGCATATTTTACGGCAGCAATGGCACGCTCCAAAATTTCATCCTGTGTTGAGTTAAATTTATATTTAATATGATATTCGGAAGTACCAATCCCTGTATGTATCCGTTTGCGTTTTGCATATTGCAAAGCCTCTGCCGCTACATCAATATCTTTCTGTACACCACGGGTCAAAGCGCAAATAACGGGCCAAGTAACAGCTTTTGAAATCGCAACTACCGAGTTGAAATCACCCGGACTGGAAATAGGAAAACCCGCCTCAATCACATCCACACCGAGAGCTTCCAGTGCACGGGCTACCTGAATTTTCTCCACTGTGTTTAACTGACATCCGGGTACCTGTTCGCCATCGCGCAACGTGGTATCAAAAATAAATAATCTTTCCATCTTTTTTAGTTAGAAGTTACAGGTCTTTTTTTTAAAACCGGCAAACAATTTATATTTCTAAAGAAAAAGCCTTTCTCATATCAGTGAGAAAGGCTTTTTTATATTTTATCTTATTTCATATTTACATACCAAACTCACTTCGTCTTAGGGCATAAGAGAATAATAATGCTTAGTATGTTAATAATAAAATTCATATCAATTCTTCGTGTTGTTGTTTTTCAAACACAATGCAAAGATAGTGCTATTTTTCAAACGCGCAATACAAAAGTGTAATTTTTTTCTATTTTTATCTTTCAATTCAAAAGAAAAACAAACACAAAACTCTTAATTGAAACCACAACCGCTTAATTTAATACGAATTATAACAAAAAAGAGGTGAATTTATTATAATCCACCTCTTTTGGTATTTTTTTCCGAATAAATTAATTTCCTATTTCCGAAAGGAATTTTATCCGTATTAAGCGAATTTCCGTCTCGCTGTAATCATCTTCGCCTAATTCGTTCAACGCCTCTTGAATATCGTCAGTCTCGGCCGAGTTGAAATAATCAAAAATTTCGTCAACCCTGTCCGGATCCATTACCTCATCCAAAAAGTAATCTATATTGATTTTTGTACCCGAATATACAATGGCTTCTACCTCATCAAGCAATTCGCTTATATCAAGCCCTTTTGAAATAGCAATATCATCCAATGCTATTTTTCGGTCGATAGCCTGTATAATAGCCACTTTCAGTTTCGATTTATTGGCAACTGTACGAACACGCAAATCTTCGGGACGCACAATTTCGTTTTCCTTAACGTGCTCTTTTATCACTTTCAGAAACTCCTCGCCATAACGTTTGGCTTTGCCAGCCCCTACCCCCGGAATGTTTTGCAACTCTTCCATGCTGATAGGATAGGTAGTAGCCATAGCCTCCAACGATGGATCCTGAAAAATAACGAACGGCGGAACTTCCAGTTTTTTCGATAGTTTTTTCCGCAAATCTTTTAATATAGAGAACAATACATCATCAGCAGCACATGTTCCTCCTGCCGTACGTGCGGTTGTTTCTTCATCTTCTTCCTCAAAATCAGTATCCTTAACCACCGGAAATGGCTGAGGTTTTTTCAAATATTCTTTTCCGGCAGGCGTAATCTTCAACAAACCATACGTTTCAATATCCTTAGATATGTATCCAGCTATCATAGCCTGACGTATAATAGCGTGAAGGAAACGTTCTTCCTCGTCGGATGCAGCAGCAAAGTTTTCAAGTTCGTCATGCTCATACGATTTCACATCCGAGGTTTCGTTCCCTTTCAGAATATCTACTATATGTTCTGCCTTAAACTTTTCTTTTAAAATCTGAATAGTTTCTAATATCAATAAAAGTAATTCCTGAGTATCTTCTGTTTTACGTGGTTTCATACAATTATCACAATTTCCACAATTTTCCTGATTATATTCTTCTCCAAAATAATGTAACAATAATTTCCTCCGGCATACCGACGACTCTGCATATGCCTGAGTCTCCAACAATAGCTGGTTTCCTATCTCCTGTTCGGCTACGGGTTTCCCCTGCATAAATTTACGCAACTTATCAAGGTCTTTGTACGAGTAAAATGTAACACACTGCCCTTCGCCTCCATCGCGCCCTCCACGCCCGGTTTCCTGATAATAACCCTCCAGACTTTTAGGAATGTCGTAATGAATAACAAAACGGACATCGGGCTTATCAATACCCATACCAAAAGCAATGGTGGCTACTATTACCTGAACTTTCTCCATCAGGAACTTGTCCTGATTCTCGCTTCGTGCAGCAGCGTCCATACCTGCATGGTACGGAAGAGCCAAAATTCCGTTTACCTGTAAGTTGGCAGCTAATTCTTCTACCTTTTTACGGCTTAAACAATAAATAATACCGGACTTGCCTGCTTGCGAACGTACATACTTAATAATGTCTTTTTCTACATCATTTGTCTTCGGACGTACTTCATAATACAGGTTCGAGCGGTTGAATGAAGACTTAAACACCGTAGTATTAAGCATTCCAAGGTTTTTCTGAATATCATGTTGCACTTTAGGCGTGGCTGTAGCCGTAAGCGCAATAATAGGTGCGACTCCTATATTATTAATTATAGGACGGATGCGCCTGTATTCAGGACGGAAATCGTGTCCCCACTCTGAAATACAGTGTGCTTCATCTATTGCATAAAATGATATCTTAACCTGATGCAGAAAATCTATGTTTTCTTCTTTAGTAAGAGACTCGGGCGCAACATAAAGCAATTTTGTTTTACCCGATAATATATCGTTCTTTACTATTTCAATTGCATTTTTCGACAGAGTGGAATTCATAAAATGCGCCACCCCGTCTTCTTCGCTGAAATTGCGCATAGCATCTACCTGATTTTTCATCAACGCAATAAGCGGCGAAATAACAATGGCAGTACCTTCCATCAGCAGAGAGGGTAATTGATAGCAAAGCGACTTTCCCCCACCTGTAGGCATCAATACGAAAGTATCTTTTCCGGAAAGCACGTTTTGAATTATAGCCTCCTGTGTTCCTTTGAACGTATCGAAACCAAAGTATTTTTTAAGATATGTAGTTAATGTTGTTGTTTGAGCCATAAAAACCTCTCAAAAAATGGGAGTGCGAAAGTAATTCTTCTCCCCGAATAAATCACAATCCTAAGCATAATTTTATCAACAATTTTGCTTCTGAATATTTTTCACTCAATAATCCAATCTTATTTAAAAACAAAATTATAAACAGATTTGGAATTTGCAAGTTTTTTAGGCTAAATTTTGCCTAAAACAAAGGAAGCTATTGAAAAAAGGGGTATAAAATCCTGATTTTCTAACTTAGGTATCCGCCGGAGATAAAATAATCTGAAAAAATCTGCACATCGCTCTCTTTGACGGGAGATTCGAAAATACCATATACTGACGAGCCGGAACCCGACATGGAAGCATATATGGCACCTAAATTGTACAGATTATCCTTTATCTCTCCTATCTCAGGATAGAGAGAAAATACAGGTTTTTCAAAATCATTTACAATCAGGTTTCGCCATTCTGACATAGGGGTAGTTATCAACTCCTTGAGTGAGGTTTCCGGCTTTTGGGGTGTGATTAGCGAATAAGCCTGAGGGGTAGACACATGAATATCGGGCTTTACTAATATCAAAAAATAATCTTTCAAAGACAGTTTTACAGGAGAGAAAACATTTCCTGTTCCCGAAGCAAAAACAGGTTTATTGCGAATAAAGAACGGGCAATCGGCACCTAATTCGACTGCAAATTGCTCAAGCTTTTTTACGGGCAAGTTTAAATTAAAAAGGTCGTTCAACACTTTCAGCATGAAAGCAGCATCGGAAGACCCTCCGCCCAAACCGGCTCCAAAAGGCACTTGTTTTATCAGCGAAATATCAATAGCAGGCAGTTCGTATTCACTCTGCAACAACCGATATGCCTTGACAACCAAGTTGTTTTCCGGATCACCTTCAATCGTAAAGCCATCTGAGGAAAAACTATAATCAATACAAGTTTCGGATGGAGATACTTCCAAAACATCAGAAAGGCCTATAGGGTAAAAAACCGTCTCAATGTTGTGATAGCCATCGCTCCGTTTCTCGGTAACATTAAGTCCTATATTTATTTTAGCATTGGGATGTACAATCATTGCATTATATTCATTTGTCTGCAAAGATAAAACAAGAATCTATATAAATAAACCCTTAAAAGTCGCCCACCCTTATATCATCATCTACAGCCACAATACTATCTACCACAAACTTGCTGAATCCCCGCCAAGGTAAAGCTCCCAAATACTCTTTATAATGCAGTTCCAACGTTTTTCCGCTCGAACGCATAAGCTCCTCAGCAAGCTCCTTATTAACCACTGAAAATTCAAACTCATACGACTGGATTGTACCTGCTTTTTGCCCACGGAATCCGGTTTGTATCATTTTACCTTCGTAGGTTTTAAAAACATAACCTTTGTGCACCAAATAGTTTAATTCTCCGGCTTTTACGCCTTCGCCAAAAACAAAATAAAATTTGAAATATATAAATGCCGCTAAAATTAAAACTACGCACACCGAAATAATTGAAATTACCTTTGTTTTGCTTGCCATTTCTCTTTCATATTTTTTGTGATACAACTACATCTTTGTTTTATACAACAAATGAAACGAAAAAAGTTTCATTCAACAAATAAAATCATTCATTTTTTCGAATGATAAAAAACACACTTATATTCCGATTAACAAATTTTATTGGAAAAACTTATACAATTTATTGTCAGATAAGCGAAATTATAATTTCCTTTGCAACTAAGTTCATTAATATTTCACATAATTACTGCTTAAAAGCCAAAAAAAATGATAACAAAAAAATCAAAAATTGTAGTTTTAAGTTTATTGGCAACCTTATCATTAAACTTATTTGCCCAACAATTACAAACACTTCCTATCGACCCTAAAATTCGTTATGGACAGTTGGAAAACGGCCTTACCTATTACATCCGTCACAACGAAAATCCAAAAGAAAGAGCCGAGTTTTATATAGCACAGAATGTAGGTGCTATTTTAGAAAATGATGATCAGGATGGGCTGGCTCATTTCCTCGAACATATGGCCTTCAACGGAACTAAAAACTATCCGGGCAAAGGTATTATTGAGTATTTTGAATCAATCGGAGTAAAATTTGGCTCCAATATCAACGCTTATACTTCGCTTGACGAAACTGTTTACAATCTATCTAATGTACCGACTGTACGTGAAAGCGTAATCGACAGCGCATTGCTCGTTTTACATGATTGGTCGAGCTTCATTGCATTGGAAGCAGAAGAAATTGACGCTGAAAGAGGAGTAATCCTCGAAGAATGGAGAACGGGTCAGGGAGCAAACCGACGCCTATGGAAAGAACTAAACAAAACAAAATATCCTGATTCGCAATATGCCATACGCGACGTTATTGGAGACACTGCTGTTATCAAAAACTTTGACCACCAATCTCTGCGCGATTTTTACCATAGATGGTACCGTCCTGATTTGCAAGCGGTATTAGTAGTGGGAGATGTAGATGTGGATGTAGTTGAAGAAAAAATAAAAATTTTGTTCGCTGATATACCACGTAAAGAAAACTTTGGCGAACGCCCTGTCTATCCTATTCATGATAACGAACAACCCATAGTTGCAATAGCTACCGACCCCGAAGCGCGTAATACACAAATAGGTTTGGAATATAAACAAGAGAAACTTCCTGCTGAGTTCAAATTATCAGTCAATGGTTATTTGGTTCATACCATTAATTCGCTGATTTCAATGATGATGAACAATCGGTTTGACGAAATTACCCAGCAAGCCGATGCTCCGTTTGTAGCAGGTTTTGCATATTATGGAGAATTGGTAAAATCAAAAGATGCATTACACCTGATTGTTGTTCCACACGAAGGCCGTGAGCTGGAGGGACTAAACGCATTATTGCTTGAAGCTGAAAAAGTAAAACGTTTTGGTTTTACTTCCTCTGAGTTGGAAAGAGCAAAATCTGACATGCAAACACACTTAGAAAAATTATACAACGAGCGCGACAATCAACAAAACAACTCGTTGATACGCGAATATGCGCGCCATTTCCTAACTGACGAGCCTATCCCCGGTATCGAATGGGAATATACATCATTACAACAGATGTTGCCCCAATTAGAAGTTGACATGGTAAACCGGATTGCAAAAGCATTCATCCCCGAAGATGATTCGAACATGATAGTTTCTATTGCCGCACCCGAAAAACCGGAGGTTATCATCCCCGGCGAAGAACAAATTTTAGAATCTATAACCAATGTAAAATTAGCTGATTTGTTGCCAAGAGAAGAAGATAATTTAAACAAACCATTGATAGAAAAGGCCCCCAAGGCAGGTAAAGTAAAAAAAGTAACACAAAATAATGCTCTTGGTACTACTGAATGGATGTTGAGCAATGGAATAAAAGTAATTTTCAAACCAACAAAATTCAAACAGGATGAGATATTAATGACTGCATACAGCGACGGAGGACTTTCTAAAATAGATGAAGTAGAAGACCTGCCGTCGGCTGCTTTCTCAACTATGATTGTTCAATACAATGGATTGGCAGACTACAACAATGTAGAGCTTAAAAAACTACTGACCGGGAAAATAGTAAATGTAAAACCATATATAGAAAACTACGATGAAGGGTTTAGCGGTAATTCTTCCGTCAAGGATTTTGAAACAATGATGCAATTGACTTATTTGTACTTCACAGCCCCAAGAAAAGATGATAATGCGTTTCAGGCTATGACAAACATGTTCCGTACATCTTTAGCCAATCGCGATAAAGACCCTCAGGCAGCATTTTCCGATTCGGTCAATGTTACTTCGTTAAGTCATAATCCACGCTTACTTACAACCAATCTTGAAACTATAAACAAGATAGACCAAGATAAAGCTATTGAGATTTACAAGGCAAGATTTGCAATGCCTGCCGATTTCATATTCATTTTCACAGGTAATATAAACCCGGATGATAAAGCCACAAAGGAAATAATCTGCACCTATTTAGGAGGACTGAAATCGAAAAAAGGAAAAGAATCGTACGTCGACCGTAATATACGTTACGCCAAAGGAGATGTGAAAAATTATTTCGCAAAGGAAATGCAGGTAAAAAAAGCATCAAATTTCATTATGTATAATGCCACTATTCCTTACAATTTACAGAATATGACCACCATTACCGCTATCAGAAACATATTAAATATGCGTTACATGGAGAGTATCCGCGAAAAAGAAGGAGGATCGTATGGAGTAAGAATTAACAGTGGCTTAAGCAAAATTCCTGTGGAGCAAGCCGTTATCAGAATGCAGTTTGACACCGACCCTGAAAAGCAAGAAAGGTTGATTGGCATTATTCATCAGGAAATCAACGAAATAATTAATAACGGGCCACGGGCTGATGATCTACAGAAGGTAAAAGAAAATCTGTTGAAACAATATGAAGAAGATTTGAATGAAAATCCTTGGTGGCGTAGAACTTTGGTCAATTATTATAAGAACGACATCGACTTTGTTACTGATTACAAGAAGTCGGTAGAAGCTCTGGATCAGGAAATGATCCAATCTTTATTGAAACAGATTGCAGAACAAAACAATGTGCTTGAAGTAGTAATGATGCCAAAAGAGTAATATTTAAAATTACAAAATCCAAGTTTGCAATAAAAGACACTGTCCAAAATAATTCTGTTTGAATAGAATTTATTTTGGGCAGTGTCATATTATTTCTTAGCATGGAAGGAAGACATCGTATTTTTACACATAGCGACAGGGTAATACCTCCCCGCACCTGTGAGGTATTCACTCCAAGCCATCGCAACAAATTCTTTACCTCGTATTTATAAGGCTGCACGCTTGCGCCTATTGGGACATTTTTTTATATCTGCAACCAACATGGAATAAGGTGGTAAGAGTCAGTTGTCGCACAAATTTTATCAAGGAGGAGGTATTTCTAACAGTAGAAATATCTCCTTTCTTTTTGACTTATTCGCATGAGATAAAGTAGGAAATAATTGAAAATCTCCATAAATAGTCCCTAAATACTGCAAAATCAAGTCTCAGGGATAAAATCATAACCTATTGTAATTCAGCAAATTTCGTTGCCAACAAAATGAGTTTAATTATTTTTAACTTTTACATATTTTAACACCAATTCCGCTTTTCACCTGTATTTCAGTGAGTTATCTCATTTTTGGATAGCATTAACGAAAAGTCATTTAATTTCTCAAACGTATTGTATAGTTCTTAACGAAGAAAAATAGGATTCGGAGAAGGAAAATTTTGATAACACAAAACTAAAATTTAATAT
>NZ_QVMH01000005.1:0-57051 GCF_010501035.1 Paludibacter sp. 221
CAATGGCAACAGCTTGGTCTATGTCGGGAATAATAAGAGAGGTATGCTCACGGTTGAGGGTAAGACCATCAGTACATTTTACGGTTACAATTCCTTCGGCATATTTCGTCAAATCAAAACGACCGCCCACAGGGATAGCATCAGTTAGAGTTATCTCACAATCGCCCGAAGTGTAGAGAGAAGCGTTATTCCATGTAGCATCCGATGTAACTTCGACGGGTAAGTCTGTAATGACTTTACCTCTATAGGCAATCCTTTCTTTTCCATTGGGGGTGTCGACAGTTATATCTGTACCAAATTCGGGATCATCGTTAGTATTCAGGTTTAAATGCACATGCTCTGAACCTACTTCTACTTGGTCATACACTGTTTCTCCAATTTTAATAGAAGTGTCAGCAAAAGTAAACTCAGAATCAGGTAGTATTATTCCATCGAAATTGATATAAGTTACAATGTGGTCATGGTACTTATCAAAAGTAAATGTTTCAATACCTACCCACTCATAGGTGTCAGATTCAGGGTTGTTTATATGCCGATGGGTTGCAAGACTTTCACTATCTATAACATTAGTAGATGTACGAGTACATATATACAATCTTTCCTCAGAACCCCATTCTCCAGCATCAGTAAACTCAGTGGCAATAATATCTATATTACCCTCAATTCTTAATATCCCTCCAGTATTTGCACTATTAAACTTTATACCTTTAGTCGTGTCAAATTTAACAGTCAATCCTCTCAAGTTCATTCCTACTGTTATATCTTCTAAAGAAATTACTTCTTCTTTAACATATTCCGCTAATCCTAATAATTCATATTCAGTAGAATCTTCATTTTTACCAAGAATCTTAGTTTTCTCCCTTAATTCAATATTATTATCTTGGTTGAATTTTACACTTTCTCCGCTTAATACCTCTATCTTTTTATAGTTGTATTCACAATCTACGTCTGTTGTTTCGTCACTCTCATAGGTAGTAGCATCAACAAAATTTGGATTTGAAGCAAAATTAAGAGCTGTAACTACCGAGCCTTCCGGCATAACCAATTCAGTTAATTGCCATTCTGTAACTCCGTCAATACAGAGAGCTATTCGTATATCTCCGAGTATTCCTCGAAGGGAAACGGCTGTTATTTCAGGATCAAATTCAAATGTATCATTATCAATAACCCCGTTTTCAAGATTAAGAATAGAGTTGTAAGTAGGGAAGATAGCAGGACGTGTCGATTTAGAAGTATCAAATCTTAAAGTCTTGCCCGATAAATCATCTCCTACTTTTATTTCAGATAAGTTGACGTAAACAGGAGCTTCATAGATATCGGCTTTATCATCCAATACCTCTTTCAAAGCCTCGTTATCTTCCGGCTGTCCTTCTATATCGGCAAACGAGGTTGATGTCGGAGCCCCCCCTCCGGATTTAAAAGAACCAATAAAAGCTGATAATTCCTTTACTGTTTCGGCTGCCGAATTGAGAACAACTCCATCCACTTCTATTTGAGTGTAATGAACAGGAAGGCTGTTTATTTTGTGTTTTTCGGAAAAAACAACAACCATATTTCCTGAACACTTTGCTGAAAATTCGGCGGTGAATGTATCGTTTGTTACTTCTTTACCATTTTTTATCTCAATATAACCGATGGTATTGTTTTCGCCTTTGGATATTTTTAATTGAACTGGCATAATAAATAGATTTATTTTTTGTCAAATTTATTTTAAAACATTTTCGGGTAAAAGGACAATTATCCGATGAATGATTTCCAGTAGCCCGGCTTGCCGTAATGGTGTCAGGTTGTTGATCAGATCGGACTTGATATGAAAATCGATTTCAGCGAGGCACTCATTTATCGGTAATCCATCGAAAATAGCTATTACACAATAGATCATTCCCCGCATTACTGAGGCATTGCTCCAACCATTGACATGAAGAATACCATCAACAATTTTAGCTTTAAAATAGCTTCGGCTCTGGCAGTTCCGGATGGGATGCTGCAGCAGCTCCGGCGGACACACAAGTCCGAGCTTATCGCTAAGTTCAATCATATAATTGAACCGGTTCTGCCAGGTGTCGAGCTCGTCCATCTCCCGGATGAAGGAATCTTGGTTTTCACGTAGTTTAGTTTTCATGGAATATTGTATTTGCGTTTTTAAACATGGCAACCCAACCGGCACACCCATGAAATTTAACCGGATCTACTACACGGATTTCTACCGGATCGGAAATAAGTTCGGAGTTAGCACAAAAATCGAGAGCATCCTGCTCGCTCTGCATGGTGATGATGATTTTTTCTAACAGAGCAAGGCACTGGTTCATCAGGATGATTTCATTCAGGTTGTCGTTATTATTATTTGAAAAATTGTAAGCTACAGTAATAGCCAGATGTTGCTTCACTCCTTTCAGAGTGTCATAGTTGACGCTTAAAGCACCATATTCTACAAAAAGAATAAATTTGTTTGCGTTTTTTATTCTTTCAGATATGTAATTCTCATTGATGGATACCACAAAAGTGTCGAACTCCTGAATTACATTGGTGTCGGGTGTACCGAGCAATTCGGCTTTAATTTCTTCATAGCCGGTTTTAATACTTTCCCTGGGTTGGATAAACATCCGACGAAGCACCTCTTTTGGGACAAACTTTACGAAATATTTATATAAAGAAATGATTAAATCGTTCATGATAATTTTTCGATGGTTGATATCGAGATTCCTGTCTGATTTGCTATTTCAGCTATTTTTACGCCGTCGGCAAGTGCCTTGCTTATGGTGTCTTTTAGTGATTGTATCTGAGCATCAAAGTAATCGTTCAAAGGCATATTATCCATACTTCCGTATCCCTGCTTTGTCAGGTGCAGTGCGGTGGCATTCATACCCAAGCCTATTTTATCCTCGCTTTTTTCTTTACCACCTGAAAAAAGCAGGCTGTAAACCGGATGTTCCGTGTAAAACCTGATTATCCCGGTGAACCAATAGAATATAAGCAGTTTTTTTACGGGTTCTATCATACGCATCTGTTCTATCTGGCCCGATACAAGGTTTTTCTGATGTTCGGGATGCGAAGGGTAAAGGATGGCACATAATTGATTGAGGCATTCTTCTCTGGACGACGGGTCCTCCAATTTATTTATAGCTGTATACAAGTCGAACGCATCAATAAATTCTTTTGCTACGATATCTGTTTTAACCGTAATGTCCATATTGAAGATCTTTCCGGCGTATTTCTTTTTGCCTATCTTGAGCAATGGCATCGGATTGCGCCTGAAGTTAAAATGAGGCACTATCCGTTTGACAGTTTCATTGTCCACTTGCTCGATGGTAAAGGCAAAGGTGAGCTGCTCAGATAAACGTATCAGGTTGAAGTTGATATTCTCCCGGACGGATTCGTCTTTAATACTTTTGTCAGGCTTATACCGGATAATGGCAAAAAGCATTTCAAGCCTTGCCCATCCCGGATCCATCTCCATGGACAGCACCCGGTGCAATAAGCCGATACAGATCAGCACTTGTTTGGGTGTCAGTTCGTCCCAGTACTCCGGTAGGTTTATTGAGCCTTTGTTTAACGGAATTGTTTTCATGAATAGTAAAATTTATCATCCTCGGTAATGTTGTTTCTTCCCAGTGCCGGTTTATCGGCTGCCGTTTTATTTTGTTCTGCGATGGCTTCCTTTTTTATCTCCAGGTCGACCGCTTTCCAGTACGTTTCGGCTTTCTGCAGAAATTTTCCGGCCACATGTTCCCGGATATCTTTATCTGCTTGCGCCTTGTGGTTTTTACCCATTTCGTTATCAATATCCCGCCGGATGGGAGATGGCAGGCAGGAGTAAGCAAGGCGTTGACAGGCAAAGCCCATAACCTGATAACATACAGCCCGTGTGATGGCATCTGTTTTAACAGGTTCTTTAAACCGTGACTTTACAAAATCGAGCCATACCTCCCTGATGATCCATCCTGCATAAATCATGAAGTATTCGCCTCCGGTAGTTTCCACACCCACCCATTTGTTGAAGTCAGTCAGATTGACCGGTAACTCATCATTTTCTTTTTTCTGGTCACTATTCTTCCATTCCGGAAAATCATAGAGATGATCGTTCAGGTACTGAATTAACTGGTTCATCCAGAACCACGCTGTAGTGATCAGGTTATCATTCAGCATATCGGTCTGATACTTGAAAGCGGTTGTTTCATCCTCGTTTTTTTTCGTTGTGATACCGTCATTGCTTATCCGGAGCATCAGGTATACTTCATGCTCATAAATAGTAAAATGAAGCATGGCCCGTTGGAGGTAATCGATAGCTGTTTTGTCATGTTCCTGAATGTTTCCGGCTTCGAACTTATCTATGAGCCTGTTATACAATGCTTGGGATATTGTTTTCGGAATCTGCACTGCAACCTTATACAAGCTGCTTTCTATATTGAAATATTCCAGAGAGAGATTGTTGCCTGATATTTTGGGCTTCATCTCACTGGCAAAGTTTTCCGGATTGAATGGTACTTTAATCATTGTTCCTGCGTTTTTTCGATGTTCGTCTGGTTGTCAGCTGTAGCTGTTTGTTGTGGACGCTGGCTTGGTGGTGTATCCTGCAGCTTGGCCGGAATGTCGATCCAGAATCCAAATTTGATTTTCTTCTTTTTCGTTTCCGGAAAATTAAGATGCAACGCCCTGTTCAGGTCTTTCATTACAAAATACTCATCCCATACGAGTGAAGCTACATATATCAGATAATTGTAATACACTTCAGAGCCTGAATTGCTGATGGAGCCGTCCTTGTCTACTCCGGAGATGGAAGGAGGTACACCTTTGCCGGCAAGGGTAACCTGATCGGCCCGTTTGTCGTAACTAATCACCGTATCAAAAAACTCTTTGAACTTGCCGGGGAACTCTTTGAACTCCCAACCTTCTTCGCCCCATTTGGTAGAAGCCCATAGTTTGCCCTGGTTTTTTCCTTCGCCGGACATGAGTGATGTAATCATTCGCAGCTCGTTGGCAATCACTTCGTCAATCATCGTTTCGTAGAAAGGAATTGGAGCTCCCTTTTCGTTTACGAGCTTCACGCCTTTGTATTCGGTCTGTACCGGAGCTTCTCCTTCCAGGTTTTGAGCACATATCCGTTGAAGTATATCTATTTGGGCATTGTACCACGTACCGGGTATGATAACATGAATATGAGCATTGAGGGCATTTTTTAGATACGAATTGAGGTATTTAGGCGAAAGGTTGGAGGCCTTTATCCACTCCAGTAGCCCCTCGAACCAGTCGTTGAACGCATATATCCATTTGGTAAATGTTTTATCGCTTTCGAACGATACGGCGGTATTGTACCTGAAAGGATCGGCCGGAGTAAATCGGTGGTATACCTGGTAATCGTATTTATTCGGATTTAGCCAGTCGGCAATAATCACATATTTGCAATCAGCATTTTTTATCCGTTTGCTTATTCCTTTTTCCCTGGTAGCGAGGCGGGCTTCATCGGCACCCACATAGCTCAATGCACGTACTTTGTGCGATCCCTGAAAATTTAAGGCTGACCGGCGTGAAGTATTGAAATGCCAGCGCGAACAGCATGTATTGACATAGTAAAAATCGACAATCCGGTTTTTGAGATAATCCCATACGTTTTCGACTCCCTGTTCCTCCCAAGTGTCGAGCCACTCATCCACAGCCGGCATATCTACAGGAATCCTGACACGGCGTTGGTTTTCACCTTCTCCACTGATGACTTCCTGGTATAAGCGTGGCCCTTTGCCGAACAGGAACTTCACCTGTTTTTTGATAACTTCAGGTAGCAGCTTGTTTTGTGAAGTTATGGAGAACACCTCTTGCGGATACAGGTTGTGCCGGTTACCCCACACCGGAACTGTGAAGTCGGCAATGGTCATAGTCATATTGTCGGACAAGTACCGGGAATATAAATTTTGATATTCTTTCTGTTGGATGCTTTCACGTTCGGCAAATCCCTGTACCTCAAATGTGAATACACCGCCGTTAGGAATGGGAGCAAAACCACGTCCGTCTTTAATCTCAATGTTTGTTTGATTATTCTGTATCATGGAACCAGTCTATTTTTAGCATTTCGTAGTCAGGAGGAAAAGCGATGTATCTCATCAGTCGTTTGAAGCACATTTTAGCTTCGTTGGTGTCAAGATCCTCGTAAGTAAAATAAAGATCTCCATCCAACCGGAATGTATCTTGCCTGAGTGCCGGGCGAACACGGCATCGGTCATGCTTTACCATCCGGCCAATGTCGTTCGTTTTCTCATTGCACGTCAGGTGCATCAGGGTGAAATATGCTCCCGGAATGAATTTAAGATTCCTGGCTCGCTGTATGGCTTCGGTCCCTGTTATCGTTTTTTGGTTCATTGTCTTTTTTTCTTCTTAATCTTCTGAATGCTTTTCCATCCAATGGCTGCAATCCCTGCCTTACACGCAATGTGTTGATATAAAATAATTGGTCATTCAAGTCGGTTTTTTCCTGATTTTTCATTGCTTTGTGTCGTTTTATGGTTTATAATACAAAAAAAGTATTTCAATTTTTTAATCTAAAGGACATTCTAAGAAGAATATGTTCCTGCCCCTTTCGGCATTTCACTACCGAGATCGGTATCCGGAAGATATTTGGAATACAATCCCCAAAGCAGATACATGAACGCTGATGAGAGTTGTGTGGAATTGTATGCCTGTTCCTCGAATGGTAGGCGTTCGCTGGTTTTATCTAAAATGATACGGCCTTCGTGCCGTTTCAGTGGGCTGTGATTGATGGAGGATACCAGAGCTTCACACTCATTTTTATCAATAAGTATCTTATCAATACGCTTATCCCTGCCTCTAAACAGGATGTTTAACAGGCGGTAATGTTGTGAATAGTAGATTGTCTTTTGCTTTGGTGATAGCAAATGCACAGTCCATCCGAGTGCTTGCAGCTCCTGCTTTATAAGTTTAGCATCGGTATCGTTTATCCCGTGTTCCTTATAATCAGGATAGTATTTTTTCCATTCAGGATCCTTCTGGTTAGCGGCACGGTCGTAGTAAAGGTAAAGCACTTTCTTTCCACCGGAGAAGAAATCGTCTATCTTTTTGGCGAATTCTGCATGTTGGTCAGGATGCCATACCCAAATGTTTTTGAGTACCCGGAGTTCTTTTTTATTGCTGTTTTGTTGAGCGAATATCATAGAGGAGAATGGTCCGGGGTCATAACCGGCAACTAAAGGTTTGCTCTTATCGTAATAACGCAGATGCTTGCACGAATCCTCAATCGTATCGCCGGCAGATAAACGGTCGATGTACCGGTATTCGTATCCGTCATCGAACAGGTGTTGTTTACCGAACTTACCGAAAAACATATCTTTCACCTTGAGCTTCCGGATGGCAAATATAGAGGTGTATAACAAATCCTTATCTTTTGTAGATTTTATTTGGTTTTCGATATAATCTACTCCTAAAATTTTTAAGTTGGAAAATGAGGAAGCCCTAATATATAATAATTGTTTCCTTTTTAACTCATTTAATTCTTTGGTCCATCTATTGATAAATCGCTCTAACCTCTTAATCTTATTAAAATCTAATGTTTTGCGGGCAATTTCAAGTTCATATAAGCGAAAGTCTATTTCATAAGCAATTTCGATAATCAAGTCTATTATTTCCCTGTTCATTTCTTTTTCCAAATCAATGAACCAATCTTCATCTGTTTCGAAATTGGGAGTAGATGTGAATCCGGACCAACCCATAAAATAAGGTGAATGTCCGAATTTGGAACGATCGGCACGTAATGTAGGCATGAATCGTTCCATCATAAATTCTTTTTTTATTTTTAATAATTCATCAAAAAATCCATGAGGTGTGCTAATACCCAGAACAGATTCAGGCCTGTCTGCAGATACAAATTTTATAACAGATCCATTATGAAAAGAAAATGAATGTTTCCAATCAAAAATAGGTGTAGTGCATTTCTTAAAATGCCTGGGAGGCTCTTTTCCTACTTCAAAATAAATACCTCTTTCATAATGTTCATTAAAATACTCCATGACTCCGGGAAGTATATTGCTAAAAATGTCCCGGTAGGTTGCAGCTCCTAATGTTAATAGTGCTCCTGGCATTGAATTTTGAACCCTGTCAATACGAGCTGCTTTTATATGAGTCGTTTTTCCAGATCCACGACCCAGTTCGGCTATTAAAGTATTAGTATCTGCTAATTTTATTTTTGTTTGGAGTGCTGATAGATAAGACTTTTCAAAGATTTTATCAAGTTCAAATTTCTTCATAATTAGTATCCTGAATATTTAACTCGCTATCTACTTCTTCAAATAATCTTCTATTTTCTGTATCAGAAAACCCTTGTTTTATAATAATTTCACGAGCTCGTTTTCGTGCCTCCAGTAATCCTCTTCTTTTTACTCCCATACGTTCAAGTTCGATATCCGGTGAAACTATCTGAGGTTTGAATCTGATACGTTCCGGATCGATGGCGTTGGCCGATGCTTTAATACGATATTCGCAGGATCTTTGCAGGCAAGTACGGGCCTCTCTGAAATTATGTGCTATTATATTCACTTCGAACATCTTCATGAACATATCAGCATAATACAGCAGCCATGCCTCAGATGTAACAGTACAGTCTGAATTGAGGTAGTTTATAGCATCGTATATCCGGCTTTTACAGGTATGAATGGATAGTTCCGGATAGCTTTGTTGTAATTTTTTTGCACATTCGGTTATAGAATGGTTGGTGCGATGCAGATTAGATGCTTCGTTGAGCTGCAGAATATAATCGGCCAACTTGGGAGGAATACCAAGCGGTTCGGCTTCACGGCTTTCGAGGAAACGTTCGACGATTTCAGGTGATAATTTCTGCAAGTGCTCGATCATAACAATCCGAAGTTTTCGTGTATTTTGTCGTTGATGTTATTTTTTGATTTACGTTCGTCAAGTAAGGTGTTTGCTATAGTATCATGGCCTTTGGTCGCTTTATCGAATAGATCTTTGTCCAGGTTATAGGCTCCGGTCCTGAGTCCTTTCCGGTATGCTTTATATACATCACTTCCTTTGGTAGCAAAATCAATTCGGAACTGCTGCTCGTCCTCCGGCTGAGTCAGGTCGATTATTTTCTCAACCGAATATCCCAGTACCCCGAATGATTTTACATTGTCCAGGAATGATTCACTGTAATTCATATTCTTCCAGTTCCTTCTTAGTTAATACTACTCCGTTCTTTTTGATCACAATCTTGGAGCCTGTGAATTTCATGAACCTCAAATATCTTTTAATGGTAAGGTCACAATACTTCGGATCCAGATCGATGGCATAACATTTTCTTTCAGTCTGTTCGGATGCTATAATGGTAGTTCCTGACCCATTGAAATTATCCAGGACGATATCTCCGATGTTGCTGCAGTCCATTATAGCATCTGCTACCAGTTTTACAGGTTTGGGAGTAGGGTGGTCCTTAGTAGTCACATCGGACGAGCTGCTGAAGGAATTAGCACCGGGATAATTCCATACATTAGTCCTATACCTTCCGGTTTGCCCTAACATGAAATTGTTGATATGCTTGGTATTACCATTCTTAAAAGCATATATGAGGCTATGGCCATCTTCGTATCCGTGTTTTTCGATGGTGTCCAGGCGGTTATCCAGTTCTTGGTCTGATACATTATCGGAGTTTCCAAACATGAAAATAAGTTCGTGCTTTGACCGGTAGAATGTTCCCATGCCACCATTGTCCTTATTCCAGACAATAAGGTTTTTCAGCTCAGTATATTTTTTGCCGGCTACAATTATTTCGTAGATATGCTTCCAGTCCATGCATATGTAGTGAATAGAGCCTTTTTTAGAGTAGGAAATAAGATTTTCAAAAATGTTCTCAAGGAAACGTATAAACTCTATTTGCGACATTTCTCCTGCACCCATTACGAATCCGGTAGCCTTGTTTTTGCCAAATCCGGAGAAATCAGAAGGCTTCAAGTTATAAGGTGGGTCAGTGAACACCATCACTGCCAGAGCTCCGGCCATCAACCTGCCATATGCGTTTATATCCTCGCTATTTCCACACAGCAGGCGGTGTTCTCCCAATTCGTATAAATCGTTCAGGTGAGTTAATGGCTCTTTGTTCTGGGTAGGTAGGTCGTTGAACTCATCGTCTATAATCTCTCTCTTGGCATCTTTCTCAATGTTCAACATTTCCTCCGATGGGAGGTCAGTAGATACCGATGGGAGGTCAAGCACTATATCTTTATATAGCCCGGAGAAATGTTCTTCAAGCATAGGCAAGCTCCATTCGCCGGCATGGGTATTGGAGATAAGCATATACTCATCCACTTCCTGCTTTGTGAGCATCCGGTTTGGTACACGCACATCGATGGATTCATTCTCACGACCACTCTCCATGTACACCTCCCATCGGCGTTGACCGGCTATGATATGGTTATCCAAGTTAATAACGGGTATCTCTACCAGGTCGAACTTATCAATGCTTTCGTTGAGCTTCTTTTGCTTCACCTCATTCCTGATGCGAGGGTTGTAATCGGTAGGTATAAGCTCCTTTACAGTTCTTTTTTCGGTAGTCCAAACTAATCTCATAGTAATGATTTTATATTGATACAAAGCTACCGAGTTATGTGTGTGTCTTAAAGGACGAAATGAATCGGATACTTTTTGGAGAGAATCTAACTTTTTAGATCTATAAGAATGGAAAAGAAGAGTTGATTATAAGTGATTGATATATAGGTTAATCATATTTCCAGTTTTAGGGATGGGTTTGTAATGCAAAGCCGGAACCCAGCGGCACGGATATAATAAGGAGACGAAAAAAAATGAAATATCATTTTCCGACAAAGTAATATTGATAATCAAACAAATAAGTGTATTTTAAATATCAAAAGGCTTAAATTCATACTGCTTTTTGAAAATTCCGATTATTTTTGATTTTTTTTTGAATGTTTTTAGCAAAAAAATAGCCTCTGAATTTTTAGAGACTATAATTTACTTTTTATTTACTTATTACTTCTTCCAGTACTTTTTTTCTGATTTCTGCACGTTCCAGGTTTTGTTCCCATGATTGTTTTTCTTCCTCTGATTTATATTTGTTTTTATTGAGGTTGCTTTGTATCCGGCGAATGTTCTGGGTGACATTGGTTATTTCTATCATCAATGCACCGGGGTTATTTCGCTTTAACTCGTACAGTTCTGCGAGCTGCTCATCGAATTGTTTCTTCTGTACGACAATAGGGTGTTTATATACAAATACTTTGTGATTGTTGTAGGCTTCGAGTTCTGCATGGGCGATCCTGGTCCGATTGTCGAGCTGTACCATTTCAAGTACAAGCTCCGGGTGTTTCTCTAATAACAAAGAAATCTCCTGCATGCGATGCCATGTGTTTACACGCTCGTCATACAGGAGAATACAGGTTTGAATATCCGGATTTGAATTATCAGTCCAGTTTATTCTTGGGAATTCTTCGGACTTACTTCTTTTTTTTTAGATGTTGTTTTTTTTGCAACATCTTCTTTTACTTCCGGTGTGGCATCATTAGCATTGCTGTTATCGGGCAATGTGTCTCCTGATTGTTCTTCAGATACTCCATCCACGCTTCCTTCTGGATTTTGAATTTCGTCTCTATCAGAAGTTCCATCGCTGTTTTGTTCTCCGGTGATTTTGGTGCTATTCTTCTCATCAAGCTCTGATGTACTGTCTGCTCCGGGAGTTTCTTCATCAGTTCCTTGAGGTACTGTTTCTTTCTCTGTTGGTAAGTCATGTTTTGTAGAATTAGTCCATGTTTTAGCAAAATTGATATAATTCCGAATTTCTCCTTCTGTTTTTCCTACCATTTGGTCGATAGCTTCAGAAGGATACGAATCATCTGTAAATTCGGAGTCAAATATTTTTTTCACTTCTTCTGTGGTATCGATAGCATCAATTTCAGTATCAATTCCTAACTTATAAATTTTATCCAGGAAATCAATAAAAGGAATAATTTCTTCTTTCTTTTTACCAATGAATAATGACAATGTTTCATTATTAAAGTCCTCAAGATCTATACTTGTATCCTTAAAAAGAAGTATTACTTCTTCATTGCTGTTAATAATTTCAGTTGATTCATTCTGCGTTTCGATACCACGATTTTTCAAAATTTCTTCCGGAGTACATTTTTCAAGTAATTCATAAAGCATCATACCATCGAGTTTCTCCATGGTAAACGAATTTACCCTTTTCAAATCGACGTGAAGTGGAGAACCAGAGCAATGTTGTTTAAAAAGCTCCAGATCTTTATCAAAGTATACTTTGCTTTTATGTTTGACTATAAAATTATTTTTTTCAGTAAATTTCATAAGATTATTTTTTTAAGGGTTTGACGGAGTATCTTCTTCTACTGGAAATTCAGTTGGATTGTAGAAATAGAATGGTTCAGGGCATTCCTGACCTTGAAACTGTAAAGCTATACCGCCGATACCTCCATCTAATGCACCTATATTGGTATAGGTAAGTCGTAGGCCACTGGAACATGGAGAGCCTCCGATGAATTTCTGATTGTCGATACAACGTACCCATACTACTACAAAATCTTCTCCTACGTTTTCGTATATCCATTGGAGTGATTGTGGAGAAATACCTTCGATATTTGGAGTTAAAGTTAAAATTCCATTCAATGGAGATTCTCCAGGGGCTGCACTTGGATTTATAGATGAAGAAGTTGAATCTACATAAGTAAATTTTTTGCCTTCTTTCAGTACATTTTCTGTAATTGTAGCATCTGTTGCTACGGGCCAGTTCTCTACATCCACATCATTTAAAGGTGCAGCATAAATTCTAAACAAAGGGGTATTCTGTTTAGATTCTTTAGGTTGTTTTGGCAAATTAAATATCATAATTGTGTTTTTTAGATGATTAATTAAGAATAAGGATACATATTATTGTATCCTTATTCTATGGATTATTAATACTATGAAACTTTGCGCTCCAGTTCTAAAAACTTACCTGTAGGCTGTACAACTTTCTTTTGTTTATTGCCAACTGTTTTTGTAACTTGTTCTAATTGAGCATATACCTTAATGTAATCGCCTACAGCAGTAGGATTCCACGCTGCAGTTATCTCCGAGAAATTTCCTGATTTAGCTATTGTTGTAGCATTTTCTGTAGATCCACAAATAATTTTGTAGACACGGTCAATATGTACATTGCTTATATCTGTTAGAGCTGTAGCAGTGGTATTTTCACTTGTTTCAATTTCGAATCCCAAACGTCCGTCGATGCTTGTTGCATCAGGATCCAATACAACTACCGGATAATTGGTAAACAGCCATTGAAGTTTACGTTCGGAGTTTTCTAAATCTTCAAGCATATTGAATTGAACACCTGGAGCAAGAACACCAGAACCTTCTTTCCACCAGGAAGCCATGATAAGTTGTTCTAGGTCTTGTTGGAAATAAAAAGCGTACATTTCGTTTAGTTTGTCCTCATAGTTTTCTACATTTCCTGGAATAGTGATCCACATTTTGTAGTCTACCATATCCATGTTCGGAACCCAAATGATATTTTCCGGCGAAAGGTCAGCAATGAAGTTTTTTACTCCGGTAAAGTCTGTGTCTTTACCATATTTATTACGAAATCCTTTTAAATACCAAGGTTGATGTTTTTCATTTGCATGAAGCCTGTAACCTGTCATATTTGGAAGAATACCCATCACCAATTCAAAAAATTCTTCTGAATAATCTACCATGGTTATCCGGTCGTATTGTTTCAATTCTTTGAACGGAAGTACTTTTAATTCTTCTTCAACGCGTTGTATTGCACGTAAACCTCCGTCTGCAGCAAACATTGCAGGTTGTGGAAATTCACCCTGGCGTGGAACTCTATAACCTATAACATGACGGCGTTGCTGTTCGTTAAAGAGTATTGTGCCAAAATGAACAATACACCATTCAAATAATGTCCATTTCATAGGATTTGAACCCTCACGGTTCATATAACCGATATATTCTTTTTCGAGCTGCTTAGGATCGTCAAAGAAAAATTTGAACATAACATCGTCAACATGATAGATTTCTCCATCAAAATTGACAGCTCCCTTAAAATGATGTCCGGATAAATAACTTTGAGAAAGTTCTTCAAAATGAGCTGTTGGAGCAGTCAGTTTATTTTGGACATTTGAAACTTTAGGGAAAATGCTTGCAACAGATTTCAATGTACGCAGATAAGCGATAACTGTATCCATCCGTCTAACAACGTGTTCTCCCAGTTTCGCATTCATGTTTGAATAATCCAGGTAACTTTCACCCTTGAGCATTTTACCATAGTCCAACAATCCAATCTGGTTTGAGGTTGCAAGTTCAATACAACGTGCCTGGAAGTCTTTTGTGTAATTATTGAATGCTGCACGAAATTCTGTAGCATCTTCATCCCTGTAGTTTTCCTTGCCCTTTCCGGTTGCAACAAGTTCTGACCACCATGACCCACGTTTGAAATAATCGCTTTCAATTCCAAACAAATGCGTTTCGGTATGTGGAGCATGTCCCATAACAATTGCGAATGCTTGTGGATTCATAGCTGAACCACTTCCGGATATAACAACTGCAGGACTATCATTTTCCGGAGCTGCTGCCAATGTCCTGATTGTACTGGTTGCAGAATTGAGAGCCCCTACAAAAGAAGCCATTGCTTCGTCTATTGTAGTTGGTGCTGTAGTTGGAGCTTGGTTACCTGTAGCTTCAGCAGCTTCGGTAAGTGCAGCCAAGATTTGGCTTTGCATGTTTTCGGGAATGCTAACTGTTGCAGTTCCTTGTGTCCCTTCCGGAGTTTCATCCGGAGTTTCCAAATCTTCCTGAAATGAAATTCCATACGTTTCTTTGTATGAAGCGTTGAATTTATTCCAATCTTCGTTTGTCATATTTGCTTGTTTTTCTTTAGTGAATCCTAAAGTTGCAAATAGGGCAATCACACGTTCTTTTACGTTTTTTTTCATTGCAAAATAATAATTAGAGGATTGATAAAATTTCTTTTCTTTTTGCTATCAGGATTTCAAGTTCCGAGATTACCTGAGTTAAGGTTCGGACACCATCGATCATACCAAGGCTTTCGGCTTCGTATGCATAATACATTTTTCCACTTAATACTTCTGGGTTTATTCCGGGGCGATTTTCTTTGACTATATCTTGAAAATGAATAGCTAATTTTGCGAGCTGCTCTTTAAGAGGTTCCTGGTTTCCATCTACTGCTTGACGTTCTGGTAGATTTTTGTCTTTAGATTCATCAGGATATACTTCAATAATTTGATACCGGGCATTTTCTTTATTGGGAATTACTATCTGTGCCATTACACCAATACTTCCGATACGAGCCATCGGGTTAATGGCATATAGTTTATCGAGATAAGAAGCAACTATGTATCCGCAAGAAGCACACATGCCATCTACAAATCCGTATGTAGGTTTTGTTTTTTCACTTAATACTTCCTGAAGGAGAAAAAGAGAATCGGTTGATCCTCCGGGAGTGTCCATTTTCAGAATGACTGCTGAAATATTTTCAGACTGATAGGCTAAACGTATAATTGTTGCTATGTCGTCAACTCCATAGCTCCACCAGTAACCATATTTCATCATCACTCCATATAATGGAATAATAGCGATAGAATCTTCAGTCCACTCATTAAAAGGATTGGATGAATTATTAGTTTCATTAAAAGCTCCGAGAATTTGTCCCTGGGTGGATATGATGGTTTGTTCCATCACTTCCGGAACAAAATTTCCATTGATGATGGCATTCGATATATTTGTCAAAACTTCAGAACCTGATGAATGAATCATCAGGCTTGAAGATTGTATTTCTTGGAGAAATAGTTGTCTAAGCATTGCGTAATTGTAAATTTTACGCAATGTTATATATTAATAGGGGGGCTTTAAAGGACGGAAAAGTAGAGTAAT
Source organism: Paludibacter sp. 221 (assembly GCF_010501035.1). GTDB lineage: Bacteria > Bacteroidota > Bacteroidia > Bacteroidales > Paludibacteraceae > QVMH01. The sequence goes on from NZ_QVMH01000005.1 coordinate 15,901, forward strand.
AGCGTGGTTATCTGATTGAAAATCATTTATAAAAACAATTTCAGATATTCAATAAAAGCGGCATATTGTTGCTTGGTATATATGCCAGTGATGGTAGTGCCATCTTCATTTATTGTTTTGATTTCATATTTGCTTTTATCTTCGGTTATTGTAACTGTAGTTGCTACCCGATTTATACCTTTATTCATAGTTATGCTTCCGAATTTCGTATGAATGAATAGTTCGTATATACTTTATTATGATTGAGCTCAGTAATAACCGGATATTCTGATGATCCCATAAAGAACGTATCATTATCGGTTTTAAGTCTCAATATGGTATAAAGATGGCTTAATGAAAGGAGCAACTCATCTTCATCATACCGTGATCGGGCTGATAATGTCTCCTGGTTAGTTGCTCCGGCATCGGATTGTTTTATATCGGAAGTATAGAGAGGCCTATCTGTTACCTTAATATTTTTCCATTTGGCATCATGTTTTAAAACAGGCACTCCGTTTTCAAAAAATTTAATTTCTGACAAGAAAACATAGTCGACGGAATTGCAAATTAATCTATTCATTATTTATTTTTATTAGTATTGATAATCAACTACATAACTTGTTTTATACAATAAAACGACCAGTTTTTCACATGTTTTATGCTGAAAAAAGGACAAAACACTACATCAAATACACAAAAAATCATACTGTTTTTCTTATGTATTCTCGTTTCTCCAGGTTATTGTTTTTACGTCTCCATCTCTGATGGTCCTTAATAAATGCTTCATCGGTGATGGACTCAATACAATACTTGCACTTGAAGTGATATACTGTATCAATAAAGCAAATACCTTTTCGGTGTTTGTTATGATCCAGCAGTTCATGAAGCTCCCTTAGCATCATACATTCAATTCTATCTTGTATCTTTTTTACCGACCGGTCTGATAAATAGTTATAGGTATCCGGATTCTTCCTTATTAGTTCATCATTGCTTTTACTCCGGTTAGGTATTACAATACTTAGATTTCCACAGTCTGTATGACATCCACGAGGACGCTTTTGTGTTAGGTCATGTATCAAAAAATATAGCTCTGTACTATCTGGGAAACATACCGGTTCATTAGGAGCAGTTCCCCATTTACCTATGCAGTACTCAGCCAGGTGAGGAGTAATCTGAATCTTTGTTGTTACCATACGTAAATCTATCTGTTTATAAATCAATTCAAAATTACAAAAACAAAACATCAATACCAAAATATAGATAGCTGTATTTAGATTTACATTGCTTGATATTGAACATCCCCCTTTGAAATATATAGCTAAATTTTTGTGCATTAGTGCGCTTAAGTGGATGTTTTTAATTTTTATTATTGTGTATCAGCTATTTAAATGCGCACTTTTTCTGTACTAAATTGTACAGAATTTGAAAATCCTGTACAAAATGAAAAAAAGTGCGGATAAGTACGAAAAGTGCAAATTCGTGCAAAAAAAGTGCATCAGTAAAATGCTGTTATACAGTAAATTATTTTTTAAAAATTAAATTTTGCACAAATGCACAATTTTTTTTCTTTTTTTTTGATAGTCATTTTTTAAAAATGAGGAATAATAAAAAAAGAATATTATATATGTCTCCTGTCTTTCTTTTTGTTTGTCATTTTATCCCGGTAGTTTACATTTTGCTGCAGCAGCAGCTGTTGTTATTATGAGTACCGGGGAGATATCGCTTTCTTTTTGTTACATTTCGTGCAGTTGCCATTTGTGTTCATTTGCACTAAATTTTTCATCCAAATTATTGAAAGGGGAATGGGGAAAACTTGCAAAAGAAAAAAGATAAAATGAATTCGTGCATTCGCACTCATGCGTGTTCAATCTTGCCAAGGCAAGATGATAAATAATGAAGCTCGCACTTCGTTTTATAAAATAGTCAACTATACGGCTTTGCCGCAAGCTGACTATTTTATAAAACTCGATTGCTCGAAATTAAAAAGCCGGCATTACGCCGGCCCGGCTGGTTTAGATTAGCTTTAGTTTTTAAATATTGTTTTCGGTGTATATCTCACAAATAAATTCATATTCAGGTGGTAGTTTCTTTACTCCTACAACGACCGCTATACCTTGTACAGCCATTTCATACAGCCGTTGTGTGGTTTGTGGGTGCTTGCGGAAATCGTGCGTTTCGGCCAGGATGAAATAAGCAGTAGTCAGATCATAGTCAAAAGGCGATTGTTTGATGATTTTATTGGCATCTCCGGCTGTGATGGCGAAGCCTAACTTTACTGCCAGACGTTGGAGCATCTGGCGGCGGATTCGTTCGTCTTGAGAGATTATAACCATTATTTTATTCTGCTTTTTCATCGCTATTGTTTAAAATTCAAATTGTTTTTCTTGTTCCGGTTCTTCATCAGGAGTACCGATTTCAAAATACTCAATACCACCTGTTTTGTAATCAATAATGGCATCTCCCGATTTTTTATCATAGTACAGTGGCTCCCCTGATATTGGATCAAAGCGGCTCTTGTTGAAAATGTACCCTTTCCATTTACAATACGCCTTAATCCGTTCTTTGAATGAAGTGGCCGAAATGAATTTACGTTGCTCCGGAAACTGCACAATGAATTCTTCGTACAGCTCACGCCTTTTTAATTGAGTATTAAGTTTTGCTTCATCACTGAAGTATTCTTCTGCCCATAGTAGGAAACTTTCGCCCATTTGCTGGCGTAGGTTACGTAGCTCGATGCGCTCGGCCGGAGCTTCCACTACTCCGAACCGGAGGTAAGTTTGCACACATACAGCCAGTAGATTCCACAAATAATTCCATTGGTCGAAATCCCATTCGTCAAAAAATAGTTGTCCGAAATCGTCCACCGGCTTATGGTTGTCGTTATAAAAATCGCTGAAAGCAATTATCCACATACGGTCGGTAAATGAGCTTCCTTTGCCATTCAGGGCATGATTAGTAGGGATGTATATTTTGGGTGATTGTTGAAAAGGTATGATTGCCCGGCGGCCACCTTTATAGTTTACATTCCAATCGCCGGTTATATTCGGAAAAAGGAACTCGATATTGAAATTTGTACGAACGTCGTCGATAAAAACAATTTTAGTCTTTTCTGTGATCGGATCCCATAAGAAGTTGTCATCTTCAATATTCTTAGATTTACCATTTATAAAAGCGGTAGGTAGTATTTGCTTCAACATTTCACCAATGATGGACTTTCCTGAGCGTCCGTTCGACTGGCCAACTTCACTTTGTTTCCCATCCATTGCAATTACTGCTTTTGCTACGCTACGGTCTTTACATGTCATAAGCATATAGCCAATGGCCGAAAGTTTGGCAACCAGATGTTGAACGTTTTCTTCTTCCTCTTTAGCCAATTCTTCCGGATTTATTTCTTCCTGGTTATTATTTTGTTTTTTTCTCCAGTTAAAATTCGACGTGTTGATAAGAAACTGCAGGAAGTGTGCCTTTTCTGCTGTAGATGACAGTTTATAAGAAAACACTCCATCATCAGAGCACTGTATGGTAATTAGTGGGTATTGGTATAATGTAGGTTGCGAATCTTGCTTCTGATCACTCCATATCTGATACGTAACCTGAGAATAGTCAACCTCCTTTATTCCGTCTGCGTTAATCTCCCAACATGTGTTTTTAAAATAAAAACGCTGCATGTCACGCACCGGCTTTTCAAAATTTGGTTCGATATACTGCAGGTTTGATAGTTTGTCGGGGCCCATATATTGCGGGCCACCTCTGTAAAGCATATTGAGTACATCTTCATTAGCAACCATAGTTGTAAATTCAGAAACAAAATCACGTATTTCCGTGTGTGTAACCTGCCTTACTTCGTGCTGCGATGTGTGTATAAAAACATCTGTATTATCTAACATGCGATAACGTCCAAATCCGCGATTTCGGAGGAAGCGAAAACAATGCACATAATTAAATTCATATGAGGTGCGTTCTTTTCCGGATCTGTCCGTTCTTGTCACTTCTTCCCAGTACTGTTCATCAGGGTCGATGGGCTGTGCCGATTCTATCTCTCCGTTTTCTTTAAAACGCCAGGTGTGCCGGCCAATCCGGAACTCCGGCATTCCGCTTAGAACATCCTTGTGCATCTGGGCAAATTTCTGAGGATTATTAAGTCCCCATAATTCTTCCAGTTTAGTATCCGGCCATGCTGTTATTTTGTAAAGATGGATATATTTTCCGTCAAGATTTTTAGAATTTATGAGCTCTTTAATGTCTTTTTTGAGTTCATTTTCTTTTCCTTTGAGACTATTGGCCAATAGGTCATCAATGCCTTTGTCAATGCGTTTATTTATCTCTACTTTGTTCAGGTGGCCGATGTATGTTTCTACATATATTTCTCTGTTTTTAAGTGTACGTATGTAGTCCCGGAAATTACGTGCGGCATAATAGAAGTTGAGTGGACGCTTGGCCACAGAGGTGTTTAATTTTATTTCTTGCGACAGTTCATTCCAATCTGCATCAAAGAGTAAAACTATTTCTTTTACTTTGAGTGATTCAATAATTCGGATGAGATCTGCCGGCAGCTGGCCGTCTTTTCCCAGATTATTTATCCCTGATATACCAACCGACCATATGCCGTGCTTACAGGCCTTTTCTGCCTTCTTTTCTCCTTCCTGTACAAAGAGTAAGGGAACTTCTGTTTTTTCTCTGTAGAGCTTACGGATTGCTTCCGGAATGTAAAGATTATTTGAAGATCCCGGAGGTGACTTGTATTTACATGGTTTACCGTTTTTATCCAAGTGCTCATGTGGAAATTGAAAACGAATACGAAAAAATGTTTCGGTAGTAACCTTTTTGGAGTATGTGTCCTTTTTCTCGTATGTGACAGGTTTTCCGTCCAGATCGTAATACTCTATAATAACATCGTCGCCGTTGGCATCTATGTTGAATTTCTTGTCTATTGTGCCTGATTTGAATACATTGGAGGTCAGGCAGGTCTTGTTTTTATCTTTGAGTATAACACTTGCTTGCAGATCTTTTACTGTCAGTCCGGATTCTTTAAGCATCCGTTCGCAGAAACTCTTTTTTTTGCCGTTGGAGTCTCCCTGTTTTATCTTTTTCGGCGTGGCTGTTTTCGGCTCATCAATTATAACAGAAAATCTCTTTGTCAGGTATTCAAGTGCTTCAACAAATTCCATTTCTTTGGCCGACATGAGGAAAGCCAAAGCACCGCTTCCTTTCACATGGCTGCATTTGAAGCATTTAAACAGGTTTTTTGAGGGAGTAATACTAAGCCCTCTTTCCGAACCACAATGAGGGCACTTTGCAAGATAACTCGTTCCGGATTTTTTCATATCCGAAATAAAATCTTTTGCTACATCAAGCAAACGTCCTTCTGAGGCTCTGAGTATTTTATCTTTATTTTCCGGTGAAAATACCATTATCTAATAAACTTAATTGTCGCATTTCAAAAGCATCTTGAAGTGATACTTTAAAATGGAGGGTAAGATTTCGATATTCTTTTTCAGTTATTTTTTTTTCGCCCCGGTACAGTTGCCAGAACCTACGTTGACCTATGCCTACAGCTTTATAAAAATCCTTTGTAGGAGTAAAGTATTCCGGTTTTGTAAATTTTAAAGTCAACATTTCTAACAGTAAATTACGCTCTTTCTGTTCGGGGAATATACGGTTCTGCAGTAGGAACAATTTCAGATTATAGGACGTTACTCCTATTTCTTCTGCCATTTGCTCAGGGGTCATTTTGTTGATGTTGTCCCGGATAAATTGGATATGTTTTCGCCAATGGTCGTGCATTGCTCTTGTATTTTTGGTTTGGTGTAAGCATGGGGGATAATGTGTCTAATCTCGGTGAATTTTGAATTGAATTCAAAGTTTTGCGCTTTTTGTTCTGAAATAAAAAGACAAGCAGCTTTGATAAACAAATTATAATTCCGTGGGTCAACCTTCGCTGTGATGGAGAAGCTCTCACCTTCCGGAAGATCCATTAGCAATCCATAAACTTTATTTACATAAGAGCGAAGTTCCTTTTCGCCCATTTGTTTTTCATATTCTTCGTACCACGAAAAATCATTAAGATCTTCCGGCCGGTGGTGAATTAAGTTTATTGTATCCATACGTTTTTGAATTTAGAATTTCAATTTTTCTCGCAGTCACCATTCCCCCAGTAAGTATGTTTCAAAACCTCGTTTTTCATACAATCATCACTCATGCAGGCACGGTAAACGCAAGTAGAATCGGTTATTTTACAGGTCATACTTGTTTTATAAAAACAGTTTTAAAAATTCTTTTTTCACGGTCAACAATGCAATACGGCAACTAACCAGTGTATTATAAGATATCCTATTTTGAACTTTCAGCGTTATAATCGCATTGATACTTGACACTGCAGCAACTTTAATCCGGCGGCGGATAATACTAATTTTCATCTTCTAATGATTTTTGCGAGGCTACACACTCGGAGAAGTGATAAATGCCTTTTACCTTACTTATTGTCAGGAAGAAAACGTTATCCTGATTGCCGTTTGTCATTTGGTATATGCTTACCCTGTCTTTGCTAAACGAAAGGAATAACTCTTTGCATTTAGGATAGGCTTCGTTTATCATTGTTACAAACATTTCAAATTCTGCTTTCATCGCATCCAGTGCCAAATCATCAGCTACAATTAAGTTTTCGTATTCTTTGACACATTCCAGAACATCCGCCCATTTCCTATTCTTAGCGGCGTATGTGTAAAGGCTGTGGGTAATATAGTATTTCATAATTTTTAGTATTATTTGTTATTATAGGCTTCTTCGAGTAAATCAAGAAGTTTCTTAGTTAGCTTTGTCTGTGCTGTCAATTTCCCTAAATAAACAAAATCGTCAGAATGTTGCTTCTCATAATTTCGCCTAACAAGCAACAATTCTTCGTGCTGTTCTTCTGTGGTTAATCTCTTAAAGTCCTCTACTACTTCATCAAAATCTTTAAAATAATTTAGTTTCATGGTCTACTCGTTTTCAAATAATATAGCTGGCATAGAATTATTTAGCATAAATAATGCTTCAATAGATAATACTTTTGGATAACTATTTTCGAATTCTGAAAACGATTGAAATATATCTGGTTCGTTTTTTAATGAATCATGGACTATAATTGAATTATCTTTCATATATCGGCAACAAATGATATGATTCTTTTCTTTAGTTGAAGGAACTACAATAAAGAATGGATACCAGCAATTATTATAAGATTCTTTTGATAGGTCAGTGGAACTAAAATCAATCATCTCGACAGGTTCTCCATTATTATATCGAAGATATGCGATATAACACCCCTCTTCTCTTTCAAGTAGATATTGATTTAATTTACCTACATTACCTCCGTTAACTTCTCTCCTTAAATTATGCTCTGTTATCGGCCAATTGTCTTGAAAAGCGTTAGCTAATGCGTATAATCCGCATCCATATGGCTGCTCTTGTTTAAAATGTTTCATATTATTTTTTCGGTCTATTGTCGTTGTTAAATGTTTTTCTTCTTTCTATAATCCTTTACGATATTCCACTTACTATCAAAATAGCAGGTTTCCCATGTAGGGTGGAAGGGAACTGTAGCATCATCGTCGAATAGCTTTGCTTTCAGTCCGCTGTTCGATACTCCGGTTACCTTTCCGGCAGCGCCTATCACTACTACATTCATTCCCATATAGAGGAATGGCATGTCATAATTCTTTTTTATTTGCTCCAAGGCAAAGTCAGTAGCATTCATAGTATTTTATTCGTTTTCTGTTTGTATTTCTTCCGGTAAAATAACTTCGGATACTTCACCGTTAATTTCTAATATTTTAGATTGTAATGAGGCTTTAAACTCATCAAGTAGAGAATAAACATTTCCACCATAAGCATGAACTGTGTCATTCCATGTATATCCTTTCTCTTTATGATCTAACTCAGCTTTTAGGTGAAATTGATTATTGTCATAACACTCAAAAACTCCTGATGTACGATTTAGTCTCCAGCTCGAAAAAAGCTCAATATCGAATCCTAAAAGTTTTTCAGTATCCTTAACCTGTTCAAAAGCATTTTCAGCAAAAGAAGAAAAATTCAAAGGCATTGCTTTGGTCTTGCCAAGAACATAACGTTCTACCAGTTTAGAATATTCCAGATTATCGTTTTTAGCCTGTGCTACTATTTGCCGGGCGATAAGTTCAGCATCTTCTTTTATAGCTGCAGTCAATACAGCAATAAGCGTTTTGGGGTTAATTTCTTTTGGGTTCATGAAATTTATTTTTCAAATAGTTTAAAAATTTCAATTTTTTCAGGTTGCAGAAATAGCGTTCGTTTTTTCTCCTGCAGGTATTTGTTGAATAGTTCTTCCACTTTCACTGATTGGCCCGTGTGCGGATTTTCTACTACCCACGTAGGAATCATATCCACATACGCCGTGCTGCCATGTGTGTAGAAGCTCACAGGTATATCTCTTAATTCCACCTTTAGCCCCAGGTTCCGGAGGATCTTAACAGCTTCGGCGGTCGAGAATATGAGTTCGGTTTTTATCATACATTTTTTAAAAATAAAAGAGAGGTTGGTTCTACGCCCCGGCACTCAGAGCGGACCATTCAAAATAGATATCAATACCAATTACATTTATTTAATTAATTAATGTGCCGCACCTCTCTTTTATAGGGTTGTTAATTATCAACTTCTTGAGATTTTGGAAATAAATCTTCAAAGGGCCTATTTAAAAACTTTGCAATAGCTTGTTTCTCAAGAAGAGTAGGGTTGTTTTTTCCTTCGCACCAACGTCGAACTGCAATTTCCGACTTTCCAGTAATTTCAGCTATCTTTTTTATAAATTGCTGCCTTTCCGAAATTCCAACTTGACCACTTAGTGAATTGAAGTACGTTGTTAAGTCCATATTATTTTTTGAGTTTTAGTGTTTTTTTATTTGTAAATGTTTTTTTTGGCTTTATCTTTGTGATTATTCAAATTATCAAAACGATAAATTCAAGTATTACAGTGCAAATTAAAGTATAATAATTTAATAACGCAAGTAAAATACTTTAAAAGTTTAAAGTATTTTGAAAATAAAAATGAATATGTCTGATATTGAAAGAATTAACGATATAATTAAGTATAGTGGCTTATCAGTAAGAGCATTTAGTAGTCACATAGGATTACGTGGCCCTCAAAGTATTTATGATATCCAAAGAGGAAAACATGGTATATCCAAAAGATTAGCAGATTTAATTCACTCAAAATACTTGAATTTTAATTACAATTGGATACGTACTGGAGAAGGAGAAATGCTAAAATCAAATGAAGTAAAATTAGAATCTGTTTCCAATGATGATGCAATGACTCCGGATGAAAGAATAGATATGCTTATAAGGTCATTAAGTAAAATGACCGAAGTGCATGACCGAGATAGTCGGAGTATTGAAACAATGGTTAATCTAATAAAGGATGCTGAAAGCGATAAAAAGGGGACTGCCCCTGCGAAACAGTCCAAGAGTTATACTGCCGACAAATACGAGGATGCCGGCTAAAACACGCACGTAGAATTAGCTTAATTGATTACAAAAAATAGGATTGGTAGTACAAAATTAACATAATGTTCTTAACAAACAAAATAACGGAGCTTGCAGAAAATCTGATTTCAAAAGATAATTCGTGGAATTTAGAGCACATCGCTGCAGCTTGCGGGTTATCTCTAAGTAATTTCAATTATATACGGAAAGGAAAGTCTGTGCCGGGTATTGATAAGGTAGAGAGGATAGCACGTTTTTTCGGAGTAGATATGAATTACTTTTTTGATTACTCCGAGTGGAAAAGCATCCCTATTTCTCCTACAGAGGAAGTAAATTATATGACGAAAAGGCTTGAGGAATTGGTTAGAGAAAACGAACGATTGAAGAGTGAAAAATCTTGATTTTACAGACCGTTAGCAGACCGATAAATTTTAAACGACTAAGAATAATTCAGATAGATAATCCGCCAGGAACCTCAATTACATGCATAAAGCCTCTTAAAGACAGTACTTTAAGAGGCTTTTGTTTTGCTGGGGACCAATCTGGGGACCGCAAGCCATTATTGTGGCTCATCGTAAAATTATTGTTTGTTTAAATTGATTATTTTATCATTGATTTGTAGGGCTATTCAATGAAATGAAGTCAAAATTTCCCTAGAAAATTTCCAAAATTTATCTTGCGAGTAAAATTTAAACAACCTCTTAAAGCTAGAAGAAATATGCCTGAAATATCATGGATAATCTTATAACACACTATATCTTGACCTTCAGCTCATCATCTATTATTAAATATTGTAGCATGCTTTTTATAACATCACCTCTTATTCTTCTATCCGTAACTTTCCGGCAGCTTTCATATAATATGTTTCACTTAATTTTAAGGCAGCTTTAGCATTGATGAAGTCGGATGAAGCTTTTTGCCAGAGAGTCTGTGCTTCCAGATAATCGGCAAGGGTTTCCATGCCCACATCATAATGATTCCGGCTTATTTTCAGGTTTTCTTCAGCTTGTTTCAGTGAATTGGCGGTTAGTTGTATTTCCAATATAGATTCTTCATATCTGTTTAGTGTTTGCGTTAGTTCAAGCTGCATTTTTTCGGTTGCTTCCTGCCATTGTATTTGTGCAATTTTTTTTTCTGTTTCAGCTATTCGTATTTTGTTAGCACCTTCGCCCCAATGAAATAATGGGATGTTTACTGAAATCATCGCCGAAAATGAAGTATTATCCATCAGTACCTCATCATTTAATTTTAGTCCATACATATAGTTATATCCGCCTCTGACTCCTATATTGGGCAGAAATTCACTTCTGACAAGCTTTTTTTCCTGTTCCTTTAGTTGTACCCGCTTGCTTAGCATAGCATATTCAGGGCGGGAGGTAACATCCACATTGTCATCCATGCTTAGCAACGCATAATCAAACGACTCCGGCAACATAATTTCACTTAAAAGATGTATTCCGATAATATGGCATAAATTCATACGGGCTAGCCGCGTACCATTTTCAGCCTGAAGCAATTGTAATTCGGCTTCATTAAGTTTTACCTGTACTTTCATTACATCATTTTGCGATTTCATCCCTGTTTTTTGTGCATTTTCTACTACCCGGTAAAGCTCGGTAACCACTTTCTTGTATTTCTCACTTGACTTTTTTAATTCTGTTGCTTTTACATACATCCAATAGGCTTCATCAGTTTGCTGTATGACTTCTGTTTCCGTCAACTTCTGGTTTTGCTTGGCGATATCATTTCCGGTTTTTGCCATTTTATAAGCAGAAGTAATTTTGCCCCCCATAAAAATAGGTTGTTCTACACTTACCCCGACCAGATATGAATTATTCAGATTCAGATTAAAATTCATATCAGGAATACTGATTGTGGAAAACTGGCTGACTACAGGCAATAAATTTGGAGGCAAAATCCCGTTTAAATCATCCGGATTAAATAAATGAATATTATCTGTTTTTACTTTAAAGTCATTTTCAGCACTAGTATAATATGCCAATCCTGTAGCTGAAATCCGAGGTAAGAAATTTGCCCTGTAAGCCTTAACTGTAGCAGAAGCCTTCTCTTTATTTTGTTCGGCAATAGCTATCTGCTTATTGTTTTCCAATGCCATTTTACGACATTTTTCAAGTGTCATAGATTCCTGCCCATGGAGAAATAACGGGAATAGCATGAATACAATACAGATGTTCCAATGGCAGAAAGCGACATATTTTGCTGATATATATTTTATTTTCATCGTAATTTGTTTTTAATCAGACTTTTTTATTTCATCTTTATTTTAAAGAATAATGCGTATAATACCGGAATGAAAAGTAATGTGATAAGCGTCCCGATAAGTAAACCACCCATAATGGCTACCGCACCCGGACCAAACAGCGGGTCGCTCAAGAGTGGTATCATACCCAGAATAGTGGTCAGTGATGCCATCATAACCGGACGAAAACGACTGGCAGTGCTATCCAATAATGCTTTTATCGGTTCTATACCTTCGGATATCTGCAAAGTGATTTCATCCATCAGTACGATCCCGTTTTTGATTATCATTCCCATCAAGCCGAGTGTTGCAACAATCGCGACAAAAGCGAATGTTTTCCCTGAAATAAGCATTCCGAATATCACCCCGACAAACATCAGCGGAATACAGAGAAAAATAATCAATGGTTTCTTATAATCTTTAAAAAGCATTATTAGAATAGTAATCATTAATATAATAGCCAATGGGTAGCTTTTGAACAGATATTTCATAGATTGTTCACTGGCGCTTTTCTCTCCTTCCCATTTCATTGTATAACCTTCGGGTAGTGAAATATTCTCAATTTGCGCCTCAATGCTTTGGCGTGCATTTTCGGCGGCAACACCACTTACTGGATTACATTGCGCGCGCATGGCACGTTGCCCGTTACGCCGTATCACAAGCGGATCTTCCCACTGAAGTTTTACACCATTTGAAGCCTGGCTTAATGGGACAGTCTGCAATGCAGAAGCAAGTAATTCTTCTTCGGTGATTGCTCCTGTTATTATTCCTTGCAAAGTTTGTTTGTCAATCCCATTGAGTGAAGGTTTAATACTGAATACAGGTGTATTTTCAATTGACTCGATGGGATTTCCATCTTTATCGATACATTTTAAATAGATAGTTTGCTGTTTTGTGGCGTCGTAAAAACCTCCGGTTGGAATACCACCTGTCACGGTCAGCAAGGATAATCCCACATCCTGACGGCTAAGTCCTATATTTCGTGCAACTGGTTGATTATAATCCACCATCAACACGGGTGTCTTGGGTTCCCAATCTGTATTTATCAAAAATATATCGGAACTACTATTCATGATTTCTACCGCTTGAGCTGTTAAACTGCGCAATACAGTAGGATCGGGTCCGGTAAATTCTACCTCTATCGGATATTTTTTATACATCAAGTTATACCGTTTAAGACGTACGTAGGCATCCGGATAGTTCTCTGTCAGATAATCTTGTATTTCATTGATAGAAGCAACCAATTGCTTAGGCGAAGTATAATCTACGATTAATTCTCCATAAGCCAATGAGGGATTGGCTATATTTCGTACCAGATTATAACGACTAGGAGTTCCTCCAATGGATGTGGTTACATGAGTAACATCCTCTCGTGTTAACAGATAAGTTTCTATAGTTTCCAGGTCGGCTTTTACGCGAGTGCTGTTTACACCTTCAGGGAGTTTGTATTCTATATATAGCTGATCATAATCCATATCGGGAAAAAAGCCGCGTGGAAGGAAACGGAAGCAGAATAAGCTGATAAGTACTAACGTCACTCCAATACTCAACGAAATAATACGGTGAGATAAAACCCATGTCAATACTTTTCGCAATGCACGGTAGTATTTATTATTATAAGGATCTTTTCCTTCTTTTACCGGTTTTGTTTTGAGGTATTTATCGGCATGGATAGGAATCAATACTAAAGCTAATACCCAACTTAACAGAAGTGATACTGCCAGTACAATAAATAAATCGCGGACATAAATACCGGCACTATCGGGCGACAGGAAAATAGGGAAAAAAGCCAGTGTTGCGATTAAAGTAGCTCCCAGTAAAGGCATGGCAGTTCTTTTTCCAATAGAAGTAAGTGCCTCCCGTCTTGGAACACCTCGTTGTAAATCTACCTGAATGCCATCAATAATTACAATAGCGTTGTCTACCAACATACCCATTGCAAGAACAAATGCGGCAAGCGAAACTCTTTGCAACGTGCCATCAAACATATTGAGCATAAATAACGACCCAAATACGGTAATAACCAAACTCATTCCTATGATGATTCCACTGCGGAATCCCATTGTAAACATTAGGAGTATCACTACAATCAGAACCGACTCAAGAAGATTTAGCATAAAAGAGTTTAACGCAGCATTTACTCTTTCAGGTTGAAAGAATATTTTTTGGATTTCAATTCCCGTAGGCAATTTTGTAGCCTTAAGTTCATCAATTAGTTTATCAGCCTGTTTACCTATTTTAGTAATATCAGTACCGCTTAATGCCGAGATGGAGATGCCTAATGCTTCTTTTTGATCGTAACGCAGTTCGTTGCGTACAGGACTTTCGGTACCTTTGGTAATGCGGGCAATATCGCGAAGACGTAGCTGGTCATTTTCGTAGCCTTGCAACAATAAATTGCCGATGTCTTCTATTGTTTCGTACTTATCGTTTACCGAAACGCGTATACGCATATCACCACTTTCGTAATAACCGGAATATACCGTTTGATTCTGGCCGTTGAGTGTAGAGATTACCTGAGCAGGATGTACGCCCATATTAGCCATACGGTCTTCGTAAAGTTCAATGTAAATGCATTCTTTTTTCTCTCCATAGATACTGACTTGAGATACTCCTTCTATGTCCTGCATCTTACGTTGGATGAGTTCTGCATAACGCATAGCTTCCCGGTTAGAGAAACCATCAAAAGTTAACGCATACACCATTCCGTATACATCTCCGAAATTATCCATGACAATGGAACTTACCGCTCCTTCAGGCAACTTACTCTGAACGTCATTTACTTTCCGACGGAGCATATCCCAACATTGCTCTACTTCTTCATTTTGCACTATTGTTTTCAGTTCCACACTGATCATCGATACATCATTCATAGAACGGCTGGTTACATCTCCTACACTGTTCATGGAAAGAATGCTTTTTTCTAAAACATCCGTTACTTCCAGTTCCACCTGATGTGCAGAAGCTCCCGGATATGCTGTTACGACCATGGCTTGTTTAACTTTTAGCTCCGGATCTTCCAGTTTACTCATGTCGTAATAGGAGAGTATGCCCCCGATAACCAGTACTGTAACTAGAAAATAGACCAACTTGCGGTTATTAAGCGACCAACTGCCAATATCTTTCATAGCATTCCTCCTACATTGGTTTGTGAAATTTCAGGAAGTAATTTAACATGCTCGCCATTCTGTAATGTATGAACACCTGCCGAAACGACGGTTTCACCAGCTTGCAAGCCTTCGGAAATAACCACTGTACCATCTGTAAGTATTTCGGAAAGCTTTACCGGGCGAAATTGTATTGTTTGTTGTGTAGGATTATATACCCAGATAGCTGATTGTCCGTCTTTTTCGAATATAGCTGTCATAGGAATGCAAACAAGATGTGAATTCTCCGGTTTGAATGAAATAGAAACCATAGTGGACATACCGGGTGTAGGAAGTGATTTATTTCCATTGGCTCGTACCTTCAATCGCATAGTATATAGCTGATTAAGATTGGCTTTCTGGTTGATGGATATTAAATCTAATGAGAATACGGTTTCGGGATAAACATCGAAGGCGCAGGTAAAAGAGTCAAATTTATCACGCTGTATAAAATATCCTACAGGAATGTTAACTGTCACTTCGGGTTCTCCTATACTGATAATTGAAAAGACAGGCATCCCGGCACTGATAGTTTCATCCTTATCATACCAGCGCTTTTGTACATATCCATCAAAAGGAGCTATCAACTTGGTATCAGCAAGGGCATTTTTGTGTGCATTGTACTTGGCGGTAATTTGTTGTAATCCAGCAACCGCTTTTTCATAATCATTTTCCGATATGCTTTCCTGCTCATACAGTTTAATTACTCGTTCGGCTTCGCCCTTTATTTGATTATATTCAGCTTCGGTTGCCGAAAATTGTATTCTATAATCGCGGTCGTCCATTTCGGCAAGCACTTGTCCTTTCCGTACAAATTCCCCCTCATTTACATGTATGTTGGAAATGGGGCCACTGATACGAAAAGACAAGTTAATATCAGAAGACGCCTTGACCTTTCCGGGAAAAGTAACCGTATGATTTTCGCCATAAACTAAGGCGGTACAGACTCTTGCTGTTTTGATTTCCGTTTTAGGTGTTTTTTCTGACTTACAGGCGGAAAACAAAATGATAATACCGCCTAATAACATAATCGAAACTTTTTTCATCCTATTTATTTTAAATTTATATTTTCAAATTTTATAGTGCCAATACTTTTGTGTATTTATTTATAAGAGTTTTATACCTTGCACAAAAGTAAGAGGACAGGTTGTCAAAAGGATGTTTGTTTTTTTACTAAAAATGTTCAATTTGTACAATTTATGATATTTTATGATTGTTGCGAAGTAAAATAATGTTTATTTTTGTTAGAAAATAATAGAAAAACAGGTAGAGTTATATGAAAATAGAAAGAGAGCCGGAATCAAGAGTACAATTTATCTCAAGTGATGTATTCCGGGGTAAGATGTGTGGAGCTCTGTTGGATATCGATGAAGCCTATGACTATCTGGTGAATGATGATGACGAGGCTATTCCTTTTGAAATAGAATTTGCAGCAGTATTTATTTGCTTAAGTGGTGAGGCAGAAATAATGCTCGATACGAAAGCTTATCGGATAAATAAAGGAGATTTATGTGTATTGTTTCCTCATTCGGTAGTACAAAAGATACGAAAAAGTAATGATTTTGAAGGTTATGCACTTGGTGCAAATATAGAGTATATAAGTAAAATCCAGATACCATCTACCATGAATCATTTTCTGAATATATCAGAGAACCCATGTATTTCATTATCCGAAGAAGAACAGAAAGGCCTTATAGAAATTTCTAATTTGATAAAGGAGCGTCAGAGGAAGATGAATGAACATCCTTTTGCAGAAGATGTAATGAATAATTTGTTGATGGCTTTATGCTATGAAATAGTAGGAATTTACACCCGACGAAAACCTATTGAACAGCAGTTTTACTCGCGGCAGGATACTATTTTTCGTAAATTCCTTTTTTCACTGACGAAAAACTGTAAAGAACACCGGGATGTTGCTTTTTATGCAAATGAACAGTGCCTGACTCCAAGGTATTTTTCCTTTATCATAAAAGAAAAATCGGGTGAAAATGCGATAGTCTGGATTCAGAGGAGTATTATGGTAGAAGCAAAAAAGTTATTGTCAAACAGACAATTAACAGTTCAGCAAATATCAGAAGAGTTAAATTTCCCCAATGCATCATTTTTTGGACAATTTTTTAAAAAGCATTCGGGAGTAACACCTTTGGGCTTTAGAAATGGGTGTAAAATAATAGCTTAGAAATTGCTTGAGCCCCAATGGCCACTGATTTAATGATAAGAAGAGATATGATGTTATTGAATATGATAAAGTAATCTGACTTTCACCCTTTTTTTATGAATTTTATTAAACCTCTGAGATTTCAATATATCTTCAGTTAAGGCTTAAAATAATAAAACATCCTATTTTCCTCTTTTTGATGGTGAATGTTGTTTTGTTTGTACTTTCTTAGTAGGTGCTTTGGATTTTCCTACCCGTTTACCGCTTCCTTCTTTTTTTCTCATAGGTTTCTCTTTTGTTATTTCGCCGGCGAATACTCCGGGAGATTTATCTGATTTTGGATTTTTAGGCTGCTTGGAAATACTACTCGATTTGCGATAATCATTTTTTATATCATGTTCCTTCAGGGCTTTGTTTATAGCTTTATTGCTATTGGCGGGTTTACTGCCCTCAATTACAGATTTTGACTTTTCCAACAAATTAAATAAACCTTCCAACTCGCTGGGAGTAAGATTCCGCCAACTGCCTTGTCCTAAATTGCCTAATTTAATGTTCATAACCTGGATGCGCTCCAGTTTGACCACTTCATAATCAAAATATTCGCACATGCGGCGAATTTGGCGATTAAGCCCTTGAATTAAAGAGATTTGAAAGGTGTATGGATTAATCTCCTTTATTTCGCATCGGCGAGTAACACGGTCAAGGATTGGGACACCTTGCGTCATTTTAGTAAGAAACTCTTTTGTTATAGGCTTGTTTACTTTTACAAGATATTCCTTTTTATGGTTATTGCCAACACGAAGTATTTTGTTTACAATATCTCCATCATTGGTCAGGAGAATGAGTCCCTGTGAGTCCTTGTCTAAGCGGCCAATAGGAAATATGCGCTGCTCGTGGCTTATGTAATGAACAATGTTATCACTTTCATTTGGGTCTGTAGTACTAACTACCCCTACAGGTTTGTTAAAAGCAATATATATAGGTTCAACTTCGTTTTCAATCAGTTCGCCACGTACTTTAACCTTTTGCCCGGGCAGTACACGCATTCCAATACTTGCGCGCTTGCCGTCAATGGTTACATGTCCCTCTTCGATAAGTTGGTCAGCTTCTCTGCGCGAACAATAGCCTGAACCACTAATATATTTATTAAGCCGATATTCCATTTTTCAATTTAGTGCGAATCCGTAATCTATAGTTGAGATTACTTAAGTGTTATTTTGGCCCAAAGGTAAGTAATATTGCTAAACTGGCATTTTCTGATTTGAAAATTATAGCTGTTTACAGAATCTTTCTTCAAAAAACAGGATTATAATCCTGTCAAGTACTTTACAAGCCATAGTATACTGCCTAAATATGGATGTCCCTCTGTATATATGTGGTAAGTTGTTTGGCTTGTTAGCTATGCCTGAACCATGTTTTAATTAACTATTTTTTCTTAAAGAGGCTTTATACTTGTTCAGGTTCACAAATAAAAGCCTACCTTTGATGTTTAAACAATAGATTTCAGAAAGCAATATTGAGTAAAAAGAAACACCAAATAGATAATAATACTTTTGCAGAACAGGAAGCTGAGTTCCAGTCCTGTTTGGAAAGAATTATAGGTGGCGTTCAGCTACCACCGAGAGAGATACAACTGTTTGAACAGGATGTTCGTAAGGCTGTGGAATATTATATAAGCTCGTCGCTGACGATGGAAGAAGCGTTTGAACGCATCGGGCCGGATATTTTTGGCACCTTCTATTCCGAGCCTGACCCAAACGAATGGTATCCTTTGGATAGTGCCGCCAAGATTTATCCGCTCTCCATGACACGGTCGAACATGTCGATGTACCGTATATCGGCAAATATGACGAAACAGGTTGTACCTGAAATTCTGCAGTTGGCCTTACATGCGGTTATTAAACGGTTTCCTACCTTTGCAACCACGCTGAAACGAGGAGTCTTCTGGCATTATCTGGATGCAAGGCGAAAACGGTTTACGATAGAAGAGGAAGAAAATCAGCCCTGCTCCCCAATAAAAGTAAACACAAACAGCGATCAGGTTTTCAGAATATTATATTTCAACAGGCGAATATCTATAGAAGTGTTTCATGTGGTAGCCGACGGATATGGAGGTATGACACTTTTCAAAACGCTTCTTAATGAATACCTGCGTATGCTTGGTGAGCCAACAACTGTAGCCGACGATATATTGGATATTTCAGAAGTTCCAAAACCCGAGGAATCTGTTAACGCATTTACCCTTACCGATAAATCAAAGAATACAAGCGGATATGGTAATGCAAGTGCGCTGCAAATAAGTGGTAAAAGAACAAAAATACAGCCGGCACAGTTACTGCACTTTATTATGCAATCGCAAGATTTGATTCAAACAGCAAAAAAACATGGAACGAATGTAACCGGCTTCGTATTGTCTGCCATGTTTCTTGCGGTGAAATCGGCTACGAAAGAAACAAAGGGGACTTTTCAGATACAGGTTCCGGTAAATATGCGCCAGTATTATCCGGTAAGGACTTTGCGGAATTTTTCGATGTATGCAATTGTCAAAATACCGTATGAAAATGTGGTTGACATGGAGACACTGATTCCAATGATAAATGAGCAGTTGAAAGTAGGAACGAGCAAAGAATCACTCGACCAAATGGCGGCAATGACTAATAAAATAGTGAGCAATCCGGGGGTGAAATATATGCCGATTGGCTTGAAGGGGATTGTAATAAGCCGTATTATAAAATACATTACCCGGAAATCGTTTACGGCAACCCTCTCTAATATTGGTGCGGTAAAAACAGATTTCTTTGGTAATATAAGAAGTTTTGAAGCCATTTTAGGGCCTGTAAACTCCAACGAGGTAAGCTGTGGTTTGGTAAGCTATGAGGATAGTATCGTATTATCTATTACAAAAACGGTAATGGAAAGTGCCTTTGAAGCAAAATTATATGAAGTATTTACTTCGTTAGGTATAGATGTAGTGATAGAAGGGAATAATTTATGAGAATATGCAAATGCTGTAATGCGAAGGTCGGCGATTCTTTTGATAATTGTCCGGTCTGTGGCTCCAAAATAGAGATTAAGTCGGAAGAATCCAACTATCCTGTTTATAAATGTAAGCGTGATATTACAACAATTTATCTTACGTGGAGTGTCCGTGTCTTGATAATTCTGACAATCATTTCAGTTGTTGTGAATATAGCGGTAGGAGGGATTCCGTGGAGCCTGTATGTTATTACCGGAATTTACCTGTTTTATAAGATATTTTTATCACGTAACCTTGTCGAAGCCAATTTGATACAAAGGTTCCTTTCGGTTGTAATTACTGTTTGCCTGCTCATGATTATAATTCGCTTAATCTCAACCGAAGCATTGAATGTGCAGATTGTAATTCCAAATATACTTTTTGGAGCCTTGGTGGTGAGTGGCGGATTTTATTTTTATGATTTCCAATCTCAGAAAAGCCATATATTGCCTATAATTTTTACTATTGGTGTTGCTATATTCAGTATTGCCATTTTGTTTTTCCTGTTTGGTATAATCAGGTGGCCAATGATAGTGTTGGGTGGTGTGTCGCTGTTTATCATAGTGTTTTCATTATTGTTTTACCGTAAATCAATAATTGCTGAGATAAAGAAGAAAATACATACGTGATAATATAGTTACGAGTTACAAGTTTTATTTTCTGGTAAATAAAGAATAGAATTTATTATATTATGTTTGTAGAATGCTTGTTTTTGTATTCAGCTCTTTTGTTTTAAAACGAAAGGTTTGAACAAATCCCTTTGTTATTCGTTCTGCTTGTACAAAGAAACAACATATAAATTGCCGAAAACCGAAAAATAAAAGCAATGAAAGAATTTATTATGCATGTGATATTTGGAATTATCCTGTTATGTTTTGTTGTTTTTGTTTTGCTCTCCTGCAAAGGAAAGATGAGGATAAGCAGGTCGAAGTATAAGATAACGAATTATTCGGACGAAAGTAACTGGCTTGTCAATCCCGGTAAGGATGCTCCAAAGCCTGTGGATGTTTTTTATCTTTATCCTACCTTTTACGTTGGGCCGGAGCATGCAGGTGCTGTAACGAATTTTATAATGAGAGAAGGAGCCAGAATAAACCATGCATCTTTTGCTTCGGTATATGAAAAGAGCGCCAATTTGTACATGCCTTACTATCGGCAAATGAACGCCGATTATCTATTAACTTTACCTCCAAAAGATCAGGAACGGTTTATGCGCGGTATTCCGGGTATTGATTGCATTAATGCCTTTATATATTATATCGACCATTATAATCACGGGCGTCCGTTCATATTGGCAGGTCACTCGCAAGGCTCTAATACGCTACTCTATGTGTTGGAATATATGAGGACACGTCCGGAGTTGATGCAACGTTTCATTGCTGCTTATGCAATAGGTTATACCGTTACCGATGAGTTTTTGAGAAAAAATCCGCCGCTTAAGTTTGCTACAGGCCCTACCGATTTACAGGTTGTTGTATCGTGGAATACGGAATCGCCCGGACTCACAGTTCCTAATCCCGTGGTAAATCCGGGTGCTTTGGCAATAAATCCTATATCGTGGACTACTGATGAAACCCATGCTCCAAAAGAGGACAGTAAAGGAAGCCGTATTGGCTTGATTACTAATTTTGAAGACAGGCCTCACCATGCTGATGCACAGGTTAATAAAGAGCGTGGCGTGGTAGTTTGTTCTACTGTCGACCCCCGTGATTATAAATTACCCAGCAGCCTTTTTGAAGTGGGGATTATGCACGCGGGCGATTATGCTCTGTATTATTATGATTTGCAGCAAAATGTAGCCGACAGGATTGCTGCCTATTTTAATTCAAAGAAAAACTAGCCGATTACGAGGCAATGAGACAAAAAAGGAGAAAGCTTTTCGGCTTTCTCCTTTTTTGTAGCGGGAACGAGAGTTGAACTCGTGGCCTCCGGGTTATGAATCCGACGCTCTAACCAACTGAGCTATCCCGCCTTCTCTTTGAGCGGTGCAAAGATAGCAATTTTGATTTTTCCTGCAAAGTATTTTGTCTGTTTTTTTCTATCCTTTGTTTAAGAACTGCTTTTGTAGTTTATATTCAGCTTATTATATTATTTACTCCCATTGTTAAAGGTAGGAGTCATGCCCAGATTATACATAACAAATGACCATACATCGGTTTGCGCATCAATTATTTTATGTATTGGCCGGCCTGCTCCATGCCCGGCATTGGTATCTATGCGTATAAGGGCAGGATAAGTGCCATCGTTTGCAGCCTGTAGTGTGGCGGCAAACTTAAATGAATGTGCCGGAACTACACGGTCGTCGTGGTCGGCTGTAGTAACTAATGTAGCCGGATATTTTATGCCTTCGAAAACATTGTGCAGGGGCGAGTACGCTTTCAGGTAAGTGAACATCTCTTTACTATCTTCGCTTGTGCCATAATCGGTAGCCCATGCCCAGCCAATGGTAAATTTGTGATACCGCAGCATATCCAATACGCCTACTTCGGGAACTGCTACAGCAAACAAATCGGGGCGTTGTGTCATACATGCTCCAACGAGTAGCCCACCGTTAGAGCCTCCATTTATGGCAAGTTTTTTTTCATTCGTATATTTTTCATCTATCAGATATTCGGCTGCAGCAATGAAATCGTTAAATACATTTTGTTTCTGTAGTTTTGTTCCTGCTTTGTGCCATGCTTCGCCATACTCGCCTCCGCCACGGATGTTTGCTACTGCGTAGATACCTCCGTTTTCCAGAAATGGGATGTGCATTGCATTGAATCCCGGCACTCTGCTATGATTAAAACCACCGTAACCGTACAGCATGACGGGATTTTCCCCGCTCTTTACCATCCCTTTTTTGTAGGTAATGAACATGGGTATTCTTGTACCGTCTTTGCCGGTATAGAATATTTGCTCGCTTACGTAATCTTCGGGGGTAAATGCTACTTCCGATTTTCTGAATACTTCCGATTTATTATAATCAACGTCGAATCTGTAAATGGTAGGAGGGAATGTGAAAGATGTAAAAGTATAGAAGGCTTCACTTTCGTTCTTGTTGCCACTGAAACCGCTTATAGTGCCAAGCCCCGGAAGGTTTATTTCGTACAGTTTTTCGCCCTCTAATGTGTATGCGTAAGCATGGCTGGCTACATCCTGCATATATACTGCAATAAGTTTTTCTCCTGCAACCGATATTGATTTCAAAACATTGTCGGTTTCCGGAATAATTTCGACCCAGTTCTCTTGTGCCGCGTTTGCAGGGTCAACCTGCATAATGCGCCCCTTAGGAGCTCCCCAGTTTGTGAAAATATATAATTTACCATTGATGTGGTCTATCACGTCATAATCGTTGTCGAAACCCGGTGCAAGCTCTACAAACTGCGACCTACGCTTCGACAAGTCTTTCATCAACAATGCATTTCGTGAGCTCGACTCTTTTTCGTATATAAACAGATACTTGTCATCATCTGTCACATAAGCATCATAGTTTCTGAGAGGGAAATCCTGATTTTGATATATAAGTTCATCACGGCTTTGAGGTTGCCCCAAAGTATGATAATATATTTTATGGTATTCGTTTTTGTTTGAATATTCTTTTCCTGCTTCGGGAGCATCGTATGCACTGTAATAAAATCCGTTTTTGTACCAGTTTATTCCTGAGAATTTGACCCATTGCACATGGTCGTCGAGCAACTCTTTGGTTTGTATGTTCATTACATAAATCTCGTTCCAGTCCGACCCGCTTTTTGATATGGAATAAGCCAGGTATTTTCCGTCTTTAGAAAAAGAAATCCGCGATAAAGCAACCGTTCCGTCTTGCGATAGTTCATTAGGGTCTAACAATACTTCCGGCTCCGAATCCAACGTTTGCTGACGATAAAGGATGCTTTGGTTTTGCAATCCGTCGTTTTTGAAGAAATAATAAACGCCGTGTTTTTTGAAAGGCGAACCGTATTTAGGATAGTTTGTCAGGTCATTTAGTCTTTTTCTCAGTTCTTCCCTGAATGGTATTTTACTCAGATACTCAAATGTAACTTCATTTTGTGATTTTACCCAATTTTCGGTTGCTTCGGAGCGGTCGTTTTCCAACCAGCGATAAGGGTCTTGTACCGGAATGTCGAAATAATAATCAGTAACATCCTCTTTAGGCGTTTCGGGATACACAATGCCTGTTTTTTTTGAATTGCATGATGCCATACAAGTTAGAATAATTAAAATTGAAAAGATTTGTTTCATGGTTATTACGTTTTATTATATCTCAATCGTTATGTTCTTTTATCTCTGTTCAGGTGGGGTTAGTCCAAGTTCGGCGGCTACCTTCATCATATATTCCCGTGCTGCTTCGTATTCGTTAGGGATAACTCCATCCAAAATTGCATCTTTTATTTTCATCTTTATTTCGCCCACTATCGACGAGGCAGGCAGGTTGAATGTCTGCATTATTTCCTCGCCCTTTACCGGAGGTTGAAAATTTCGTATGCGGTCTTTTTCTTCAATTTCCTGAAGTTTGTTGCGAACTATTTTAAAATTGTTTTTGTATCGTTTTACCTTTTCCGGATTCTTGGATGTAATATCTGCCTCGCACAGCATCATCAAGTCTTCTATATCATTGCCAGCGTCGAACAACAAGCGTCTTACAGCCGAATCGGTAACTTCTTCTTCGCTTAAAATAATGGGGCGCATGTGTAGCAATACCATTTTCTGAACGTATTTCATTTTTTCGTTCATGGGTAGCTTCATCTTGCGAAAAATCTCATGAATCATCTTCATCCCTACGAAGTCGTGGTTATGAAAAGTCCATCCGAGCTTTTTGTCATACCGTTTTGAGCGTGGTTTGCCTATGTCGTGCAGGAGTGCCGACCACCTGAGCCAAAGATTGTCGGTTTGCCGGCTTACATTGTCAAGTACCAGAAGGGTATGGTAAAAATTGTCTTTGTGCCCGATTCCCTCTTTGGTTTCTATCCCTTTAAGGGCTACAAGTTCGGGAAATATTAATTCCAAAAGCCCGCTTTTATCAAGCAATATAAACCCTGTAGAGGGTTTAGGCGACATGATTATCTTATTCAGTTCGTCGTTTATACGTTCTTTGGAGATGATGCCGATGCGCTCTTTATTTCTGGCGATAGCTTCAAACGTATTCGTCTCAAGGAAAAAGCCAAGCTGCGAAGCAAAACGAATACCACGCATCATACGCAAGGGGTCGTCGGAGAATGTAATATCCGGATTGAGGGGCGTGCGTATGACTTTGTTTTTCAGGTCGTTCAGCCCTCCGAAGGGGTCGATTAGTTCTCCGAACCGTTCTTTGTTCAGGCATAATGCCAAGGCATTGATAGTGAAGTCGCGCCGGTTTTGGTCGTCCTCCAAAGTACCGTCTTCAACAATAGGTTTACGCGAATCGCGCTGATACGATTCTCTGCGTGCCCCTACAAACTCTATCTCTAAATCTTTAGTCTTAACCTGTGCAGTGCCGAAGTTTTTAAAGATAGAAAGTACTGCTTTTTTTTCCAGTTTATTAGCCAGTTTTTCAGCCATTTCTATTCCGCTACCTACTACAACCACGTCAATGTCTTTTGAGGGGCGTTTCAAGAAAATATCGCGTACGTAACCTCCTATCACATAACACTCTTGTTCGCTATCGTCGGCTATTTCTGAAATCAGTTGAAAAACTTTATGTTCTAAGTGCTCTTTCATCAACAACGTATCATTTGGCGGTATTTTCTTCTTCTTCTTCTTCTTTAATAGTCGGTTCTTCGGACGGGGTTTCTTCTTTCGCTTTTGGATAAGCGATACGGGTATGGTAAATATTAATCAGTTTTTCCTTGAAAACTTGCTTCACCATTTCCACATCCTGAAAAGTAATCGGAGAGTCTTTAAATTGCCCGTCGGCTATTTGCGAGTCAATCATATCTTCCACCATATCGCTGATAGACTGTTCGGTATACTCTTTTAAGCTACGCGAGCGTGCTTCTACCGCATCGGCCATCATAAGTATAGCAGTTTCTTTGCTGCTTGGGGTAGGCCCCGGATAGGTAAATGCCGCTTCATTGGGTTTTACGCCGGGGTTATCGTTGATAAAAGAGTTATAGAAGTATTTTGCTTTGCTCCGTCCGTGATGTGTTCCAATAAAATTAACTATCTGTTCAGGCAAATGATGTTTTTTTGCTATTTGGATTCCATCCGTTACATGGTCGATAATTATTCGGGCTGCATCTTCGTAATCTCTCTCAAGCAAGGGATTCTTTCCGCCTATTTGATTTTCGGTGAAAAATCCCGGGTTTTTCATCTTTCCTATGTCGTGGTAGAGCGCGCCTGTACGTACAAGAAGGCTGTTAGCTCCGATTTTTTTAGCCGCTTCGGTTGCTATGTTCGATACTTGCAACGAGTGTTGGAAAGTACCCGGAGCAGTTTCGGCAAATTTGAGCATGAGGTCGCTGTTTATGTTCGTCAGCTCAATCAGAGTCACGCTCGAAATTAATCCAAATATCTTTTCAAATAAGTAAATCAAAATATATGCGAACAGCAGAAACATACTGCTTATAGCAAAATATATTATAGGCATCCATGCAATACGGCTTATGCTCCCTTCGGTTATGGCGGTGTACGACAGGTACACCACTACATAGCATAGGAAAATGTACAAAGCGGTTTGTGCCAACTGCGAGCGTTGTGCCAAGTCTTTCAAAGTAGAGACAGCCAACATTCCTACTGCAATTTGCAGTATCAGGAACAGAAATGGGTCGTCTATCATGAGTGAGACAATAACCGATGTTATTATATGTGTGTAAAGTGCTGTGCGTGAGTCGAAAAATACACGGATAATAATTGGTAAGAGGGCGTAAGGCACCATGTAATAATTGATAACACTGTTGTGAAAACGTATGGTGAGTGATGCCAGTGTGATAATGAACAATACCAGCATAAGTATCAGCAGTAGGTTTCCATAGCTCTCGTAAATACGGGGGCGGAAAAGGTAAAAATAAGTAAACAGCAGGACGATAAAGCCTAAAACAATGACTATTTTACCTATCAATGAAATATACGACTGGCTGAAACTGCTTTCCTGTTCATTATACTTCATTTTTAGCGAGTTAAGTATAATGTAGGTTTCGGGAGTTACTATCTCGCCCCGGTCGATGATACGCTCGCCGCTCTGAATCATTCCCATAGTCAGCGAGAGGCTTTTTAATAATTCTTTTTCTGACATCTGCGAAGTAATAGTGTCGTATTTCACATTTTCAATCAGATACGAACTAAGATTGTAAGTGTCCAGCAGGTTTTTGTCGGCTACTGTACCTCCGTTCAGTATTTCATTATAAGCAGTTGTGGGTGTATACAGGCTTGTTACTTTTACTGTGCGGGTCAATCGGTCGGGATATATGCAGTTTATTTCCGGTTTTTCCTCAGAAAATAGCTTTTGTTGTTCTTCGGCTGAGATAATTCCTCTGGAATATATCTTATTGAATTTTTGTTGTATAGTGTTTCGTAATATTGGTTGGTAACCGTTATTTCTTTGAAAATCGGAAATAAATTTTTCGTACTGAGTTTTGATTACGGTTGTATCTATTTGATAATAAGGAGTAAAGTTTCTCATTATCTCAGCCCGTTCTTCAGCTATCTGTTCATCGCTTTTATATATCGGAAAATCGAACGAAGCTGTAATAAGCTCGTGTCTCCATGGTTTTCCTACTTCATATTTATAGTTGAATGAATCTGCCGAAGGAAAAAGTTGTATGATAATTATCACAACACAGAGGAATAACCCAAACTTAAACAGGTTTTGTATATGGCTTTTTGTTAATTTTAGTTTCATGCGAAGATATTATATGGTAAATTGAATTTGTGCATGCAAAAATATACATTTTTATTCTAACATATCTCATCTAATTACTTATTGTATAGACAAAATTGCAGAATATTTTTTGCGTTTGAAAAAAATCATATCTTTGCGCTTACATCAAAAAAAGACCAAAAATGAAAAAAAAAACTCTTATTGCTTGTGTGTTTGTAGTAGTTGCTTTGCTAGCATGGTATTTTTACCAACGCTCTGTAAATAACAAAGTAGAAGTATCCGTAGTTGGTATGAACTGTGATAAAACGATGCCCGAAGTTTATCTTCTGGTTATGAATTCGAGTAAAGATGATGTTTCGGGAAACATCAATCTTACATTTACCGATAAAGAAACAAAAGGGAAATTTACTGTGCCCTATACGATGAAGCGTGCGGTAGAGGCTCGTGAGTTCAAACAGGATACTGCATTTATCTCAAATATGTATATTAAAGACTTTGATTGCGAAAGGTATGAGGTAAAGGCCAAAATGAGTAAATAAAAAGATTGAAGATATAAATAAATACGGGGTTTAAACTTCTTGTTTAAACCCCGTATTTATTTTAATGTCTTTTTTTTATTAGTCCTCTATCTGTATTTCTTCTTTTTCCAATATTTTCAATGCAAAGTCTAATATTTGTGTATCGTCAAGCATAACAAGACCACCATCCGGTCCCGGTTCAATATGAACACCCGCACTTTGTCCTGCTCTGTAGTTAGAACCACCGAAATAGTTGCGGACAGTATCGATTTCCAGGCCAAGTTCGTCCGCTATCTTAGCCATACTGCCGTGTGGAAGTGCATCTTTTATCTTACGCAGTTCGTTAAATGTGATTGTCTTAGTCATGATTTTATGGTTTTTGAGATGTTAATAATAAATTAAGTCATAAATAATGTGCTATAAACTTAAGCTATTATTTCTGAACAACCAAACTTTTTTGTATTTTTTTACATGTAGGATGTATATAAAAATTTTATTATGCTGAAAATGCGATTTAGGGCTTTCCGGTGGTGACGTTCTTCTAAAAATGAATAGGTGGGTAAAGAGAATGAGACTTGCAACTCGTAACATGCTTCATCCGACAAGCGGCATGAAGCCGCTGTTCGGGTTGTGTGTGAAAAATTTGTTGGGTTTTGGAGGCTAATGGCTGCTATCAGAGCCTGAGATTAGTAATCTTGTAGCTCGTAACTTATTTGTTATTTCTATTTGGCCTTTTATTATTGCCCGGCTTTTTACCAAAGTTGCCTTTCTTCCCTTTACCGGGGAAACTCCTTTTCATCCGGTGTTTTTCCGGCTCGTACTGAGGGGCTTCTCCTAATTCCTCAGGTATAGGTATTTTATAAATATCTTTACCCAGAAAGTCCTCTATTTGCTTAAACCGGTATTGCTCTTCTACCGATACGAATGTGATTGACATCCCCTCATCGCCCGCCCGTGCCGTGCGTCCTATGCGGTGTACGTAGTCTTCCACTTCGTACGGAACATCGTAGTTTATCACAAGTGTTATGTCATCGATATCAATGCCGCGCGAAACGATGTCGGTAGCCACCAGAATGTTGATTCTGTTGTTTTTAAATTCGTGCATAACATGTTCGCGTTGCGATTGTTCCAGGTCCGAGTGCATTTCGCCTACCGAAAACCCCATGCGACGCAATTCTTTTGTAGTCTCTTTTACTTTCAGTTTCGAGCTGGAAAATAGGATAACCTTATTTGGCTCCTGAGTCGAAAACAGATGCTTTACAAGTTTGGATTTTTGATTTTCGTAGCAGATAAAAGCTGTCTGGATAATGCTTTCGGGAGGACGCGAAACTGCAATGTGTATTTCTTCGGGGGTGTTTAAAATGCTTTTGGCCAGTTTCCTTATTTTGGGCGGCATGGTAGCCGAGAACATGATGGTTTGCCTATCTTTAGGTAATTGTTTTGCAATCAGCATTATATCGTCATAAAACCCCATGTCGAGCATCCGGTCTGCTTCGTCCAGAATAAAGTATTGAACCTGTGAAAAATCAATTTTGTACAGATTGATATGCGACAATAATCGTCCCGGTGTGGCGATAACTACATCTGCCCCTTTTTGTAATCCTCTTTTTTGGACATCCCATGCCTGCGAGTCGTTTCCACCGTAAACCGCCACTGATGAAAAAGGAAGAAAATACGAGAAGCCTTCCATCTGCATGTCAATCTGTTGAGCCAGTTCGCGTGTAGGAGCCATAATGATGGCTTTTATCCCGTCGGTGTTTTGCCCTTCGGTCTGGAGGTTGTGCAGAAGAGGCAGGATAAAAGCGGCTGTTTTTCCTGTGCCGGTTTGCGCGCAGGCTATCACATCTTTTTTTTGCAAAATGATAGGGATTGCTTTTTCCTGCACCGGTGTTGCTTCTTTAAAATTCATTGCCCGCAGGCCTTCCAACACTTCTTCACACAAAGCTAATTCTTCAAAATTCATGAGCTATACTATAAAATGGGATAAGGTGATTTAGATTAATGAAAAAACAGGTTTAATTTTTTTTACCTGCTTACTTTTATATTTAGGCTTTTAAAAAATCGTCTCTCATTGGGCTGAATGCGTCTATGAGAATGCCGGCTTCGATACAGGTTACTCCATGTTTCACATTTGGCTCGATGTAGATGCCATCTCCCGGTTTTACAACCTGTTTTTCATCTCCAACCGCGAATTCAAAAACACCGCTTGCAACGTATGTGCTCTGCGAGTGGGGGTGCGAATGTTCGCTTCCTACTGCATCTTTCTCAAATTCCACTTTTACTATCATCAGGCTGTTGTCATAGCCCAATATCTGACGGCGCATCCCGTTTCCGGCATGCTCCCATTCTGTTTCATTCTCCAGAACGAATGTATTACTTTTTATTGACATATTTTTAATGAAAGATAAATTTTTTTCAGGCTTCAAATGTACGAATAAATGCTGAATAAATGTTATTAAAAAACACTTATTGGAGGATGCAAAACGGCTTTTTGTAATAATGATGCTTTTAAGAAAAAATAAACCTGTATTTTTGCATTGATAAATTAATTTAGAATCACGCATCATGGATTTAAAAACATTGGAGCCTAAAGCACTTTGGAATTATTTTTACGAGATAACACAAATACCCCGTCCATCTAAAAAAGAGGAAAAAATAATAGCTTATTTACAGCAATTCGGCGAAAAGCATAATCTTAGCTCGAAAACCGATAAGGCAGGGAATGTATTGATATATAAGCCTGCAACTAAGGGTTACGAAGGTAAAGATGCGGTGGTTTTGCAAGCCCACATGGATATGGTTGGTGAGAGCAATGTACCTTTTGATTTCGATACAGAACCTATACAGGCATACATAGATGGTGATTGGGTGAAAGCAAAAGACACAACCCTTGGGGCTGACAATGGTATTGGCATGGCTATGATGCTGGCTATTTTAGCATCGGACGAAATACCGCATCCTGCATTGGAGTGTTTGTTTACAGTGGATGAAGAAACGGGGCTTTCCGGAGCATTCGCTTTAGAGAAAAATTTTATTACGGGAAAAACTTTGATTAACCTCGATTCGGAGGATGATGGCGAGATATTTATTGGTTGTGCCGGGGGAGTTGATACGGTAGGGCAGATTGAATTTAAACCGGATAAAGCGCCCGAAGGCTATTTCGCTTTCGAAGTGTCAATAAAAGGGCTTAAAGGAGGGCACTCGGGCGATGATATTGATAAAGGTCTGGGCAATGCAAATAAGATATTGAACCGTTTTCTGTGGAAAGTAAATAAGGAAACTGATTTGCGTTTGCATAGTTTCGATGGTGGAAAACAGAGGAATGCTATTCCCCGCGAAGCTGTGGCTGTAGGGTGCATCCCTTATTGTGATAAGGAAAAACTACGTGTATTGTTCAACCTCTTTGTGAGTGACGTGGAAGGGGAGAAAGGTAAAGTAGAGCCGAAAATGAAATTGTCATTATCGTCGGGCGATATGCCGGAGAATGTGATGGATAAAAAAACGTCCGACGCTCTACTGAATACGCTATATGCCTGTCCGCATGGGGTGATTGCAATGAGCATTGATATGCCCGGTCTGGTCGAAACTTCCACTAACCTGGCATCGGTAAAAATGAAAGAAAAGAATATTGTAGAAATAACTACCAGTCAGCGTAGCTCTATCGAATCGTCGAAATATGATATTGCCTGTCAGGTAGAATCTGTATTGTTGCTTGGAGGTGCTGAAGTAAAACATGGTGACGGGTATCCGGGTTGGAAACCTAACCTTAATTCGGCGATATTAAAAAAAGCGGAAGAAAGTTATAAAAAACTGTTTGACGCAGATGCAAAAGTGCGGGCTATTCATGCGGGATTGGAGTGTGGCTTGTTCCTTGAGAAGTATCCTTATCTGGATATGATTTCCATTGGGCCTGCTATGCGTGGGGTGCATTCGCCCGACGAAATGTTAAGTATATCGTCGACACAAAAGTGTTTCACCTGGCTGTGTGATATTTTAAAACGTTGAAATAGTCTTATTGTAGTTTTATTGAAAAGATAATTGCTTCTTAACCTCCCCTTGGGGGAGGTTGGAGGGGCTAATAATAACAAAATGGGAATCCCAAATAAACGAAAAATGATTAACGACCCGGTTTTCGGGTTTATCAATATCCCCAATAATTTTATTTATGATATAATCCAGCATCCTTATTTTCAACGTCTCAACCGCATAAAACAACTGGGGCTGTCATCGGTTGTGTATCCCGGCGCACAGCATACCCGTTTTCAGCATTCCCTTGGGGCAATGTATCTGATGGGTGAAGCTATCGCCCAACTTCGGTGGCAAGGGCATGAAATTACTGCGGAAGAAGAAAATGCGGCTCTCGCATGTATCCTCTTGCACGATATTGGTCATGGCCCTTTTTCACATAGTTTAGAGCATAGCTTGGTTTCGGGTGTAAACCACGAAGAACTTTCCCTCCTGATGATGCAAAAGATTAATGTAGAGTTTGACGGTAAATTAGAGCTTGCGCTGGAGATATTCCGGAATAAATATCCTAAGAAATACTTACACCAATTAGTTTCGAGCCAGCTCGATATGGACAGGATAGATTACCTGAGCCGTGATAGTTTTTACTCAGGTGTGAGCGAGGGTATTATTGGTGGGGCACGTATTATCGAAATGTTGAATCTGCATAATGGTGAGCTGGTTGTAGATGTGAAAGGAATTTATTCCATCGAGAAATTCCTCGTAGCCCGCCGTCTGATGTACTGGCAGGTTTATCTTCATAAAACATCTGTTGCAGCTGAGAAAATGCTGTTGAATATATTGAAGCGGGCTAAACAGTTGGCTTCGGAAGGTATTCAATTATTCTCGTCGCCTGCGCTTCATTATTTTCTTTATCAGGACATATCAAAGCAGAGCTTCTCTACTTCGGACGAAGCGCTGGATAATTTTGCATTGCTGGACGATTCGGATATTATATGTGCTATAAAAGCGTGGTCTTTGCACACGGATATTGTTTTGTCTGCATTGTGCAAAGCGTTTATGAACAGGCGTTTATTTAAAGTAAATGTATCGGATAAAGCAGTTGGAGAACGGGAGAAGAAAGCCTGTCTTGATAAGTATATTGAATTTTTTGGTATAAATATTGACGAAGCAGAATACTTTATTGGCGAAGAAACCGTTAGTACTGATACTTACAATCCTAAAGACGACAGGATAAACATATTGTATAAAGACGGGACTATAAAAGATATAGCTGATGCCTCGGATATGCTGAATATAAATGTCCTGACAAAAAAAGTGGAGAAAAATTATTTTTGTTATTACAGGCTATGATAAAGGAAGTGTTTTTCATGCTTAACCAACATTATTAATTTTCAAATAAATACATCTTAATTAATATATTTAGAAATAGTTTATTATTTTTGTGCCAAAATTTTTTTATATGGAGTTTACTGCCCAACAAATTGCAGAATATCTAAAAGGTGAAATTCAAGGAGATAAATCCACAAAAGTACATGACTTCTCAAAAATAGAAGATGGTAAACCCGGAACGCTGAGTTTTCTTTCCAACCCCAAATACAGCCAATACATATACGATAGTAAGGCAAGCATCATTTTGGTAAACAAGGACTTCGAGCCTGAAAAAGAAGTGAGTGCTACATTGATACGTGTGGATAATGCATACGAGTCTCTGGCGCAGTTATTATCCTTAGTAGAACAATTTACCCCGAAGAAAACAGGAATATCTTCGCTGGCAGTTGTATCTTCTTCGGCTGTCATTGGCGAAAATGCTTACATTGCCCCTTATGCTTATATTGGCGATAATGTAGTGATTGGTAAAGATGCCCGCATACATTCTCATGTATGCATCGAAGATGATACCAAGATAGGAGATAGCACAACGATTTATTCAGGAGCTACAGTTTACAAAAAATGTATAATCGGCAACAACTGTACGATACATGCCGGAGCAGTGATAGGTGGCGATGGATTCGGATTTGCACCCACTGAAGACGGCTCTTACAAAAAGATTCCACAAATGGGGAATGTCATTTTAGAGGATAATGTGGATATAGGGTGTAATGCTACGGTTGATAGGGCAACGTTGGGAAGCACCATTATTCGCAAAGGTGTGAAAATAGATAACCTGGTGCAGATTGCGCATAATGTGGAGGTAGGCGAAAACACCGCAATCGCATCACAGTGTGGTGTGGCAGGTTCTACCAAGATTGGACGGAATTGTGTCCTTGCCGGACAAGTTGGTGTTTCCGGCCATTTGCAAATAGCCGACGGAAGCATATTCGGAGCTCAAACCGGAGTTCCCAACTCAATAAAAACTCCAAACCAAACATATTTAGGC
Organism: Paludibacter sp. 221; assembly: GCF_010501035.1. Classification (GTDB taxonomy): domain Bacteria; phylum Bacteroidota; class Bacteroidia; order Bacteroidales; family Paludibacteraceae; genus QVMH01. The sequence goes on from NZ_QVMH01000005.1 coordinate 50,596, forward strand.
TATCCGGCATTGCCTGTTGGTAATTTCCGCCGCTCGTCGGTAGTTTATAAAAACCTTCCTGAACTTCAGAAAACGGTTTTTGATTTACAAAAGAAAATCGCAGAATTAGAAGAAAAAATAAACGGTTCCAAGTAAAATATGTCTAAACAAAGAACAATTAAAGATTCTTTCTCTTTCAACGGAAAAGGATTACATACCGGATTGGATATTACTTTGACATTCCTTCCTGCGCCCGAAAACCACGGCATAAAGATACAACGTATAGATTTAGATGAAAAACCAATAATAGATGCTCTTGCAGAGTATGTAGATGCAACTACAAGGGGTACAGTATTGAAAAAAGGAGATATACAGGTTAGTACTATTGAGCATGTTATGTCTGCTTTGTATGCACTGGGCATCGACAATTGCTTGCTGGAAGTAAATGCTCCTGAGTTTCCTATACTTGATGGTAGTGCTAAGTATTATATAGAGGCTATTCAGAAATTCGGAATTGTAGAGCAAAACGAGGATAAGGATTATTTTATAGTTAAGAAAAAAATAGAGTACCACCTTCCCGACAGCGATTCAAGAATAATAATACTCCCTGACGATAAATTCAGTGTAGATGTTCATATCGGGTTTAAATCTCCAATATTGAACAATCAGTTTGCATCGCTAGAGTCGTTGGATGATTATGTGGATGAAGTTTCAGCAACACGTACGTTTGTGTTTGTGCGCGAGATAGTGCCTTTGTTGAAAATGGGACTTATAAAGGGCGGTGACTTAGAGAATGCCATTGTTATATATGATGAGTTGATGCCGCAGGAGGATTTGGATAGTTTAGCTGACTTGCTGGGAGTGGAGCGTCTTGATGCTTCTAAATTAGGCTACCTGACAGACTTAAGATTTGAGAATGAGCCTGCCCGTCATAAATTGCTGGATGTGATTGGTGATTTAGCATTAGTCGGAAAACCTATTGTCGGGAAAGTAATTGCAACTTATCCCGGTCATAAAACCAATACGGATACGGCAAAACTTATTCGCAAGGAAATCAAAAAACAGGAAATACAAGCTCCGGTTTATGATGAATCTTCTGTGCCTGTATTGGATGTAAATGCGATACGTAAACTGTTACCACATCGCTGGCCTTTTCTTTTGGTAGATAAGGTGATAGATATACGGGATAAGTTTATTGTAGGGGTGAAAAATGTAAGCGGAAATGAGACTTTTTTTGTCGGTCACTTCCCCGAAGAGCCTGTTATGCCCGGAGTGCTTATAGTAGAGGCGATGGCGCAGTCGGGAGGTTTGTTGGTATTGAGCCAACTGGAAGATGCCCATAACTATTCTACTTATTTTTTGAAGATAGACAATGTTAAATTTCGGCAGAAAGTTGTACCGGGCGATACGCTTATTTTCCGTGTAGAACTTCTTACCGAAATCAGGCGTGGAATAGCCACTATGCGTGGCTTGGCTTTTGTGGGCGGTAAAATTGTTTGTGAAGCAGAGTTTACCGCACAAATAGTAAAAAATAAAGGATAGGGGAGTTAGAAAGAAGTTAAAAGAAGGGGATGAATTTATAATGTCAAAATATTGGGACATTATTTTTATAATCCAAATATAAACCGTATTTTTGCAACCGCTTTTCGAGAAAAAGCATTTTAGGTATAATCATTTAAAAATAAAAAAAACATGCCAGTAAAAATGAGATTGCAACGTCACGGTCGTAAAGGATATGCTTATTATCATATCGTGATTGCTGACAGCAGAGCGCCACGTGATGGCCGTTTTATCGAACGCGTTGGGTCGTACAACCCAAACACAAACCCAGCTACTGTAAATTTGAAATTTGACAGAGCTTTGTATTGGCTTCAAACAGGAGCACAGCCTACTGATACAGTACGTAATATCCTATCGTGGGAAGGCGTATTGATGAAAAATCACTTGTTAGGTGGTGTTAAAAAAGGCGCTTTCAGTGCCGAAGAGGCTGAAAAACGTTTTGAGGCTTGGAAAGCTGACAAAACAAATAAAGTAACAAAAACTAAAGAACAACTTGCTGCTGATAAAAAAGCTGCTGAAAAAGCGCGTCTTGATGCAGAAGTTGCAATAAATAAAGAAAAAGCTGCTGAATTGGCGAAGAAAAAAGCTGCTGAAGCAAAAGCAGCCGAGGCAAGCGAAGAAGCAGTAGAAGAAACTCCTGCTGAAGAAGCTGCTCCTGTAGCCGAAGAAGCTGCTCCTGTAGCCGAAGAAGCTCCGGAAGCTGCTGCTGAGTAATCAGGTTTTTTCTTAAAGAAAAAGTATAGAAAAGAGTCGGGAACATGTTTCCGGCTCTTTTTGTTGTAGCTTGTATTGAAAAAATGCTTCAAAGTATTTTTCAAAAAAAAACTCCCAGCCAATAAAGGTAGGGAGTTGATGTATAAGAATATTCAAAAAAAATTTTTAACGAGAAATGTGAAACGTAGCTATTTTTTTCGATATATCCTCAAATGCAGCATTGAGTGTTTCTATCTCTTCGGGGGTAAACTGTGCTGGTTTGCCGTTTACATTTAGCTCATTAATACGTTGGCTCAACCAACTTTTGGTTTTATTAAAGTAAGTCTTTGCAATATACGACATAGATACTATTTCTGTTATTTCACTCATCTGCTCTTTTACTTTTAGTTTTTTTGCATCGTAGAGTGTCCTGCGCATACTAGTAATCACAGCTTCTTCAAATCCTTCTGGGTCTTCTTGAGCAAGCCGTTCAAAATCGGCATTGAGTATTGTCCTTGCTTTGTCCGATTTTGCATGAATGTCCTGATCTTTCAGAATTTCAAATTTTTCTTTTGTTGTCATATCCGTATGTTTTTAGGATTAAATATCTGTTTTAAGTTCTTCCACTATTTCGGCGATAATTGCATCTAGATCGTCTGTGTTTTTGAATCTGGAAGAAAAGAATCTGTATTTTCGCAGGTAAAACAAAAGTTCTTTTTTAATTCTTCGTCTTTCCTTAGATACATACTGTTTCATTCTTTGCTATATTAGTTCTTTTTAATGAAACAAAGGTAATAAACTTTTGTTTATTGGTCAAGCGATTTGAAAAAACACCTCAATTATTTTGAAAAAACATCTTCAGTTTTAATTAAGAGGGTATTGATATTGTAGTCCCGCAGTTTGTAGCTTGCGACTTTTAATATTACTTTTGTGCGATAAAATAATAACGATAAGAAGCGATGAAGATTTTAATTCTGGGTGCCGGAAAAATGGGTGCTTTCCTTACTGACGTTTTATGTTTACAACATGAAGTTGCGCTTTTCGATACGGACCCGAAACAGTTGAGGTTTGTGTTCAATACTCTGCGGATGACAAAATACGAGGAAATAAAGGAGTTTGAACCGGAGTTGATGATAAACTGTGTGACGCTGAAATACACCATGGATGCTTTTAATAAAGTGCTGCCATACCTGCCTAAAAGTTGTATAATATCTGATATTGCTTCGGTGAAAACAGGCTTGCAAAGCTATTATGACAAAACGGGTTTCAAATATGTATCTACACACCCGATGTTCGGCCCTACATTTGCTACGCTTGATAATTTACGGACTCAAAATGCTATTATCATATCCGAGTCCGACCATATGGGCAAGGCATTTTTCAAAGATTTATATGCTTCGCTCAATTTGAATATCTTTGAATATAGTTTTGAGGAGCATGACGAAACTATTGCTTACTCTCTTTCCATCCCTTTTGCATCTACATTGACGTTTGCGTCGGTAATGAAACCTATCGAGGCACCGGGTACTACTTTCAAAAGGCACATGGATATTGCAAAGGGTTTGCTCTCGGAAGATGATTATCTGCTTTCTGAAATTCTGTTCAACCCCTATACTCCTACGCAGCTTGAAAATATACGTACGGAGTTGGCCAACCTGCTCGAAATGATTGAAACCAAGGATACTGAAAAAATGCAGGCTTTCCTGAAAAAAGTAAGAAAAAATATAGAGTAAGTTATTTCTCAAGTATTTTACTTTCTCCTATGCCGAACAAAGCGAAATCGTATAAGATAGGGTCGGAGGGGTTTATTCCATTCAATACGGCGGTTAATTCTTCCACAGCTTTGCGGTCGTTCTGTTTGCGCTGAAGTAAGCCTAATTTGCGGGAAATATTCGCTACATGCACATCTAAAGGTATTTGGAGTTCGGAAGGCGATATGTTTTTCCACGCTCCTATATCTACAATTCCATCATTCCTTACCAGCCAGCGTAAAGCTAAATGGAGGCGTTTGCAGGCAGAATTGTCCGGGTTGGATACGTGCTTCAAACTTTTATCCGAAACGTCTGAATTTGCATGTTGAATGTGCTCTCTGAAGAGACGTATACCTTCCCATATCCGTTTCTCTTTATCGGGGTTCGAACTGAATAAGGTTTCAATGCTGTCATATTTATTGTATATAGTATTCAGCCCACGGCAGATATATGCCATGTCGTCTTCAAAGAAAGTGCGGTGAACGTTTGTCTTTTCAAGAGATTCATAGCCTTTTCCCATCACGTAGTCGTAAGGCGAAGCTCCCATAATAGTGTGCATCTTTGCTGCCGATTTCAATATCAGGCTTCTTTTGCCCCATGTTATGGTTGCTGTAAGGAAAGCGGACACTTCAATGTCCTGCATATGCTCGTACCTGCGCGGAAACTGGACAGGGTCACTCTCAATAAACGCAGGCACATTGAAGCGTGTTGCCATCGTATCAAGTAGTTCTTTTATTTCATCACTTACTTTTACATTCATTTCCGTTAGAATTTCTTTAAACCATACTCATCGAATGCCTGTTTGCGGCACAGCCACATGGAGAATAGTACGGCGATGAGTGAAGATGCAAAAATGGTAATCATCAGCATAATCTGGTATTTGATGGCAGTATTGGGGTTGCTGCCTCCAAGTATTTGTCCGGTCATTGTTCCCGGTAGGGAGATAAGCCCCATTACAGCCATAGATGCAATGGTAGGGTTGAACGACTTGGTGATAGCTTCTCTGATGAATGGCGCTAACGCCTCGCTCCGGCTGGCACCATTGCCCAGCATATAATAGTAGTATTGTTTTTCGCGTTCTAGACTGCCAAAGAAGGAATTCAGTGCAAGCACGTTGGCAGTAAGCATATTGCCGAGCAGCATGCCGCTTACGGGTATAAAGTAGCGTGCCTCAAATAGGTGGTTTAGCCGTACCACCAACCCCATAAAATAAGTATCGATAATGGTAATGGAAAATAAGAGCGAAATGGCGATAGAGGTAAACAACTGTTTCAAAGGCAACTTAGTTCGTTTTAAAATAGTATAAGAAGCTACCATGACCATCACAAGTACCCAAAGCACGTTCACCCACCAAAGGTTCAACTTGAACAGATATTCGAGGTAAAGCCCTACAAGAAACAACTGTATGGTCATTCTTGATGCTGAAATTAGTGTCGCTTTTACCAGTCCCGTGCGAAAATAGTAAAGGAAATAAACGGGGATAAGCAACAGCAAGAAACCCGCTATAAATCCCCATAAGCTTATATCGATTGTTTGATTCATATTTCGGTAGGTTTTAATTCGAGGTTGGTAAATGATTCGGTAAACCGTCTGTCGTGCGAAATAGCAAGCATCGTAGTTTGTTCCAATCCTTTTATGAACTTGATTAAGCTCTCAATAGAGTCCGGGTCGAGTGCCGAAGTGGGCTCATCAAGCAGAAGCACCGGTTTTTGGAGTAACGCGGCTATGGCTATCATAATGCGTTGTTGTTCGCCACCTGATACTTCGTTTAGCCTTTTTTCGTACAAAGAAGCGTCCAATCCTAATTGTTCAAAATAGCTCAGAATAAGTTCCTTTTTCGGAAATTTGTTTTTGTTTGCTTTAAACTGAAAGGGTGCGGCTATTACATCTTTTACATATTCGAAAGGGAGGGCTGCTTCCTGAGGCACCCATGCAATTTCTTCGCGGATAGTATCAATCGTTTGCTTGTTTATTTCAGTTCCGTTTAGAGAAACGCTTCCTGCCGCCGGCTGATGAAAACCGAGCAGGAGAGACATAAGCGAACTTTTTCCGCTTCCGGATTTACCCCAAAGCACAAATTTTTCGTTTTTGGAGATTTCGAGAGAAAAGTTTTTTACAATGGTTTTATTATCAAAAGTGATGGAGATGTTATCGAAACTTATCATTTTCTGAAAAATTTATACAAAGGTAAGCAAAATAATTAATTGAAGGGGAGAGGTGAATTTAAGGGAAAGGCAATTCGCATCAAAATATGCCGAATTGCTATTTTATTCTTTCGTAGCCGAAGCTAATTTTTCCGCCTCAACTGGTGAGCGTTAAAAAATTCAGCGTAACGCAGTGTTAAACAGGATTTGCTGTTTGACGAGCGAAGCGAGGAGTTTCAAAGACTGTAGCGGAGTGTAGCTGAATTTTAGCGAAGCAGGTGTAGCGGTGAATGCACCGTTTAAGCGAAAGCAGAGTCAAGCTTGCTTGA
>NZ_QVMH01000005.1:57078-105101 GCF_010501035.1 Paludibacter sp. 221
CGCCTTTCAGGCACCCTCTCCAAACGGAGAGGGAAAAAGGAAAAAAAGTTTTTGAGAGGGACTTTGAGAGTGAAAAAACGAAAGAACAATATCTGATGAATTTGATGCTTAAAATGTAATTTTGATGCGGTTGCCCTTATTTTCATTTCCGCGTGTAAACAAAATGTCCTTATTGTATGTTTATTAATTTTAAAATAACATTTATTAAAAAATCATAGAACATGAGTATTATTCTTTACATTATCGTATCAAGCATTGCTGTTTATTTTACGGCATGGTTGCTGCCGGGTATCTCGGTCGAAAGTTTTGGAACTGCTATTATTACAGCTATCGTATTAGGCGTGCTTAACGCTGTTGTAAAACCTCTTTTACAAGTATTGTCGCTTCCTATCACGGTCGTAACATTAGGCTTGTTCCTGTTTGTTATTAATACGCTTATTATCCTGTTGGTAGGTTGGATAGTACCGGGATTTCATGTAGCTAACTTCTGGTGGGCGTTGTTGTTTAGCGTTATCCTGAGTATTGTTATGGCAATATTAGAAAGTGTTGTGTAACGAAAATTTACAGCATACAAAAAGGCTTCTGATTGTTTGGGTCAGAAGTCTTTTTTTTGTGTTTTTACGCGTTGAAGAGTAACATGCCCAGCCACACAAAGAATAAACTAAGGACAACGCTTGCTGCAATATAAGCAAAAGCAAGCATTGGTTGACCGGAATGAAAAAGATTGAAATTTTCGAGGGCAAAAGCAGAGAATGTAGTAAAGCCGCCACAGAATCCGGCAATAAGCAGGTGTTTTAAGTCTTGGTTTACAAGCCCTTGTTTGATAAATAAGCCAAAAATTAATCCTATAAGGAAGCTGCCAATCATGTTGACTATAAAAGTGGCTAACGGGAAATGGGAATGAAAATACTTTTCGACCACCACGTTTGTCAGGTAACGAAGTATACTGCCAACTCCTCCGCCAATTCCTACCAATATAATAGCACGTATCATATTTATTAATCCTTTTTTATTTTTCGGGGTAAAGATAATAAATCTTGTGGAACGGTTGTATGTAAAATAGTTTCAATTTCGTTGGGTAGTACCATAAATTTTGTTTGTATTGGCTGCAATATAATGAAGACAAGCACAATGCCCCGGTTTTCTATATTAAAAAGAATATAAATTGATAAATAAGCTATTGTATTAATAATTTAAGGCTTTGGTAACAACAGCACTTACTGTTGTCGTCAAAGCCTTAAATTGCCACTAATCAGCTATGAATGATTACATTATGATTTTATAAGATATTCCGTTTACAGTTATAATATAAATTCCGGCAGGAAGATTTGCTGATTCGTAATCGACTTCTGTTCCCGAAAGGGTGTAAGCCCGGCATACATCACCATCATTTAAACCTTCAATTACGATTTTTCCATTCTGGCTGTAAATCCGTAGCTGTGTCGATTGTGAATTTAGAGCAGTAGTGCCACCTCCTAAGTCAACTAATATTGTTTCGCCAGACTTATTGTAAAGCGAACCGTCTTTTGATGAATAGACAGTATTTTCGGCATCAACGGTAATTTTGGCAAGATTTTTTAATCCAACCAGTGAGCCTGCTCCTTCGGATGGATTGATTTTCGTAATTGTCAGTTCCGAAAAACTTCCTGCCGCCGTTACTGCACTTGATAATTTACTGAAACCTGTACAAGCGCCTGTAGTAACTGTGAAGTTTTCGGTAACTCCTCCTGATATTATTTTTGCTGTATATTCAGTATCGTTATATGCCAGCGAAATAGCTATATTTTCCTTCGAGCCTTTCTGTATAGTTATGGCATCAGAGAAGGTGTGTTTCGTTGCTCCTCCACCATACTTATATACTATTGTACCTTTACTGTTTTCTCCTCCCGCTGTACCGTTGTTGAGCCAGAACTGGAATCCGCCTGTATAGTCATCAAGGCTTGGTGCTTCGCCTGAAGCAAAAAGAGCTGTTCCCCATTGATTAAAAGATTCACCGCCTGTATTCAGACAAGCATCTATTACCCAGATATCACTGCTCAGTACCGGATTTGTTAGTTCTACAGGAAATAGTGTTGTTGCAGGGCTCTCGGCTGATATTTCAGTATCAAGGCTTGTTACTGTAGCAGGGATATCGATTTCAGTTAATTCTGTATTACCTTCGAAAAGCTCCTTATTCAGCCATTTAACGGTGTAAGTAACATCGTCTATCTTCACTGTACCAGGTATTGTGAGTACACCATCGCCTGATGTTACGACTTCGGTCAATGCAATATCAGTTCCGATTGCTACATAATCAAACGACCAGTTATCTATCAGAATCGGTTCTTTTGTGTTTTGATTGTGAGCACTCAGGTCAACTAATACAGATGTACCTGCGGCGTCATACAATGATCCATTTATTGAAGAATATACTGTATTATCTGCGTCAACCGTAATATAAGTCAGGTTAGGAGCACCGGATATACTACCTGCCGTTGTACCAAAAGCGCATCTGTTTATTTCCAGTTTGGAGAATGTTCCGGCTGCGCTGATTGCGCTTGACAGTTTGTCAAAGCCGACAAAAGCATCAGGAGGTGTGATGCTGAATTTTTCTGTTTTATCGCCCGAACCTAATATTGCAGTAAATTTGCCTGTACGGTCGTATGTCAGGTTGATGGAAACATCATTTGTTCCTTCGGGAAGAATAACAATCTGATCGGAAAATGTATAGGTCGAACTGCTGTTTCCATATTTATACAGTATGCGTCCATTATTATTGCTTGTTCCGTTATTGAGCCAGAACTGGAAACCACCTGGGTAATGGTCGGTGTTGGGTACTTCGCCGGATGCGAACAAGGCAGTACCCCATTGGTTGAAAGATTCGCCACCAGTATTTACCACAGCATTGATAAACCATGTATCAGTGCTCGACACTGGTGTGGTAAGTGTAATAGGATTGTTTGCAAAAGGTTTTGACGAAGGTTCTTCGGTAGCTATTTCAGTACCCAGGCTGATAAGCGATGAAGAAATACTAATTGTTTTAAGTGATGTGTTATCCTTAAAAAGGTCATTTTTAAGTGAAATGATTGTATAATCGACGCCGTCGATATTTACAGTAGCCGGAATAATAAGATGTTCTCCACCGGATGTGCCCACTTCGGTGAGTACAATTTCAGTTCCAACCGCAACATAGTTAAAAGACCATCCATCATTTAACTGAATGGGAGCTGCTGAGAGACGAAGAGAAAAAGCTGTAAAAGCAAGTAATAATATACTTACAATAAGTCGATTGTTTTTCATACTATTAGATTTTTTTAAATTCAAGTTATTATCTTCACGTGATTTTATTAAACATATATCCATAGGATAATGTGGGAATTATAATATAATTTTATAAGACACATTATTGACCATCACAATATAGATGCCGGTAGGAAGTATGGTTTCCTTATTCACTTCATAGCCCGATATGGTAAAAACTCGGCATACATCCGATGTACGCAAGCCTTCAATTGTTATTTTACCGTTTTTTCCGTACACTTTTACATCCGGAGCCTGTAAGCAGGATAGCGAATTTGTATCATCGTCCGGAATTACCGAAATACTTAAAGGATACTTGGTAGCTTTGCTGATATATGTTATAGTTGGTAATGTGTAGGGATACCAATCATAGCTCTTGTCACCAACCGATACGCGTGTCTGAACTGTACCGCTACCGTCGCTTACTACCTCGAAGCTAAATTTTGTACCGTTGGTCTGGTCAACAACAATGTTATCTATGTTAACACTGTTGTTGAGCATTATTTCACCACCCGATTTCAGGTAATACTGAAACTTATAACCATCGAAAGCATTGTTCCCCTCGGTAAAAAGCGACGACCCCCATTGGTTAAACGACTCGCCAAATACAGTTATTTCAGCGTCTATTCTCCATTTGTCGGAAGTAGAAAGCGGCGGGTCGAAAGTGGTATAATTTTCTCCTGCCGGAAGTACAGTAGTTTCGCCTTTTTCCTCAAAGTTTGCCGTAAGTGTGACCGACTCTTTTTCGTAATAGCTGAACGGATTCTCTGTGCTTAAAATAGTTCCACTCTCATTAGTCCAGTTTTTAAAAGCATAGCCGATTTTACGGGTGGCTCTTACTACAACTATATCTGTAGTGGTTACTGTATTGCCTGTTTGTCCGTCAATAGCCACGGTTCCTTTTTTTTCATCGTCAACCGCTACCGTAATAGTACGCGGCGAAGTAATTTCATCCATTACAAGCAATGAACTGCTGAAACGGAGCCCGCAAAGCGCAGTTGTTCCAAAATCAATACTCCCTCCGGCAATATCGGTATAGAGCAGTAAATCTTTTCTTCCCTTCTGTGCATTAGCAGGAATATTGATTGTAAAAAGCGCAGTGCTTCCATTTACAACCGGAGAAAATTTTTCATTTTCGCTGTAACTCCCGTCACCGTTGAAGTCAATATATACCTTCATTAGCGGTTGCGCCAATAAGTTTACTTTCAGTGTTTTGCTACGGTAGGCATTTACCTGATATGCCACATCGGAGGTAAAATCGGCCGTGTTTTCTACAGGAAGCAAGATTGTAGTGCTGTTTGCTCCTTCAATCATTAGCTCGGCATAATACTTACCAAACACTTCTGCTGCCGTTTCAAGCGGATCGCTTTGCGATACGAAAGGATATGGCTCGGTAGTGGTTGGAGTAGTAGCCCATTCATATTCCATATTAAAAAATTCGGTTGAGTTTGGAGTTGAAGTACCCGCTTTGATACGGTCAAAATAGAGTTTCCAGCGTTTGTAGTAATAATCTTTCAACAATCCTCCCCATTCGCGGTTTGAGTAGTCATGCAATCCGCTGCTGTTGGCAGATGCCAACGGCCCCCATGTGCTTACCTGCAAACGTGCATTTTTTTCATACAGGTCTTTTTCTGCCTGTGTAGTTCCCAGGCTGCGGGCATCGTTTATCCATCTGCCAAGCATGAAATCAGGAATTGTATTCATCAGTTTATCCTGATCAATGATTACCTCAAGAAAACGATCCATCAAAGCATTGCGCAATTTAGTATTGCCATCCGTATTAGCTTTTTTAATGCGTTTCAATAATCCGTTGGCATAGTCGGCAAGCGTCTGGCGTACAGCGTCAACCACATCATACTCGTAATTGGAGCCCGACAGCACATCTTTTTGAGATAATAACAGATAAGCTGCTTCGCGTACATCATCCACGTTGTAATAAATAGCGGAAGTTGACCAGGTAGATACGCTACCGGCATCTAATGAGGGACGAGCGCACAGCAAAGATTCTGATACTCCCTGCTGACCTGTTGTACATTTATAAATGCTGTTCATAAGCAGCTGCCATGCCTCTTCTGTTTTATCATTCTGAGCACCATAGCGTGCCTTGGCATAACCTTTAATCCATTCGTCAGCCGGAGTTTTGGTATTGCGCCATGCCAACTCATAAACCGACTCGTACAACACGGGGTTATTTTCGCTGCCTTCCATTGTAGTACCAATTCCAAGCATTGTTTCAGGAAACTGCGCTTTGGCTTCGTAAAACTCGTCAATTGTTTTTTCAATACGCCCGTGCAAGCCGGTACGGCCTCCGAAGTTGCTCAACATACAGAATACGAACTGATGTTTGTCGCCGTCTGATTGTTTGTAGCTGTTTCCCCATCGTTTCACACCATCAGAGAACAAATCGAGTACAATAAGAGTACCCGGCTCAAGTGCATCCAAAGCCTGTTGACGGGGATTTTCATTCCACGACTGCAATACCCATTGAGGGGTAACTGCATTGCCGCTGTAATTCTTCATCGCATTGTATATTGCTTTATATGCAGCGTCAAGATTTACACCGCTCACATTGCCACCCTCATGAAAAGGGTCCATGCTATAATAACGCGAAGTGCCATACAGGGTACGCATTTCATCATAATAATACTGAGCCATTTCGTTGAAATTAGCGTCGGTAGGCAACAAAAATCCGGGACGCTGAAAACTGCACCACGTTCCGGGGTTTGAAATGTTCCAGCCTTTTTTCGTAGCGATATTACTTGGTACCATACCCGAATATCCTGCAAAGACAGGCTCAATATTCAACTCCCGCATGCGCGCTACTATTTTTTTCTGTAATGCCTCCTGTTGGTCATACCAACTGTCGGGGTTTGGTCCTCCCCAACCTTCAAGATTATTCATCAGAAACCACGCCTGAAAACCCGAGCCGGCAATAAACTCGTTGGCCTCAGTTTTGGAATACCCCAGCTTGTTTACCAGTACATTACGCCATACAACTTCTGTTCCGGTAAGTGCCAATGGCATATTTATACCATGCATTGCCATCCAGTCGATTTCTTTCTCCCATCGTTCCCAATCCCAAAATGCCATTGTATAGGAGTAAGTACAATAATTAAGATAATAACGGTATTTGAGCGAAGTAGACCGTGTCTCGGCTGTTGCTGGTACCGGAAGTGTAACAGCGCTCAGGTCGGTAGTCAGATTATTCCATGTCAGCAACACATTTGCATTATATTTCAGATACCAGTGTATTCCTGTTGCCACGGATAAATAACTGTCGCCAATGATTTTTGGTTTTCCGCTTTCGGAGGTAATCGTAAAATACTCTTTCGAATCAGCTGATGGTTCTATCGAAGTCAAAATCCGTTCGGAAGTACCTGCACCACCTATGCGGTTCAGTAAGTCTTCGGCAGGAGTAGTAGCCGCATTCATGCAAAATGCGGTCAACATAAAAAATGTAATTAATAAAAGATAGTTTTTTTTCATTTCGTCATGATATTTTTTGGTAATAATAAGCAGATGGAAATGGAGCATATTTACGGCGAATTTCCACACTTTTGAAACAAAGTTAAAAATGAAATAATAAAAAATGAAGTGATGGGAGATAAAATATAAATCAGTTGGACTATAATTGTTTGTTTATCAGCTAAAAAGATAAAATTTATGAGTAAAAAAAGTAAATAGATTTCAATTCTCAATAGCGTATTTAGAATGAAAATTGAAGCAAAATAGTAAATGTTGTTATTTAAGTGTTTGTGCAATTACAGCTTAATAGAATCTTTCTTATTTTTCAATATCTATTTTGGAGCGAACAGTGTGAATAGTGAAAATTCTTTGTAAATAAATGCCTATTTTTGTACTTTGTTTTTTAGAATACAAAAGGAGATGATAGTTTGCATAGCAGAAAAACCGAGCGTAGCACGTGACATAGCAGAGATACTTGGAGCTAAAGCCCGAAAAGATGGTTACATCGAAGGGAATGGCTATCAGGTAACTTGGACATTCGGGCACTTATGTGGTTTGCTCGAGCCGCACGATTATGCGCCTGAGTGGAAACCTTGGGCTTTGAGCCGACTGCCCATGATTCCGCAGCGTTTCGGAATTAAAGTGATGGATGATAAAGGAATACAAAAGCAGTTTCAGGTAATTGAGAAACTTGTACAAAGTGCTGATGAAGTAATAAACTGTGGTGACGCAGGGCAGGAGGGGGAGCTTATACAACGCTGGGTGCTTCAAAAAGCACTTTGCAAATGCCCTGTGAAGCGTTTGTGGATTTCGTCGTTGACAGAAGATGCTATCCGCGAAGGCTTTGCCAAATTGAAAAAACAAGATGAATATCAACGCTTGTATGAGGCGGGCTTGTCGCGGGCTATAGGCGATTGGCTGTTGGGTATGAATGCTACGCGCCTGTACACTCTGAAATATGGTAAGAACAAACAGGTACTCTCTATTGGTCGGGTTCAGACACCTACGTTGGCTTTGATTGTCAACCGCCAGTTGGAAATAGAGAATTTTAAACCGGAGGCTTACTGGGAGTTGAAAACCGTTTATAGGGATACTGTTTTTTCTGCAACAAAGGGACGGTTTTCGAGTGTGGAGGAGGGAACCGAATTTCTTCGGAAGGTAAAAGAAGCACCTTTTACAGTAACGGATACATCGGTGAAAAAGGGAACTGAATCGGCTCCCCGTTTATTCGACCTGACTTCGTTACAAGTAGAGTGTAATAAAAAATTCGGCTATTCGGCCGACGATACATTGAAGATAATCCAAAGTTTATACGAAAAGAAAATCACCACCTATCCCCGTGTAGATACCACTTATCTTAGTGATGATATGTACCCAAAAGTTCCGAATATACTGAAGGGACTGAAAGATTATGAATTACTGACAAAACCTTTGCTTGAAACCAAGCTGCCTAAAACTAAGAAGGTTTTTGATAATAAGAAAGTTACCGACCACCACGCTATTATTCCTACCGGGATGAATCCATCGGGCTTGACCGATACGGAAAAGCGTGTGTTCGATTTGGTTGCAAGGCGTTTTATTGCAAATTTTTATCCGGAATGTAAAATATCGACTACGACGGTTTTAGGCGAGGCAGGCGAGGTTGAGTTTAAAGTTACCGGAAAGCAGATATTAGAGGCGGGTTGGCGTATTGTTTTTGATAAAGCGAAAGAAGAAGATGAAAACAATAAGGAGGCCGACGAGGATAAAACATTGCCATTGTTTGAAAAAGGTGAAAGTGGCCCTCATGACCCTGATTTAGCTGAAAAATGGACATCACCTCCCAAGCCCTATACAGAAGCTACTTTGCTCAGGGCTATGGAGACGGCAGGTAAGTTGGTGGATAATGAGGAGCTACGCGATGCCCTTAAGGAGAATGGTATAGGACGGCCCTCGACACGGGCGGCTATTATCGAGACTCTTTTTAAGCGTGGCTATATCCGAAAGGAAAGAAAAAACCTGATAGCAACGCAAACGGGGGTTGAGCTTATCCAGACTATTCAGGAGGATTTGCTAAAGTCGGCAGAGTTGACCGGAATGTGGGAAAAGAAACTTCGCCAGATTGAAAGCGGTGAATATCAGGCTAAAGATTTTTTGGACGAACTGAAAGATATGGTGTGCAAGGTTGTGCTCAATGTAAAAAGCGATAACCGGACAATTGATGAAATAATGAGTTTGGCAAAACAAGAAAAAGACCCGATAGTAGGTACTGTATGCCCTCTTTGCGGAAAAGGTACACTGCTGAAAGGAAAAACTGCTTATGGGTGCAGCCAATGGAAAAGTGGCTGTGAGTACAGAAAACCGTTTTGAAATAAGTAGGGTTGCTAAAAAGAATTTGAATATGCAAGAAGGAAAAATAACAAAGGAGTTTATAGTAACAGAAGCAGATACAGCCGCAAAATTGGGTTCGGGCACTTTAGCTGTTTTGGCAACTCCAATGCTGGTGGCTTTTATGGAAAACACGGCTATGCAGTTAGTTGCTGACTTGGGCGAAGGTGAATCGAGTGTAGGAACAATGATTAACGTTCAGCACCTAAAGGCCAGCGCAGTGGGCGAAAATATACGCTGTACGGCAGAAATAACCAATAGGGAAGGACGTAAGTATAACTTCGGTATCGAAGCGGTAGATAGCTCAGGCGAGGTGATAGGCAAGGCAACACATGAGCGGTTTGTTGTAAATGTGGAGCGGTTTATGGGGAAACTGAATAAATAAATTTTCTTGGTGTAAACATTTATGTTTTTAGTCTGTCTCATCGGATTTGTAATCCGATGATATTCTAATAGCGGATTTAAAACCCGCAAAATAATAGCTTTCGGATTGCCGCTCGAACTTGCTCGCACCGCAAAGCGGATTGTTCCATTGGCTTGCCAAGAAATCCGAAAGGACGAGGGAATTAATGCTGATGCGTTAAACTGTTTTTTTGTTTTGACAATCGAAATATATCATCCGGATGCTCTGTAGGAGCATAGGTTTGATAATAACACATAATAACGAGCATTATTCGTGCCGTAGGTACGAAACCATTATTGCAGCAAGTAGCGTACCTACGGCACGCAGAGGCAGTACTAAAAGCCGGTCATTACCAAACTCTCGTCCCTATGGGACTTTAAATATTAATGTGGCTTTTAAATCGAAAAAACGATGTTTTTATGTATGTAGCTATGTAATATATAATTACTCGAAATAATTTATTTTTAACGTATCAGTATTAATATAGAATAATGGATTTAATTTTAAAATACTTTCCCAATTTAATGGATAAGCAAAAATCCCAGTTTGCGGCTCTTTATGATTTGTATACCGACTGGAATGAAAAAATAAATGTAATTTCGCGCAAGGACATAGTAAACCTGTACGAGCACCATGTATTACATTCATTATCAATTGCCAGTATTATTCAGTTCGACGATGGTACACGGGTACTTGACGTAGGGACGGGCGGTGGTTTTCCGGGGATTCCTTTAGCTATTTTATTCCCTGGTGCAGAATTTGTTCTTATTGATTCAATCGGAAAAAAAATCAAAGTTGGAGCAGAAGTTGCTAATGCGATTGGATTACAAAATGTGACTTTGAAGCATCTGCGTGTACAGGACGAAAAAGAGAAATTTGATTTTGTGGTGAGCCGTGCTGTTATGCCCTTGGGCGATTTGGTGAAGTTAGTTAGGAAAAACATAAGTGCGGAACAGAAAAATGCAATCCCCAACGGATTGATTTGCTTGAAGGGTGGGGAATTACAGCACGAAATACAATCCTTTAAGAATATAGCAGAGCTTTATAATATCAGTGATTATTTTGAGGAAGAATTTTTTGAAACTAAAAAAGCGGTATATCTTCCGCTTTAATCAATAGGAGAAATTTTTTTTACAGATGGAAATAAAAATATTTACTTTCAGCCCTTTTCAGGAAAACACTTACGTGCTGTATGATGAAACAGGCGAAGCCATCATTATTGATGCCGGGTGCTTGTTTGATGCCGAAAAAGAGGAATTAAAGGCTTTTATAGAAAATAACAACCTGACATTGAAACGTGTTATTAATACCCACCTGCACCTCGACCATCAGTTTGGAAATAAGTTTCTATACGATACATTCGGGATAGCTCCGGAAGCTAATCAGAAAGATGAGTTTCTTGTAGATATGTATCCGGTGCAGACACAAACTTTTGGGTTTGAGAATGCTGGAGAGGCTCAACCGTTGAAAGGGTATCTTGAAGATGATGAGAAAGTGGTTTTTGGCAACACTGAATTGAGAGCCATATTTGTGCCGGGACATTCGCCCGGAAGCCTTGCATATTACAGCGAGAAAGATAATATCCTTTTTAGTGGTGATGTGTTGTTTTTGGAATCTATCGGGCGTACAGATTTGGTTGGGGGCGATTATGCCACACTTATCAGGTCGATTACCGAACGCTTGTTTACACTACCGGATACTACCGTTGTATATCCGGGACATGGTGATAATACTACGATAGGATATGAGAAAATGAATAATCCTTATTTGTAAATAATTAATCCTCATGGTTAGATAAATATTGGTAGGAAGGGTAACAATACCCTTCCTACTGTTTTTATTTAAGCAGGTAATATTGTATGAATCCCATAACTTCCATAGTAAGGGCAATGCCGATGTGTACGATTACACCTCCCCATATATGTTTTGTCTGGTAAGCGAGCACACCGAGTATGTACCCTCCGAATATAGAGGATATCGTTTCTACTATCGGTTTTCCAAAGTGAATTGAAGCATAAAAAGCCACCATAGGCAATATAGCTTTAGGCCCAAGTATCGAGGTCATCCCGATGATTAATGCCCCTCTGAAAAACAATTCGGTAACTACAAAATCGACAGAGTAAGCCGATTCGAAGATTAGAGTTCTTCCTATGGTTGATAAATTGAAAATACCATCATAGTGCCATGGTCGGAATTGGGGATAGGCTTTTAAAAAATCGGGCGTGAATGATGTTATTACTAAAAAAGGCAACAGTAAAAGGAATAATAGCATATAAGCGTCCAAATGTTTTGAATTCCACGAAAGCCCGTAAAACCCTTTTACGTTTTTTTTGTCGATAGATAATTTTAGGAATATAAGAGGTATCACAATGAGAACAACGGATTTTAATTGTGCTATTATCCGCATCACAAAGTTTCTTTCCAGATGCGATAAATCAGGCAGTTCCCATTGACGATATTTGTAAAAACCGATAGATACCCCGTATATTATGATGAAGAATAGGCTCTTAAGGTAAAACCGGTAGTTTTTTAATGTTTTATAGTCTTTTTGGATAAGTAGAACGGGGATTGCTGTTGAAAAATAAATGAAGATATAGAAAAGAGGGTACATCCACATCGACTTGCCTGTATAATAGCTGTTGCGCATTATATTTTTGTAAAAATCAAAATGGTAATTCAGAAATATACAAATAAATATGAAGGCAAGTGTATAAGCGTACGTTTTCCAGTTGAAATCCTTTTTTACAAATTCAACAAATGTGCTTATGAGCGATTTAAGTGATTTTTTTAGATTCATGGGGTAAAAGTGTAGTAAGGCTTGTAATTATATAATCGTTTTTAGATAGTCTATAATATTTGCATATAGATTCCGGTGGTAGTATTTGCCATCCTTTCCCAAAGTTGTGTTATGCCACAGCAGGCAAAGCTCTCCATTATGTTTTTTTGTTTCGTCTATCAGCTTCTGAACATAATTATAGGCTTCTTCTTCGTTCAATCCCATATACCTTTGCTCATTCAGCGTTCCATCCATTACGGTAAGCGGATGTAATGTAAGCGATGTTAATTGCTTAGTTGCAGGATTTATCCAAAGAACAGGCCTTGATGTCCCTAACCGGAAACCGGCAACGTCAGCATATCCCATTGTGAAATCGTGGGTTATTCCCGCTTCTACCAGAGCTTGCATATCTTCGGGCTCCCGTGTATCAAGAAAATGGTGACGGTTATAATATACGGGAGATTTAATGGCTTTTTCCAGCTTGGCTTTTTCTGCAGGAATCAAAGATGGGTGTATCCCCGCCTCATAACTTGCATGTAAGCCAATGGAAGCATTGTTGTCTTTTAGGAGTTGAAAAAGATATTGAAAATCTTTCCCATACACATCAGAATGAGGTTTGTCTTCTTGCCGCTTGCCTCCTCCGGGTTTAACGAAAAAGATGCTTTCGGTACATCCCTTTTTCAGAGAGTTATTTTGCTCCAATATCCATGCGAAAGTAAACCAAGGGTCGTGTTGTATGCCTGTGAAATATGTTTTTAAAGCCGTTTTGAACTGTGAATTGCCCCTTAATAAGGCACCTACCACACTTTTCGTATTTCGGTAATGAGCAATGCAATCAACATCGTGAGTCAGGTATATTTTCTTTATTTGAGGTTTTGGCTCTTGAATGTCGAATCCTGTTTCGCGCAGCAGTTTTCTTAGTAATTTACCGTATTCATCTACTAAGGGATAACTTATAAATCCGGCTTGGTAGGGTAAAGATTCTTTTCCGGGAAAACGTCCATGTACATCTCTTATCTCACGGCGAACATATTCCTCGTACCTGCTAATGAGAAAATAAGTGCTTGCAATAATATCGGCGTGAAGAACCGTAGTTTCTCCCTTTTTCTCAATCTTGGCGTCTCCAAAAAGGATTGGGATTCCTTCAAAATTATTTAGAGGCAGCTTAGGCAATGATTTTTCGGTTCCGTATATTGCATCGTCAAAAAAATCCGATTTTACTATTACCAGCTTGTATTTAGGGTGCTTATTTACATCGGAAGTATAAGCAATTTCGGAAATAATATCCGAGGTGTTTTCTCCCCTCAACAAAAATTCTATTATGTAATTGAATGTTTCGAGCATTTACTAACAGTCAAATTAATAGTAGGTTGGGATTATTTCAACTTTCTTCGTTGCACATGCGAGAATGTGAGTACGATTGCAACAATTAGCCCCAGCCAAATATCATTAGTGGCGAATATTCCGAATATCTCGGGGTTTTCAGGGTATTTCCCGCTTATCAGACGAAGGATAACAACCAGTATTATATATACCGCAAAAACTCCCACCCCGTATAGTACAATCTTAAGTTTTGGATTCATCTTTATCGTTTTAGATTACAAATATACGTAAATAAACAGACATTCGTGTTGAAGGGGGTGGATGTTATATTTGGTATACATAATTTTCAATTAAACAAAATAAGCATCAAAATTTCGTTTTCGATGCTTATTTTTATTGTTTTATGTATTTGCTTGATTATCTGAAACTTATGCTTAGTGGGCTTGCGGTTACTTTGCTGAAATGCAAAAGTGCATCGAACCAGTCATCGTCGGTTGCGAATCCCCATTTGCTCCATCCACCTCCGAAGTAGTACGTAAACTCGTACCCTTGCTGGTAGTCGGATAAGATAAGTAAGTGGTTGGGTTCTTTTTCAGTTTCCACTTTACCCGGCATAAAAACTCCTACATAGTTTCTTCCCGAAGGTATTCCTGCATCGGATACAGCATTTTCGGCATAACCGATTACATTATTCTCAGTATCAATAAATTCAACGCCTTTGCCATCATGCAGAAATATACCTCCCGCTATCTTGAGTGGCATTTCGTTTCCTTCGTAAGTAACCTCAGCTTTGTTGAGGATGCTACCTGCGTCAACGGTAATTTTTATTGTTTGTTTGTAGTAGTTACTGTCTACTTTAACCGAATCGTAAGTCAGTTTGAAAATAGCGCGCAAAGGGCCGTTTTCTATTACTTCCTGTTGGCTGTAATGGTCGCCTACCCATAGTTTGTCGGTATAAAGCGCAACACCACCTGCACCAAGTGTATGTCCTACCTTATAACAATCCAATCCCAGTCCGTGGTCGATGTGATATGAAAGCCCTTTCTTCAATTCGTCGTGATAAAACTTATCTACAATTAGCTCGTCGGTACGTTTCAGCCAAAGGTCGACCCCATTGCTTGGATTTTCATTTGCCAATGCCGGGCCATACATCCGATATGCAGCAAAATTATTTTCCCATGCAAAGTCGTCTTTACGCTCAGAAATATAACGTGCATAAACCAATGCTTTTGCCTGTTTCGGAGTGCCTTCGGTCAAGGTATAGTTGCTTTTCGAGCTGGCTTTAACGTCAGCTTGAAACAGCAGTGTTTGCTTATCGGATAAAAGTTGATAATCTATTTCATTTCCTCCTTCATCTTTCAGTATGTACGACTTTTTGTTGAAGTTGCAATTTAATACAGATGTTTTTACTTCAACGATTTCACCGGTGCGGTCAAATTCCGCAAAATTGTTTACAACAATCGTGCGCGGTTCGCTGGAGCATGAAACCAAAAGAATGACCGCTAAAAACGAAAATATTAATTTTTTCATTTTATATAGAATTTATACGGTTTTACAAATAAGCCTCTGCTAATTTCAGCAGAGGCTTAAGTATTTAAATTAAGGTTGTTTTCCGATATAAGCAAGGATGCCACCGTCTACGTACAGGATATGTCCGTTTACAAAATCAGATGCTTCAGATGCAAGGAATACAGCCGGACCAACTAAGTCTTCGGCAGTTCCCCAGCGGGCAGCAGGAGTTTTTGCAATGATAAATTGGTCGAATGGGTGGCGTGAGCCGTCTGCTTGTTTCTCGCGAAGCGGAGCTGTTTGCGGTGTAGCTATATAGCCGGGGCCTAAGCCATTACACTGAATGTTGTATTGACCATATTCGGAAGCAATGTTGCGGGTAAGCATTTTTAAGCCACCTTTTGCCGCTGCGTAAGCCGATACTGTTTCGCGTCCGAGTTCGCTCATCATCGAGCAGATATTGATGATTTTTCCTTTGCCTTTTTTCATCATGCTTGGAATAACAGCTTTGGCTACGATGAAAGGCCCATTCAAGTCGATGTCGATAACCTGACGGAAATCGGCAGCAGACATTTCGTGCATAGGGATACGCTTGATGATTCCCGCGTTGTTTACAAGGATATCAATAGCACCTACTTCTTTCTCTATCTGGGCAACCATAGCATTTACTTGGTCTTCGTTTGTCACGTCACACACGTATCCTTTAGCTTCAATATTTTTTTCCTTGTATGCAGCTATTCCTTTATTAACCAACTCTTGATTAATATCGTTGAATACTATTTTAGCTCCCGATTGAGCCAGACCGGATGCAATAGCAAATCCGATTCCGTAAGTAGCACCTGTTACAAGAGCTACTTTTCCTGTTAAATCAAATTGTGTCATTTTGTTTATTATTTCTCAAGTCAATCCGGATATATTTCTCCGGCGTTTTGTGTTGTTTTAATTAGTTCCGTTTTATCAGAGAGTACAAGGTTTTAAACCTCACACTCTCTGTTTTGTGAAGTCTTATTAGCGCAATTCGGTTTCTTTGTAGAAATCTTGGTCGCCATAATCAAGGTTTTCGCCAGCCATTCCCCAGATAAAAGTATAGTTGCTTGTAGCAGCAGCCGAGTGTATCGACCATTCGGGAGAGATAACGGCTTGGTCGCCTTTCATCCATATATGGCGTGTTTCAGTAGGTTCCCCCATAAAGTGACATACCGCTTGCCCTTCGGGTACTTCAAAATAGAAATATGCTTCCATACGGCGGCTGTGTGTGTGTGCCGGCATTGTATTCCATACGCTGCCCGGTTTCAACTCTGTCATGCCCATTTGTAGCTGGCATGTTGGCAACACTTGCGAAACAAGCATTTTGTTTATATTGCGGTGGTTTGCACCCTCCATAGTTCCCATTTCGGCAACTACGGCATCAGCTTTTGTTACTTTTTTATCGGGGTAATTGCGGTGTGCCGGGGCCGAGTTGAAATAAAATTTAGCCGGATTGTTAGGGTCTAAACTTTCGAAAATAACTTCGCGGTCGCCCGCTCCTAAATAAAGTGCTTCCTTGTAATCCAATTCAAACACTTCGCCATTAACGGTAATTTTACCTTTTCCGCCTACATTGAACGTGCCGAATTCGCGGCGCGAGAGGAAAAACTTGGATTTCAATGGGTCTATCGACTCCAGATTCAGTTTTTCTTTTACCGGCATGGCTCCACCTACGATTAAACGGTCGTATAATGTGTACACCATGTTTACTTCATCGGCGGTAAACAGGGTGTTAATCAGATGTTCTTGTCGGAGGCGAGCTGTATCGTAGCTCTTAGCATCTGCAGGGTGCGATGCATAACGAAGTTCATAATTAGTTTTCATGCTTGTATGCTTTTAAAATGATGTTATAAAAAATCTTTGTAAAAATTTTTGATGTTCACGATTACAAAGATATTAAAAGAGCGGGGTATAAAATGTATAATTTTGTTCAAAAAATGTATAATTTTAAACAGAAAGGGGAGGATTGGAGGCGTTTTACTTATTTATTTTCATAAGCCAGCCCAAGTTGAGGGCTAAATTCATGTTGTCGGAATAACGGAAAGTTTTCCAGTTTCGATGATAAATATTGCTTAAACTGTAATTGGCCCGAGCTTCGAGCGAGAAGTTCTGTTTTTTTACAGAGAATTCGAAACCCAATCCGGCTGTGACACCGTAATCAAATTTACTTTGTATCTCTTTTGTATGCTGTGGGCGGGTAGATGCACCTGTGTTGTCTATCAATGTTTTTTCACCAATAAGGAAGGCAGCTTTGGGGCCTATATTAAACACAAAACGGGATTTTTTGCCAAAGTAGATGTGCGCTAAAAACGGTAGCTCTATGTAGTTCAAGCGTTTGGCGTATAAGTTTTCTTTTTCTTTCCATCCCCGCTGCGATAGGTTAAGCTCTATCTGCATTCCTAAGTTCTTTTCTGTCACATAACGAAATGTTACTCCTCCGTTGTACCCAATGAGAATATCCTGCTCCACATTGGGCGTAAACATAACCATCGAGGCTGTAGCACCGTGTGAAGTTCCGATGTATATTTCGGCAGGGTCTAATAAGATAGTCTGCGAAACAGCATATACAGAGGATATTAATAATACACAGAGGAAACAAATTTTTCGCATGGCATTTACTCTTATATGACTATCTGCTTTCTTGTTAATTAATAAAAATTATTTTTTCAAGGGGCTTTGCCCCTGTAACCCCACTTCATTTTTGCCTTGATGCAAAAACGAAGCAAAAAAATCAAGACTGTGCCCGCTTCACACGAAAAATTGGCGTTTGCCGGCTAAAATCTTCCAAACTCGCTCCTCACGTCGCTCAAACAGGGACGATTTTTTAACGCCGTCTGCTCTTATTTTTCGGCTCACCGGACAAGGTCGGTCCGACGAAGAAAAAAGTTATACGATAAAACGGATATTCATTTACTCTATTTTATCTGACTTTCGCCTAAATAAACCTGTTGATTAATGAATCCCGATTTTGGTGAATTACGCCTGAACCGGAATTGCGATTGCAGTCCTTCCAGATACATATCTAACTCGGGAGCCGACAGAATATCTAATTCCTCGTTGTTGAGCAACGTGATGAAATAACTTAATAAATCGTATCCAAGTATGTCGTAACGCGGATTCTGTTCGATAGCTTTCCAACCCAGCAAGTCCAGAAACCTTTCTTCATATTCTTCCAGATTCTCCATTTCATATTCAGTTCTGAATGCTGATACATATACGCCAATAGGACGGTGCGAATTTTGGCTTTTCCAACTGAATTTTTCCAATAGCATTATATCATAACGCCTGTCGGTGCGGTTCAGGTTTTCAAAGTAAGGTTGTACGTTTCCGAAACGTTCGGTATTGAATATTATCAGATTTTTTTTAGAATAAACTGCTACCGAGTCGAATAAATTGACATCGGGGTAGGAGAGGGTTAGTGTTTGATACGCTTTACCTTGCTCTTCCAATATGCTTTTTAATTGCAGGCTTGTAGTGAAACCTTCGTCCTGAACGGGAATACCCTCTATATCGGCAAATATATAGTTCATATTGTTCAGCTTTGTTTCAAACAGATGCTTAAGGTGCTCAATTTCGGCTTCGTTTCCGGGATTAAACTGAAAAACATAGGGGTTGTACTCAATATCCATTACCTTGGATGTGAACGGGATGAGCATCTTAACCTCATTTTGCCGTGCGAATAGTGTAGCCACAGGCACTTGGGCTGTATATGCCGGCCCTACTATCAAGTCCATTTCCTTTAGTTCGGGGTGGTTGGTCAGAATAGCTTCCATCGTTTCCTTTGTTTTCCCCGTGTCGTAGGTATATATATCAAGCGATATACCTTTTTCTTTGGCTTCGTGAATAGCCAATACCGCTCCACCGTAAAAGTCGACAAAACGTGCTATGCTTGCGTCGTTTTTGTTTTCGAGGGCAAATGGCAACAGGAATGCAATGCTCATTGCTTTTTCGCTTGGAATAATGCTGTCTTTCTTTTCCAGAAGTTTATCCCAGTCGATAAAAGATGTTGTTTCTCCTCCTTTGGTTTCGGTTGTTATTAAGCCGGCATAATACGGTATCCGTAATTCCTGGCCTATGCCTAATACTTCGAAATCGGGATTTATTTTTAAGATATCATCTACTTTCACTTGGTATTTTTTGCCTATGGAGTAGAGTGTCTCTTTTGGTTCAACTTTATGTATCAGGTATTTAACCGACAGGTCTTCTTGTAGCTTTTCTTCTTTTTTTTCAGGGTATATGTCTTCCGGCTTAGGTATTCGCAAAATGTCTCCTTCTCTTAATCCGGCTTTGGCCTGTGGGTTGTATCTCAGTATGTCTTCTTGGTTTACCTCGTATTGCTTGCTAAGCGAGTAGAGGGTTTCTTTTTTTTGTATCCGATGATAATAAAAGTTAGGCTCCGACTTTGATTGTAGGGTAGGTGTTGTGTTTTTGGCTACGATTGGAGTTTTCTCTTTTGGGGATTCGGCAGGGCTGCTTCCTCCAAAAGCGGACGCAATTATATCAACAGGTGCGGATTTTTTGCTTTCACCCTTGTGCTGCTGAATGGTGGTATCCGAAGGCCTTACGTCTTTTTTCTTTGGAATAAAAATGACCTGACCTGCTTTTAATCCTTCTTTAAGTTCGGGATTTACAGATAAAATCTCGTTTTGTGGAACTCCGAAATTTACACTGATACGGTACAGCCCTTCGCTTTGGCGAACGGTATAAATATAATATTCGACACCATCTATAACTTGTGTCTTATAATGGTCTTCCTGTGCATAAAAGTGCAAAGGTAAGAGAAGCATAATAAGAAAACAGATAATCTGGTTTTTCATATACATTTTTGAAATCTTAAAAAAAACAGCAATCATTTATTCTTTTTAAAGAACGCTGTTTTGTGCAGTTTGTTTTATGCCGCGATTTTTTTTTAGAACAGATGCAAATGTAAGAAAAATAACGGTATCTGCTGACGCAAGTACAATAATTCAACGTTTTTTTTGTTTTTGATTAGAAAGGTGTACTTTTGTGTACAAATAATGATATACCATCGTTTTATTCGTACACAAGAGCTTATGTTGTACGAATTTGAACCACCTGTATAGTATGAAAAAACCAATTTTCCTTTTATGTTTGTTGAGTTTTATACTGCCTGTTACGTCGCAGGTTACGTTAAATAATCCCGAATCGCAATACCTGCAATACGATAAGGCTCCGGCTGATGTGTCAGTATATATAATAAACGGAATAAAACCTACTTCGGCACTTCAATACTGGGGTTCGGCAGGCGAGAGCAGTTATGTATGGTATAAGTATAAAGGCGGCGTAAAAACGAACTATGCTTCGAATACCAACGATGGCAGTAATTATTCCGAAATTCAGCTTGATTATGAAAATGCAGCAGGATATATCTTGGAAGTAGACGGGGCAGAAAAAGCTGTAGTATGGATAATTGATTATCAGAATTTTTTACCTGATTTCAGTTCGGCTGCTTTGGAGCCGGTACTCGAAAACTCGTCGTGCGATGGTATTATATTGAAGTTGAATCCGTCGTCGACTGTCCCTGCATTGAGCTATCAGAAACCTCAGTCGGCTGCTCCTTATCCTATCGACCGGACTTTTACATTGACTTACGAAACTCGTGAGTGGAATGATAGCTGGTCGGACAAGGAAGAAAAGAAACAAGTCGTACTTCCCAAAGAAACGCTCATAAGGCTGTCCGCACCTTTGAAAGATACAAAATTCACCTTATCAGGCGATGAGTTTGCAGAGAGGCTGGAGATAGACCCGTTGCCGACAGTACAGTTGGAAACAAGCCCATATGTGGGGATTGAGTCTCGCATGAAAGCATTTTTGATAGTGCGCGATGCTACTAATGAGGTGGAACGGCCAAAAGAGGACGCGCCAAACCCTCCGATAAATGGTTCAGCACCCCTTCAAATAACTATTGAGGGTAATTCGAGCGACCCCAACAACACTATGTACACGTGGCAGATATATAAAGGAAAAGAGGTTTGGATAACCCGTACGGAGGAAAAACTGTTCAATGTGTTCAGCGAAGCCGGCAGCTATAAAGTAAAGCTCCATGTGGAGAATGGAACTTGTGCATATACAGACTCTATCGATGTGAATGTGTCTGAATCGCTGTTGGAAGTGCCTAATGTTTTTACCCCCAATGGTGATGGTGTTAACGACGAATTTAAGGTTGTGTTCCGTTCTTTAGAGAGTTTTCATTGCTGGGTGTATAACAACTGGGGGAAACTAATATACGAATGGACAGACCCTACAAAAGGCTGGGACGGACGTATAAACGGAAAGAATGCCGCTATGGGACCTTACTTTTATGTGATAAAGGCAAAAGGTACTGATGGTGTTAAGTATGAAAAAAAGGGAGATATAAACCTTATCCGCTAACGTGTATCATTGTGCTGATGGCAGAATTAATTTATTAGAAATTTCATCTGTATTTTTACCCTTATATTTAAAAAAAATTATGACAAATGCTTCTACTATAGCTGCTATATCAACTCCGGCAGGGAGTGGCGGCATTGCTGTTATACGTGTTTCGGGCAAGGATGCTTTCGGATATGTCAGCCGGATTTTTGTTCCGAAGAAAAAGGATTTACAACTAACCGAAAAAGAAGCAAACAGCGTTGTTTTTGGTTCGGTAGTAACTGACAAGGGCGAAACTATTGACGATGTCTTGGTTACGCTTTTTCGTTCTCCCCATTCCTTTACCGGCGAAGATACAATCGAAATTTCATGTCATGGTTCGGTGTTCATTCAGCAGCAGATTTTAAAGTTGTTGCTTAAGCAAGGGTGTGAGTTGGCTCGTCCCGGTGAGTTTTCGCAACGCGCGTTTCTGAATGGAAAAATGGATCTTTCGCAAGCTGAGGCTGTGGCCGACCTGATTGCGTCTACTTCGGCTGCCTCGCACCGGATGGCTTTAAGCCAAATGCGTGGCAATTTCTCCAACGAACTGACCTTGATTCGTGAGAAACTGTTGAATTTTGTTTCTTTAATAGAGTTGGAACTCGATTTCAATGAGGAAGATGTAGAGTTTGCCGACCGTAAAGAATTGAACCTGCTTGCTAAAGAAATAGAGGAAAAAATATCGAAACTGGCAGATTCATTTAATCTGGGTAATGTGCTCAAAAACGGAATCCCGGTAGCGTTGGTAGGCGAAACAAATGTGGGAAAATCTACCTTGCTCAATCTGTTTTTGAATGAGGAAAAGGCAATTGTGTCGGATATACATGGTACAACCCGCGATGTGATTGAAGATTCGGTGAATATTAATGGTGTGATGTTCCGCTTTATTGATACGGCCGGAATCCGTGAAACGAAGGATAAAATAGAAAATCTGGGAATAGAACGTACTTATAAAAAGATAGAACAAGCGAGCATTATTTTGTGGTTGATTGACAGTACGCAAGTGAGCGAACATATTGAATGGCTGACTGAGCGTATTGCTAAGCGGGCTGTTGGGAAAAAGGTGATATTGGTCTTTAATAAGATTGATAAAATTGATGAAGAGGAATATAAAGTGCTGGATGAGCTTTTTGACCAGTTTGATGCCGAACGGATTTATATTTCGGCTAAAGAGCGGATTAATACCGAAGAGTTGGAAACTGCTTTGTTAAAGGCTGCTCAAATACCGGAATTGCAAGCTACGGATGTGGTGGTAAACAATGTACGCCATTATGAGGCGTTGACTAAAGCACAAACCTCTATTCAGCGTGTTATTGACGGATTGGAAAATAATATCTCACACGACTTTCTATCTCAGGATATCCGTGAGTGTATGCACTTTTTAGGCGAGATAACAGGGCAAATATCAACAGATGAGATACTTGGCAATATCTTTAGTAAATTTTGTATCGGGAAGTAGGTTGAGATTATCATCCATTTCCAATAACTATCATCAATAGCAAAGTATCTTATTGCAAATCAGTTATATTTTATCTAATTAGAGCTATTCAGTAAATAGTTTCAAAATACCCCTTTCTAAAGATAAAAAAATCCCAACTAATTAGCAATAATTTAGTTGGGATTAATTTTTTGATTTAGGAATAGGCCTCAAATGAATTTGAAAATTCATCGGCTACAAGTGTCATTGGAATAAAAGCAACTATGTCTTCATCCTCTAAGCTGTTTTTCGGATTTAAGACAAATACATCCTTCAACCTACACCAGCACCACCCCTCTGGCACTTCGAACGGAATTTCATCCTCGATACATTTTACCGTTCCATCAGCGAACTGCTCATAATGGGACGTATCCGCATTAAGGAAAATTTTTATGTAGACATTCCTCATTCAGGCAAAAGAGTAAAAGTCTCGCGGCTTTTCGCTGATCTGAAAATAGGACATAGCAAATTCCTTTACAGGATTTACTATGTGAATAACCAACTTTGTTATCTTTCGGCAAGCAAAAAAGGTTCTACAGGGTTTTGTGTGGAAGCATATCTGAATTTCCAAGAAAAAGCAGTTTGTCAAAATAGGAAATGCATCTTGTTTCCCGATATACCCTACAATTCCACACATGATTTTTATCTTTATTTATATTCATCCCAGCTTTTTATAGGAATTTCATTCAAATCAATTTCGCAGAAAGCATGAATAAAAGCCGCAGCCAATCGCGCGTTGGTAAAAAGCGGAATATTAAAATCGATAGCGCCTCGCCGGATTTTATACCCGTTGGAAAGTTCGCCCTGTGTCAGGTTCTTCGGAATATTAATGATCATGTCAATTTGTTTTTCACGAATCATTTCCAAAGCGTTCGGTGTGCCTTCTTCGCTCGGTTGATAAACCAAAACAGAGGGGATTCCATTGATGTTTAGAAACTTATGCGTCCCTTTTGTGGCGTAAATAGTGTATCCTTCTTCTTGAAGTAGGCGACAGGAATCCAGTAAGTCTACTTTCGATTTCGTTGGACCGCCGGATACGAGTATGTTCTTCTTCGGAACGCGCATACCTACCGACAACATCGATTTGAGAACTGCTTCGTAATAATCGTCTCCTATGCAGCCTACTTCGCCTGTCGAAGCCATATCGACTCCCAATACCGGATCTGCTTTTTGCAAGCGTGAAAACGAGAACTGAGATGCTTTGATTCCGACATAATCCAAATCAAATTCGTTTTTATTGGGCTTTTCCACTTCTTCGCCCAACATAACGCGGGTTGCTAATTCGATAAAATTTAGCTTCAGTACCTTGGAGACAAAAGGAAAACTTCTAGATGCCCGCAGGTTGCATTCAATCACTTTAATATCATTGTCTTTTGCCAAAAATTGAATATTGAATGGCCCCGTGATTTGCAAAGCCTCAGCAATCCGGCCGGTTATCCGTTTGATACGCCGCACCGTTTCCACATATAGTTTTTGTGGTGGAAACTGAATAGTTGCATCGCCAGAATGAACTCCGGCAAACTCGATGTGTTCGGAAATGGCATAAGTAACTATCTCGCCTTTATTAGCCACGGCATCGATCTCTATCTCTTTCGCGTTCTGAATAAATTCGCTCACTACTACCGGATGTTTTTGCGAAACATAAGCAGCCAACTTCAGAAACATTTCCAATTCTTCAGGATTGGAACACACATTCATCGCCGCGCCCGAAAGCACATACGAAGGACGCACCAACACAGGGAAACCGACTTCTTCCGCAAACGAATTAATATCGGAAAATGATGTCAGTTCTTTCCATTTTGGCTGGTCAATTCCTAAATTATCCAGCATGGACGAAAATTTGTGCCTGTCTTCCGCGTTGTCGATACTCAAAGCAGATGTTCCCAAGATAGGAACTCCGGCTTTATCCAGCGAAAGCGCCAAATTGTTCGGAATTTGGCCGCCGGTAGAAAGAATCACACCGTGAGGATTTTCTATTTCGATAATATCCATTACCCGCTCGTAAGTCAGCTCGTCGAAATATAAGCGGTCGCATATATCGTAATCGGTCGATACGGTTTCCGGATTGTAGTTGATCATAACTCCCTGCCAACCTCGCTTGCGAATAGCTTGCAAGGTATTGACGGAACACCAGTCGAATTCGACCGACGAACCGATGCGGTACGCTCCCGAACCGAGAACAATGACAGCCCCTCCTTCGGAGGGGTTTGGTGAGGCTGAACTTTTGGGGGGATTTAGGGAGGCCTGAGTTGGATGGGCTATTACATCATGCTCAGTTCCATTATATGTAAGGTACAGATAATTCGTTTGCGCCGGATATTCAGCCGCGAGGGTATCGATTTGCTTAACAACAGGAAGGATCTTTTGTCTTTTTCGAGATTCCCGCAATTCACTCTTTTTATCTGAGGCAATGTCGGAATCTTTGTATATCAGTTTAGTAATTTGGAAATCAGAAAATCCTTTTTGTTTCGCGTCTCTTAAAAGCTTTTCCGGTAGTTCGCTTATGGAATTATAGCTGCTTATATCTTTTGATGTTTTATGAATCGACTGAAGTTTTTGTAAAAACCACAAATCAATTTTAGTCAGCTCGTGTATTTTTTCGATGGAATAACCGTTCTCCAATGCTTGTGCAATGATAAAGATACGTTTGTCTGTCGGCTCGGATAAGGCTTTGTCGATGTCATCTACCTCCAGATCTTTGTTTCCTACAAATCCGTGCATTCCCTGAGCAATCATTCGCAAACCTTTCTGGATAACTTCTTCAAAGTTTCGTCCGACAGCCATAACTTCTCCTACGCTTTTCATACTGGAACCGATTTCGTGCGATACGCCGTGGAATTTTTCCAAATCCCAACGTGGAATTTTGCAAACAATGTAATCCAATGCCGGTTCGAAAAAAGCAGGAGTTGTTTTGGTAACGGAGTTTTTCAATTCCTGCAAACCGTATCCTAACCCAAGTCTAGCCGCGACAAATGCCAGCGGATAGCCCGTTGCTTTGGATGCTAATGCCGAAGAACGACTTAAACGAGCATTGACCTCGATAACCCGATAATCCTCGGAAACCGTGTCGAAAGCATACTGAACATTACATTCGCCCACAATGCCGATATGACGAATAATGCGTATAGCCAATTCGCGAAGTTTGTGATACTCTTTGTTGGTGAGGGTTTGCGACGGAGCTACAACAATACTTTCGCCCGTATGAATGCCCAGCGGGTCGAAATTTTCCATATTACAAACCGTAATGCAATTGTCGTATTTATCGCGCAGTACTTCGTATTCAATCTCTTTCCATCCTTTCAGCGATTTTTCAATTAATAACTGATTGGAGTAGTTGAACGCTTTTTCGGCTAAGGCTTGCAACTCATTGCGATTGTTACAAAATCCACTTCCCAAGCCGCCCAAGGCATAAGCCGCCCGCACAATAATAGGATAACCCAATTCCGCCGCCGCTTTGCGGGCTTCTTCAATGGATTCTACTGCGACACTTTTAATCGTCTTGACATCGATTTCATCCAATTTTTTAACAAACAATTCCCGGTCTTCCGTGTCGATAATGGCTTGAACAGGCGTTCCCAATACTTCTACATTGTATTTTTCGAATACTCCGGATTGATAAAGTTCCACACCACAGTTCAAGGCCGTTTGCCCTCCAAACGAGAGCAGAATACCCTCAGGGCGCTCTTTTTTAATCACTTTTTCCACAAAAAAAGGCGTAACCGGCAAGAAATAAATTTTGTCGGCAACACCTTCGGATGTTTGCACAGTTGCGATATTGGGATTTATCAAAATAGTTTCGATACCTTCTTCTTTCAACGCTTTCAACGCCTGCGAGCCGGAATAATCAAATTCGCCCGCTTCTCCGATTTTCAGCGCACCGGAACCGAGCAGGAGGACTTTCGAAGCCCCTCCAAACCTCCCCGAAGAGGAGGCTTCCATCGTTTCTGAGGCTTCAGCTACAAGTATAGGAGACGAAGCTAACTTTATATCCCCTCCTTCGGAGGGGCTTTGGGAAGCTGTCATTTCTTTTACGAACATATCAAAAAGAAATCCCGTATCAGTCGGTCCGGACGCGGCTTCGGGATGGAATTGGGCGGAGAACCAAGGCTGCGTTTTATGGCGGATGCCTTCGTTCGAGCCATCGTTCATATTGGTAAATAATACTTCCCAGTCAGTGTTCAAAGTTGAAGTATCTACCGCGTATCCGTGATTTTGGGAAGTGATGTAGCACTTGGTCGAATTAGCCAATTGTACCGGTTGGTTATGGCTTCGATGCCCGTATTTCAATTTGTAAGTTGTTGCTCCGGCTGCTTTTGCCAAGAGTTGATTTCCCATACAAATTCCCATGATGGGTTTTCCTTTCGCCATAGCTTCTCGGATATGTTCAACCGTAATGTTGCAATGGTCGGGATTACCGGGACCGTTTGATAGGAAAAGTCCGTCGTATTCCAGCGTATTGAAATCATAATCCCAGGGAACCCGCACAATCGTAACATCGTGTTGTAATAAACAACGGATAATATTATGTTTCACACCACAATCGACAAGCACCACGTTTTTGGATCCGTTCCCATATTTCAGGACTTCCTTACAACTGATTTTAGCGATTAAATTCTCTTCGGATATATCAACAAAATCGATTTCGTTTTCAGAATCAAACACGATTTTCCCTTTCATGGAACCGTTTTCCCGAAGAAGCTTGGTTAAAGCACGGGTATCGATTCCATATATCCCCGGAATTTTATGTTCTTTCAGCCAGTCGCCAAGACTTTTATTTGCGTTCCAATGGCTGTATTCGTGCGAATATTCGGAAATAATCAATCCGCTGACCTGAATTTTCTCCGATTCGTAAAATTCAGAAAGTCCGTTCGTGATTTTATCTTCCGGCACGCCGTAATTTCCCACCAAAGGATAAGTAACCGTCAGTATTTGTCCTGCGTAAGAAGGATCGGTCAGGCTTTCGGGATATCCCACCATAGCTGTGTTGAAAACCACTTCGCCCGAAACGGGAGTCTCGTATCCGAAAGAAATTCCACTCAGTTGTACTCCGTTTTCTAATATTAGCCTTGCCTTTCTTTTCATATTAATAAGTTCAATGTTGTTTATTTGACGCTTTGCTATTAAAATCGTGTAAAATTACGACATTTTGTTTTTGTTTTTAGCGAAATATATTAAAATTATCATTTTAATTTTGTGCAGTGTAATAAATAGACGGAATAAATAGGAAATAAGTTGCAATTTGTATTATATCAATTCTTTTTTATGTTATTTTGAAACGCATAAAAATAAAACAAACCTTTTTGCTCATTTTTGTTGTTCGGAAAATCAAAAGCACTCAACTTTGCAGCGTAATTATTTCTTTTTGTCAGCAAAATAAGTAAAACAAAAGAAAAATGAAATTCACAAAAATGCACGGTATCGGAAACGACTATATATACATTAATTGTTTTGAAGAAACGATTGAACAGCCTGAGCAGCTCGCCATTCGGTTGAGCGACCGCCACAAAGGTATTGGCTCCGACGGATTGGTATTGATAATGCCGTCGTCGCATTGCGATTTCCGCATGAGAATGTTTAACGCCGATGGTTCCGAAGCCGAAATGTGTGGAAATGCTTCGCGCTGTGTGGGAAAATACGTGTACGACAATGGATTGACGAAAGAAACCGAAATTACGCTCGAAACTTTGGCGGGTATAAAAAAACTGAAATTATTTTTGGACGCCGACGGTTTGGTCAAATCTGTCAGAGTAGATATGGGCGAACCGATACTTGAAGCTTCGCGCATTCCCGTAAAAATAAACAAATCGTCGGTTATACGAGAAACGGTGGATTTGGGAAACGCGGTACGCAAAGCAATTACCTGCGTTTCGATGGGCAATCCGCATACAGTTATTTTTACGAAAGACATTGACAAACTGAATTTGCCGGAAATTGGCAGCCAAATTGAGAACGCTTCGATTTTTCCAAAAAAAACAAACGTGGAGTTTATTCAAATTATTTCGGGCAATAAACTGAAAATGCGGGTTTGGGAACGCGGTTCGGGCGAAACAATGGCTTGCGGAACAGGAGCTTGCGCGGCAGTTGTAGCGGGAATTTTGAACGGCGTAGCAGCTCGAAAAACAACCGTAGCACTTCGCGGCGGAGAATTGACCATTGAATGGAACGCTTTCGACAATCACGTTTACCTCACGGGAGAAGCCGCCACTGTGTTTGAGGGAACAGCCTTTTGAAAAATGTTTCGACTACAAAATTTTAATGGATATATTTTAAGTTTTTACAAAATAAAACTAACAAAAGCCTCCCTTGAGGGGAGGTTTGGAGGAGCTTATGATACAAATAAACGAATATTTTCAGAAACTATCCCAAAACTATTTGTTTTCGGAAATAGCAAAAAAGCTAAAACAATACAAGGCGGAACACCCCGAAGCCGAAATTATCAGCTTGGGTATCGGCGATGTAACCCGTCCGTTGGCACCGGCGGTTGTGCAAGCTATGCACAAAGCGGTGGACGAAATGGCGGATGCCTCGACTATGCGCGGATACGCACCCGAATGTGGATATTCTTTTTTGATAGACACGATTATAAAAAACGATTTCAACGCGCGCGGCATTCAACTCGATGCGGATGAGGTATTTGTGAGCGATGGCGCAAAAAGCGATACCGGAAATATAGGCGACATATTGAGTACGAAAAACGTGGTGGCAATTACCGACCCGGTGTATCCGGTTTATTTGGACACAAACATAATGGCGGGACGTTGCGAAATGTTTGAAAACGGCGAATGGAGCAATATTAAGTACTTGCCCGCTGTTCCCGAAAACGATTTTGTTCCCGCGCTGCCCGCGAAAAAAGTGGATTTGATTTACCTCTGTTATCCGAATAACCCGACTGGCACAACTTTGACAAAAAGTCAATTGAAACAGTGGGTCGATTACGCGATAGAAAACAAAGCGTTGATTTTGTTCGATGCGGCTTACGAAGCGTTTATTACAGACGCGGATGTTCCGCACAGCATTTACGAGATAGAGGGCGCAAAAAACGTGGCGATTGAGTTTCGTAGTTTCTCGAAAACAGCCGGATTTACAGGTGTTCGTTGCGGTTACACCATAGTACCGAAACAATTGAAAGCCTACGATAAAAACGGCGAGGCATTTCCGCTCAATCCGTTGTGGAATCGCCGACAATCGACCAAGTTCAACGGAACGGCATACATTGTACAGCGCGGCGCCGAAGCCATTTATTCGCCCGAAGGAAAAAGGCAGATCCGCGAAACCATTGACTATTACATGGAAAATGTGCGGATTATTAAAGAAGGCTTGGATGAATTACGATATACAACTTACGGCGGT
Organism: Paludibacter sp. 221; assembly: GCF_010501035.1. Taxonomy (GTDB): domain Bacteria; phylum Bacteroidota; class Bacteroidia; order Bacteroidales; family Paludibacteraceae; genus QVMH01. The sequence continues at coordinate 87,466 of NZ_QVMH01000005.1, forward strand.
GTAAACGCGCCTTACATTTGGGTAAAAACGCCGTCGGGAATCACTTCGTGGGAGTTTTTCGATAAACTGCTGAACGAATGTCAAATTGTATGTACGCCCGGCGTAGGTTTCGGGGCAAGCGGCGAAGGTTTTGTTAGAATGACGGCTTTCGGAACAAAAGAAAATACAATCCAAGCAATAAAAAGAATGACGAGAAATTGATGATTTACGCATTGAACTGATGAGACGTGGCGTGCCGCATCTCATCGGAGAAAAAACAAATACAAACAACCAACTATTTAAACAACCTCTAAGAATGAAAAATTAAGAATAATTCTTTGATTCTTAATTCCAAATTCTGATTTCCAAATTCTGATTTTTTAATTTTTAATTCTTAAATTTTATGACAATAATTCCAACAGGCTACAAGCCGGCTATTGTTCCCGAAGAGATGGAGCAGGCCATTAAACAGATAAAACTGAAATTTCAAGACGAATTGTCGCAAGCCTTGAACTTGCGGCGGGTAACAGCACCTTTATTTCTTCTTTCGGGAACGGGTATCAACGACAACCTCAATGGGGTGGAACGTCCCGTTTCGTTCGAAATTCCCGCTATCGGCGGAAAACGTGCTGAAATTGTTCACTCGCTTGCCAAATGGAAACGCATGAAACTCGGCGCTTACCGCATTGAGCCGGGCAAAGGACTTTACACCGATATGAATGCCATTCGTGCCGATGAGGAATTGGATAATCTTCACTCGCTTTACGTTGACCAATGGGATTGGGAGCGCACCATTATCGCCTCCGACCGGAACCTGGATTTTCTGAAAGGTATGGTCAAAAAGATTTATCAGGCACTCAAGAATACAGAGCAATATGTATCCCGGCAATATCCGAATATAAGACCTACACTGCCTGAGGATATTGTTTTTATCCATACGGAAGACCTACAAAAGGAATATCACTCCCTTTCGCCAAAAGAACGTGAAAACAAGGCTGCTGAAAAATACGGAGCCATCTTTCTGATTGGTATCGGTGGAGAACTTCCCGATGGAAAGATACATGATGGACGTTCACCCGACTACGACGACTGGAGTACACCGACAAAAGACGGTTACAAAGGTTTGAACGGCGATATCATTGTTTGGAACCCAATTTTGGAGCAGGCATTCGAGATCTCTTCCATGGGAATCCGTGTGGATAAAGCAGCTTTGTTATTGCAATTGAAAATCAGAAACAGCGAAGGCCGCAAGGACTTACAATTCCACAAAAGCCTGTTGGAAGATAGGATTCCTTTGTCCATAGGGGGAGGAATCGGGCAGTCGCGCCTCTGTATGTTCCTATTGCATTGCGCCCATATCGGCGAAGTGCAAGCCAGCATCTGGCCCGACGAAATGGTGAAAGAATGTGCGAAGAATAATATTATTTTAAAATAAAAAGCCTTTCCAAACCTCCCTGAAAGGGAGGCTTTTGAGTGCAAAGGCCGACGGAAAATACAAAATATAGAGGAGAATCACATTCGCCCGAAAAAAAGAAATATCATTAATTTAAAAATAAAGCCTTAGATAGTTGGAAAGCCTCCCCTTCAGGGAGGTTTGGAGGGGTTTCTTAATTAAATATAACATGTCAAATTTAAGATTTAGCGCAGTAAAAGAAGCTTCAAGAAGAATAGCCGTTGAAGTTCCTGCACCGAAAGAAAAAACGTCCGATTATTTCGGAAAAAATGTATTCGACCGCAACAATATGCGTAAATACCTGTCGAAAGAAACCCTGAAATTAGTGATAGGCGCTATCGACAAAGGCGAACCATTGGACAGGCACGTTGCCAACCACGTTGCCGCCGGTATGCGTATGTGGGCAATGGAAATGGGTGCGACACATTACACACACTGGTTTCACCCGCTGACCGACGGAACTGCCGAAAAGCACGATGCGTTTGTCGATTTCGACGGAAACGGTGGCATGATTGAGGAATTTTCGGGAAAACTGTTGGCTCAGCAGGAACCCGATGCGTCGAGTTTCCCTAACGGAGGTATCCGTAACACCTTCGAAGCTCGCGGATATACCGCTTGGGATCCGTCGTCGCCGGCGTTTATCGTAAAAGATACGCTTTGCATTCCCACTATTTTTATATCGTACACAGGCGAAGCACTGGATTATAAAACACCTTTATTAAAATCAATCGCTGCGATAGATAAAGCTGCTACCGAAGTATGCCGTTACTTCGACAAAGATGTCAAAAAAGTATTCTCCTACTTAGGCTGGGAACAGGAGTATTTTTTGGTCGATAAAGCGTTGTACAGCGCACGTCCCGATTTGGTTTTAACCGACCGCACGCTCATGGGACACGACAGCGCGAAAAACCAACAGCTCGAAGACCATTATTTCGGCTCGATACCGACGCGGGTGTGCGCTTTTATGCGCGATTTGGAGTACGAATGTTACAAACTGAGCATTCCCGTAAAAACCCGCCACAACGAAGTAGCACCCAATCAGTTTGAAGTAGCTCCGATTTTCGAAGAATGCAATTTGGCGAACGACCACAACCTGTTGCTAATGTCCACTATGGATATTGTAGCCGAACGCCACGGTTTTAAAGTGTTGTTGCACGAAAAACCGTTCAAAGGAATCAACGGTTCGGGCAAGCACAACAACTGGTCGCTTGGTACTGATACCGGTGTAAACTTGCTCGGAGCAGGCAAAAACGCGAAAGAAAACCTGCAATTCATAACTTTTATAGTCAATGTATTGATGGCGGTTTACAAGAACAATGCGTTGCTCAAAGCCAGCATTTCGTCGGCAACCAATGCGCACCGCTTGGGAGCTAACGAAGCGCCGCCCGCCATTATTTCGGTGTTTATGGGTTCGCAGATTTCCACTTTGCTCGACGAAATTGAATTGAGCGCGGGCATTAAAGATATCGAGTTGAGCGAAAAAACCGGCAAACGTTTGTCACTGAATTACATTCCCGAAATTATGGTTGATAACACCGACCGCAACCGTACTTCGCCGTTTGCCTTTACCGGTAACCGTTTCGAGTTCCGTGCGGTGGGCTCGTCGGCAAATTGCGCTGCCGCCATGTTGGCGCTGAACACCGCCGTAGCAGCTCAGTTGAAACAATTCAAAGCCGAAACCGATGCGTTGATTGCTTCGGGAAAACAGATAGATGAAGCTATTTTCAGCATTATTCAGCAATATATCAGCGCGTCGAAAGCCATTCGTTTCGATGGAAACGGTTATAGCGACGAGTGGAAAATTGAAGCCGAAAAACGAGGACTGAATTGCGAAACACGCGTTCCTGTTATTTACGATGCGTATCTGACAAGCCAAAGCATCGATTTATTTACGCAAACAGGCGTGTTGAGCGAAAAAGAAATCCATGCCCGCAACGAAGTGAAATGGGAGCAATACACCAAGAAAATCCAGATTGAAGCGCGCGCGTTGGGCGATTTGGCAATGAATCACATTACGCCCGTAGCTACCCGTTATCAAGGTCTGCTGTTGGACAATGTATCGAAAATATTCGCTTTGTACGACAAGGAAAAAGCCTCGAAAATCGCTTCGCAGGATTTATCGATTATAGAAAACATTGCCGACCACCTGAATTTTATCAAACTAAAAGTGGACGAAATGGTCGAAGTGCGCAAACAAGCGAACAAAATAGAAAACGAGCGTGAAAAAGCCTTGATGTATTGCGAAAAAGTAGCACCCTACCTCGACGAAATCCGCTACCATGTAGATAAACTCGAACTGATGGTTGATGACGAAATGTGGACACTTCCGAAGTACCGGGAAATGCTGTTTATAAGGTAAGAATTAAGAATTTAATGTGCAAATGTGTAAATGCACAAATGCTTTTTCTTTGTACGAGGCTGTCTCAATAGTCAAATAGCAAAGTAAAAAACTTTCAAATTGTAAGTTCGCCACGAAGTGGCAGGTTATTTCAGCCCAACGCTTCGCATTGGGCTGAATTAGAATGGGCTTTCAGCCCTAAGAACTTACAAACTGAAAGTTGCAAATTGGTTAATTCAGCTTTTGATATAGTTCTCGTAACTCTTTACTTGTAATTCATAATTTGTAATTCGTTACTCACTCGTCGCTCATTTGTTTTTAACAAAAGTAATTTAAAGCCCCTCTTTCGGAGGGGTTGGGGAGGCTGATATGAAACAAAACAACTTATACAATCCCGAATTCGAACACGATGCCTGCGGTGTCGGATTGGTGATAGACATTCACGGGAACAAATCGCACGACATTGTTGAGAAAGGTTTGCAGGTACTCGAAAACATGCTGCACCGCGGAGCCGAAAGCGCCGACAACAAAACAGGCGATGGCGCGGGCATTATGCTTCAAATTCCGCACGAGTTTATACTGTTGCAGGGCATTCCCGTTCCCGAACGTGGGAAATACGGCACCGGCTTACTCTTTTTGCCCAAAGACGAGGAGCAAGCCCGCCTCTGTATGGATACGTTCGAAAACGTGTTGGCACAAGAAAATTTGAATTTGCTCGCTGTACGCGATATGCCTGTCAATAGCGATATTCTGGGTGAAATATCCCAACAGAACGAACCGCTTATTAAACAGATTTTTGTGGTGGAACAAGATCTTTCCGCCGACCGATTGGAGCAGAAACTGTATATTGCCCGAAAAAAAATAGAGAAAAAAATACTGCAATCGTCGCTGCAAAACAAACGCGATTTTTATATCGTCAGCTTGTCCACCACCCGCATTGTATACAAAGGTATGCTCACTTCCACGCAGTTGCGCGAGTATTTTTCCGACCTATCCAGTCCCTATTTTACAAGCGCGTTGGCATTAGTACATTCGCGTTTCAGCACCAACACTTTCCCCACTTGGGATTTGGCGCAGCCCTTCCGCCTGCTTGGACACAACGGCGAAATCAACACCATTCGTGGCAACCGCTACTGGATGGAAGCCCGCGAAAACCTCTTTCAAATGAAGAATGAAGAATTAAAAAAGAAGAATGATACATCAGACACCGAATTTTTAACTCTTAATTCTTCATTCTTAACGCCTATCGTTCAGCAAGGCATGAGCGATAGCGCCTCGCTCGACAATGTGTTGGAGTTTCTCGTTATGTCCGGGAAATCGCTTCCGCATGCGTTGGCAATGCTTGTGCCCGAAAGTTGGAACGACAAAAACCCTATCCCCGACGATTTGAAAGCATTTTACGAATACCATAGCATTATTATGGAACCGTGGGACGGACCGGCAACTCTACTCTTTACCGACGGACGGTACGCGGGCGGTATGCTCGACCGAAACGGACTTCGTCCCGCGCGTTATCTCATTACCAACAACGACATTATGGTGGTGGCTTCCGAGGCGGGCGTACTACCTTTCGAAGCGAGTGAAATTCGCAAAAAAGGACGATTGAAACCCGGAAAAATGCTTATGGTCGATACGCGGGAAGGTAAAGTTTTTTACGATGCCGAACTGAAAGAAACCCTTGCCAAAGAATATCCTTATGCCGAATGGCTGTCTAAAAATCGGATTATTCTTTCCAACATTCATTCCGGGCGGACGGTAAAATACGGTATAAAAAACCACGACCGCTTGCTCAATGCTTTCGGATATTCCAAAGAAGATATTGAAAAAATAATCCTGCCGATGACCACCGAGGGCAAAGAACCGATTGGCTCGATGGGCAACGACACGCCGCCGGCTGTGCTTTCTGAAAAACCGCAACGGCTGTTCAACTATTTCCGGCAGTTGTTCGCGCAAGTAACCAACCCGCCTATTGACCCCATTCGTGAAGAATTGGTGATGTCGCTATCGCTGTATATCGGCTCGCAGGAGGGAAATTTGCTCGAACCCTTGCCCGAATTGTGCAAAATGGTGAAACTTACCTCGCCCGTTATCAACAACCGCGATTTGGATATTCTGCAACATTTGGACTACAAAGGTTTCCGCACGCTGGCCATTCCCATCTTGTTCGATGCGAATGTAGATACGCGGTGCGCCACGTCTATACTGGCGGAAGCCCTCAAATCAATTTGCAACCAAGCGGAACAGGCAGTAAACGAAGGATACAATTATGTTATTTTGAGCGACAAAGGCATAACTGAGCAGCAGGCAGCGATTCCTTCTTTACTTGCCGTTTCCGCTGTGCACCACTATTTAATCAACAAAAAGAAACGGATGCAGATTGCCATTGTGGTGGAAACGGCGGAGGTACGCGAAGTGATGCATTTCGCCCTTTTGCTCGGTTTTGGCGCTACTGCAATCAATCCCTACATGGTTTTTTCTATTTTGGAAAATGCTGTCAATTCGCACGAAATACAACTCGATTACCACACGGCGGAAAAAAATTACATGAAAGCTGTGAACAAAGGCTTGCTGAAAATCATGTCGAAAATGGGTATTTCCACGCTTCGCAGCTATCGCGGGGCGCAAATTTTCGAAGCCATCGGCGTAAGCCAACAACTGCTCGACAATTATTTCCGTGATATGACCTCGCGTATCGGCGGAATTGAGTTGGAAGACATTGCCAAAGATACCTTGCACGACCATTTTTCGGCGTTCGCCAACAACGACGACGAAGTTCGTTTGTTGCAAAACAACGGCTTTTACAACTACCGCAAAAACGGCGAATACCACGCGTGGAATCCCGAAACTGTTTCGAAACTGCAAATCGCCACACGCTTGGGCGATTACGCTAAATTCAAAGAATACACGCGGATTGTGGACGAAAAGATGCACCCCGTATTTCTGCGCGATTTCTTTACCTACCGACGCAATCCCATTGATATTTCGGAAGTCGAACCGATCGAATCCATTACCAAACGCTTTGTAACCGGCGCTATGTCGTTCGGCTCCATCAGCAAAGAGGCACATGAAGCAATAGCTGTCGCGCTCAATACGGTTCACGGACGGAGCAACACGGGCGAAGGCGGCGAAGATTCCGCACGTTTCCAAATCGGCGGCGATGGTTTGAACAAACGAAGTGCCATTAAGCAAATTGCTTCGGGGCGTTTTGGCGTTACCGCCGAATATTTGGTCAATGCCGACGAACTGCAAATTAAAGTGGCACAAGGTGCGAAACCCGGCGAGGGCGGACAGCTACCCGGCTTCAAAGTGAACGAAATTATCGCCAAAACGCGCCATTCCATTCCCGGAATTACCCTTATTTCGCCGCCGCCGCACCACGATATTTATTCCATTGAAGATTTGGCTCAGCTTATTTTCGATTTGAAAAATATCAATCCAACAGCCGAAATAAGTGTAAAATTGGTAGCCGAAAGCGGCGTTGGAACCATTGCCGCCGGTGTTGCCAAAGCCAAAGCCGACCGCATTATTATCAGCGGCGGCGAAGGTGGAACCGGTGCAAGCCCCATTAGTTCGGTAAAACATGCCGGCATTCCGGGCGAACTCGGACTTGCCGAAACGCAGCAAACGCTCGTAATGAATAACCTGCGCGGATACGTTCGCCTACAAACCGACGGACAACTCAAAACCGGCAAGGACATTATTGTGTCGGCATTGCTTGGCGCCGAAGAATTTGGTTTTGCCACCAGCGCGCTCATTGTGTTAGGTTGCGTTATGGTGCGAAAATGCCACCAAAACACCTGTCCGGTAGGCGTTGCCACGCAAGACGAAAAACTCAGGGCGCGTTTCAAAGGACGGCACGAATATGTGGTCAATTTCATGACTTTCCTTGCCGAAGAAGTACGCGAACATTTGGCTCAAATGGGTTTTCGCAGCATGGACGAAATTGTGGGACGAAGCGATTTGCTCGAAATAAAACCGATGGAGCTGAACGAAAAAGCCCGCAAGCTGGATTTGTCCAAGCTCATGTATTTCGCCGGAAACGGAAACGACATACGCCGCGCCAAAAATCAGGAACATAAAATAGACAATGTACTCGACCGCGAGCTCATTCGCAAAGCACAACCGGCTATTAAAAGCGCGTTGGCAGTAGAGATAAAACAAACGATTGCCAACACCGACCGCTCGGCAGGCGCTATGCTTTCGGGCGAAATAGCTAAATGTTATGGAAGCGCAGGGCTGCCCGAAAATACCATTACCGTGAAATTTACCGGAAGTGCGGGGCAGAGTTTCGGCGCGTTTTTGTCGCCGGGAATGACGTTCCGCCTCGAAGGCGAAGCCAACGATTACCTCGGAAAAGGCTTGTCGGGCGGAAAAATAGCGCTTGTACCGCCGGTAAATGCCGTTTTTGCACCCGAAGATAATATTATCGCCGGAAACACCTTGCTCTATGGTGCTACTTCGGGCGAGGTGTATATCAACGGTATTGTGGGCGAACGTTTCTGCGTGCGCAACAGTGGAGCAATCGCGGTTGTGGAGGGCGTGGGCGACCATTGCTGCGAATATATGACCGGTGGACGAACCGTTGTACTCGGCATGACAGGCAAAAACTTCGCTGCCGGTATGAGCGGCGGATTGGCGTATGTGCTTGATATGGACGGCACGTTCGACTCGAACTGCAACATGGAAATGGTGGAACTCTCGCTTATCGACGACCAATCGGACAACCGCGAGCTTCGCCAACTCATTTCGGCACATGCGCAACACACGCAGAGTCCGCTTGCCAAACTCATTCTTGCTGATTGGGACAACTACCTGAAACATTTTATCAAAGTAACACCCATTGAATATAAAAAAGTATTGCATGAAGAAAAAATGAATAATGAATAAAATGGCAGTAGAGACGTGGCTTGCCGCGTCTCATAAAACAATAGTGCTATTCATTATCCAGCAAAGCAGCCGATGCCGCAAGTTGGGGTTTGCGGGAACCTCGCAAGAAGGAAAACGTGTCATTTTGATAGCTTTCTTTCTCTCGTTTCTAACAAGAAGCGGCAAACACCGTACAACATGTTATGGGTTCGGAAAATTCCGAAAGTACCGCCTTGAGTTTTGTCGAGCGTAAGACATTTTCAGGCAAAATATCACATTAGTTCTTTCAATTTTCATTTTTTAATTAGCACAAGACTCACTTTCAATTTTCAAAGAAGATGGAACAACTCAAGCACGAATGCGGAATCGCGTTAGTTCGTTTACTAAAACCGATAGAATATTACGTTGAAAAATACGGCACTTGGCAACACGGGTTAAACAAGCTGTATTTGCTGATGGAAAAACAGCACAACCGCGGGCAGGAAGGCGCGGGCGCGGGTTGTGTTAGCGCGACAGCTCAGCCCGGGACCGAATACATTTTTCGCGAGCGCGCTATGGGAAGCGGCGCCATCAGCGAAGTATTTGAAAATATCCACCACGCAATTGCGCAAGTCTCGCCCGATAATGCCGCCAATCTTCCGTTTTGCGGCGAAGCTTACATGGGACACCTGCGATACAGCACTACCGGACGGTCGGGTATGGCGTATGTACACCCGTTTCTGCGCCGAAACCAAAAGCGCATGCGAAGCCTGATGCTCTGCGGCAATTTCAATATGACAAATGTGAACGAAATTTTCGATTATTTGGTAAAACGTGGTGAGCACCCGCGTTTGTATTCCGATACGTTTATGCTGCTCGAAATGCTAGGCGGGATGTTGGACGAATCGGAAAAACCTGATTTGTCGCACATACTGCGCGAAACTTCCCGCGTTTGGGACGGGGGATATGTTATTTGCGGTATCACCGGAACGACCGAAATGTTTGCCATGCGCGACCCTTGCGGCATTCGTCCCGCCTTTTATTACTACGACGACGAAATTGCGGTAGTCGCTTCCGAACGTCCCGTCATTCAGACGGTTATGAATGTCGATATTGATGAAGTGAAAGAATTGCTTCCCGGCGAGGCTTTTTTCGTAAAAGCCGATGGCGAAATTCGCACCGAACAAATCCGTGAACCCCAAAATGTGAAACCTTGCTCGTTCGAGCGCATTTATTTTTCGCGTGGAAGCGACCGCGATATTTACCAGGAACGCAAAATATTGGGCGAATTACTCATTCCCAATGTTTTGAAATCCATTGATAATGATTTGGAAAACACTGTTTTTTCCTTTATTCCGAACACCGCTGAAGTGGCCTTTTATGGCATGATGGAAGGCTTGGACAAATATTCGCACAAGCAGAAACTACCTTTCCGTATCCGGCGCGAAAAAGTAGCGATAAAAGACATAAAGCTGCGCACGTTCATTACCGAAGGCAGTACACGGGAAGATTTGGCTGCGCATGTGTACGATATTACTTACGGCTCAATCCGCCCTTACGACGACAATTTGGTTGTAATCGACGACAGCATTGTGCGCGGAACAACATTGAAACAGAGTATTATAAAAATTCTCGACCGCTTGCACCCCCGTAAAATTGTCATTGTGTCGTCCGCCCCTCAAATTCGCTATCCCGACTGCTACGGAATTGATATGAACCGCATGGACGATTTTGTGGCTTTTCGTGCTACGATTGCCCTGTTAAAAGAACGCGGAATGTCGCACATTATTGAGGACACGTACCAAAAATGCAAAGCACAGGAAAATCTTCCCAAAGAGCAGATTGTGAACCATGTGAAAGATATTTACAACCCTTTCACAGCCGACGAAATTTCCCGAAAAATAGCTCAAATTCTTACCCCCGAAGGTACGCAAGCCGAAATCGAGATCGTGTTTCAATCCATTAAAGATCTGCACCGAGCCTGTCCGAACCATACCGGCGATTGGTATTTCTCAGGTAACTATCCTACTGCGGGTGGAAATAGAGTTGTGAATGAGGCGTTTATTAAATATATTGAAAAAAATAAGGTTCATCCGACAAATGCGTAGTTGAAATTATTCTTGTATAAAAAGCAGGTTAAAAGCACCGTAGGTGCGAGGTTATTCATAATCTCGCATCTGCGGTGCTAAGAGGTTGTTGCTGAAAATAAATTCAAAAATTGTTTCTTGTTTTATTTTTTCTTACAGCTTTTCTCACTCTCAAAAAAAGATATGACCCGTAAATCAGAAGTAATGAAACGATTGATATAATTTGTCTGGTTTCCCGACTCACTTGAAAATCGGCAAACCCTTTTGTTCGTGCTTTTCCGCCTCCTGCCGGTTGTTGCCGAACGGAAGTTAACGCGCTTACTTCGTCGCTTTTATTTTGTTTTTGCTGTACTGAGTTTATGTCCGAAATTTCTTCTACACGTTTGTCTTGTTTTTTTCCCGATTTTTCATTTTGTTCGGTTCTGCCTTGTGGAATTTCGGCAACAGTAACAATTTCTGTTTTTTTATTCTCGTTGGTGGACGATGCATTCCTGCTTATCATTCCTCCGACTTGTATTCCCATGGCATGAATAAACAGCATGGCGTAAAGTCCATACGACCAGCGTTGTAATTTTTTCCATTTTATGCTTCCCATTCGTTTGTGTATGGAATCGAATGAAGTAATCCAAAGGGGAATAAATAACGCCAACAGCGCGATGCCAAGCACCAGGCTAAAACTACTGATACCGGCTCCTAATTCGCTTGTAACACGTGGATTCGCCATATATTCGGTATGGTCGGTAAAGTATTTCAGCGAATTGGGGAAATTGTTCGCAACCCGCACTAATGAGTGAGTGAAAACGGGAAATCCTGAAATAATCGACAATTCTTTCCGAATACTCATGAGCCTTTTTACATAAGGATTTTTGATATTCAAAGCTCCCATATACATAATAATAATAAGCAATGGATGTCCGAAAGCCCCCATGTGGATATAATCGCGGATAATTTCGCCAAGAATAGGAATTCTGGTAAAACTAAATTCTACTTCAATGCCACACCATCGCAGGATAGTGGGAACAGCATGCATTAAAAATGGTATTGAAAATGCAATATAATAGATTTTCGCATGCTTTTTTATTGATTTTGCCAATAAAATGAACAACAACGTAAAAATAACAAGTGATACAAGAAGTGGTGCTGTTGTTCTGAGGAAACCTAATAAATCAATTAATACTTTTATCATAAGCTTTTGAAAGTTGAAAATTGAAAGTTGAAAACGTTTCTCAACTCTCAATTTTCAATTGTTTTTATTCTTTATAACTCAATTTTCCTATCGCGGCAACGCTGGTTGCAGTATTTACGGTGATTCCTTTCATGGCTTTTGCCGTGGCGGGGTCGATAATGTAGATAGCCGGATCGGTGCCGTCGGTAGTTACAACCGGAATGTAGGCAAGTCCGTTTTCGGCATAGGCAAAAAGTCCGAAATCGCTGATAATATCTTGCGCGGGAAGTCCTTCGTTTACCCAAGTGAAATCGCCGTTCGCCGCATTGAAAATCGCCAAGCGGCGTGTGTCGTTTTTATTTGCCGTGCTTTCGCCGGGGTTGGCATACATGCGTAACAAGAAATATCCATCCGAAATGTAGTAAACACGATACAAATGGCGTCCGCCCGAAAGTTCCTCTATATTGTAATAATAATCCTTGTCGAACGTTTCGGTGCCGGCTTTTATGCGAAGCACGCCCGACGGTTTGTCCGATTTGTGAGGGTCAGCATTGTTTTTTGCGTTAGCAGCCGAAAATACATATATATTTCCATTTTCGTCGGCCTCGATAGTGGAATAAAATTGTGACTGGCGGCGCGAAGTGGCAAAGCTCAAACGGTCGTCCGAAATAATTTTCGGGTTTTCAAAATTTACATTATCGTAAATTGCCATCCATACGCGGTTAGGGTGCAGCGTGGTTGAAATAGCATTGTATTTTCCTTCGGTTTGCGTAATCAGACTCTCGGGCTCGACACCTGCTTCGGTTGCCAGTTCGCTGATTTTTTCCTGATTTTTCCATACACCATAAGGACTGTAACCTTGCGGACAAAGGGCGGTATACAGTTTTCCGCCGGCATCAGCAATGCCCGAAACGGTGTAGTATTCGCCGTTATCGTCAACCAGATTTTCGGTTACTATGGTTTTGGTGTTTAGCATTTGCGTTTCCACGTTTAGGTATGTAAACGTTATTCCGTATTTAGGATAGGCTTTTTCGGTGTCCGCCGCGTCGTAGTTGTTGGTCGTGCCCGAAGCGCCAGTGATAACATACTTATCGTAAGGTCCGTAAGTTGTAAAACGATTGGTGATTTCGAAAGCAATACTGCGTTCTTTCAAATTTCCGTTCGCGTCTAAAATATACGAAGAACCTGTTCCCGAATTTCCTTGATTGTACACCAAACGGTAGGCGTAGGTACCTGAGTGAAAAACCCATGCGGTGGCTGTTTTTGCTTCTTCACCCGCGCCTGTTATCGAAATGTCGTCCGTGTCCAGATTTTCCGCTTCGAGCAGATAAACCGCTTCGCTGCTGGAAGCGCCGACAACATATTTAGTGGTTCCGGCACTGCCGTTGTTATTGTTGTTGTTTGGTTCGTCGCCATCACAGGCAGCGAACATTCCAATACAGAAAAGAGCTGTCAAAGCCCCAAAAAAATTTACTTTTTTCATTTTTTATTTGTTAAATTATTGTTTGTGTTTTTTTTAGAGATTATGTTTAAGTTCTGCCTTTTAGGCAAAGAGAATGTGTATTCCAGTTTACTCAACTGTTTATTTACTAAGATAATATCTGAACTTTCCGTAAAACGCACGTCCGGCTTTTTGCAGGTTGAAGTTGTCGTAAAGCCTTTCGTTGGTGAAGTTGCGGCATTCGAACGAAAGATTGTAGCGTCCGTTTTTTATGCTGTATGCCAGCGAAATGTCGTGCGAAAACTGATTCGGAACGCGCATTTTTGTGGTGGAATTTCCATGATTTTCCCAATAAAGCGGAAATTCGTTCACAAAGAAATTAGCATAAGTTAGGGTAAGCGTGTTTCCTTTGCCGAAAAGGTTGTGGAAATAAACCGCGGCGTCTGTATTGAAAAAGAAATAGGGCATATTCGGTATGCGCACTTTGTAGGTCGAACTTTGTTGCAGTGAACCGCCGGTTACATATTTTTCGTAGTCGCGAATATTCTGGCTTGTCAAGTTGCCGCCGACCGAAAATAGGTTTGAATAGGTGTAACGCAGTTCAGCGTTTAGTCCAATAGTTTTCACACGACCGTGATTTTCGTGGGAAGCATAAAAAAGCCCCCCACTAAATTTGTTTGTTACACGGCGGATATAATCTTTCGTGTCGCGGTACAGGAATCCGCCTTCGACATAAATGGCATGTTTTTTTAAATCGGCATTATACGATAGGCTCGCGTTAAAATTGTCGCTCCGTTCGGGTTTCAGATTCATGCTTCCGAGTTCGAGGTCCTCGTCGCCGAAAAGTTCGTCGGTGGTCGGCAAGCGCAAGGCTTTTTCATACGATATTTTTGTTTGAAAATTTTTAAGGAAAAAATACGTTCCGGCAGCTCCATATCCCCAAGCATCCGCTGTTTCCGAAAATTGTACATAGTTATACGAGCCGCTTTCCGCCGATTCGTTTCGCGGACCTTCGCTAAATTGGTTGTAGTATTTCCCGAAAAGGGAAATGTTCCATTTTCTGTCGTAATTAAAATGATATGACAGCCCGGTAATATTTTTTTGTGAAACTTTATCCATAGCACTTGAGGCCGATTGTGTTTCCGAATTTCCAAGTGTTTTGCGGGTAAAAGCGGTCAATACATGGTTCAGCGAAAGAGTATGTTGGTCGCCAATCCGGTAGCGCACATTGAGCGTGCCATTCCAGTTATCGTTGTTGCTGCGTGCGTTCTGATAGCTTTGTTCTCCCAATTTTCCATTGTTATATTTCGATTCGCCGCGCCAGTTGTAAAGGTAAGTCGCCGTATCCAGGTTATGGGTTTGATTGCGGTTGTAATTTGCTGTTAAATTCATGTCCAAGCCTTTCACGAACAGATTCCGCTTACGGTATTCAAGTGAAGGCATAAAGGAATCGGATTTCCGCCTTTTCTGACCAAACACAATAGTTTGTTCCACGCCGTTCTGAATTTCTTTGTCGCTTTGCGAAAGATTCACACTCAAAAGCAGCCGGTCGGCATATTTTTTCCCCACAACACCCACTTTAGCAATTACCGCTTCATTGTGATAAGTGTCGTGGAAACGTTTTGCTTTTTCGATTTTGTCGGTGTCAATATAATCGCCATGCTCGGTAAATTCTTTTACGGAAGTGTAAACATAATAACTATTGTCCGAATAATTCTGGAAAGCGTTCAATTCGACCGTAAAGCCGTTTTTAGCCGTGTGTCCAACGTTTATGTGCGATTTGTGCGTGTTGAACGATCCGTAGGAATACGACACGTCCGCAAACGTTCGCCGCCTGTTTCCCTTAGCTATGGTAACGATATTGATAACGCCACCCAGTGCATCGGAACCGAATTCTACCGGTACAACGCCGCGGTAAATTTCGATTCGCTCCGCAAAATTTACCGGAATATTATTAATTCCGAACGAAGCTCCGGCTCCTTCCTGCGGCACCCCGTCGATAAAAATCTTCACATGCCGTCCGCTGAATCCGTCGAGCGAGAGCTTCATGTCCGAACCCACGCCGCCCGACTCACGAAGCTTTATTCCCGGCGCTTTCGCCAACGCGTCCGAAAGCCCTCCGGTGGTGTTGTGCAATGCTTTCACGTCGATTGCCACTGCGTTGAATGCCGATTCGTTTACTTTTCGCACTGCCGATTTTCCGCGTACTTCCACTTCTGAAAGCTCTTGAGACGACTCTTCCAGCACTACGTTTACTGTTTGCGATTCGCCCTTTTTGGCAACATTGATTTCAACCGATTTATTCCGGAATCCGAGCAATGAAAATACCAGTTCTTGTTTTCCTCGCGGAACATCGAGCGTAAAACGCCCTTTCTCATCCGAAAAACAGGCGTAATGCGTACCTTTTATATAAACGGAAACATAATCGAGCGGTTCGCCCGAAGAGGATTTTACTGTGCCTGTGATAGAATTTAACATTCCATTTTCAGCAAAAGAAAAATTTGTAATAAATGTGGAAAGAAAGAATAATATATATTTGTTCATCGAAATTATCTAATTGAAAAATACAATCTTGAAAGTCGATTGCAAAATTACTCTTGAGAACAAAGTACTACAATCACTTGTTTTGGGTATTTTAGCACGCGGGAAAATACCTATAAATGGTTAACTGTTGTTGAGCTTTTATAAGCTGGATATATTACTTAATCATAATTTTATGTCTGAAGAATAATAGGCGTTTACCCTCAATTCATGCTTGTTAATTGTTGAATAATTTTAAAATAAAGCCGAAAATAATCCCATTAATAAAAAATGAATGAACACAGTATTACTGCATCAAATCTTATTTTTTTCGTAACAAAAAAGTTTGGTCTTTGTAATGTTTTGGAAATATGTTTGCACCGGAATAACTGAAACATGATTATGTATATAAGAAAAAGCGCTTTTACACTATTGACTTGCTTGTGTTTATTAAGCAATGCGTTTGCTCAAGAGCAATCTTCGACAGAACGGATTGAAAAATTGGAACAGGAAAACAAACTCCAATCCGAAGCGATCAAAAAACTTCAAAAACTAAAAATTTCCGGTTACGTTCAAGGGCAAATTCAGTGGGGCGAAGAGAATGCATCGCTCAAAGTTGGCTCGGCAAACGAAAATCCCGAAGAATCGTTCAACCGCGTAGGTATTCGCCGGGGACGCATTAAATTTACCTACGAAGAAGGCATTGCCTCCGGTGTTTTTCAGTTAGATATTACAGAAAAAGGCGTCGGCATAAAAGATGCTTATCTAAGCATAAAAGCTCCGTGGTTGAAATCAATTTCTCTAAAAGCCGGTGTTTTCGACCGTCCTTTCGGGAACGAAATCAGTTATTCTTCTTCGCGCCGCGAATCGCCCGAACGTTCTGCTGTATTTCAAACGCTTTTCCCCGACGAACGCGATTTAGGTGCTATGCTTACTCTACAAGC
Organism: Paludibacter sp. 221; assembly: GCF_010501035.1. GTDB lineage: Bacteria > Bacteroidota > Bacteroidia > Bacteroidales > Paludibacteraceae > QVMH01. The sequence continues at coordinate 104,238 of NZ_QVMH01000005.1, forward strand.
TCCAAAAACATCGGCTCTTAACTTTCTAAAATTGGAAGCCGGGCTTTTTGCCGGAAACGGAATAAAGCAGGATGCCGACAATCGCAAGGATTTTATCGGACATTTATCAGCCAATAAAGCGTGGAAAAATATCCAACTCAGCGGTGGTGTGTCTTATTACAATGGCGGCGTGTATCAAGGTTCTGAAAATATTTATACAATGAACGGAACTTCTTTTGTACTTGATAATAACGCGGATAATATCGGAAAATTTGCCAAACGCGAATATATCGGTCTTGATGCGCAATTCGGTGTTAAAAGCATATTGGGGGCCACCTGTCTGCGGGCGGAATACTTATTCGGCACACAACCCGGAAAAGATTCGGGTAGCAAAAGTCCGAATGCTACTTCGCTGCCGGCAAACGATACATATATTCGTAATTTCGGTGGTGGATATGTGATACTTGTACAGGATTTGGGAAAACTTCCGCTTGCCGCTGTATTGAAATACGACTGGTACGATCCGAACACAAAAATTTTCGGTAACGAAATAGGACAAAGCAATACGGCAAAAGGCGATATTGCGCAAAACACATTCGGTTTCGGCATGCTTTGGAATGCAAATGCCAACATACGGTTGACCGCTTATTATGAGATAAATAAAAATGAAAAAACGGAAGTTTTATCCGGTTATGAAAAAGATAGAAAAGATGATGTGTTTACATTAAGGATGCAATATAAATTCTGATACAGAAAACAGTTTCTTAGAATATCCGAACAAATAAAAACACATGACTAGTCCTAAAAAACCGTTACAGGTTTGATTAGACAAAAGTATTAATAATTTATGAGATAGTTGTCGGGCTAGCCCGACAACTATCTTTG